>CAVTXE010000011.1:0-21445 GCA_963738635.1 uncultured Alphaproteobacteria bacterium | reverse complement strand
GAAGACATGCGGCGATCCGGGCAGCGCGTTGTGCTCGTCACCGGCCCATCCGGGGCAGGGCGGTCGACCGCGATTCACGCGCTGGAAGATCTGGGCTATGAGGCTATCGACAACCTGCCGCTGTCGCTTGTGCCGCGCCTGCTCGACGGCCCGCCGATCAGCAGGCCGGTCGCGCTGGGCATCGACGTCCGGAACCGCGACTTTTCGGCCATCGCTCTGATCGAACTGATCGACACGCTGACACGCCTGCCCGAAATCGACCCCGAGGTGCTGTTCCTCGACTGCCGCCCCGATGATCTTGTGCGCCGCTACAACGAAACCCGCAGACGTCATCCCCTGTCACCGGCCGACGCGCCCTCCGAAGGTGTGCTGAGCGAGATCGACCTGCTCGCCCCGATCCGTGTCCGGGCCGACGTGCTGATCGACACGTCGGACCTGTCGCCGCATGACCTGAAGGCTGAAATCGCCGGATTCTTCGATGTGGGCGCGCATGACCGGCTGGTCGTGTCGCTGCATTCCTTCAGCTACAAGCGCGGCGTGCCGCGCGGGCTGGACATGATGTTCGATTGCCGGTTCCTGAAGAATCCGCATTGGGACGCCGCGCTTCGGGCACAGAACGGCACCTCGCCCGACGTTGCCGCTTTCGTCGAATCGGACCCGCGTTTCGCCGAGTTTTTCGACCGGATCCGCGATCTGGTCGCGTTCCTGCTGCCCGCTCATATCCAGGAAGGAAAAAGTCACGTCGCAATCGGCTTCGGGTGCACGGGCGGGCAACACCGGTCCGTTGCCGTTGCGGAAAAACTGGCCAAGGCGCTTGCAGAGGCAGGGTGGCAGGTGTCTAAGAGGCACCGTGAATTGGAACGACGGGCCAGCCAGTTGCCCGGAGTCTTAGGTGGATAGCCGGGTGTGATCGGTATCGTCATCGTCGCACATGGGGGCTTGGCGCGGGAATATCTTTCCGCCGTCGAGCACGTGGTCGGAAAGCAGACCGGGATCCGCGCGATCTCGATCGAGGAAGACCATGACCGCGCCCGCAAGCAGTCGGAAATCTGCGATGCCGCCGATGCCGTTGACACGGGCGACGGCGTCGTCGTTGTCACCGACATGTTCGGCGGATCGCCGTCCAACCTGTCGCTGCTGGCCTGCACGGGACCCAAGCGGCAGATCGTCTACGGCGCCAATCTGCCGATGCTGGTGAAGCTGGCCAAGTCCCGTCAGCTTGCCGTGCCCGACGCGGTGTCCTCGGCCCTGGAAGCCGGGCGGAAATACATCAATTCCTATGTCGGCACGGGTCAGGGCAGCCAGTGAGCGAACGGCGCCTGCTGATCGTCAACGAGAAAGGTCTGCATGCGCGGGCTTCGGCCCGGTTCGTCGAGGTCGTCGAGGCGCATGATGCGAAGGCCGAGGTCGAAAAGGACGGCATGCGCGTGTCCGGCGACAGCATCATGGGCCTTTTGATGTTGGCAGCGTCCAAGGGAACCTCTATTGACATCAGGACAAGCGGGAACGAGGCCGACAAGCTCGCCCAGGCCCTGGAGAGCCTCGTCGCCGAACGGTTCGGCGAGACGTTCTGACCCCGGTCCCGCATCTGGGCACGGGAGCGTCTTGTTGGTTGTGGCCACTGAATACCCCCGGCAGTTCGCGCAGTCCAAGCCCTATGACATGCGCCGCCTGTCCTATGCGGGCACCTTCAGGAACCCGCTGAAGGCCAACACGATCCGCACCATCGAATGGCTGACAGCCAAGGTGCAGCTGCTGCGCCTGATCCGTGAATTCGAACGGACCGGCGCGCCCACCGGCGCGCCCTTCTGGCCGAAGGCGATCAAGCACATGGGGATCGACATCCTGACCCCGCCTGAAGAAATCGCCCGCATTCCCCGGACCGGGCCGGTGGTGATCGCCTCGAACCATCCGCACGGTCTGGTCGACGGCATGATCCTGGCCGAGATGGTCAACCGCGTCCGGTCGGATTTCAGGATCCTGACCCGGTCGCTGCTGACGGGCATCCCCGAGGTCGAGGAATTCATGATCCCGGTGCCCTTCCCGCATGAAGAGAATTCCCGCGAACTGGGGCTGGAGATGCGGGCGATCACGATGGCGCACCTCGCCAAGGGGGGCGTCATCATCCTCTTTCCGGCCGGCCAGGTGGCGTCGTCGGAGGGCTGGTTCGGCCCCGCCATCGAGGCGGAGTGGAACGTCTTCACGCACAAGATGGTGCATCGCAGCGGGGCGACGATCGTGCCGGTCCGTTTTCCGGGGCAGAACACGCGGGCCTATCAGATCGCGAACAAGCTGTCGGCGACGCTGCGGCAGAGCCTGCTGCTGTACGAGATCAAGAAGGCCCTCTTCAAACCCCAGCGCCCGCATATCGGCGAGCCGGTCCCGGCGAGTGTCCTGAAGGACTGGGAGGGGAATCCGAGGGGGTTTCTGGCCTGGCTGAGGGAGCACACGCTGGCTCTGGGGCAGTGAATTGGCGTGTCCACATGTGGACACAGGGTCAAGTATCTGAAACTTAAATAAAATCCAGAACAAGAATTCTTGTTAAGTTTTTGGTGATCTTTGGCTGACAGGGCGGTAGCCCACCATTGTTCCGGCAGGTGCTGCCAGCGGGATCGGGATGATCCGGCGCTGTTTGACCGTGGATCGGACTTGTTGAATCTCACAGGGCGCGCCGGATCGTCCGCCCCGCCATCTGGCGGATGGACAGGCGGCGCGCGGTCAGCGAATTTGCCCGCCATGAAGATAGACCGCAAGTTCAGCCCGGCGCGCGACACCGACCGCCTGCATGATCGCGGCCACATGGTCCTTGACCGTCGAGGGCGCGATGCCGAGGTCGCGCGCGATGGCCTTGTTCGACTGGCCCCGTGCGAGAGCCCCGGCAACCTCCCGCTGGCGGGCGGTCAGGGTGTCGGGCAGGCGCGGGCCTGCCGCCGGGCGGACAACGACAAGCGGGGCCCCGAGCGTCGTTTCGGTGGTGAAATCGATGGAGACATCGGCACCGCCTGCGGCGATCCGGGTCAGGGGCGCCAGCGCCGCCCAGCCTGCGGCGTCGCCGCGGTTCAGCCCCTCGATGGCGCGCGAAAGGGTCGAAATACCATCCTTGGTCAGCAAGAAGGCAGGCTCCCGTGACGCATATCCCGTTCCAGATTGCGAATTTCTTCGCCGCCATGCAAGCCGGTCGCGCAGCGGCGACCGAGATGGAAGCGGCCTTTGCCGAGGATGCGCTTTATATCGAGCCGTTCAGCGGTCAGGTGCAGCGGCATAGCGGTCGCGCGGCGATCATGCAGGCGATGGCACGCGGCTGGGATTATCCGCTGCCGGAAATGCGGATACGGATCGACCATGCCGAGACTGCCGGGCCGGAAATCCGCATCCGCTGGACGTGCCTGTCGCCGGGCTTGCCGGGGGGCAGGGGCAGCGGGACCAACCGCTACCGGATGCGCCCCGACGGGCTGATCGCCGAACTTGAGACCGTGCTGGAGATGGGGGCAACATGACAAGCGGTTCGGCAGAGGTTGACGCCTGGATGGCGGGTTATGACAATCCGCAGAAGGACCTTGTCCAGCGGGTGCGCGAGGTCATCCTTGCAGCCGACCCGCGCATCGGCGAATGCGTCAAGTGGCAGGCCCCGACCTTCACCTACAAGGGCAACATCGCCTCGTTCTTTCCGCGCGCGAAGGCGCATGTCAGCCTGATGTTCCACAAGGGCGGCACGATTCCGGGTGCCTTCCCGAACCTTGCCGGAGACGGGCCAGAGGGCCGGTCGTTCAAGATTGCCGGCGCGGACGATCTGGTGGCGAAAGCGGACGAGCTTGGACGGATCTTTCGTGCGTGGTGCGACATGCAGGATGGTGCTGGATGATCCGGATCGCGGCCCTGATCGGCTTCGCGGCGCTGGTGCTGCTGTCGCTGGCGACCGGCATAACCAAACTCGTCCGCCTGCCCGCCGAGATGGCGCTGTTCCGGGCGGCCGGGTTCAGTGATCCGCTGACAATCGCCTTCGGCGTCGTGCAGACGGCGGGCGGCGTCCTGCTGCTTTGGCCGCCGTCCCGCAGGATAGGCGCGGGGATCATGCTCGCGACCTTCTGCGTCGCCTCTTGGGTCGTCTGGACCGCAGGGACGATCGCCTTTTTCGTAGTGTCGCTGCTGTTCATCCTGCTGGCGACACTGCCGCTCTGGCCACCATTCGACCGGGCGCTACGCCTGCGCGCCTGACCCGCCGTCACCGCGTCGGAACCGGAACCTCGCCCCGGTAGTCATAGAACCCGCGCTGCGTCTTGCGGCCCAGCCAGCCAGCCTCGACATACTTCGTCAGCAGCGGGCAGGGGCGGTATTTCGTGTCGGCCAGCCCCTCATGCAGCACGTTCATGATGGCGAGGCAGGTGTCCAGCCCGATGAAATCGGCCAGTTCCAGCGGCCCCATCGGATGGTTTGCGCCCAGCTTCAGGCTCTCGTCGATCGACTTCACCGACCCCACGCCCTCATACAGCGTATAGACGGCCTCGTTGATCATCGGCATCAGGATGCGGTTGACGATGAAGGCCGGGAAATCTTCGGCGCTGGCCGCCGTCTTGCCCAGTTTCCCGACGACCTCGTGCAGCGCGGTCCAGGTCGGCTCGTCCGTGGCAATCCCGCGGATCAGCTCGACCAGCTGCATCACCGGCACCGGGTTCATGAAATGGAAGCCCATGAATTTCTCGGGGCGGTCCGTCCGACTGGCCAGCCGGGTGATCGAGATCGAGGACGTGTTCGAGGTCAGGATCGTATGCGGTTGCAGGTGCGGCACGAGGTCTTCGAAGATCGCGGCCTTGACCGTCTCGCGTTCCGTCGCGGCCTCGATCACCAGATCGGTCTGCCCCAGATCGGCCAGTCGCAGCGTCGTCCGGATGCGGGCCAGCGCCGCCGCTTTGTCCGCCGCCGTGACCTTGCCGCGCGTGACCTGACGCTCGATGTTCCGGTCGATAATGGCCAGACCCTTGTCCAGCGCGTCCTGCGCGATGTCCGTCATAAGGACATCATATCCGGCCAGTGCGAACACATGGGCGATGCCGTTGCCCATCTGCCCCGCGCCCACGATACCCACCGACCGGATGTCCATCTTCGTCCCCGCTGACTGATGCGCGCGACCATATGCGCCGCAGCGCAGCACTGGCAAGGATGAACCCCACCGCGCGCCCCGTTTGCGTTTAGGCAATTTGCAAGCATTTGCGCCCAGAGTTGCCTCCGGGTGAGTCTATTTCGCAAGGTGGGATCAATGACGTTCCAAGAACCGGGCGCCGGGGCGCTCGACTACTTTCCATGCCGTTATGGCAAGTCCAAACTTCTTTTCCGGGGTCCGCGCAAACGTCTGGATGGTGCCTACGCGGCCGTGCTTGGCGGCACCGAAACCTACGGCAAGTTCGTGGCCGACCCCTATCCCGTTCTGCTGGAACGGGAAATCGGGATGCCGGTGGTCAACTTCGGCTGCATGAACGCCGGTGTCGACCTGTTTGTCGGCGACCCCACCCTGGTCGATGCGTGCCTCAGGTCCCGGCTGACGTTCATCCAGCTGGTCGGCGCGCACAATATGACCAACCGCTTCTATGCGGTGCATCCGCGCCGCAACGACCGGTTCCTGCGCGCTTCGACACTGATGAAGTCGCTGTTTCCGGATGTGGATTTCACCGAGTTCCATTTCACTCGGCACATGCTGTCGAAGCTGAAACTGCGGTCGCCCGAGAAGTTCCTGCTGGTCGAGGCTGAACTGAAGGCGGCCTGGGTCGCGCGGATGCACCAGCTGCTCGGCAAGCTTCCCGGCCGCAAGGTTCTGGTCTGGCTGTCCGATTACGGTCCGGTACCCGCGTCCGATCCGCTGGGGGGCGAGCCGCTGCTGGTGGATGCGCAGATGGTCGCAGAGGTCGCCAGGGGCGCGAATGCAGTCGTCAGGATCGATCCGTCACAAGGCGCGCGCAGTGCCGGGACCGAAGGCATGCGCTTTGGCGAACTGGAAGAGATGGTTGCGGCGAACATGCCGGGCCCCCGGGTTCACGCGGAAATCGCCGCTGCGGCAGGTCCGGTCGCCCGCGCACTGCTGTAGCGCCAAAGAACAAAGGCCCGCTCGCCAGGCGGGCCCGTTTCATGTCTCAGGCGCGGTCAGAGCTTTTCGATCATCTCCGGCACGGCGGTGAACAGGTCGGCGACAAGGCCGTAATCGGCGACCTGAAAGATCGGCGCTTCCTCATCCTTGTTGATGGCGACGATGACCTTGCTGTCCTTCATCCCGGCCAGATGCTGGATCGCGCCCGAAATACCCACAGCGACATACAGATCGGGCGCAACCACCTTGCCCGTCTGGCCGACCTGCCAGTCGTTCGGGGCATAGCCGGAATCCACCGCCGCGCGTGATGCGCCGACTGCCGCGCCCAGCTTGTCGGCGAGTTTTTCGATCAGGTCGAAGCTGTCCTTCGAACCCACGCCACGCCCGCCCGACACGACGATGCCCGCAGATGTCAGTTCCGGCCGGTCGCTGGATGCGACCTTGTCCTCGACCCAGGCCGACAGGCTGCCATCCGCTGCCGTGGCGATCTTCTCGACCGGCGCCGACCCGCCCGCGCCCGACCGCCGTGAAGGTCGCGGTGCGGATGGTCATCACCTTTTTCGCATCGGTCGATGTGACGGTCTGGATCGCGTTGCCCGCATAGATCGGCCGGTCGAAGCTGTCCGGCCCGTGCACCGCCAACACCTCGGAGATCACCATCACGTCCAACAGCGCTGCGACGCGGGGCAGGACGCTTTTGGAGAAGGCGGTCGAAGGGGCCACGACATGCGAGTACGGCCCCGCGAGACCGGCGATCAGCGCCGCAGTCGGCTCGGCCATCCCATGGCAGTAGACATGATCACCCGCGAACAGGACCTTGGTCACGCCCTGCAGTGTCGCGGCCTCGGCTGCTGCCGAATCGCCGCCCATGCCCGCGACAAGGACATGCACCTCACCCAGGGGTTTGACAGCCGCAAGGGTCTTGGCGACCGCATCGGTGGCAAGCTGGCCTTCGTTCACATCGGCAAGAAGAAGAACCGCCATCAGATCACTCCCGCTTCGTCTTTGAGTTTGGCGATCAGCTCGGCGACCGATCCGACCTTGACGCCCGCTTTGCGGCCCGTCGGTTCGACCGTCTTCATCACCGTCAGGCGCGGCGCGACATCGACGCCGTAATCGGCAGGGGTCTTGAGCGCCAGCGGCTTGGCCTTGGCCTTCATGATGTTCGGCAGGCTGGCGTATCGCGGCTCGTTCAGACGCAGGTCAACGGTCACGATGGCGGGCATCCTGACCTTGATCGTCTGCAACCCGCCGTCCACCTCCCGCGTCACGACTGCATGGTCGCCCTCGATGGACAGTTCGCTGGCGAAGGTCGCCTGCGACCAGCCGAGCAGCGCCGACAGCATCTGCCCCGTGGCGTTCATGTCATTGTCGATGGCCTGCTTGCCCGCGAGCACGAGACCAGGGCCTTCTTCCTTGACGACCGCCGCCAGCAGCTTGGCCACCGCAAGCGGCTCGATATCCGTCTGCACATTGTCCGTTGCCTCGATCAGGATCGCGCGGTCGGCCCCCATCGCCAGCGCCGTGCGCAATGTTTCCTGGCTTTGCTTGACGCCGATTGACACCACGATGATCTCGGTCGCCTTGCCTGCCTCGCGCAGGCGAAGCGCCGCCTCGACTGCGATCTCGTCGAAAGGGTTCATCGACATCTTGACGTTGGCCAGGTCAACGCCCGACCCGTCCGCCTTGACCCGCACCTTGACGTTGTAGTCGATCACCCGCTTGACCGGGACCAGAACCTTCATGGGTCAAACCCTTCCTGACGCGCAGAGCGCGGTTGTCCTTGTTCGGGGCTTCAATACCGTGTGTCCCGGACCGGATACAGGTCAAAATCGACGCAGCTGCGGTCCGGAACGTCGCGTTTTCGACTGCGTTGACGCTACCGGTTCGCACCCGGCACCCACAGCACATCCGCCTTTCCGTCCTCATTCGCGATCCGCCCGGCGACGAAGAACCAGTCCGACAGACGGTTCAGATACTTCACCGCCTCCTGGTTGACCTCTTCCATCGTCGCCAGTTCCACCGTCAGCCGTTCTGCCCGGCGGCAGACCGTCCGGCAGAGATGCAGTTGCGCCGCCAGCGCCGATCCGCCCGGCAGGATGAAGCTGCGCAAGGGTTGCAGCCGCGCGTTCATCGCGTCGATCTCGCGTTCCAGCCGCGTCACCTGCGCCGCGACCATGCGCAGGACGGTGTAGCCCGCCTCGCCGTCCTTCGCCATTTCCGGGCGGCAGAGATCCGCCCCAAGATCGAAGAGGTCGTTCGAGATCATGCCCAGCATCCGGTCCATCTCGCCGTCCGCGTGCTGCCGCGCCAGACCGACCGTCGCGTTGGTCTCATCCACCGTGCCATAGGCGTTCACCCGCAGCGAATGCTTCGCCACCCGTGCGCCGTTCCCGAGCGAGGTTTCCCCCGCGTCGCCTGTCTTGGTGTAGATGCGGTTCAGAACGACCATCAGTTGCCCCCGGATTTGCGGATCACGACGAACGCCAGGATCAGAGCCACCGCGACCGCCTGCGCGATGATGCGGTAACGCATGATCCGGTTCGCGTGCTTCTTGTTGAACTCGCCGCCCTTGGCGAAGCCGCCGATGCCGATCATCAGGATGACCAGCACGGCAAGGCTTGCGAAGGCCGCGACCAGAAATAGCGGATCGTCTTTCATATCGTCCCCCGTCTCGTCCGAGGCATGTAAGCCGTCCATGCGGAAAAGCGAACCTGAAAGCGACGCGTTCCCGGATGTCAGGCGCGGGCCAGCACCCAGTCGAGCAGACGCGGCGGCAGGATGCGCCGGGCGACGCTCATCGCGTAGGTCGGCGTGGTGACATAGTAGCGCGCCCTTGGGTTCGGGGCCTCCAGCGCGCGGATCAGCTTGGCGGTGACGGCGCTGGCGGGCAGCTCGAACCGGTCGGGGCCGCTGTCGGTGTAGAGGCGTTTCAGAAGGCCGACCTCGTATTGTGCGCGTCGCGGGCTGGCGCGCCAGTCGATCCAGCGTTCGAAATGCGGGATGGCGTTCTTGCGGATATGGCTGGTGACCGGCCCCGGTTCGATCAGGATGAACTGCAGGTCCGTATCCCGCATCTCCAGCCGCAGGACATCCGTCAGCCCTTCCATCGCGAACTTCGTCGCCACATAGGCCCCGCGCCAGCGGATACCGACCAGCCCGAGGACGGACGAGCAGTTGACGACCCGCCCGTGCCCCTGCTTGCGCATCACCGGGATCACCCGGCGGGTCAGGTCGTGATAGCCGAAAAGGTTGGTCTGGAAGATCGCCCGCAGCGCGTCGGTCGGAAGGTCCTCGACCGCGCCGGGGCAAGCGAAGGCGCCGTTGTTGAAGACGGCATCGAGCGTGCCGCCGGTCCGCGCCAGCGCCTCGTCCACCGCCGCACCGATGCTGTCCGTGTCGTCATAGTCGAGCCGGAAACTTTCCAGCCCCTCGGCGATCAGCCGCTCGCAATCAGCTTCCTTGCGGCAGGTCGCGAACACCCGCCAGCCCGCACGTTTCAGCCCGTGGGCGGCATCATGGCCGATGCCGGAGGAGCAGCCAGTGATCAGGATGGATTTCTGCATCTTGTATGTTCCCGGCCGTGCGCCACTGGACCTGTGCCTTGATGGCCATTACACGGTGGCCATGACCGACGCCAGCGACGACGACCTGTCCGGAACCACCTCCGAACCCCTCTCCCGCGCGATCGGCGAGCGGTATCTGACCTATGCGCTGTCCACGATCATGCACCGCGCGCTGCCCGATGCGCGCGACGGGCTGAAACCGGTCCACCGCCGCATCCTGTATGCGATGCGCGAACTGCGCCTGTCGCCGACCGGCGGCCTTCCGCAAGTCGGCCAAGATCTCCGGCGACGTGATGGGCAACTACCACCCGCACGGCGACATGGCGATCTATGACGCGATGGCGCGGCTGGCGCAGGATTTCGCGATGCGCTATCCGCTGGTGGACGGGCAGGGCAACTTCGGCAACATCGACGGCGATAACCCGGCCGCCAGCCGCTACACCGAGGCGCGCCTGACGGCGGCGGCCGAGGCGCTGATGGAGGGGCTGGCCGAGAACGCGGTCGATTTCCGCCCGAATTACGACGGCACGCTGGAGGAACCTGTCGTCCTGCCCGCCGCCTTTCCGAACCTGCTGGCCAACGGGTCATCGGGGATCGCGGTCGGGCATGGCGACGAACATCCCGCCGCACAACCTGCACGAACTGATCGACGCCTGTCTGCACCTGATCAAGACCCCGGATGCGCGCGACGAGACGCTGGTGGGCTTCATCCCCGGCCCCGATTTCCCGACCGGCGGGACGATCGTCGAGCCGCGCGAGAACATCCTCGAAGCCTACCGCACCGGGCGCGGCAGCTTCCGTCTGCGGTCGAAATGGGCGGTCGAGGACCTCGGGCGCGGGACGTGGCAGATCGTCGTCACGGAAATTCCCTATCAGGTGCAGAAGGGCAAGCTGATCGAGCGGCTGGCTGAACTCATCAACCTCAAGAAGATCCCGGCGCTGGCGGATGTCCGCGATGAATCCGCCGACGACATCCGCATCGTCATCGAACCCCGCGCGCGCTCGGTCGATCCCGAAATGCTGATGGGGATGCTGTTCCGCAATTCCGAGCTGGAGGTGCGGTTCAGCCTGAACATGAATGTGCTGATCGACGGACGCACGCCGAAGGTCTGTTCGCTGAAAGAGGTGCTGCGCGCCTTCCTCGACCACCGCCGCGAGGTGCTGCAACGGCGCAGCCAGCACCGGCTGGAGAAGATCGACGCGCGGCTGGAGATTCTCGAAGGCTTCATCATCGCCTACCTGAACCTCGACCGGGTGATCGACATCATCCGGTACGACCCCGAACCGAAGGCCGCGCTGATGGCCGAAGTCTGGGGCAAGGCATTCCCGCGCGCGATGTCGGAAAAGGACTATGTCGGCCCGGCAGCGGGGGAAGGCGAGCTGTCCGACGCGCAGGCCGAGGCGATCCTGAACATGCGGCTGCGGTCGCTGCGCAGGCTCGAGGAAATGGAGCTGCGCCGCGAACGCGACGACCTGATGAAGGAACGCGCCGATCTGGACGACCTTCTGGGCGACGCTGGCCTGCAATGGAAAAAGATCGCGTCAGAATTGAAGGACGCACAGAAGCAGTTCGGCCATTCCACCCCCGGCGGCCAGCGTCGGACGCAGTTCGCCGATGCTGCCGACACCCCCGACATCGCCCCGGAATCGATGATCGAACGCGAACCGATAACGGTGATCTGTCGAAGATGGGCTGGGTCAGGGCGATGAAGGGGCATCAGGCAGCGGGGGCTGAGGTCAAGTTCAAGGACGGCGACGAAGGCCGCTTCACACTCCTTGCCGAAACGACTGACCGTGTCCTGTTCGTCGCCTCGAACGGGCGCATCTTCACGCTGATGGGTGCGAACCTGCCCGGCGGGCGCGGCATGGGCGAACCGCTGCGCCTGATGGTCGACCTGCCGAACGAGGCGGATGTCGTAGCGGTGCTTCCGTTCCGAGAGGGTCAGAAACTGCTCGTCGCCTCGTCAGAGGGCGACGGCTTCATCGTGCGCGACGGACGAGGTGCTGGCGCAGACGCGCGCGGGCAAGCAGGTGCATGAACCTCGGCGACGGCGCGAAGCTCGCGGTTTGCCGTCCGGTCACGGGCGACCATGTCGCGGTCGTCTCGCAGAACCGCAAGCTGCTGGTCTTTGCGCTGGCGGAACTGCCCGAAATGGCGCGCGGCAAGGGCGTGCGGTTGCAGAAATACGGCCAGGTGCGCGGGCGTCAGGGGCAGCTGGAGCTGGACGGCGGCCTGTCCGACGTGACGACCTTCACGCTGGCGCAGGGCCTGTCCTGGGCGATGCCGAACGGCAATACGCGGACCGAGACGGGGAATCGCGGACTGGATCGGCAAGCGCGCCGGGGTCGGCAAGACACCCCCGCACGGTTTCCCGCGCGACAACCGGTTCGGCTGACGGCGACTGGCGTGGGCGCGCATACGCTGCGCCAAAACCTTTCAGTTGGGTTAACGCGGCAGAAATAATATATATTTATCAAGGACTTGTCGATTTGTCCACATGTGGACAGACCGACAAGTCCCTGAAATTATGCCCCGACGTCAGCCGTACAGCGCCGGAACGCCCAGCTTCGCATGGATGCCGTTCACATCCTCGCGCCCGATCCCGAGACCCGTGGCCAGCTTGTGCAGATACTGCGCCTCGTTCTGGTTATCGAGGTCGATGGCCATCACCGACATCGTATAGATCTGCGGGCCGAGGCCTTGAGGCACCTGACGGATCAGACCTTCAACATCCAGAGGCTTCGCCATTTCCTGCTTCACGAAGTCCACTTCGGCCTGTGAGGCGTCGGACAGATTGCCGAGCAGTTTCTGCTTTTCAGCCTCGTCCAGCTCTCCGTCCGCCTTCGTGGCCTGGATCATGGCGCGAAGCATCAGACCCGCTGCCGCATTCTGTTCGGGCGTCGGCGTCGAATCCGGCTCGCCCTTCTTGCCGAATGCCTGGTTGAGAACCTCGCCGAAATGCGCGTCCCGGTTGGGTGTGATCTGGCCCGATTGCGGTTCTGCCGGGGACGACCCGCCGCCGCGCGTCATCGCCCCGCCCAAGGCGCCGCCGACAGCGCCGCCCAGGAGGCCGCCAAGAATGTCGTCGAGCCCGATGCCGCCCGATCCGCTGCCCGCAGCGCTGCCCGTGCGTCCGCGCGTCGCCTGCGACAGGATGTCATCGAGGCCTCCGCCCTGACGCCCGCGCGTGACCGTGCCCGTCGTCCGTCCGGCGGTCCCGGCCCCCGTCAGCTCCTCCAGAAGATCGCCGAGACCCCCGCCACCGCTCTGCGGAACTGTACGTCCCGCCGTTGACGACCCGCGTCCGCCCGACAGGATGTCGCCCATCACGTCGCCAAGGTTCCCCGATGATCCGCCCGACCGCGCATTGCCGAACATGCCACCGGTCGGGCGCGGGCGCGTCGTGGTTGCGCCCCCGGATCCCTTCATCATGCCGCCGATTCCTTTTGCGACCACAACACCGATCGCCACCTTGGCCAACGTGCCCATCAGACTCATCTTCACTGCCCCCCTCGGGATTGAATGCACTCCGATCTAGGTTAACCGTCCCAACCTGATTCAGGGGAAAAATCCGCGCCGACCGTCAGGCAGCGGCGGATCAGGCCCGTTCGACCTTAAGCCAGACGCCGCCTTCAGGGCGCAGCGTCAGGATCAGGACCGGCTTCGGTTCCTTGCCGGGAACACGGCCGAACCGGAACCGCGCCAGCAGCGTCGCCAGAACGATCACCGCCTCCTGCAATGCAAAACTTGCCCCGATGCAGATTCGCGGGCCGTCGCCGAAGGGCAGATAGGCGAAGCGGTCGATGGCCCTCGGATCGGCGAAACGGTCGGGGTCGAAGGCATCGGGCTTGTCCCACAACAGATGGTTCCGGTGCAGCGCATAGATCGGCAGCATCACCGTATCGCCCGGCCGCACCTCGCGCCCGCAGAGCGTATCGGCGGCCTTCGCCGTCCGGCTGAGGAAGGCTGCGGGCGGATACATCCGCAGCGCCTCATCCACGATCTGGCGGACGTATTTCAGGCGCGGGATGTCCGCGACCGTCGCCGCGCGGTCCCCCAGAACTGCCTGCGCCTCGGCCCGGGCGCGGTCCTGCACGACAGGATCAAAGGCGCAGAGATACAGCGACCAGGCCAGCGACAAGGCCGTCGTCTCGTGCCCGGCCACGATGAAGGTCAAAAGGTTGTCGCGCAGTTCAGCCGTGTTCATCTGCCGCTTCGTCTCGGGGTCCTCACCCTCCAGCAGCAGGTCCAGCAGGTCCGGCACCGGGCGGGGCCCCGTCTTGCGGCGGTCCTCGATGGCCGCGTCCGCGACCCGCTTCATCTGCGTCAGGGCCGATGCCGACACCATCCGCGACGGACGCGGCACCCATGTCGGCGCGCCGATGACGTCAAGGATGCTGACCTTGGCGGTCTGGCCGATATAGGCGTCGATGGCCTTGTGCACCGCGTCCTTGTCGAAGGCCTCGCCGCCGGAAAAGGTCACGTCCGAAATCACGTCGAAGGTCGCCGTGATCATCTCGTCGAACAGGTTCGCCGCGCGCCCCGCCTGCGCGCCCATCCGGTCCGACGCGGCTTCCGCCGCCGCCGTCATCACCGGGGCCAGCGCCTGAACGTTGCGCAGTGAAAACGCCGGTGCCGCCGCCCGGCGCTGCCAGTGCCAGTGCTGGCCTTCCGCAATGAACAGGCTGTCGCCGATGGCGGGCGACAGGATCAGCTTGGTCACGTCAGACTTCGGGTAATTCCCGACCGCGTCGCGCAGGATGCGCCGGTTCGCCTCGGGGTCCATCACCATGTGCCAGCGCTTGCCTGTCCGGCCCGACACGATCGGCTGGCGCGTCGCCAGGTCCGGGATGATCTCCAGCACATTGCGCCGCGCGACCTGGAACGATTTCCAGATGCCCCAGACCTCGGTCACGAGGGGCACGCGGACGGGCATCTCTGGTTCGGTCGGTGAGGGCGGGATCATGTTCATCGATCACATATAGCTGCTCCAGGTCCCGCACCAAGCCTGTCACATTGCCGCGCCGCGCGGCCTCGTCTAAGACAGGCTTCGTCCAAGTCTGGCGGACTGGAAATGGGGAGTGTCCGGCATGGCCGTCGCGCGTCGTCTTCTTGCGGTGTTTGCCGCGCTTGCCCTGTCGGCCTGCGCCGCCGAAGACCTGTCCAAGCCGCCATCGCCGCTGGGTGATTTCGACCTCGGCTACAACATCGTCGTCGCAAAGAATGCCGAGCAGGTCGGCCCCTCGCGTCAGGCAACGCCCGCCGAATGGGAAGCCGTGATGCAGGACGAGATTGAAAAGCGTACCGGGCGGTATGACGGCAACAAGCTCTATCATCTCGGCACGGCTGTCGATGCCTATGCGCTGGCCTATCCCGGCATTCCCGTCGTTCTCAAGCCGCGTTCGATTCTTGTGGTCACGGTGAACGTCTGGGACGACACCGCAGAGCGCAGGATCAACGCCGAGCCGAAGCAGTTCACGGTCTTCGAGCCGTTTTCGCCGGAAACCTTCATCAGTTCCGGGCTGACCCAGAACAAGGAGCAGCAGATGCGCAATCTGGCCGGGAACGCCGCGCGGCAGATCAATGCCTGGCTGGTCGAGAACAAGGCCTGGTTCACGCCCGAAGCTGTGGCGGGCCGCGCGCTCCTGCCGAAGGTCAAGGATGCGCCGAAACCTCCGGCACCCGCGCCCGTCGCGATCCCCGCGCCCGCCGCTTCGAACTGACCGTTCTCCCCCCGGCGTTCTGACGCTTGATTTTTGCCACGCCGGGAAATACCTAGCGCGCCGTGTTGAACCGGGCCGCGACCAGGCCCCCACCCAAGAGGCGCGCCAATGGCGAAGGCAAAATTCGAACGTAACAAGCCGCATGTGAACGTGGGGACCATCGGTCACGTTGACCATGGCAAGACGACGCTGACGGCGGCGATCACGAAGTATTTCGGCGAGTTCCGGGCCTATGACCAGATCGATGCGGCGCCCGAGGAGAAGGCGCGCGGGATCACGATCTCGACCGCGCATGTGGAATACGAGACGCCGAACCGGCATTACGCGCATGTCGACTGCCCCGGCCATGCCGACTATGTGAAGAACATGATCACGGGTGCCGCGCAGATGGACGGCGCGATCCTGGTGGTGAACGCGGCCGACGGCCCGATGCCGCAGACGCGCGAGCACATTCTTCTGGGGCGTCAGGTCGGCATTCCCTACATGGTGGTGTATCTGAACAAGATCGACCAGGTCGATGACGCGGAGCTTCTGGAACTGGTCGAGATGGAGGTGCGCGAGCTTCTGTCGTCCTACGACTATCCGGGCGACGACATCCCGATCGTGAAGGGCTCGGCGCTGGCGGCGATGAACGGGACCGACAAGGAGATCGGCGAGGATATCGATCCGCGCGCTTCTGAAGGCGGTGGACGAATACATCCCGACGCCGGTCAGGGCGATCGACCAGCCGTTCCTGATGCCGATCGAGGACGTGTTCTCGATCTCGGGCCGCGGCACGGTTGTGACGGGCCGGATCGAGCGCGGCGTGATCAATGTCGGCGACGAGGTCGAGATCGTCGGCATCCGCGACACGACGAAGTCGATCTGCACGGGCGTCGAGATGTTCCGCAAGCTTCTGGACCGGGGCGAGGCGGGCGACAACATCGGGGCACTTCTGCGCGGCGTGGACCGCGAGGGCGTCGAGCGCGGGCAGGTTCTGTGCAAGCCGAAATCGGTGATGCCGCACACGGTGTTCGAGGCCGAGGCCTATATCCTGACCAAGGAGGAGGGCGGGCGTCACACGCCGTTCTTCGCGAACTACCGCCCGCAGTTCTACTTCCGCACGACGGACGTGACCGGGACGGTGAAGCTGCCGGCGGGCACCGAGATGGTGATGCCGGGCGACAACCTGAAGTTCGAGGTGGAACTCATCGCGCCGATCGCGATGGAGGAAAAGCTGCGCTTCGCCATCCGCGAAGGCGGCCGCACCGTCGGCGCAGGCGTCGTCAGCAAGATCCTGAAGTGACGTAGGGTGGGCGGAGTCGCCCACCAGCGGACTGCACAATGACGACAAGGGCCGCCCGACAGGGCGGCCCTTTATGTTCTTCCGGCGTGGTCGTCAGGCGCTTACGGCGTGCATTCCGGATGTTCCGCGATGTCGCCCGGATCATCGCAGCCCGACCCGCCCGGAATGCGCGGACGGTCACGGCCGCTGCCGCCGCCATTGTTGTCGTCATTGCTGTTGTCCCGTCCGCCGCGCCCGCGTCCGCGGCCACGCCCGCGGTTGTCGTCATCGTCGTCATCATCATCGCTGCTGCTGTCGCCGCGAACTGCCGCCGTGATCGTCGGACCCGCCGTCGTCGCTGCCGCGCCGGGCATAACTGGCGAAGTCGAGGTCGGTCAGCACATAGATGTCATGCACAGCCGCGAAGACCGGCACCGGAAGGGTGAGCGCGATGCTTGATGCAAGGCTCGCTGCAAGAATTCTGAACATCTGTTGTCTCCGTTGATTGGGGGAGCTTGTCCCGATTGGTGCCGTCACTGTGCCGCATGGCGGCGGCTGCGGGCAGGGTCGGTGGTCCGGTCAGTTTCAGGCCGATTGTCCGGTCGTGCCTCGGACCAAGGTCGGACAGCGCACAAGGTTCATGCGCGGCTCCGTCGCCGGACGCGCCGGAAAGGTCAGAATGCCTGGCGAGCCGGGCCTGCCGAAACCCATTCCACCCCTTGATTTCACGCCCCCGCTGCCGTAATCCCGCGCTCGGCCACAGGGGTATAGCTCAGCTGGTAGAGCGACGGTCTCCAAAACCGTAGGTCGCGGGTTCGAACCCTGCTGCCCCTGCCAAACTCCGACAAGGCGCTTTGCGGCGCGTCGCGGCTTGGCTAAGACGGTGCCATGCTGACGCAGAAAGCCCGCTACGCCCTGCATGCCGCCATCTACCTTGCGCGCAAGGAAGGTGCCGCGACCGTCATCGAAATCGCCGCTGCCGAGAACATCCCGCGCAAGTTCCTAGAGCAGATCATGCTGTCGATGAAGGAACGCGGCATCCTGACCAGCAGGCGCGGACCTCGGGGCGGCTACCAGCTGGCGCGTCCGGCTGGCCTGATCTCGTTTGCCGAAATACTCCGCTGCATTGACGGTCCGCTTGCGTTGGCACCCTGCGCAAGCCTGACCGCGCCGGGTGTCTGCGCCGACTGCGAGTCGATGGAGACCTGCGTGATCCGGCCCGTTCTGCTGGCCGTCCGCAGCACGACGGCGCTGCTGCTGGAAGGTATGTCCCTGGCGGAAGCTGCGGGCAAGGCGAAAATATCGTTCAGCTGAAGCGGTTTAGCCGTAGCGCAGCGGCGGCGAACGTCTGTCCCGCTTCTTTTTCCTATATTTCCAATAGACATTATAGGAATTTATGCTTTCCTGTGTGTCGTCCTAACGCAAGAGGCTGACATGGATGACGCTTTTCTTCTGTTCCTGCTGGTCGGGTTCCTCGCCCAGCTTGTCGATGGTGCCCTGGGCATGGCCTACGGTGTGGTTTCTTCCTCTGTGCTTCTGTCATTCGGCGTGACACCGGCTGCCGCGTCGGCCAGTGCGCACGCTGCCGAGGTCTTCACGACGGCGGCGTCCGCCGGGTCGCATATCTGGCACAAGAACGTGAACTGGCGGCTGTTCCGGATCCTTGCCCCGGCGGGTGTCATCGGGGGCGTGATCGGCACTTATGTCCTTACCTCGTTCGACGGGTCGGTGCTGCGGCCCTTTGTGGCTGCCTACCTTGCGGTCATGGGCATCTACATCCTCTACCGCGCGCTCTTGCGACCGCAGGTGACGGTCGCGCAGACATCGCGGGTCGTGACGCCGCTTGGCGCGGTCGGCGGATTCATGGACGCCGTCGGCGGCGGTGGTTGGGGCCCCGTCGTGACCACCGGATTGGTCGGCACCGGCGGCGCGCCGCGCGAAACCATCGGTACCGTCAATACGGTCGAGTTCTTCCTGACGGCAGCCATCTCGGTTTCGTTTCTGGTGGCAATGCTGACCGGGCACTGGGAGGAGTCCGAGGGCCTTTCGTCTTATGCCACAGCGGTTGCCGGACTGATCGTCGGCGGCGTCGCTGCCGCGCCTTTTGCCGGGTATGTGCTTAGGATCATTCCAGCCAAGCCCCTGATGACGGCTGTTGGCGTGCTGATCACGCTGCTGGCTGCTTACCAGACCTGGCGGCTGTTCTGACAGACCGGCGGGGTGGCGCGCCGATGTCGTGCGCGCCGTCCCGTATTCCGGAAGCGCCGGATGGACACTGGCCGGACCTGAGCGGCCAATCGAGTCCCAGCGCCCGCTTCGCGCTTGAAATCCCCCCCGTCCCGACGTATCTGCCCCCCGTCGCAGTACCGGGGATTCCGATGGCCAGCCCTTTCCAGTTCATCCAGCAGGTCCGTGCCGAAGTCGGCAAGGTGGTCTGGCCGACCCGGCGCGAAGTGATCACGACGACTGTCATGGTCTTCATCATGGCGGCGATCACCTCGGTCTTCTTCTTCCTGATTGACATCATCATCCGGCAGGGTCTGGCGGGCATCCTTGGGATGTTCGGCTGACCCCCGAAGGCGCTTGAATTCCCGGGGGTCTGCCGCTAGTTACGCCCGAGTTCACGGATAGCGGCGCGCATCAATTCGCAATGCGCGCTGTTTTTTGTTCGGTCAAGGGTTGTCTAAGCCTTTGAAAATCAAAAGTTCCGGTGGTCCAACACCGGTCGCAAGAAGGTCGGAAGTCAGATGGCGAAGCGGTGGTATTCGGTGAGCGTCCTCTCGAATTTCGAGAAGAAGATCGCCGAACAGATCAGAACGACCGTGGCCGAGAAAGGGCTTCAGGACGAGATCGACGAAGTTCTGGTGCCGACGGAAGAGGTTCTGGAAATCCGCCGGGGCAAGAAGGTGACGTCCGAACGCCGCTTCATGCCGGGCTATGTGCTGGTGCATATGGACATGTCTGACCGGGGCTATCACCTGATAACCTCGATCAACCGTGTCACGGGGTTCCTCGGGCCGCAGGGCAAGCCGATGCCGATGCGCGACGCCGAAGTGAACGGCATCCTGAAGCGCGCCGAAGAAGGCGAAGCCGCGCCGCGCAACCTGATCCGCTTCGAGATCGGCGAGAATGTGTCCGTGACCGACGGCCCGTTCGAGGGCTTCTCGGGGATGGTCGAGGAAGTGGACGAGAATGCAAGCCGGCTGAAGGTGACGGTGTCGATCTTCGGGCGTCCGACGCCGGTGGAACTGGAATTCACGCAGGTGACGAAGTCATCCTGACGTGCATGCGTGGGAGGTGAGGCGGGCCTGAGGTCCGCCAGGCCGCACCACTAAACCAATGCCCCGCGCATGCGGGGCGGTGATGAAGGAGAGGGCCAAATGGCCAAGAAAGTCATCGGGCAGCTGAAGCTGCAGGTGAAGGCGGGGCAAGCCAACCCGTCTCCGCCGATCGGACCTGCGCTGGGTCAGCGCGGCATCAACATCATGGAATTCTGCAAGGCGTTCAACGCCAAGACGCAGGAAATGGAACCGGGTTCGCCGGTGCCGACCGTGATCACCTACTACGCCGACAAGTCGTTCAGCTTCGAGATGAAGACGGCGCCTGCGTCGTTCTACCTGAAGAAGGCTGCGGGCCTGAAGCCGGTCGGCAAGCGGAACCGTCCGAAGGGATCGGCGGCGCCGGGCCGCGAAGTGGCCGGTTCGGTGACGGTGGCGCAGGTGCGCCAGATCGCCGAAGCCAAGATGAAGGACCTGAGCGCGAACGATGTCGAGGCTGCGATGCAGATCATCCTCGGTTCGGCGCGGTCGATGGGTATCGAGGTCAAGGGGTAAGCCATGGCCAGCATCGGAAAACGCACGAAAAAGGCCGAAGCCCTGTTCGAGGGCAAGGCGAACCTGACCGTCGAGGACGCGGTCAAGCTGGTCAAGGGCGCGGCTTCGGCCAAGTTCGACGAGACGGTCGAGATCGCGATGAACCTCGGCGTCGATCCGCGCCATGCCGACCAGATGGTCCGCGGCGTGGTGCAGCTGCCGAACGGCACCGGCAAGACGGTGCGCGTGGCGGTGTTTGCGCGCGGGGCAAAGGCGGACGAGGCCAAGGCGGCGGGCGCGGACATCGTCGGCGCGGAAGACCTGATGGAGATCATCCAGGGCGGCAAGCTCGACTTCGACCGCTGCATCGCCACGCCGGACCTGATGCCGCTGGTCGGCCGTCTGGGCAAGATCCTCGGGCCCGCGCAACCTGATGCCGAACCCGAAGGTCGGGACGGTGACGATGGACGTCAAGGCGGCCGTGACGGCAGCCAAGGGCGGCGAAGTGCAGTTCAAGGTCGAAAAGGCGGGCGTCATCCATGCCGGGATCGGCAAGGTGTCGTTCACCGAGGACAAGCTGACGGAAAACGTCCGCGCGTTCGTGGATGCGGTCAGCCGGGCGCGTCCGGCGGGTGCCAAGGGCGCCTATGTGAAGAAGGTCTCGATCAGCTCGACCATGGGCCCGGGCGTCAGCCTGGACCTGGCTTCGGCGTCGGGGAACTGAAATGGCGGGGTGAACCCCGCCCTACAGAATTCGCGGGCCTTCGGGCCTGAGAATGGCGGGGCCGCGTTTGGCCCCGTCCTGTCCGAGACGGAGGGCAGCGGGTCAAACCCGCGGAAGTCCTTCCTGAGATGGGAAACGAGACGACGAAAGACCGGGGCAGTGCCTCGGGCGATCTGGCCCTCGGGACCATCACGGACCCGAACGGCCCCGGACCTGTTCCGGGGTCATAATGAGCCGGGGGGAAACCCCCACACTTGGAGTGAAACCGTGGATAGAGCC
>CAVTXE010000010.1:0-38313 GCA_963738635.1 uncultured Alphaproteobacteria bacterium | reverse complement strand
CGGGACAGGGACGGTGACGGCCTAGGACCGGACGCGCAACCCATCCGCATCGAAGCGGAAGGCGTGGCGGTCGTCGAAGTCCAGCGCGATGGTCTGTCCGACCTGATGGTCATGCTGCCCGAACAGCCGGACGGTCATCACATCGCCCTGACCGAGATCGGCCAGAATGTTGGTGTCGCCGCCCAGCCGTTCGACATGCGCGACGGTTCCGCTGATCCGGCCCTTGTCCACGACGCGCAGATGTTCGGGGCGGATGCCCAGAACCGAGCCCTGTTCGCCGATCCGTCCCGCCAGGATGAAGTTCATCGACGGCGCGCCCGATGAAACCCGGCGACAAACCGGTTCGCGGGGTCGTTGTACAGCTCCATCGGCGACCCGACCTGTTCGATCCGCCCGTCGCGCAGCACCACGATCCGGTCCGCCAGCGTCATCGCCTCGATCTGGTCATGCGTGACATAGACCATCGTGCCCCCAGTTCCCGGTGCAGCCGCGCGATTTCGACCCGCATCGCCATGCGGAGCGCGGCATCGAGGTTCGACAAGGGTTCGTCGAACAGGAACAGTTCGGCTTCCGCACGATGGCCCGCCCGATCGCCACGCGCTGGCGCTGGCCGCCCGAAAGCTCCGACGGTCGGCGGTCGCAGATAGGGCGCAAGCGCCAGCATCTTCGACGCCACCGCGATGCGGTCGGCGATGACGGCGGCACTTTCAACCCGCCTGCTTCAGCCCCAGCCCCATGTTGCCGCGTCACGTCAGATGCGGGTAAAGCGCATAGCTCTGGAACACCATCGCGATCCCGCGCTTGCGCCGGGGGCACGTCGTTCACGCCCTTGCCGCCGATCACGATCCTCGCCCGACGTTGCATCCTCCAGCCCCGCGATGGTGCGCAGCAGCGTCGACTTGCCGCAGCCGGACGGGCCGACAAAGACGATGAACTCGCCCTCGGCGACGGTCAGGTTGATGTCCTTGATGACATCGGTCGCACCGAAGGATTTGTGTTATGTTCTCAAGCAGAAGCCCATGCGGTCATCCTAAAGCTCCACCACTTTGCCCGTCCGGATGCTTTCATCCGCCGCAAGGCAGATGGCGAGCGACGCCACCGCATCTTCCATGTGCCGCGTCAGGTCGATGTCTTCGGCAATGGCCCGGGCCACATAGGCCTGCTCGCGCGTCGCACAGCTCCTGATGCCCCGGCTCGCCCGGGAAATCCACGGTCCGGTCCGTCCCGCCCGCCGGATGCACGCGGATCACACCGACCTTGGTATGGCTCTCGACGATCGCACTGCCGGGCGCATCCGCCGACACGATGCAGACCGCCCCGTTGGGACTGATGACGTCCTTCACGAAAAACGCGGTGTCTGCTCATCATCGGCCCCCATCCCGCCTCGTACCAGCCGACCGATCCATCCTCGAACAGACGACCTGAAACTGCCCGTAATTATACATGTTTTCCGCAATCTCGTCCGACAGACGCAGGCCCATGCCATGCACCCGCACCGGTTTCGCATCGGTGATCTGGCACATCACATCGACGTAATGCACCCCGCAATCGACGATCGGCGACGTGGTCTGCATCAGCGCCTTGTGCACCTCCCACTGCGCGCCCGATCGATTGCTGGTTCAGGTTCAGCCGGAACACATACGGCCCGCCCAAGCTGCGCGCCTCGGCGATCAGGCGCACCCAGCTTGGGTGATGCCGCAGGATGTAGCCGACCACCAGCTTGCGGTTCAGCCGCTTCGCCGTGTCGACACTCGGCGGGCGTCAGCGACCGTGGTCGCCAGCGGCTTTTCGACGAACACATGCGCGCCCTGTTCCATCGCGGCGCAGGCGAAATCCGCATGGCTGTCGGAATAGGTGGCAACGACCACAAGATCGGGTTTCGCCGCAAGACCCTCCTCGAACGTCCTGAAAACAGGGTAGGCTTCCATCTCCTCGCGGCATCGCCACCGCCGACCGGTTCACCAGCCCGACAATCTCAGACCCGGCCTTATGATGCGCCAGCGCATGGCTCATCCCCATATTCCCCAGCCCCGCGATCAGCACCCTCATTTCACCGCCCCTGACGTGATGCCGCGGATCAGCTGCCGCGAGAAGATGAGGTACAAGACCAGCACCGGAAGGATGGCGAGGCTCAGCGCTGACAGCACCGCGTTCCAGTCCGTCACGAACTGCCCGATGAAGACCTGTGACCCCAGCGTCAGGGTCTTGGTCTTTCCCCCGGCGCCAGGATCAGCGGGAACCACAGGTCGTTCCAGATCGGGATCATGTTGAACACCGCGACCGTCGCCATCGCGGGCCGCACCAGCGGCAGGACCAGCTTGAAGAAGATCGTGTATTCCGACAGCCCGTCGATCCGCCCCGCATTCTTCAGGTCATCCGACACCTGCCGCATGAATTCGGACAGGATGAACACCGCCAAGCGGCAGCCCCTGCGCCGTATAGACCAGGATCAGCGCGAACAGCGTGTTGATCAGCCCGCTTGCGACCATCAGCTGAAGGATGGCCACCGTCCCGATCCGGATCGGGATCATGATGCCCAGCGCCAGATACAGCCCCATCAGCGTGTTGCCCCTGAACCGGTATTCCGACAGCGCGAAGGCCGCCATCGCACCGAACAGCAGGATGAAGAACAGGCTGACGACCGTCACGATCATCGAGTTCTGGAAATACTGGAAGAAATCGCCCTGCTTCATCACCGTCTGATACCCGATCAGGCTGAAATTCGAAGGCGTCGGCAGGGCCAGCGGTTCGGCGAATATCGCCTTGCGGGTCTTCAGGCTGTTGATGATGATGACGAACACCGGGAACAGCGCGATCACCGTCCAGGCGATCAGCGCGCCGTGCGCCAGCGCCGTGTTGCAGGGGGTTGGACCGGGCGCGGTTCATCAGAACTGATACCTCCGCATCCGCGTCTGGATGCCCAAGAGATAGATGCAGACGCCGGTCAGGATGATGACGAACATCGCCGTGGCGATGGCCGAACCCATATAGGGGTCGCCCAGCTGCAACTGGAACCCGAAGAAGGTCCGGTAGAGGAACGTGCCGAGGATATCGGTCGAATAATCCGGCCCCGCCAGTGCGCCTTGGGCCGAATAGATCAGGTCGAAGGCGTTGAAATTGCCGACGAATGTCAGGATGCTGATGATGCCGACGGACGGCAGGATCAGCGGCAGCTTGATCTTCCAGAACGCCGACCACCCGGTCAGCCCGTCGATCTCGCCCGCCTCCAGCACCTCTTCCGGAATGCTCAGCAGGGCCGCATAGATCAGCATCATCGGGATGCCGACGAACTGCCAGACCGAGATCAGCGCAAGCGTCGTCAGCGCGTATTCTTCCTTGCCGAGCCACGGCGCGAACAGCGATTTCAGCCCGACCGCGTCCAGCATGTTGGGCGCGATGCCCCAGATCGGCGACAGGATCAGCTTCCAGGCAAAGCCGACGATGACGAAGGACAGGATCGTCGGGATGAAGAAGGCCGACCGGTAGAAAGCCGCAAAGCGCAGACGCGGATGCGACAGGATCGCGGCCAGCGCGATGCCGATGGGGTTCTGCACCAGCATGTGGATGACAAAGAACCAGAAATTGTTCCCCAGCGCGTTCCAGAAACTGTCCGACCAGCGCGGATCGCCGAAAAGCGTGCGGAAATTCGCAAGCCCCGCAAACACACGCCCCTCTTCACCTCCCGTATAAAGAGCGAGGCGCAACGTGTTGAACAAAGGGAAGATCATCACCGCCGTGTAGACGATCACGGCAGGCGCCAGAAACACGGCGATATGCAGACGCGACCGCGCGGCCATGTCCCGACCCTTTCTCGTTCATCTTGGCGGAAATATCCCGGTGGGGTGCGGGGAGGCAGCGCCTCCCCGCGTCTTTGTCAGTCTCAGTTCGCCGGCTTGTACCACGCATCAAGCCCCGCCTGCAGCCGCGCGCCCGCCGCTTCGGGCGTCTCGGTGCCCTTGATGACGTTCGCGCTCGCGTTCCAGGTCTCGTTCTCCAGGTTCGGCGTGCCGCGCGACAGGATCTGATAGGTCGACCGGATCGTCGATGAACACTTGCCGCGCCACGACACGAATTCCTGCGCCAGCGGGTCCTCCATCGTCACCGGCGCGCTGTTCAGGCTGAAGAAACCGGGCAGGGCGTTCGCGTAAAGCGTCGCGAACTCCGCCGACCCGACCCATTCGAGGAACGTCTTCGCCGCGTCCGGGTTCGCCGTCTTGGCGTTCATGCCGATGGCGATGTCGGTGTGGTCGCTGATGTAGCACGGGTCGCCCGCGGCCTGCACCGGCGGCGGGAAGGCCCCCATCTTGAACTGCGCCTGGGTGTTGAACCCGCTGATCTCCCACGACCCGGCCGGATAGACGGCGGCACGGCCCAGGGTGAACAGGTTCTGGCTGTCGGGATAGGTCTGCGCCTCGAACCCGTCGCCCAGATAGTCCTTCCACTTCGCCAGCGTCGCATAGGGGGCCACCCATTGCGGATCGGTCAGCTTCTGCTCGCCCTTGATCAGCGCCAGACGGCCTTCCTCGCCCTTCCAGTAGTTCGGGCCGATGTTGTTGTAGCCCATCGTCGCGGCTTCCCACTGGTCGTTGGTGCCCATCGCCATCGGGATATAGGTGCCGTCGGCCTTGATCTCGTCCAGCGCCGCGAACAGTTCCGCCTCGGTGGTCGGCACCGCGATGCCGAGCGCGTCGAAAGCGTCCTTGTTGTAGATGAAGCCGTGGATCACCGATGCCATCGGCACGCAGAAGGTCGCGGCGGCATCGTCGGTCTGCCAGGCGGACTTGGCGACAGGCGAGAAATTCGCCATCGCCGCAAGGCTCGGTCAGGTCGGCCAGGTGGCCCGCGTCATACAGCGCCAGCGACGCGTCGAACGGGCGGCAGGTGATCAGGTCGCCCGCCGTCCCGGCTTCCAGCTTGGAATTCAGCGCGGCGTTGTATTCGGCCGGGGCGGAAGGCGCGAAAACCACCTTGATGCCGGGGTTCGCCGCCTCGAAGGCCGGGATGATCTTGTCCTGCCAGATCGTCAGGTCGTCATTGCGCCAGCTTTCGATGGTGATCGTAACATCCTGCGCCCAGGCGGCGGATCCCAGCAGGGATGCCAGCAGGGCTGCGGTCAGTCTGGTCTTGGTCATGGTCGTCTCCCTTGGTTGGACGTGTCTTATCCGGCTTTTCGTGTGCCGGTCGTTTGTAACCGCGCCATAGCGGCGCGGAGGTTATCCTGAGTGTCGGCAAGCAGCGCGGCGGCTGCGGGCGCGGTTGCGCCCAGCGCGACAAGCACGGCGGGCTTGACCGCCATTCCGGCACTGCGCAGCGCGGCAGCAGCGGCAGCCTCGCCGACCCCCGCAATGGCAGCGACCATGCCGGTGGCGCGACGCACGAGTTTCGCATTATCCGCGCGCAGGCCGACCATCATGCCGTCATGCACCTGGCCGAGCAGGATGCCCGCGCGGGTCGAGATCATGTTCAGCGCCGCCTTCTGCGCGGTTCCGGCCCCCATGCGGGTGGACCCGGCGATGACTTCGGGCGGCGTTTCCAGACAGACCGTCACGTCCGCACCGGCAAAGATCGGCGCGCCCCGGTTGTTCGCAATCGCGATGACCTTCGCGCCTTTGGTCCGCGCGGCCTGGGCAATGGCGACAGGGTAGGGGGTCGAACCTGACGCCGTGACAGCGATCACCGCGTCCCCCGCCCGGATTGCATCGGCGGCACGCAGCCCGTCCTCAGCGTCATCCTCGGTGTCCCCCGGCATCCGCGCATCCGTCGGCAACCCGCCCGCCATCAATAGAACCACGCGAGCCGGATCAATCCCGTACGTTCCCGCCAGTTCCATCCCGTCCGCGATGGCCATCAGCGCCGACGACCCGGCACCGGCATAGACGATCCGCCCGCCCGCGCGGTAGCAATCGGCCACCAGATGTGCTGCGGCCTCGATCTGGGGCAGGGCAGGGGCGAGGGCGGCCAATGATGCGGTCTGCTGATCCAGAAGGTGCCGCAGGACATCCGTCCCCGGCAGGGCATCAAGCCCCCGCGACGCCGGATGCAGATGTTCCGTCACTGGCAGCGACATGCGAATCCCCCGATACGAGAGTAAAGATACCTATCTAATACCTTTTGTCCAAGGAAATCTTTTGGCGGCACGTTTCGCGCCGATGTTTGCAGAATTGGTTTCATGAGTTCGCCGCCTTCGCTTCAATTCCTACTTTTCAACCGGCAATAGGTATTATAAAGGTATCTTCATGTCACAGGCCCACCCCATCCTTCTCGGCATCGACGGCGGCGGCACCTCCTGCCGCGCGGCGTTGCTGGCGGGTGGCGTTCGGCATGAGGTCACGCTCGGCCCCGCCAATGTCTCGACCGATTTCGACGCGGCGATCCAAACCATCACACGGGTGCTCGATCAGGTGACGGCCAAAGCGGGGCTCCGAACGGACGCGCTGCGCGATGCGCCCGCCCATCTGGGCCTTGCGGGCGTCATGGGTGATGCCATCGCCGCCCGCGTCGCCGCAGCACTTCCCATGACCCGCGCCGCCGTCACAGACGACCGCCCGACCACCATCGCCGGAGCGCTCGGGGACGCAGACGGGTCCGTGGCCGCCATCGGCACAGGGTCCTTCATCGGGCGTCAGCAGGCGGGCCGCATCGATGGCGTAGGCGGCTGGGGATTCTACCTCGGCGATCAGGCAGCCGGGGCCTGGCTGATGCGCCGCTGTCTGGAGGAGACGCTGCTGGCCGCTGACGCCCTCCGCCCCGCAACTCCTTTGACCGACGCCATGCTGGCGGAACACGGGCGCGACCCGTCCCGGATCGTGCAGTTCTCGCTGACCGCCCAGCCCGCCGACTACGCCCGCCTTGCGCGCCACGTCGTCGGTTTCGCCGGACGGGGCGACCCCCTCGGCCGTGCCCTGATGGAGGAAGGGGCCGCCTATATCCGCGCGTCCCTGACCCGCCTCGGCTGGACCAATGCCGAACCCCTCGTCTTC
This sequence comes from uncultured Alphaproteobacteria bacterium, assembly GCA_963738635.1. GTDB lineage: Bacteria > Pseudomonadota > Alphaproteobacteria > Rhodobacterales > Rhodobacteraceae > JAOADN01. Next base: position 31,333 of record CAVTXE010000010.1, on the reverse strand, counting down.
ACCGGCGGTCTCGGCCCCGCCTATGCCGCCCATATGGGCCTGCCTGTCACGGCCCCTCAGGGCACCGCCCTCGACGGTGCGCTGATCCTTGCCGGGCGGGCAGCGCCATGACCGTCACTGAATACCTTGCCCCGCAGCATTGGCTGAACCCCGCCGCAGGCCCGCTCTATGTCCAGCTCCGCAAGCGGATCGAGGCCGGAATCGCATCCGGCACCCTTGCCCCCGACACGGCCCTGCCGCCCGAGCGCGACATCGCCGCGCTGACCGACCTGTCCCGCGTCACTGTCCGCAAGGCCATCGCCGACCTGGCCCAGCAGGGCCTTGTCATCCAGAAACAAGGCTCCGGTTCGCGCATCGCCGCTGCCCGTCCGCGCGTCGAGCAGTCTCTGTCGCGCCTGACCAGCTTCACCGAAGACATGGCCCGACGCGGCATGACGACCGAGGTGCGCTGGCTGGAGCGCGGCCTGTTCCTGCCCGCGCCGGATGAGGTTCTGGCGCTCGGCCTTGGCGAAGGCGATCAGGTTGCACGCCTTGCCCGCCTGCGCCTCGCCGATGGCCGCCCGATGGCCATCGAACGGGCCAGCCTGCCGCCCGGCATTCTGCCCAACCCGCTGATCGTCACCGCCTCGCTTTACGAGGTGCTGGGGGCCACCGGCCACCGCCCGGTCCGCGCCGTCCAGAAAATCTCGGCCATCAACCTTTCGGAAACCGACGCCGCCCTTCTGGCGATGGACGCCGGCGCGGCGGGCCTGAGGATCGAACGCACCTCCTACCTTCCCGAAGGCCGCGTGGCCGAATTCACCCGGTCGATCTATCGTGGCGACGCCTATGATTTTGTCGCCGAACTGCGGCTGCCTGATACCGCGATGGGGGTCACGCAATGACACATTCCCTGATGCACGCCGAAATCCGCGAGATTCCCGATGCCGTCGCGCGCCTGCTCGATCAGGGCGGCGCGGCCATCCGCGCCGCCGCCGATGCAGCGCGCGACCGCGATCCGGCCTTTATCGCCACCGTCGCGCGCGGATCGTCCGACCATGCCGCGACCTACCTGAAATACCTCGCGGAACTCGCCCTCGGACTGCCCGTCGCCTCCATCGGACCCTCCGTCGCCTCGATCTACGGCGCGAAACTCCGCCTCGGCGGCGCGCTGACGGTCTCCATCTCGCAGTCCGGCCGCAGCCCCGACATCGTCGAACTCGCCCGCGCCGCGCGGGCAGGGGGCGCTTTGACCCTTGCCGTCACCAACGATCCCGCCTCGCCCCTTGCACAGGCTTCGGACCGGACGCTTGCTCTGCACGCGGGCCCCGAACGCAGCGTCGCCGCGACCAAGACCTTCGTCACCTCTGCCGTCGCCTGCCTGTCGCTGATCGCCGAATGGTCGCGAGACGCCGTGCTGATCCGCGCCATCGCGACCCTTCCCGACGCATTCGCCCGCGCCATCAGCGCCGACTGGTCGCCGCTCGCCGCTGCGCTTAAGGACGCAGGCACGCTTTACACGCTCGGGCGCGGCCCGGCCTGGGCAATGTCAAACGAGGCCGCGCTGAAGTTCAAGGAAACCTGTCTGATCCACGCCGAAAGCTATTCCTCGGCCGAAGTGCTGCATGGCCCCGTCTCGATCGTCAGCCCCGGCTTCCCCGTCCTTGCCTTCGCCGCCGCCGACGCCGCCGAGGCATCGCTGGCCGAGGCCGCCGACGGCCTGGCCGCCAAGGGCGCGCGCGTCTTCGCCACCACGGCCCTTGTCCGCGCCGCCACGCGGCTGCCCGCCATCCGCACCGGCCATCCGCTCGCCGACCCGCTGGCCCTCATCGTCAGCTTCTACGCCATGGTCGAACAGCTGGCCGTCGCGCGCGGCATCGACCCCGACACGCCGCGGCACCTGAACAAAGTCACGCAGACCACCTGATGAAACCCACCGTCTTCACCGGCGCGCGCCTTTTCGACGGAACCGCGTTCCGCGACGGGTCGCTTGTTGTCGAAAACGGGCGCGTTCAGGCGATCCTGCCGCCCGGCAGCCCGCTCGCCGGGCTGGCCGAACACCCGCTCGACGGCGGCATCCTCGCGCCCGGCTTCGTCGATCTTCAGGTCAACGGCGGGGGAGGGGTCATGTTCAACGACTCCCCGAGCCCGGAGACCCTCCGAACCGTCGCTGACGCCCATGCGGGCCTCGGGGCCACAACGATCCTGCCGACGCTCATCACCGATACCCCCGACATCACGCGCGCCGCCGTCGCCGCGGCCATCGCCGCGACGCGCGCGGGCATGCCCGGCATCGCCGGTCTGCATCTGGAGGGTCCGCACTTGTCAGTCGCGCGGAAGGGCGCGCATGACCCGCGCCTGATCCGCCCGATGACGGCTGACGATCTGAACGCAATGACAGACGCCGCCAGCCAGCTGCCGCGCCTGATGGTCACGCTCGCCCCTGAAAGCGTGACACCCGATCAGGTCCGCATTCTGGCGCAGGCGGGCATCGTCATCTCGCTCGGCCACACCGACGCAGGCTTCGACACCTGCCGGTTGTACGCCGATGCTGGCGCGACCTGCGTCACGCATCTGTTCAACGCGATGAGCCAGCTCGGCAACCGCGAACCCGGACTTGTCGGCGCGGCGCTGTCGGACGGTCGCCTGCATACCGGGCTGATCGCCGACGGCATCCACGTTCACCCTGCGACAATCACCTCAGCCCTGGCGGCAAAGGCGGGGCCGGGCGGCTTCTTCCTTGTCAGCGATGCGATGGCACCCGCGGGGTCGGTGCTGACGCAGTTCACGCTGAACGGGCGCAGGATCGCCAGACGCGACGGCATGCTGCTGCTGGACGATGGAACGCTTGCCGGGGCCGATCTTGACCTGCCGCGCGCGCTGCGTGTGCTGATCTCGGCTGTCGGCGTGGCCGTCGAGCCAGCTCTGGCAATGGCAACGTCGGTTCCGGGCCAGGTCCTCGGCCGTGCAGGCAGGATCATTCCCGGTGCGCCCGCCGATCTTGTCCATCTGGATGAGGGCCTGCATCTGCGCGCGGTATGGCGCGGGGCAGTGGTCATACCTCTGTCGGCGGGTCTGGATCGTCGGTCCTGATCTGGCATCTGTTTGTCTGATAATCAGTATTATGTAACCAAACGATACCCTCTGGACGCCTCCGCACCAAGATCCTATCGCTTTCTGCAGGATTTCCGAAGGACATATCATGCCCAGCCCCAAGATCCTCATCGCCCCGTCCATCCTTGCCGCCGACTTCGCCGACTTCGGCGCGGAATGCCGCGCAGTCGAGGCTGCGGGTGCCGACTGGGTGCATGTCGATGTGATGGACGGCCACTTCGTCCCGAACCTGACCTTCGGCCCGCAGATGTGCGCGGCGCTCCGTCCGCATATCAAGGGCATGATGGATGTCCATCTGATGATCGCCCCCGTCGATCCCTATGTCGCAGCATTCGCCGATGCCGGCGCCGACCGGCTGACAGCGCATCTGGAATCCGGACCGCACATCCACCGAACACTGCAAGCCATTCGTTCAACAGGAAAAAAAGCTGGTCTCGCGATCAACCCCGGAACCGGTCTCGACGCGCTGCCGCAGCTGCTGGACGAAATCGACCTGATATGCGTGATGACCGTCAATCCGGGCTTCGGAGGGCAGAGCTTCATTCCCGCGATGATGGACAAGGTCCGCGCCATCAGGGCGCTGATCGGGCGCAGACCGATCCACATCCAGATCGACGGCGGCGTGACGACGGACAATGCGGGCGCGCTGGCGGCGGCGGGTGCTGATGTTCTGGTCGCCGGATCGGCCATCTTCAAAGCCGGACCCAGCCAATACGCCGACCGTATACTTGACCTGAGGAAAGCCGCTCAGAGTATTGAAAAATAACGATTGTATTCTTCTGCGGCGAATGCGGAATGGCCCGTCACACAATCGCCTTCTCGGCAAACGCCCGCCCCTCCAGCACCCGCGCCATGCCCAGATCCGACAGGTCCAGCGTCCGGTAGCCCCCCGTCAGCATCAGCTCGGCCATGCCCCGCCCCACCGCCGGGGCCTGCTGCAGTCCGTGCCCCGAAAACCCGCTTGCCACGAACAGCCCCGTCCAGCGCGGATGCGCCCCGAGGATCGCGTTCTGATCCAGCCTGTTGAAATCATAGTGCCCCGCCCAAAGCCGCTTGACCTTGCTTGCCGCAAACCCTTCGGCCCGGTTCCACAGGCACGGCCAGACAATCTCTTCGAACTGCGCGTGATCGGGCTCGAAATCCCCCAGATCGCAAGGCCCGTCTTCCGCCGGAACCGCCCCAACAACCCAGGTTGCATGTTCCGGCCGCAGGTAGATGCCCGTATGATCCACGATCAGCGGCGCATCCGGATGCCGCGCCTCCGGGGCATCGACCACAAAAACCGTTCTCTTTCTGGCCTCTACAGGCCACTCCTCGCCCAAAGTTGCAAGCAGCGCCGTCACCCCGGTTCCTGCGGCCAGCAGGACCGCCCCTGCCGCGATGCTCTCACCCGCTGCCATCGCCACGCCGCTTACCCGCCCGCCTTCACCCGCAACAAGCGCCGCGACCCGCTCCGCCCGGAACGTGACCCCCCGCGCCCGCGCCGCCCGCCGGAACCCCGCCACCAGCCCCATATTGTCGAACCAGCCTTCATCCCGCGGCCCGAAACTGCCTGCCACCACATCGTCCAGCTTCATCCAGGGGAACCGCCGCGCCAGCTCCGGACCGTCCAGAACCGCCGTCCCTGCGCCAAGTCCCCGCTGCATCTCCGCGAGTTCCTCCATCGTCGCCGCCCCGGTCTCGGTCCCGGTCAGGAACAGATAGCCGTTTTCGGTCAGCCCCAGCGACGGCACACCGCCGTCCGGCCCCACCTTCGCCCCGAAATCCCGGATAAATTCCGCGCCGAACCGCGAAATCCGCACGTTCACCGGGTTCGAGAACTGGCTGCGCACCGATGCCACCGACAAAGCCGTCGCCGACCGCGCATAGGTCGGGTCCGGCTCCAGCACCAGAATGCGCGCATCCGGTTCCATCCCGCTGGCCCACCAGGCCGCCGATGCCCCCGTTGCCGCCCCGCCGACGATCACGATGTCCCAGCTTTCCGCCATCCCGTCCCTGCCCCGCCCCGTTCCGTGTCCGCGCCGTTCTGCCGCATTTACCGCGACGGCGCAGCGGCGGAAATGGGCAACGGGTTGCCGCTGCGTAAACTCCGCTTCTCGACAATCCGCCTGCCGCATGTCAGGAACGGCATGGGGATAAGATCAGACACCGTGCCACACGGCATTGCCAGTATTGCGGCGATGCGCGATGGGCTGACTGGACGACGGAACGCATGACGGCGGCGCTTGAACATCTGGAAGCGGTCATCGAGGCCAGCTCGATCGAAGAAATCTGGCAGCTGCATTGCGACAGGATGGCCGGATACGGCTTTGACCGCCTGCTTTACGGCTTCACCCGCTTCCGCTCTGCCAATTCCTTCGGGGCCATCGACGATGTTCTGGTCCTGTCGAACCATGACGCCGCCTATCTCGACGGGTTCGTAAAGACCGGCCTGTTCCATCAGGCCCCGATGGTCAAATGGGCCGCCGCGAACGAAGGGGCGTGTTCCTGGCGCTGGATCGAGGAACAGGCCCAGACCGGCATCCTGACCCCCGCCGAACGCCGCGTGATGGAGTTCAACATCAGCCACGGTGTTCGGGCAGGTTATTCGATCAGCTTCCGCGACGTGTCCGTCCGCGCCAAGGGGGCCATCGGGCTCTGCGCCAAGGACCTGCGCCAGGCCGAGGTGGAAGAGGTCTGGGCGCGCCACGGGCGCGAGATCCTGATCATCAACAACCTGACCCATCTGCGCATCACGGCGATGCCCTTCGCCACCTCGCGCCGCGCCCTGACGCCGCGCCAGCGCGAGACGCTGGAATGGGTCGGCGACGGCAAGACGACGCAGGACATCGCCACGATCATGGGCCTGACGCCCGCCACGGTCGAAAAGCACCTTCGCCTTGCGCGCGAGGCGCTGGACGTGGACACGACGGCGCAGGCCGTGCTCAAGGCCTCGTTCCAGAACCAGATTTTCATCCTGCCGAACTGAGGCACGCCGCGTCCGGGCCGGGCCGACAGCGCCCGGTTTCCCGTCCCGGTTGTTGTCCATTCCGACAGGTAAGGATTCCCTTACTACGCCTTCCCCAAGGTAAAGCGGCACGTTCGGGTTGTTCCGTGAGTGGTGGCATTAGCCAGGAACAGCAGGCCCGACCACCTTGGTGTTTGCAGGGGGAAGGGTCGGCATCCGGGAAACCGGAAACGGCCTGTCGGACGCGTTTTCCGTCCGTCAGGTCAGTCGGAAAGAACGCGCCCTGTCCTCATCCCCAACAGGTGCTGGCGCGGTCTGAAAGGCGCGGGGGCCGATGTCCAGCGGACCCCGCGCCGCACTCGATGTGGTGGTGTTGATTGAACGGTGTAACGGCACCCGCCCGCTCCCGGCGGGGCCGAATGCAAGAGTAGCGCGGCGGTCGGGAATTAACCCGGCCGCCGTTTTCATTTTGGCCGCACCTGAATGATGCAGAACCAAACGGGCGCCGGGTTTCCCCGGCGCCCGTCCTGTATTGTCCAGACTGGCGGCGTTGCAGCCCGTCAGCCGCCGAGCGTCTTCGCCACTTCCGCCGCGAAGTCCTCTTTTTCCTTCTCGATCCCCTCGCCCACCTCGACGCGGGCAAAGCCCGTGATCTCGACGCCCGCATCCCTGGCCGCCTGCGCGACCGTGATGTCGGGGTTGACCACGAATTTCTGGCCGAGCAGGGTGACCTCTTCCATGAACTTGGCCATCCGGCCCACGATCATCTTCTCGATCACCGAATCCGGCTTGCCCGATTCCCGCGCCTGTTCGGTCAGGATGTTCTTCTCACGGGCAACGAACGCGGGGTCGAGGTCCCTCTCGGACAAGGACGCGGGCTTCGCCGCCGCGATATGCATCGCGATCTGCTTGCCGATGCCGTTGTCGGCACCTTTCAGCGCGACCAGCACGCCGATCCGGCCCATCCCGTCCGCCGCAGCGTTGTGGACGTAGTGCACGATGGAATCGCCGTCCAGCACATGCATCCGGCGCAGCGTCATGTTCTCGCCGATCCGCGCGATGGCGTCGGTCAGAACCTCGGACACCGGCTTGCCGTTCAGATGCGACGCATGCAGCACCTCGACCGTGTCGCCCGTCTCCAGCGCCACCTTGGTGATCTCGCGCACCAGCGACTGGAAGTCGGCGTTCTTGGCCACGAAGTCGGTTTCCGAATTCAGCTCGATCGCCACGCCACGGCCGTCCTTGACGGCCACGCCGATCAGCCCTTCGGCCGCCACGCGGCCGGATTTCTTCGCGGCCTTCGCCAGACCCTTGGTGCGCAGCCAGTCAACAGCTGCCTCCATGTCGCCCGCCGTCTCGACCAGCGCCTTTTTCGCGTCCATCATGCCTGCGCCGGTCGATTCGCGCAGTTCTTTCACCATTTGTGCGGTGACGGTCATGTCACGCTCTCCTCATATGTCGAATGGGTCGGGCGGGGAATAACCCCCGCCCTGAAACAGATTCACGACTGGCCGTCCGCTCAGGCGTCGGTCGTCGCGTCCGCAGCGACCTCGGCCGCAGGCTCGGCTTCCGCCAGCGTCTCTTCCGCCGGGGCCTCGTCCATCGCGCCAAGGTCGATGCCCGCCGCACCCATCTGGGCCGTCATGCCGTCCAGCGCCGCGCGGGACACCAGATCGCAGTACAGCGCGATGGCGCGGGCCGCGTCGTCATTGCCCGGGATCACGTAATCCACGCCCTTGGGCGAACAGTTGGTGTCCACGATGCCGACAACCGGAATGCCCAGCTTCTGCGCTTCCAGGATGGCCAGGTCTTCCTTGCCCACGTCGATCACGAACAGCAGGTCCGGCAGGCCGCCCATTTCGCGGATACCGCCAAGGCAGGCCTGCAGTTTGGCCTGCTCGCGCTCCAGCCCCAGACGCTCTTTCTTGGTCAGGCCGTCCGCGCCATGCGCCATGATCTCGTCGATCTGCTTCAGCCGGTTGATCGACAGCGAGACGGTCTTCCAGTTGGTCAGCGTGCCGCCCAGCCAGCGGTGGTTCATGTAGTACTGCGCGCATTTCTCGGCGGCCTCGGCGACCGCCTTCTGCGCCTGCCGCTTGGTGCCGACGAACAGGATGCGCCCGTTCTTGGCGACCGTCTCGCGGATGACGTTCAGCGCCGCGTCCAGCATCGGCACGGTCTGCGTCAGGTCGATGATGTGAATGCCGTTGCGGTCGCCGTAGATGAACTCGCCCATCTTGGGGTTCCAGCGGGCGGTCTGGTGGCCGTAGTGAACGCCAGCTTCCAAGAGCTGACGCATGGAGAACTCGGGAAGAGCCATGCCGTATCCTTTTCCGGTTTGAACCTTGGAGAGGCCGTCTTCACCCCCGATCAATCGGGGGCAACCGGCGGACCGGACGGGATTTCTCCCCGCCAAGCCCAAGCCTCACCTGTGAAGTGCGCGCCGTTTAGGGGGCTTTTGGGCGTATTGCAAGCGCGAAAGCCCGATCCGGCGGCGTCATGCCCGCTTAAGCGTCGGGCTTCACGCCGAGTTCCTGCGCCAGCCCGATCAGAATCCCTCCGGGTCCGCGGATGTAGCAGAGCCGGTAGATGCCCTCATAGTCCACGACATCGCCCACAAGCTCCGCGCCGCGCTTGCTTAGCCTTTCAAGCGTGCCGTCGATGTCGTCCAAGGCGAACATCACGCGCAGGTATCCCAGCGCATTCACCGGGGCGTTGCGGTGATCCGCGACAACCTGCGGCCTGATGAACCGCGACAGCTCCAGCCGGCTGTGGCCGTCCGGCGTGCGCATCATGGCAATCTCGACATGCTGATCCCCGAGACCGGTGACACGCCCGGCCCATTCGCCTTCGATCATGGCGCGGCCTTCGAGGTCGAGGCCGAGGTCGCGGAAGAAATCTATCGCCGCGTCGAGGTCATCGACGACGATGCCCACATTGTCCATCCGCCGGATCGCCATTGCTTCCCACCTCAGGGTTTGGAGCCTTCACATAACCAGAGTATATGATCGCCCAGATGCTGAAAGTACCCCTGCGCCTCACGCTCATACGCCTTTTCGCAGACGGCCTTGCCGCCGCCGCAGCGCTCGGCCTTTTCCTCGCCCTGCCCTTCGGGATGGTGGCCAACCTGATCCTCTCGTCACTCGCCTTCATCGTCCTCGGCTCGCTGATCGACCGCTGGTACCTCGCGCGCCTGACCGCCGACCAGCGCGCGGCCGAGATGAAGGCAAGGGTCGAGTCCGGGATGTAGCCGGGGTCCCTGCCCGCGGCACGGACGCGCGGGCAGGCGGCGCCTTGATTGCCGCCGCCCGCTTGTGCTGTCACCAGTTGCCGACAAGGCCGAGCGGATACATACGCCGCCGGTCGCGCCGCATGTGGCCGAGCCCCGCATCGACCAGCAGATGGTCATCCAGATACCGCGTGGCCCTGGCCAAGGCTTTTGCATCGCGCGCCGCGCGGCGGCGCGCCTTCCTGTCTTCAAACATCGTTGTCTCCTTCGGAAAGTTGGTTAGCGCCGCGCGGTGTCAGGCCGCGTGGGCGTGATGGATGCAGGCGTGGCCGATGGCGCTGATATGCTGCGGCCCGGTGCCGCAGCAGCCGCCGACCACCCGCAGGTTCGGCAGCCGCGCCATCAGCCCGGCATAGGCCCGTGCCAGATCGTCGGCATCGCCCGGGTCCAGTTCGGTCGCCTCGTCCAGTTCGGCGTGGCTTTTCCGCGACGCATTCGCCCGGATGCCGCCGATCCGGCCCAGCCAGTCGCCCTGAAGCGCATCGCTGAAATGGTCCGGATGCGCGCAGTTGACCATGTACCAGGCCGGATAACCCGCCGTCGCTTCGTCCGTGATGCGGATCGCCTCGCCCAGCGTCATGCCCGACACCAGCCTGCCGTCGGTCTCGACCGTGAAGGACGCGACCGCTGGCAGACCCAGCGTACGGGCCGAACGGGCAATGCCGATGGCCTGTCCGGGGTCCGACAGCGTGACGCCGGAAACCATCTCGGCCCCCGCCCCCGCCATCGCGGCGATCTGCGGATGCCAGTAGGCCTCCGCCTCATCCGCCGACAGCACCCGGTCCGGCGCATAGGCGTCGCCGTGCGGCCCGCAGACGCCGTTGATGACCACGGGTGTTCCCCGTGCCTCGTGCCGCGCCTTGATCTCCCTCGCGAAGCCGACCGCATCGGCGTTGATCTCGGCCATCCGTTCCGGCGTCAGCCCCATCACCGCACCCCAGCCGTCGCTTGCCCGCCAGGTCGCGGTATCGAGGATGAACCCGGTGCCGAGGTGATGCGCCTCGTCCAGCATGGCGTCGAAATAGGCCGCCATCCGGTCGCGCCCCCTCGCCGTCTCCAGCAGCGTGAACGACGCGAACTGCGGCAGGTCGAAGCCCTCGCGGAAGATCATCTCGGTCTCCAGCCCGGCATCGGTCAGCCAGAGACGGTCGCCCATGCGGGCAAGCAATTCGGATGTTGAATCAGCAGTCATGGTATAGCTCCTTGAAAATTGTGGGCGCTACATCGCCCATGTCGGCCTTCCGGGGCCAGTTGTCTTGCGGTATACTGAAGGAGATCGTTTTTAACTCATTTGCATCAGCGACTTAAGTTTCCCGCACGGGCGGTGGGTCGAGGACGGATGAACGCAACTGTACCTTTGGTATAGCAAAGGGTCGAGGCGCGGATGAAACAGACCGGCAAAGGGCAGGACACGCGGACGCGCATCATGGACATCGCTCAGGATGCTGTGCTGGCGAAGGGCTTCGACGCAACCTCGATCGAGGAAATCGTCGCGGCCGCCGAGATCACCAAGGGCGGCTTCTTCTATCACTTCCCCGACAAGAACGCGCTGGCCCGCGCGCTGCTGGAACGGCACATCCGCGTCGAGGACGCGATTTTCGACCGCCTCTTCGCCCGCGCGCGGGAACTCAGCGACGACCCCCTGCATACGATGCTGATCGCGCTCCGCCTGCTGGCCGAGCTTCTTCAGGACATGCCGAACGGCCATCCCGGCTGCATCGTGGCGACCGCCGCCTATCAGGAACGGCTGTTCGATGCGACGGTGCGCGCGCTGAACCGCAAGGCCGCCATCGGCTGGCGCAGGCGGTTCCGGGCCGAATTCGACGCCATCGCCGCACGCTATCCGCCGCGCGAACCCGTCAGTCTGGACGAACTGGCCGACATGGTCAGCACCGTCGTCGAGGGCGGCATCGTGATGTCGCGGTCGCTGGGCGAGCCGCACATGATCGTCGGGCAGGTCCTGCAGCTGCGGACCTACGTCAAGCTGCTGTTCTCGCCCACCAATCACTGACGGCGACGCGAATGCGCCACGCGGGCCTTGCCCGCCGCGCGTCCGCCATGCAGAAACGTCCGCATGTCCCCTGCCCCCGACATTCTCTGCATCGGTGCCGTCCTGTGGGACATCATCGGGCGCGCCGACCGGCACATGAGCCTTGGCAATGACGTGCCGGGCCGCATCCTGCGGGTTCCGGGCGGGGTCGCCCTGAACATCGCCGCAGCGCTTCGCCGTCTCGGCCTGCGCCCTGCGCTGCTCGGCGCGCTCGGCACCGACCCCGAGGGCGCGGACCTGATCCGTGCCTGCGCCGATCTCGGCCTCATCTGCGACCACATCCACCGCCAGCCCGACCTGCCGACCGATGCCTACATGGCCGTCGAAGGCGCAAACGGCCTGATCGCCGCCATCGCCGACGCGCATTCGCTGGAGGCCGCAGGCGATGCCATCCTCGCGCCGCTGTCGGACGGGCGTCTGGGCCATCCCGACGCGCCCTGGACAGGCCCCGTGGCACTCGACGGCAACCTGACCGAGAGGCTTCTGACAGCCATCGCCGCCTCGCCGCTGTTCCGCGCCGCCGACCTGCGCCTGGCCCCCGCCTCGCCCGGCAAGGCCGGGCGCCTCCGGCCGTTCATCACCCATCCCCGCGCCGTTCTCTACGTGAACCGCGAAGAGGCATCGATCCTGACCGGACGCGGCTTCACCGATGCCGCAGATGCCGCGCAGGGCATGGTCGATGCGGGCGCAACGCGGGTTCTGGTCACCGACGGGTCCGTCGCCGCCGCAGAAGGCACGCGCGCGGGCGTGCTGCGCCTGCCCGTCCCGTCGGTCAATGCGCGCCGCGTGACCGGCGCTGGCGACACCTTCATGGCCGCGCATATAGTCGCCGACATGCGCGGCGCATCCGCTGCGGCCGCGCTGGAGCAGGCCGTCGCCACCGCCGCCCGCTTTGTCGCCGGAGAGGAGATCGCCCCATGACCCTGCCTCTGACGTTCTCGCCCGAGGTCGCCGAAGCGCGGGCGGCAGGCCGCCCCATTGTCGCGCTTGAATCAACGATCATCACCCACGGCATGCCATTCCCCCAGAATCTGGAAACCGCCGAACGGGTCGAGGCCGAAATCCGCAGCGCGGGTGCCGTGCCCGCGACCATCGCCGTCATGGGCGGCCGGATCCATATCGGCCTTGACCGCCCTGCCCTCACCGCCCTCGCCCGGGCCACGGGCGTGCGCAAGCTGTCCCGCGCCGACCTTGCTGTCTGCGTGGTCTCAGGCGAAACCGGCGCCACCACGGTCGCCGCCACCATGATCTGCGCCCACCTCGCCGGGATCGCGGTCTTCGCGACCGGCGGCATCGGCGGCGTCCACCGGGGGGCCGAAGGCAGCTTCGACATCTCCGCCGACCTGCAGGAGCTGTCCCGCACCCCCGTCACCGTCGTCGCCGCCGGGGCCAAGGCGATCCTCGATCTGCCGAAGACGCTGGAAGTCCTCGAAACCCTCGGCGTGCCGGTCATCGCCTTTGGCCAGGACGACTTTCCCGCCTTCTGGTCGCGCTCCTCGGGTCTGCGCGCGCCGCTTCGCCTCGACGACCCCGCCGCCGTCGCCCGTGCCCACCGGATGCGCGCCGACCTCGGCCTGTCCGGCGGCCAGCTGGTCGCCAACCCGATCCCGGCCGACGCCGAAATCCCCAGCCATGTCATCGGCCCCCATATCGAACACGCCCTGTCCGACGCCGCACGTGACGGAATCTCGGCCAAGGACGTCACGCCTTACCTGTTGTCGCGCATCTTCACGCTGACCCAGGGCGCGTCGCTGGCGGCCAACATTGCCCTTGTTCTGAACAATGCCCGCCTCGCATCTGCGATTGCACAGGGCATTTCTGATTTCCCCGCGGGGAAATAGACCTTGCCGCATCGTCGGCCATTGCAGCCTGTCATCGCCCCCTTTACGTTCGGCCGGTACGATCCGGGGTGCATGGGGCCATGTCGAAAACAGCTGAACCGGCACCGCGCAGGCGCGGCCTGATCGGCAGCCTGCGCGCCAGCTTTCTGACCGGACTTGTCGTCGTGCTGCCCGTCGGCCTGACCATCTGGCTGATCTGGGCTGCCATCGGCTGGATCGACAGCTGGATCCTGCCGCTTGTCCCCTCGCGGTTCCGTCCCGACCAATACTACGGCTTCGATCTTCAGGGCGCGGGCGTCATCGTCTTCGTCATATTCACCGTCATCATCGGCTGGACCGCCAAGGGACTGATCGGCAGGTCGATCATCCGCTACGCCGAAAGCCTGGTGAACCGGATGCCCCTTGTCCGGTCGATCTACGCCGGACTGAAGCAGATCGCGGAAACCGTCTTCTCGCGGACCGAATTGAAATTCGACCGCGCCTGCCTGATCGAATACCCGCACAAGGGGATGTGGGGTGTCGCCTTCGTCTCATCCGCCGCAAAGGGCGAGATTGCGGACAGGCTCGGAGACGGCGACGATATCCTGTCGGTCTTTCTGGCGACCGGCCTGCTGCCGCCCACCGGGTTCCTGCTCTATGTCCCGCGCCGCGACGTCATCATGCTCGACATGTCGGTCGAGGATGCGGCCAAGCTCATCATCTCGGCCGGCCTCGTCTATCCGAACGGCAAGGACCCGACCAAGCCACCCGAGGTGACGGCCGACTGACGCGGCGTGCCGCAGCCGCCCGGTCAGCCGAACAGCGCCTTCAGGTCAACGCTGCCTGTCACGTTCAGCGTGTCGCCGTGCTTGGCCAGGAACCGCGCGGCGGCCTTGCGCCCGGCTTCCTTAAGCCGCGCGATCAGTGCAGGCGATGCACTGCTTTTCGTCTCGGCCGTCAACTCGTTCATCAGGCGGTCGTCCGCGATCAGATGGACATAGACATCCTTCATCCGGTCCGCCTGCATCCGCCCTTCCGCGATAAGTTCACGCACGAAGTTGACCGACCGCAGTTCACCCAGCAGCGCCGCATTGAAGCTGATCTCGTTGATGCGGTCATCTATCTCTTCCGCCGTCCGGGGAAGCTCGTGCCGGACCAGCGGATTGATGTTCACGATGACGATGTCATGCGGCAAGTCGGGCCGGTACAGCGGGAACAGCGCGGGGTTTCCCGTGTATCCGCCGTCCCAGAACGCCTCGCGCTGACCGGTCCTGCGGTCATGCAGTTCGACCGCGCGGAACAGCGTCGGAAGGCAGGCCGACGCCAGCAGGACATCCGCAGCGATCTCGTCGCCTGTGAAGACCCGTATCTTGCCGGTGCGCACGTTCGTCGCCGAAACCGCCAGAAACGGCCCCTCGCCTGCGCAGACATGGGTGAATCGGAACTTTTCGGCGATTTCACGCAGCGGGTTGTCGGCCAGGAACGGCACCTCGTACGGGCTGAAGGACCGCGCCAGCGCGCCCGACGACCGGATAGGGGATAATATCCGCCCAGAACCGCGCGACCTCGGACGGCATCGGCCAGAACCCGAACATCCACTGCTTCAGCCCGAAGTCCGACAGCGACCCGATCTCGGCCCACAGCCAGTCGAGGTTCTCGCGTGCCGCCTGACGGCCGCCCGTCACCAGCCCGGCCTTCAGCGCCGCCCCGTTCAGCGCGCCCGCCGAGGTGCCCGAAATCCCCGCGATCTCGACCGTCTCATCCTCCAGCAGCCGGTCGAGCACGCCCCAGGTGAAGGCCCCATGCGCACCGCCGCCCTGCAAGCGCGACGTTGATCCGCCGGACCGGTCCCTTGCTCACAGGGCCGTCCAGCCGCCATCGACGCTGATCGTCGTACCGGTGATCTGCGCGGCCGCGTCCGAACACAGGAACACCGCGATGCCGCCGACCTGCTCGACCGTTGCGAACTGCTTCGATGGCTGGCGCTCCAGCAGAACCTCGCGGATCACCGTCTCGCGGTCCATCTTGTGGACCTTCATCTGATCCGGGATCTGCGCCTCGACCAGCGGCGTCAGCACATAGCCCGGGCAGATCGCGTTCGCGGTGATGTTCTGCCCCGCCGTCTCCAGCGCCGTCACCTTGGTGAAGCCCACGACCCCGTGCTTGGCCGCGACATAGGCCCCCTTGAACGGGCTGGCCGTCAGCCCGTGGGCCGAGGCGATGTTGACCACCCGCCCCCACCCTGCCTTGCGCATCATCGGCAGAGCGACGGCCGTCGTATGGAATGCCGACGACAGGTTGACCGCGATGATCTGGTCCCATTTCCCCGCGGGGAAATCCTCGATCGGGGCGACGTGCTGGATGCCCGCGTTGTTCACCAGAATGTCGCAGACGCCCGCCTGTTCGACCAGGGCCCGCGCGTCTTCCCCCTTTGACAGGTCGCCCCGGATATAGCGCGCCCTGACCCCGTGATCCTTGGCGATCCGGTCGGCCAGCGCGTGATCCTCCGGTCGGTCCGTAAACGAATTCAGAACGATATCCGCGCCTGCCTTCGCCAGTTCGATGGCGACGCCCAGACCGATGCCCGAATTCGATCCCGTGATGACGGCGGTCTTGCCCGACAGCGACATGTGATGCCCCGTGTTTTTGTTGCGCTGCGGCGATCATAGATGCTGCGGTTGCAAAGGTCACCGCCAATCGACCGGCCAGACCTTGCCGAGACCGGCGCGCCCGGTCCGCCAAGCATAAAAAAACGCCCGCACAAGGCGGGCGTTAAGTCATTGAGGCAGGTTTCATACAGGCAAGAAACCTATCGAGCAGTGCCTTATCTATACGCGCTTCGTCGCCGCTGTCCAAGCTAAAAGTTTGATAATGCAGCAAAGCGCGGCTAGCCTCCGGCGTAAACCGGACGCGTCCGGGAACAAAGACGGGGGCACGCATGGATATCATCGGCGCGACGAAACATCTGGGCCGCGCTCTGGCGCTCGCCACCGCGCTGGGCCTGCCCGGCATGGGCATGGCCGAACCGATGCACGGTATAGCTATGTATGGCGAGCCCGCCTTACCACCGGATTTTGTGTCGCTTCCCTATGCCAACCCCGATGCCCCGAAAGGCGGGCGGATCGTCTTCGGCGAACCCGGCAGCTTTGATTCGATGAACCCCTACATCGTCAAGGGTTCCGCCCCCTACGGTCTCGGGCTGCACACGGTCGAGACGCTGATGGGCCGGTCCATCGACGAACCCTTCACGCTCTACGGCGTCCTGGCCGAATCGATAGAGACCGACGAATCGCGCAGCTTCGTGGAATTCACGCTGCGCGAAAACGCAGCCTTTTCCGACGGATCGCCGGTCACGCCCGAAGATGTGATCTGGAGCATGGAGACGCTGGGCACCAAGGGACACCCCCGCTATCAGGGGGCCTGGGCGAAGGTCGCAGGCATCGAGAAGACCGGCGACGCGCAAGATCCGCATCACCTTCAACACGCCTGACCGCGAACTGCCCCTGCTGATGGGCCTGCGCCCGATCCTGAAAAAGGCGCAGTGGGACGGCAAGACGTTCGAGGACTCCACGCTCGATGTGCCCATCGGGTCCGGGGCCTACATCGTCGATACCTTTGAAGCGGGCCGCTTCGTCAGCTTCAGGCGCAACCCCGACTACTGGGGTCGCGACCTTGCCTTCAACCGGGGCCTGAACAACTTCGACGAAATCCGCTACGACTATTACGGCGACGGCGACGTGACCTTCCAGGCCTTCACGGCGGGCGAGACGATGAGCTTCCGCGAGTCGAACGCGGGGAAATGGGCCACATCCTACGACTTCCCGGCGGTCGCGTCCGGCGACGTCATCAAAGAGGAAATCCCGCACCAGCGCCCGTCCGGCATCACCGGCCTGGTGATGAACATGCGCAATCCGGTGTTTGCCGACTGGCGCGTGCGCGAGGCGATGATCCTGGCCTTCAACTTCGAATTCATCAACCAGACGCTGAACGGCGGGGCCGACCCGCGCATCACCTCGTATTTCTCGAACTCACCGCTCGGGATGGACCACGGCCCGGCATCGGACAAGGTGGCGGCATTGCTGCTGCCCTTTGCCGCCGACCTGATCCCCGGCGTGATCGAGGGTTATGAGCTTCCCGTGGGCGACCCCGCCAACGAGCTTGACCGCGCGGGCATCCGCGAGGCGCAGGCGCTGCTGGAAGAGGCGGGATGGACGGTGACGGACGGCATCCTGAAGAATGCCGCAGGCCAGAACTTCACCTTTGAAATCCTGCTCGCCAGCGGGGCCTCCGACAGCGAAAAGGTCGTCGCGATCTATACCGAGGCGCTGAAACGCCTTGGCATCGTGCCGACCGTCACATCCGTCGACAGCGCCGCCTACAAGGAACGCACCAACACCTATGCCTTCGACATGGCCTGGTACACGCGCGCGCTGTCCCTGTCGCCCGGCAACGAACAGATGCTCTACTGGGGGGCCAGGGGTGTGACCGAGGAAGGGTCGCGCAACTGGATGGGCATGAACGTGCCCGCAGCCGAGGCGATGATCACCGCCATGACCTCCAGCCGCGACCAGACCGATTTCGTCGCCGCCACCCAGGCGCTCGACCGTATCCTGACCGCAGGGCGCTATGTCATCCCGGTCTGGTATGCGCAGGTCAGCCGCATTGCCTATGCGAAACAGCTTCACCACCCCGAAACCATTCCGCTATACGGCGACTGGCCGGGCTTTCAGCCCGAGGTCTGGTGGTACGGGGAATAGGACATGCGGACAGCACTGGTTCTGGCACTGATGACGGCGCTTGCCGCCTGCAACACCATCGCGGGGCTGGGGGAAGACGTGTCGGGCGGCGCGCGCGCCGTGCAGGGCATGGTGAACTGACCCCGTCTGCCGTCACTCGCCCCCTTGCGGTCCGCCCCGGCGCGGGCCACATCTTCTGCATTGGTTCGGCGCGGAGGTCATCGCGATGAAATGGCACCATGTGCAGGAAAACTGGCCTGCCTTCTTTGACGCGATCACGGACAAATGGCCGGACGCGGACGAATCCGAGCTGGAAGAGGTTGACGGCGACCAGCGCGCCTTCATCGGCTATATCGCCGAACTGACCGGGCAGGAACTGGCCGACGCGCGCGAGGAAATCCGCGAATGGCTGGCGGGCGAGCTGCCGTCCGATGTCGTGATGGACCCGCGCCACGACGACCACTCGATCAGGCTGTCGGGCAAGTATGTCAGCGACGGCGAAGATGAAAGCGACGATGACGCGCGCTTCGGGGATGACACCGACGAAGATCGCTGAAGCCGTCGCCTGACGGTCGCATTGCGACGCAAATCGTGATCCGCCCGGCGCATTTCTGCGGTTGCGCCCGTCTCGGACGGGGCATAGCCGGTTAGCAATCCCATCTGCTGAGAAAGCTGCCTGTTTTGATCCGTCTCGACATCCTGTCCGACGTCGCCTGCCCGTGGTGCTTCATCGGCAAGGCCAGTCTTGACCGCGCGCTCGAGGCGCGTCCGGATCATCCCTTCGTCATCGAATGGCACCCCTTCCAGCTGAACCCGGACATGCCGCCCGGGCGGCATGGACCGGGATGCCTATATGACCGCGAAGTTCGGGTCGCGCGAGAACGTCGTCCGGGTCCACGCGCCGCTGCTGGAACGCGCTGCCGAGGCAGGCGTGACCTTTGACCTGCCCGCGATCCGGCGCACGCCCGAACACGCTCGACGCGCATCGGCTGATCCACTGGGCGGGGCTTGAAGGACGGCAGACCCCGATGGTCGGACGGCTGATGCGCGCCTACTGGTCCGAAGGCCAGGACATCGGCGACGCCGCGACGCTGGCGCGGCTGGCGGGCGAGGTCGGGATGGACGCGGGCGTCACCGCGCGCCTTCTGGCATCGGATGCCGACCGTGACGCCATCGGCGCGCGCGAAGCCCACGCCCGTCAGCGCGGCGTGAATGCGGTACCGACCTTCATCATTGCGAACCAGCATGTCCTGCAGGGCGCGCAGCCGCTGGCGATGTGGCTGAACGTGATCGACGAACTGGCAGGCCAGCTGGCGGAAAGAACAGCGTGACCGACATCGCCGTCCCTTCCCCTGCCCGCCGCCTCGGCCTGCCCGAATTCACCGCGATGCTGGCGATGCTGTTCGCCACCATCGCCTTTTCCATCGACGCGATGCTGCCCGCCCTGCCCCAGATCGCCGGCGAACTGAGCCCCGGCAACGTCAACCGTGCGCAGCTGATCCTCACCGCCTTCATCCTCGGCATGGGCGTCGGCACCCTCTTCGCCGGGCCGATCTCTGACGCGGTCGGGCGCAAGCCCGCGATTTTCGGCGGGTTCCTGATCTATGGGGCCGGGGCGGTCATGGCGCATCAGGCCCAGAGCCTCGAGGTGCTGCTGGCGGCCCGCATCCTGCAGGGCCTCGGCGCCGCCGGACCGCGCATCGTCGGGCTGGCGATGATCCGCGATCTCTACGCCGGGCGCGACATGGCGCGGGTGTCGTCCTTCGTGATGATGGTCTTCATGGTCGTCCCCGCCGTCGCCCCCTCCATCGGGGCCGCGATCATCCACGTCTGGGACTGGCGCGCGGTTTTCCTGGCCTTCATCGCCTTCGCGCTGATCGGCGGAAGCTGGGTCGGCACCCGGCAGCCCGAGACGCTGGCCGTGGCGAACCGCCGCCCGCTGTCGGTCCTGAACATCACCGGCGCGGCACGCGAGGTTCTGAGCGACCGGCAGGTTCTGATCTGCACCGCCGTCCTGACGCTGGGCTTCGGGCAGATGTTCGGCCTGCTGGCCTCGATCCAGCAGCTGTTCACCGACACCTACGGACGCGGACCCGGCTTTCCCTTGTGGTTCGCCCTGATCGCCGCCTTCTCGGCGCTGTCGGCCATCGTCAACGCGCGCTTCGTGATGAAGATCGGCATGCGCGGCATGTGCATCCGCGCCTATCTGTTCCAGATCATCTTTTCGGTCGCGGCCCTGGCCCTGACCCAAACCGGTTTTCTGACCGGCACGCCCGCATTCGCCGTTTTCTTCATCTGGGCGACAAGCGTGTTTTTCCTGTCCGGCTTCACCTACGGCAACCTGAACGCGCTGGCGCTCCAGCGGATGGGCCACATCGCGGGCATGGCCGCATCGATCGTGACGGCGGTTGCCACCATCGGCGCGGTCGTGATCGCGGCCCCCTTGGGTCTGGCCTTCGACGGCACGCCGGTTCCGGTGATGGTCGGCTCGCTTGCCTGTTCGGGGCTGGCATTCTGGCTGATGCGCAAGACGGTCCGCTGACCTAAGCGCCCGCTTTCACCTTGGCGGGTGCGACCGCCTGCGCCTTCTCTGCCAGGTCCTTGGCGATCGCAAAGCTGCCCTTGATCCGCTCGGCTTCCGTCGTCCAGGCCCGCGCCACGATGATCCTGTTGTCCTTCACCCGTGCCGCACCCTTTTCGGCATGGATGAACTCGACCAGCCCGCCCGGATTGGCGAACTTGTCCTGATGGAACTGCACCGTCACGCCCTTCGGCCCGACATCCAGCTTGCCGATCCCCGCGCGGCGGCACATCGCCTTGATCCGCACCACCAGCAGCAGGGTGTTCACCTCGCGCGGCAGCGGCCCGAAACGGTCGATCAGCTCGGCCGCGAACCCTTCCAGCTCCACCTTCGTCGTCAGACCCGACAGACGGCGGTAAAGGCCGAGACGCACGTCGAGATCGGGCACGAACGCCTCGGGGATCAGCACCGGCACGCCAAGATTGATCTGCGGCGCCCATTGCCCGTCATCCAGCGGGCGTGGACAGATCGCCCGATTTCAGGCGGTCGATCGTCTCCTCCAGCATCGCCTGATAGAGCTCGTAGCCGACTTCCGTGATATGGCCCGACTGTTCCTCGCCCAGGATGTTGCCCGCCCCGCGCAGGTCGAGGTCCTGGGAGGCGAGGCTGAACCCGGCCCCGAGGCTGTCGAGCGAGCCCAGAAGGCGCAGCCGCTTCTGCGCCTGCGGCGTCAGCGGCGCGCGGGGTTTTGTCGTCAGATAGCAGTAGGCCCGCGCCTTCGACCGCCCCACGCGGCCCCTGATCTGGTACAGCTGCGCCAGCCCGAACATGTCCGCCCGGTGGACGATCATCGTGTTGGCGGTCGGAATATCCAGTCCGCTTTCAACAATCGACGTCGCCAGCAGCACGTCATACTTGCCGTCGTAGAACGCGTTCATCCGGTCATCCAGCTCGCCCGCAGGCATCTGCCCATGCGCCACCACGACGCTGACCTCGGGCACATGGTCGCGCAGCAACTCCTCGATCTCGGGCAGGTCGGCGATGCGCGGGACGACATAGAACGACTGCCCGCCGCGATAATGTTCGCGCAGCAGCGCCTCGCGCAGCGTCACCGTGTCGAATTCGCTGACATAGGTGCGGATCGCCAGCCGGTCCACCGGCGGCGTGCCGATGATCGACAGGTCGCGCACGCCCGTCAGCGACAGCTGCAGCGTGCGCGGGATCGGCGTCGCGGTCAGGGTCAGGACGTGAATCTCGCTCCGCAGCTCCTTCAGCCGTTCCTTGTGCGTCACGCCGAAGTGCTGTTCCTCGTCGATCACCAGCAGGCCGAGGTTGCGGAAGGTGACACCCTTGGCCAGCACGGCATGGGTGCCGATGACGATATCGACCGTCCCGTCCGCCAGTCCCGCACGCGTGGCGTTCGCATCCTTTTGCGACACAAAGCGCGACAGCGGGCGGACGGTGATCGGCAAGCCGCGGAAGCGTTCGGAGAATGTCTTGTGGTGCTGCCGCGCCAGCAGCGTCGTCGGCGCGATCACCGCCACCTGCACGCCCGCCTCTGCCGCGACAAAGGCCGCGCGCATCGCCACCTCGGTCTTGCCGAAGCCGACATCGCCGACGATCAGCCGGTCCATCGGGCGGCCCGCCGACAGGTCGGTCGAGCACCTCGTCGATCGCGGTCTGCTGGTCGTCGGTTTCCTGATAGGGGAAGCGGGCCGAGAACGCTTCCCAGTCATGCGGCGGCAGCCTCCAGCACCGGGGCCGCGCGCAGCAGGCGCTCGGCTGCGACGCGCATCAGGCGGTCGGCGATCTGGCGGATACGTTCCTTGAGCCGCGACTTCTTGGCCTGCCAGGCCCCGCCGCCCAGCTTGTCGAGCAAGCCCTCCTCGTGCCCGTAGCGGCGACAGAAGCTCGATGTTCTCGACCGGCAGGTACAGCCGGTCGCCGCCCGCATATTCCAGCGCCACGCATTCATGCGGCGCGCCAAGCGCGGTGATCGTCTCCAGCCCCTTGTAGCGCCCGACGCCGTGTTCGACATGCACGATCAGGTCGCCCGGCGCTCAGGCTGTCGGCCTCGGTCAGGAAATTCTCGGCCTTGCGGCGCTTCTTCGGCGCGCGGATCAGCCGGTCGCCCAGCACGTCCTGCTCGGAGACGACCGTCAGCCCGTCTGCCTGGAACCCGTGCTCCAGCGCCCAGACCGCCAGATGCAGATCGCCGCGCTGGCCCTTGCGCCAGTCGCCCACGTCGCGCATGTCGCGGATCGGTTTCAGGCCGAGGACATCCTCATCCTCCAGCAGCCCCTTCAGGCGTTCCCGCGCGCCTTCGGAATAGGACGCGACCACGACCTGCCCGGCTTCGCGCCGTGTCTCAAGATGATCGGCCAATGTCCTGAAAAGGCTGATCGATTCGATCTGACGCTCGGGTGCGA
The DNA here is from genome assembly GCA_963738635.1 of uncultured Alphaproteobacteria bacterium. Classification (GTDB taxonomy): domain Bacteria; phylum Pseudomonadota; class Alphaproteobacteria; order Rhodobacterales; family Rhodobacteraceae; genus JAOADN01. Next base: position 8,448 of record CAVTXE010000010.1, on the reverse strand, counting down.
AATTCCGCCCGATCCGCCCGCCCGCATCCAGCACGCCCGGCCCTGTCGGCTGCGGCAGCGCCGTCAGCTGCACCACCCGCCGCGCCGCCAGCGCGTCGGTCCCATGCGGCATCGTCCAGATACAGCAGCCCCGGCGGGCACGGCTTGTAGACGGTCGAGCGCGGTCGCGCCGCTTCATCGCCTCGGCCCGCGTGTCGTACTGATCCGCGATCCCCTCCCAACGGGTCAGCCGCGATGCCGTCACCTGATCGTCCAGCATCACCGCTGCGTCCGGCAGATAGTCGAACAGCATCGCCATCCCGTCATGGAAGAACGGCAGCCAGTGCTCCATCCCGGCATGTTTGCGGCCCGCGCTGACCGCCTCATACAGCGGGTCGTCGGTCCCCGCCGCGCCGAATTCGATGCGGTAGGCCTGCCGGAACCGCATGATCGACGCCTCGTCCAGCATCACCTCGGACGCCGGCGCCAACTCCACCGCTGTCAGCTTTTCCGTCGTGCGCTGGCGTCGCCGGATCGAAGCGCCGCGCGCCGTCCAGCACGTCGCCGAACAGGTCGAGCCGCACCGGCCCCCCGGGCCCCGGCGGGAAGATGTCGATGATCCCGCCCCGCACCGCGAAATCGCCGGGTTCGGACACCGTCGACGTCTGGCTGAACCCCATCCGCGCCAGCTAGCCGCGCAACCCCGCCTCATCCAGCCGCCCGCCGACCGTCGCGCGGAAGCACCGTGTCGCGCACCACTGCCGCGCGCGCGGCACCCGCTGGGTCGCGGCGTTCAGCGTGGTCAGCAGGACGAACGGCCGCGCCATGCCCTGCGCCAGCGCGGCCAGCGTCGCCATCCGTGCCGCCGACAGATCGGGGTTGGGCGAGATGCGGTCATAGGGCAGGCAGTCCCAGGCCGGAAAGGTCAGCACCGCGACGCCCGGTGCAAAGAAGGCCAGCGCCGCCCGCATCGCCTCCATCCGCTTGTCGTCGCGGGCGACATGGATGACGGCCGCGCCCCTCGCCAGTTCGCGCGCCAGAAGCTGCGCGTCGAACCCTTCGGGCGCGCCCGACAGCGTGATATGTGTTGGCTGCGACATGGGACCGCTCACCTAACCGTCAGGCGCGCGGATGTCAATTGCCCCAGCGACCGAGACGTTGAAGTTCTGGAGCATCCCCCAGAACGCCGTGACGAAGATCGACAGCATGCCGATGATCTGCACCCACACGCGATGGGTCGACAACTGCCGCCGCAGCACCTCGCCGCCCTCGCCCCGCGCCACGATGCGGCGCGCGGTCATCAGGCTGAGGACGCCGACAATGGTCAGCGGGAACACCAGAAGAAACACCGCCTGACAGAACTCCACCTTGTACCAGAAGCCCAGGAGGCCCAGAACCGTCAGGGCGAAGCAGACAAAGCCCAGCACGAACAGCCCTGCCGTCTGGGTCAGCTGCAGCAGCCGCTGACATTGACGCGCACCATGTCCTCCAGGTCGCGTTCCGCATCCCCGCCGTGGCGGCGCGCGCGCAGCACCATGTCGAAGGGCACGCCCAGCACCCAGTGCGACGCGGTCGACCATGTGACGGCCAGCGCGATCCAGTACCAGAGGTTCGAAAAGGACCGCATGTCGATCAGTTCAAAGATGAACCTTGTCCAATCCAAACCGTGCGCCTTTCACCAAGTGACTGCGGCGTCATAAACCTTTTTGACGCGCGGGAAAGCGTGTAACCCGTCCAGTCAGAACATCCAAGGGTCCGACCATGCGCCTTTCCGCCCCCCCTGCCCCCTTTCCCGGCAGCCGCCCGCGCCGCCTGCGCCGCACGCAGGCGCTGCGCGACATGGTGCAGGAAACGCGCCTGTCCGCGTCCGATTTCATCTGGCCGCTGTTCGTCACCGACGTCCCCGGGGCCGACTGCCCGATCGCCTCGATGCCCGGCGTGTCGCGCCTGACCATCGACGGCGCGGTCCGCGCGGCGGAAGAGGCGGCGACGCTGGGAATCCCTGCGGTCTGCCTGTTCCCCTATACCGACCCGGCGTTGAAAACCGAGACCTGCGAAGAGGCGTGGAACCCGGACAACCTCTCGAACCGCGCGATCCGCGCGATCAAGGCGGCGGTGCCCGAGGTCGCGGTCATGACCGACGTGGCGCTCGACCCCTACAACGCGCTTGGCCATGACGGGCTGGTGCGCGACGGCGTGATCCTGAACGACGAGACCGTCGCGGCGCTGGTGAAGATGGCGCTGGCGCAGGCCGATGCCGGGGCCGACATCCTCGGCCCCTCCGACATGATGGATGGCCGCATCGGCGCGATACGTCACGCGCTCGAAGGAGCGGGTCACAAGGACGTGACGATCCTGTCCTACGCGGCGAAATACGCATCCGCCTTCTACGGCCCGTTCCGCGACGCGGTCGGGGCGACCGGTGCGCTGAAAGGCGACAAGAAGACCTATCAGATGAACCCCGGCAACCGGGACGAGGCGCTGCGCATGGTCGCCCGCGATCTGGCCGAAGGGGCGGACATGGTCATGGTCAAGCCGGGCATGGCCTATCTCGACATCTGCCGCGACGTGAAGGACGCCTTCGGGGTGCCGACCTTCGCCTATCAGGTGTCCGGCGAATACGCGATGCTTGCCGGGGCCATCGCCAACGGCTGGCTGAAGGACGCCGTGATCCTGGAAAGCCTGCTCGCCTTCCGCCGGGCGGGCTGCGACGGGATACTCACCTATTTCGCGCCCGAGGCCGCACGGATGCTGCGCAGCTAGGCCAAGAAAAAGGGGCAGGTTTCCCTGCCCCAGTACCGAAATGAAAAGGCCCTGAAACTCAGGCAGTGCACGGGTTACTGTCGGGACGGGAACAAACCCTAGAAACCGTAGACCAGCGATACGCCGACCTTGTTCTCGCTCCGCTGCGCGCGGCTGTCATTGTAGTCGGTCAGATAGCTGATGCGCGTCGCGAAGGCGTCGGTGAACTGGAAGTTGACGCCCAGATCGTTGTTGATCCGCAGCGCCGCATCCGATGTCAGGATGTCGGTGTCGTTGGTGGCGAACAGGGTATCGTTGAACTTGTAGAACACCCGCGACGACGCGATGTAGCCCACCTCGGTCGTGTCATTGTCCACGCCGTCCTTCAGATGGCTGATCCCCACGCCGGCCTGCACGCGCCAGGCCAGGCTGTCGGTGTTCACGATGCGGTAGCCCGGACCGACGCCCAGAAAGGCGTCCGTCTTGATGTCGGTCGCGGCCACGGCCAGTCCGTCGGTCGCGACGCGGCCAAGGGCGAAACCGTAGAACTTGTCGGTGAAGTAGTAATTGGCGTCATAGACGCCGAACACGTCTTCCTTGCTCTTCAGGCCGCCGGATTCCGAGAATTCCAGCGCCATGCCGATGGTCTGAACCAGTCGGCCGTTCGCAAAGCGCAGCCGCGCGCCAAGGTCGATGTCCTGCGAATCCACGGCACCCGACGTGCCCGAAAAGCCGAACGACGCCGACCCCGACAGGCCCTGCCGGGATTCCGGGTTGCCGAAGCGGTTTTCGTCGTTGGCGCGGTCCAGCTCGCGCTGGGTGTCGCGCTGGATGTCGTCGATGCGGTCGTTGACGTTCCGGATGCCGGTGATCGTCGTCTGCGCCTGGCCGAGGCCCGCGCCGATCAGAAGGGCGATCATCGATGCGCCCGATACGGTGAGTACCTGTCTCATTCCTCTGTCCTTTTCTTTGAAGCGCCGCGCAGGCATGCGCATACGCACGCACACGGGATCGCGTTGCAGGCCTCCAACGTTGCAACCCCCGGTTGGTTCCCTCACGATTCCGTATTCCCCGCGCGGCAAGGTCCCGCCTGCCCCCGCCCCGACTGCCACAATCGCCAGTGACAGATGGCGGCATCCCGCCTATACCTAGCGTATGACCCGCCGGGACAGGCGGGCGTCAGAGGCGGCATGGGTCAGCGGCGGCGTCGCCCGGCCCGAGAGCGGAGTGGATCGATATGGGCGGCATTTCCCGGCGCGGACTGATTGTCATGGGCGGCGCGACGCTTGGCCTTGCGGCCTGCGGAAACGGCATCGGCAGCGACGGGGCCACCACGCTCGACGCCCGCGCGGATGAGAGCCGCGCGTTCCTTCTGTCGCGCTACCCCGACACGCAGGCGCTCATCGACTCCTCCGCCGGGGTCCTCTGGGTGCCCCTGATGACCGAGGCCGCCTTCGGCATCGGCGGCGGCGCGTTCGGGCGCGGCGTCCTGCGCATCCGCGACGCGACGGTCGACTATTATTCCGCGACGCAGGCGCAGATCGGCCTCCAGATCGGCGCGCAGCAGTACAGCCACGCGCTGTTCTTCCGCACGGACGAGGCGCTGGCCGATTTCCGCGCCTCGAACGGCTGGGCGCTGGGGGCCGATGCCAAATACGCCTCGCCCGAAGGCGGCGCGTCATTGGGGGCCGACACGACGACCACGCTCGACCCCGTCGTGGCGCTGGTCTACGGCCAGTCCGGCCTGATCGTCGGGGCCTCGCTTGAGGGGACGAAATACACCCGCATCATTCCCTGACCGCGCTGTCCGGCGGGAAGCGATCCGGCCTTTGGGGGCGGCATGCAGATTGCAGCCGCCCGCGCCGGACGTTAGGTCTGGCGCCAAGCGAAGGACCCTTCCCAGATGACCCAGACCGAACCCGCGCCGCGCGGCACCAGCTTTGTCGCGTTCTCCTATCCGGCCTTCGCGCTTTTCTTCACCGGAAAATTCTTTGCCACCTTCTGCACGCAGATCGTCAGCGTCGCCGTCGGATGGCAGGTCTATGACATCACCCGCAACCCGCTCGACCTCGGCCTGGTCGGGCTGGCGCAGTTCGCTCCCGCCATCGCGCTGGTGCTTGTCACCGGGCATGCCGCCGACCGTTTCGACCGAAAGCTGATCTGCCTGCTCTGCATCCTTGCCGAGCTGGTCTGCATTGCGGGGCTTCTGGGGCTTACGCTTGCCGGGAACCGGTCGGTCTGGCCGATCCTGGCGATCCTGGTCGGTTTCGGCACGGCGCGCGCCTTCTTCGGCCCGGCGAGCCAGTCCATCCTGCCGAACCTGGTCCGCCCCCGCGACCTTCCGAACGCGCTGGCCTTCAACACCATGTCCTGGCAGATCGCGACGATCATCGGCCCGGTCGCGGGCGGGCTGCTTTACGGCATCAGCGCGCCCGTCGCCTATGGCGTCCGCGATGGCGCTGATGGTCGCCGGGCTGGGACTGGTCGCGCTGATGACCGCCCCGCCGCAATCGGCACCCAAGTCGCGCAACGGCGGCTGGACAGACGTTGTCGCGGGGTTCCGCTATGTCTGGCACGCCAAGATCGTGCTGGGTGCCATTTCGCTCGACCTTTTTGCGGTCCTTCTTTCGGGCGCGACCGCGCTTATGCCCGCCTATGCCCGCGACATCCTTGTCGTCGGCCCGGTCGGCCTCGGGCTTCTGCGGTCGGCGCTGGGTGTCGGAGGGATTGCGATGGCGATGCTTCTGACCGTGCGCCCGATCCGCGACCATGCCGGTGTGTCCATGTTCATCGCGGTCGCGGTCTGGGGCGTATGCACCGCAGTTTTCGGCCTGTCAGAAACGCTGTGGCTGTCGATCCTTGCGCTTTTCATCATGGGGGCCGCCGACATGGTCAGCGTCTATGTCCGCGAAATCCTGATCCAGGTCGCCACCCCGGACGAGGTCCGCGGCCGCGTCAATGCGGTGAACATGGTGTTTGTGGGTGCGTCGAACGAACTCGGTGAATTCCGCGCGGGCACGATGGCGGCGCTGATCGGCGTTGTGCCAGCCGTCGTCGTGGGCGGCATAGGGGCCGTCGCCGTCGCGGGCATCTGGTCCTATGCCTTCCCGCAGCTGCGAAAGGCGCGGCGGCTCGACGGCACCTGATCAGTCAGCCCAAGGGACCGAGGGTGTCGAGGTGCACACTCCCTGCACCATCGGTGCCCTGGCAACCTGCCGATCACCCGGCCACAACCCCACTCGCCTTCCCGCCCCAATTCCACTATCGCGGCGGCGCAGCATGAAATGGCAGAGACATGGACCTTCGCAACATCGCGATCATCGCCCACGTTGACCACGGCAAGACCACGCTGGTCGATCGAGCTTCTGAAGCAGTCGGGGTGCCTTCCGCGACAAGCCAGGCCGTCGCCGAACGCGCGATGGACAGCAACGACATCGAACGCGAACGCGGCATCACCATCCTCGCCAAATGCACCTCGGTCGAATGGCAACGGCCTGCGCATCAACATCGTCGATACCCCCGGCCACGCCGATTTCGGCGGCGAGGTCGAGCGGATCCTCAGCATGGTCGATGGCGTCGTGCCTGCTGGTCGATGCCGCCGAAGGCCCGATGCCGCAGACCAAGTTCGTCCTCGCCAAGGCCCTCGCCCTCGGCCTGCGCCCCATCGTCGTGCTGAACAAGGTCGACAAGCCCGACGCCGAACCTGACCGCGCGCTGAACGAGGTCTTCGACCTGTTCGCCAACCTCGGCGCCGACCGACGAACAGCTCGACTTCCCGCACCTTTACGCCTCGGGCCGCGCAGGCTGGGCCGACCTTGCCCTCGACGGACCGCGCAACGACCCTCGACGCCCTCTTCGACACCATCATCGCCCACGTCCCCGCGCCGCGTCAGGCCCAGGACCGCGACGAGCCGTTCCGGATGCTCGCCACCACCCTCTCCGCCGACCCCTTCATCGGCCGCATCCTCACCGGCCGCGTCGAATCCGGGTCGCTGAAGGTCGGCGAGACGATCAAGGCGCTGACCCGCAAGGGCGAGAAACTGGAACAGTTCCGCGTCACCAAGATCCTCGCCTACCGCGGCCTGACCGCCACCCCCATCGACCTGGCCGAGGCGGGCGACATCGTCACCCTTGCCGGCATGTCCAAGGCCACCGTCGCCGACACGCTCTGCGACCTGTCGCTCGACGTGCCGCTGCCCGCCCAGCCCATCGACCCGCCCACGATCAGTGTCACCTTCGGCATCAACGACAGCCCGCTTGCGGGCCGCGACGGCAACAAGGTCCAGTCCCGCGTCATCCGCGAACGCCTGATGAAAGAATCCGAGATCAACGTCGCGATCAAGGTCGCCGACACCGCCACCGGCGACGCCTTCGAAGTCGTCGGGCCGGGGCGAACTTGCAGATGGGCGTCCTGATCGAGAACATGCGCCGCGAAGGGTTCGAGCTGTCCGTCTCGCGCCCCCGCGTCATCTTCCGCGAGGAAGGCGGCGAGACGCATCGAGCCCATCGAGGAAGTCATCATCGACGTCGATGACGACTACACCGGCGCCGTCATCGACAAGCTGACCGGCGAGCGCAAGGGCGAGCTGGTCGAGATGAAGCCCGCAGGCGTCGGCAAGACCCGCATCGTCGCCCACGTCCCCTCGCGCGGCCTGATCGGCTATCACGGCCAGTTCCTGACCGACACGCGCGGCACCGGCGTGCTGAACCGCATCTTCCACGACTGGGCCCCCTACAAGGGCCCGATCCAGGGCCGCCGCGTCGGCGTGCTGATCTCCATGGAAGACGGCATCTCCGTCGCCTACGCGCTCTGGAACCTCGAAGACCGCGGCAAGCTCTTCATCGGCGCGCAGGAGCAGGTCTATGACGGCATGATCATCGGCGAGCACAGCCGCGACAATGATCTGGAGGTCAACCCGCTCAAGGGCAAGAAGCTGACCAACGTCCGCGCCTCCGGCACGGACGAGGCCGTCCGCCTGACCCCGATCAGCCGGATGAGCCTGGAAGAGGCCATCGCCTATGTCGACGACGACGAACTGGTCGAGGTGACGCCGAAGATCATCCGCCTGCGGAAGCGCTAGCTGGACCGCCACGAGCGCAAGCGGCAGTCACGCAGCGCGTAGGGTCCGGCAAAACCACCCGCGCTACCGCCCGCGACCCATTTCTCGAGTGACTCTGCCAATGATTTGGCCAATTTCAGCGCCCTGAAGCTCAGGTGCGAAACCATTCACAAGATTAAATGACTGGTTGCTCCCCTTCAAAGCGCGCACATAGGTGTCAGCGAGTGATCCGAGGTAAGATAGCCAAACGCCTTCGAACCTCGGATCGTGCTTCGCCTGATCCAGTTCCCTGATCACCAGATGGGCTAGATCAGCGCAGCCCATCCACCATCAATCGCCACCGTTCAGCGAAGCTAAACCGATCCGGGTCCGCTTCGACGGCACGGTCAATATGCGTCAGGGCGGCATCGAAGTCTCCCGTAAATGCTGCCTCCTCCGCATATAGCTCGAAAGGAGCAGCCCCAGCGCCTGGGTGCTCGATAAGATCATCAACCGCGTTTCGGTACAAACGATCAATATCCTCTGGAACGTCCCGACCAGCGGACGGCCCCTTGTATTTCCAAAGCAAATAAACCCGCGCCAGCGATGATAGACTGAAAACTGTCTGCCTCATACTAACATAGAGTTTGGCATAACGTTCTGCCTTCAAAAAATCCGGATTCCAGAA
>CAVTXE010000009.1:0-31241 GCA_963738635.1 uncultured Alphaproteobacteria bacterium | reverse complement strand
CCTCAAAACCACTGCCCCGGCTCGATCAGGCCGAGGTCCATCAGCTGCTGGCTTTCCCAGCCGAACGGCACCGAGTTGTGCCACTGGAAGGTCGGGATGTCGAAGGTGCTGCCGGGGTTGGTCTTCAGCGCCTTGGCGGTCCGGAACGACGCGATGGCGGCGGTCAGGTTGTTGTGCCAGGGGCAGGCATAGGTGTTGTATTCCTCGATGCTGAAGGTGTGATCCTCGCGCAGCATCAGGCCCTTCTGCGCGCGGAACAGGCCGATCCGGTCGATCCTGCGGCGGGGTTTGGGGATATGCTCCTCGAACCGCCAGCGCAGGCCGCCGAAGAAGTCGAGCTGGCGCTCCTTGGGGTGGCCCTGGTTCTTCGGATCGGGCCGGGCCAGCGCGTAGTAGCCGGACCTGTCCAGCATCGCCTCGGCGATGTTCACCGCGTTGGGGTTCCGGCCAAGGTCGGGCGCATAAAGATCGACGACATAGGTCAGGATGCTGTCTCGGCGTTCCTCGGTCTGGAAGGCGATGACCTCGCCGATGCTGCGGGTCTCGCAGAAGGGATACAGCAGGTATTCGGCGTTGTAGCAGTAATGCAGCCAGGTGGTTTCCGGCGTGATCTGCAGGATCGGGTTCAGCGCGCGGGTCAGGGTCGCGTCGGCGGTGGTGTTCCAGCGGATCACATGAAGCCGCGCGGCGGTGCCGTCGGGAAGATCGGGCGGCAGGGGGATCGCGGCGGGCAGCAGGACGACGGTTGCGCGGAAGCCGCATCTGCCCAGATGGATCAGGGTCGAGGCGATTTCGACCGGGTCCTCGACCAGCAGGACGGCAACGGGACCCCTGGCCAGAACCGGCCCGGCGCGCCCCAGAAAATCCTCCAGCCCGGAATAGTCCAACTTGCCCGCCTGACGTTTCGCCTCGGCGTGAAACTCGGCCAAGCCTGCGCGCAATGCAAGGGGGCCGGGGGGCTGCGGCATTGCCCCGCAGGCGCGATCCGGGCTAAAGGGCTGCGCGCGACCCCGCGACAGACGCGCATCAGGAACCCGACGCATGGCCCCGCCGAAGAAGCTGTTCATCAAGACCTACGGCTGCCAGATGAATGTCTATGACAGCGAGCGCATGGCCGAGGCGATGGCTGCCGAGGGCTATGTGCTCGACCGAGGTGGCGGAGGAGGCGGATCTGGTCCTGCTGAACACCTGCCACATCCGGGAGAAGGCGTCGGAAAAGGTGTATTCCGACCTCGGCCGGCTGCGCAAGCTGAAGGCGGCGAACCCGCGATGAGGATCGGCGTGGCGGGCTGCGTGGCGCAGGCCGAAGGCGCCGAGATCATGGCGCGGATGCCGCTGGTCGATCTGGTCGTCGGGCCGCAGAGCTATCACCGGCTGCCGGACATGGTGGCGAAGGCCAGAGGCGGGGCGCGGGTGATCGACACGGAGTTTCCTGCGGAAGACAAGTTCGACCATCTGCCCGCGCGCCCGGCGCAGGCGCGGCCGACGGCGTTCCTGACGGTGCAGGAAGGCTGCGACAAGTTCTGCGCGTTCTGCGTGGTGCCCTATACCCGGGGGCAGAGGTCAGCCGCCCGGCAGCGCGGATCATCACCGAAGCGCGGGGACTTGCGGACAAGGGCGTGCGCGAGGTCACGCTGCTGGGGCAGAACGTCAATGCCTATCACGGGCACGAGGGCGGGCTGGCGGGGCTGATCCGCGAGCTGGCGGTCATCGATGGGCTGACGCGTATCCGCTATACGACCAGCCACCCGAACGACATGTCAGACGCGCTGATCGCGGCGCATGGGGATGAGCCGAAGCTGATGCCCTATCTGCATCTGCCGGTGCAATCGGGGTCCGACGCGGTCCTGAAGGCGATGAACCGCAGGCACACGGCCGACGGCTATCTGCGCCTGATCGGGCAAATCCGCGCGGCACGGCCCGATATTCTGCTGTCCAGCGATTTCATCGCGGGCTTCCCCGGCGAGACGGATGCGGACTTTCAGGCGACGCTGGACCTGATCCGCGCGGTAGGCTTCGGCGCGGCCTATTCCTTCCGATACTCGGCGCGCCCGGGCACACCTGCGGCAGGGCGCGCGGAGGTTCCATCCGAGGTCGCCGATGCGCGTCTTCAGACCTTGCAGGCGCTGATCGCGGAGCAGCAGATGGATGTGCAGCGGTCGATGATCGGGCGCGAGGTGACCGTTCTGGTGGAAAAGCCGGGACGGATGCCGGGGCAGATGGCGGGCAAGTCGGAATACCTGCATGCCGTGCATCTGACGGGGGCCGGGTGCGCGCCCGGTGATCTGGTGCGCGCTGTCGTTGAACGCTCCGAACGCAACTCGCTCGCCGCGCGCATCCTGGTGGCGTGACGGCGACAGGCCGGGCATTCCTGTGCAGGATGACCGGACCTGCCTTCCTTTCCGGCGGGAATCGGGTAGGGATGTTGACGGTATCGGTTGCGGGACTGCCAGTTGCCCGCAAACCGAAGGTTGGGGGACGACAATGCGCGGCATGATTGCGGGTCTTGCGGCAGTGCTGAGCCTTGCGCTGCCCATGACGGCAGAGGCGCAGAGCGCCGCAAACTCCGGCCTGCCCGAAGATCAGTACCGCCCCGCGATCTGGATCGACCCGGACGGCTGCCAGCACTGGGTGATGGATGACGGCCAGCGCGGGTTCATGGACCCGGTGCGGACGAAGGATGGAAAACCGGTCTGCCTGCGGGGGACGCGCGCAGAGAACGATCCGGTGTTTCCGGTGCCCGACACGGCCGAGGCTTTCAGACCCGCGATCTGGATCGACCCGGACGGCTGTCAGCACTGGGCGATGGACGAACGCGGGCGCGGCTTCATGGATCTGGTGCTTGACCGCGCGGGCAGGCCGATCTGCGGCAGGCCTGCCCCGGTCTGCGGCAATTTCGCGGCGGACCAGCTGTTCGCGACGGCAAGTGCCGCGATCCCGCCGTCCGAGCGGGCACGACTGGCCGATTCTTCCGCGCAAAGGGCGCGACGACGGTTCAGATCGCTGGCCATACTGACAGCCGTGGCGGTGCTGCATCGAACATGGCGCTGGGCAAGGCCCGGGCCGCCGCGGTCGCATCGGTCGCGCGCGCCAGCGGGGCGAAGGTGGCAAGCGTCGTGTCTTTCGGCGAAACCCGGCCCGCGAAGTCGAACAAGACGCCGGGCGGCATGGCCGCGAACCGGCGCGTCGAAATTTCCTGTGTGAACTGAGGGGACAGACTGATGCTGCGCAAACTTGTCTTGGCCGCGACGCTGTTGTCTCTGGTTTCCGCCTGCGAAGGCGATGGCACCGACAAGACGTCGGACTACGGCATAGACCGAAAACCGCTGACCGAGCTCAGGGCCGGGATATGGATCGATCCGAACGGTTGCGACCACTGGATCATCGATGACGGCCTGGAGGGATACCTTTCGGCCCGTCTCACGCCGGACGGCAAGCCGGTCTGCTCCGGCAAGGCACCGGGCGGCTATGCCTATGGACCTTACCGGTTCGGGTCTAAATTCTCCAGGATTTAATACGGGCGTTAACGGATTTGGCAGAATAGTGGCCAAAATTGCCTTACAATTTCCTTCTTTGCTTAATGGCTTATTTACCAAGTTGCGTGACTTCTCTTCAAAGGGCCCGACTTAGCGCGCCCGTAAACTGGGGGGAACATGGGAAAGCATATTGGTATTTTTGCGTCTGCACTGGCAGCTTGTACGCTGTTTGTTTCGGCTTGCGGCGAAGTGGCGTCACGGAATGACAGTTCGCGCATTCTTGCTGTCGGCGACTCGATGCTCGCTTGGCATCGGATCGCTGGAAAGTCCGTCAGCGGCGCATTGGAGAGCAGGATAAGCGAGCCTGTCGTAGATCGGTCAGTTATCGGCGCACGTTTCAACTATGCACTGCCGATCACAGGCGCAATGGGTCTTAACATTTCTAAGCAATTCATTCCGGGATCGTGGGACTGGGTCATCATTAATGGTGGTGGCAACGATCTGCTATTTGGCTGCGGTTGCGTGGAATGTGACTACACGATCGAAAAACTCATCTCTGCGGACGGGCGCTATGGCAAGATACCGGCACTTGTCCGAAGAGCCAGGTCAACAAATGCGCGCGTGATTTTGGTCGGCTACCTCCACAGCCCCGGCGTGCCATCGCTTGTTGATAGCTGCAAAAATGAAGATAATGAACTTCAGGGACGGATTGCCAAAATCCCAATGCTGGACGACGGGGTTTTCTACGTTCGGGCTTCCGAAATCGTCGGATCGGGTGACTCAAGCTACCACGCCGGCGACCGGGTTCATCCGTCAGTCAAAGGCTCTGCGGCGCTGGCGCAGCGAATTGCCGACATCATCAACGCAAATTAGTTGTATCTGAGATGTTGCGAAGAGAGTGTCAGATCAACAATCATCGTGCCGACTGTGCGGGCGTTTCAGCAAAGTTGCACGATACCGATCCGTAAAATCACGAACCGAGGCAGGAAATCTGAACGCGTTCGTGAACATGCCGCAGCCCGTTCTTTGAAATGGTGCCCCTTCGCCCCTCCGGCGGCGAAGCGATCCCGAAGAGTTGCGTGACGGCAGCACAAACGAATGAACCCCGCATGAGAAAAGTCGTAATTCAATGCCGGAGCGCCACGAACTGAACCCGTCCGTTCATCTTTGGATGAAGGAAGTCGTTGAAGACATGACCATGTATTCAAGAGAGCGAGGTTTGCCAAGAACAGCGGCAAGTCTGAGGCGCCTGCTATCAACACTGTGCATAGAAATTGGAATAGAACCATTGCAGACTGCCACTGCCCCGCTACCTTCGGCAGAGATCATCCACCTGATCAACCGACAGCTAAAGCTGGTGCATCCTTCCAGCTACGGAAAGCACGACCGCCGTGACGACGGCGCGTAGGGCGTCGCGCTGCGGATACTTGTCCGGTTTGCCGATGCCCTGGGGCGATTGCACGTCGGGACACAAACGGAACGTCCGAATTTTTCAACCGAAACAGACCGTCGATCCGTGCATTCGGAGGACAAAGGTCAGGCAGTCTTCCTACAAAGGCGCCGCGTGGCTGTCGGGACAGACTTGCTTTGCGCCCCGGCTGCGGGCACCATCAATGCGTGGCCTTGATCAAAGGGAGACCGCCGTTTGGGCATCAGTGCGCTGACCCCCCCGCCCGACCCCGAGGATGTGCACGAAACGCTCCTCGAATTTCCAAACAACCGAATCCTGATCGATCTCTGCGGCGAATTTGACCGCAACCTGGCGCAGGTCGAACATCAGATCGGCGTCCACATCCTGAGGCGCGGCAACCAGATCGCGGTTGTGGGCCACGGACAGGCACGGACTCAGGCGGCGGCGGTGCTGCAAGGTCTGTATGCGCGGCTGGAAACCGGGCGCGCGATCGAGGCGGGCGACATCGACGCCGCCATCCGGATGAGCGCGGAAACCTTCGATGCGCCTGCAAGTCTGGACGAACAGCTGGAGATGTTCCAGTCGGGCCGCTACGAACTGCGCACCCGCAAGAAACAGGTCGAACCCCGCACCGAGGCGCAGAAGGCCTATGTCAAGAACCTGTTCCTGAACGAACTGGCATTCGGCATCGGGCCTGCGGGCACCGGCAAGACCTATCTGGCGGTCGCGGTCGGCGTGACGATGCTGATCGGCGGGCATGTCGACAAGATCGTCCTGTCGCGACCTGCGGTCGAGGCAGGCGAGAGGCTGGGGTTCCTGCCGGGTGACATGAAGGAAAAGGTCGATCCGTATATGCAGCCGCTGTACGACGCGCTGAACGACTTCCTTCCCGCCAAGCAGGTCGAGAAACTGATCGCCGAAAAGCGCATCGAGATCGCGCCTCTGGCTTTCATGCGCGGGCGGACGCTGGCGCATGCCTTTGTCGTGCTGGACGAGGCACAGAACGCGACGACCATGCAGATGAAGATGTTCCTGACGCGGCTTGGCGAAGGCAGCCGCATGGTCGTCACCGGCGACCGGACGCAGGTGGACCTACCGCGCGGTGTGCAGTCGGGTCTGCAGGATGCCGAACGCATCCTTGCAGATGTGAAGGGCGTCAGCTTCAACTACTTCACGTCGAGGGATGTTGTCCGCCATCCGCTTGTGGCGAAGATCATCGAGGCCTATGACCGCGACGATGGAGCCACTGGTTGACACCCTGATCGAGGACGCCCGGTGGGATGCCTTCGGGCTGACCGACCTTGCGGAAGACGCGTCGCGTGCGACGCTGGCGGCGCTACGGCTGCCGCACGAAGGCTTTGAGATCAGCCTGCTGGGCTGTTCGGACGCGCGGATCGCCGAGCTCAACGCCGATTTCCGGGGCAAGCCGCAGCCGACGAATGTGCTGTCCTGGCCATCGGATGAACGCGCGGCATCGCTTGACGGCATGCCGCCGGTCCGTCCCAACCCGGGACGCCCGGACATGCCGCAGGAACTGGGCGACATTGCGATCGCCTGGGAAACCTGCCAGCGCGAAGCGGACGAGCAGGGCAAGGACGCGCGGGCGCATGTGGCCCATCTTCTGGTCCATGGCACGCTGCATCTTCTGGGCTTCGATCATGTCCGCGACAAGGATGCGGCCTTGATGGAGGGGCACGAGGTGCGGATACTGGCGGCGATGGGTCTGAATGATCCTTATCGGTAGCGGCGTCCCCGGGGCGGGACTGCGGAAGGACAAGATGAACGACACCATAGAGGGTGCGGATGGCGAACCTCAGAGCGCTGCGGACGCATCCGACAGTAGCGGCCAGAAGGGCCTTCTGGGCCGCATCCTGAGCGCGTTTTCTGCTGGCGAATCGACGCAGGAGAACGGCGAAGGAGGCAGCGATGCAGCACCGGCGCAGAAACCTGCGGGCGGCATGGGACAACTGCGCCGCCTGCAGGTCGAGGACGTGGCGATCCCGAAGGTCGAGATCGAGGCGCTGGCCCTGACCGCGACCCTGCCGGAGGTCGTCGAGGCGTTCCGCAAGAGCGGCTATTCGCGGCTGCCGGTCTTCAAAGGCACGCTCGACATGCCGCAGGGCATCATCCACCTGAAGGATTTCGCGATCCAGCAGTTTTTCACCGACCCGAAGCCGCGCTTCAACCTGCGCAAGATGCTGCGCCCGCTGATCTATGCGCCGCCGTCTATGCCCGCGCATATCCTTTTGCAGAAGATGCAGGCGGAACGCATCCACATGGCGCTGGTGATCGACGAATACGGCGGGGTGGACGGGCTGGTGACGATCGAAGACCTGATCGAGCAGATCGTGGGCGAAATCGAGGACGAGCACGACACGTCCGAAGCGGGGCTGTGGGTCGAGGAAAAACCGGGCCAGTATCTGGTGCAGGCCCGCGCGGACCTGGCGGAATTCGAGGCCGAGACCGGAATGCGGATCGCGGTCGAGGAAAAGGCCGAAGAGGTGGACAGTGTGGGCGGCCTCGTCTTCATGCTGTCGGGCCGCATTCCGTCGCGGGGCGAGGTGATCAAGCACGACAGCGGCGTCGAGTTCGAGGTGGTCGATGCCGATCCGCGCCGGATCAAGCGGCTCAGGGTGCGCCTGCCGCAGGCTGCGGCAAGCTGAGGAAGGCGGGGCGCCAGCGCGTGCGGACGCGGATCGGCAGAGGGCTCTCGCAGCCGCAGGCAAAGTCTCTGGGTGTCGCCGCCGGTTTGGGTGCACTCTGCGCGGCCGGGCTTGCACCGTTGGATTTCTGGTTTGTCGCCGTGCCCGCCCTGTCGGTTCTGACCCTGCGGATCGCGCGGGCCGAAGGGGCCGCAGCTGCCTGGATCGGCTGGGCTGCGGGCACGGGCTATTTCACCGCCGCGATGTTCTGGATCGCCGAGCCGTTCCTTGTCGATCCTGTGCGATACGGCTGGATGGCCCCCTTCGCGCTGGTGCTCATGTCTGCGGGCATGGCGCTGTTCTGGGGGCTGGCCGGGGCGCTTGCGGGGATCGGGCGCAGCGGACCGCAGCGCGCGCTGGGCTTTGCGATCGGGCTTGCCGCGACGGACCTTCTGCGCGGCTATGTCCTGACCGGCTTTCCCTGGGCGCTGATCGGGCATGTCTGGATCGGCACGCCCGTGATGCAGGCGGCGGCATTCGTCGGGCCGGTTGGCCTGTCCCTGATCGCCACGCTTGCCGCGGCCCTGCCCGTCCTTTCCGACCGACCGCGCGGGCGCATCGCGCTGACTGCGGTGTCGATCCTGGGTGTCGCCGTTCTGTGGGTTGACGGCGCGCAGCGCATGGGCGCGGACGTCCCGCCGCGCGACCCAGCCATCCGCGTCCGCCTTGTTCAGCCGAATGCGACCCAGTCGCTGAAATGGCGCGCCGACATGTGGGATGTGTTCCTCGACAGGCAGATGCAGGCGACGGCCCTGCCCGCCGATCCGGCGCTTGATCTGATCGTCTGGCCGGAAACCGCCGTTCCCTGGCTGCTTGACCGCACAGGAACCCTGTTCCGCGAGATGACCGAGGCCTCGCGCGGCGTGCCCGTCGCCCTGGGTATCCAGCGTGCCGACGGCCAGCGTTACTTCAACAGCCTCGCCGTGATCGATGGCACTGGCAGCGTCACCCATGTCTACGACAAATGGCATCTCGTACCGTTCGGCGAGTATATCCCTGCGGGCGACTTGCTGGCTGGAATCGGCATCCGCGCCTTTGCCGCGCGCGAAGGCAACGGCTATTCCGCCGGACCCGGCCCCCGAGTCCTTGATCTTGGCCGCGCCGGGCGGGTCCTGCCGCTGATCTGCTATGAGGCGGTGTTTCCCCAGGGTCTGATGACCCTGCCCGACCGCGCCGACTGGATCCTGCAGGTCACGAATGACGGCTGGTTCGGCGATCTGTCCGGCCCCTACCAGCATCTCGCGCAGGCCAGACTGCGCGCCGTCGAACAGGGTCTGCCCCTGCTGCGCACGGCCAACACCGGCATCACCGCCGTGATCGACGCGCGGGGCCAGGTACTGGCCAGCCTGCCCCTGAACACGGTCGGGCATCTGGATGCCGCCGTCCCCCGCCCTGCCGCCCACGCTTTACGCGCGGACGGGTGACTGGCCTGCAACAATCCTGCTGATCGGCGCGATATTGGCGCTGTTCGCCCGCCGCCGACGCCTGCCTGATTGACCAAAGCCACAACCGGCGGTAGGAGCGCAGTCTGAACTGCCACAACGGCTTCCTGGCGTGGCAGGGATAACCCAATGGAGCGTTTCCCATGTCCCGCCAAGATTACATTTTCACCTCGGAATCCGTCTCCGAGGGGCATCCCGACAAGGTCTGCGACCGCATTTCGGATGCGGTGCTCGACGCATTTCTGAGTGAAGAACCGAATGCGCGCGTGGCCTGCGAGACCTTCGCCACGACGAACCGCGTGGTTGTCGGCGGCGAGGTCGGCCTGTCCGACAAGGCCAAGACGGCCGGCATGATGGACCGCATCGACGGCATCGTGCGCGATTGCGTCAAGGACATCGGCTACGAGCAGGACATGTTCCACTGGAACACCTGCGAGGTGACGAACCTGCTGCACCCGCAGTCGGCGCATATCGCGCAAGGCGTGGACAAGGACGGCGCGGGCGATCAGGGGATCATGTTCGGCTATGCGACGGACGAGACGCCGGAGCTGATGCCGGCGCCGATCCAGTATGCGCATGCGATCCTGCGGCGGCTGGCGGAGGTGCGGAAGTCCGGGCAGGAACCGACGCTGCGCCCGGACGCGAAGTCGCAGATTTCGCTGCGCTATGCGGGCGGCAAGCCGGTCGAGGTG
Source organism: uncultured Alphaproteobacteria bacterium (assembly GCA_963738635.1). Lineage (GTDB taxonomy): Bacteria > Pseudomonadota > Alphaproteobacteria > Rhodobacterales > Rhodobacteraceae > JAOADN01. Next base: position 21,518 of record CAVTXE010000009.1, on the reverse strand, counting down.
ATGTCGCTGGTGCTGTCCACGCAGCACGCGCATGAAAGCCAGTCATCGGCGGATATCAGGGCGATTGTCGAACCCTACATCACCGAGGTTCTGCCCGAAGGCTGGCTGACGAAGAACACGGAATGGTGGGTGAACCCGACCGGCACCTTCGTGATCGGCGGGCCGGACGGCGATGCGGGCCTGACGGGCCGCAAGATCATCGTGGACACCTATGGCGGGGCGGCCCCGCACGGCGGCGGCGCGTTCAGCGGCAAGGATCCGACCAAGGTGGACCGGTCGGCCGCCTATGCAGCGCGGTATCTGGCGAAGAACGTGGTTGCATCGGGTCTGGCGCGGCGCTGCTGCATCCAGGTCGCCTATGCGATCGGGGTGGCCAAGCCCCTGGCGATCTATGCCGACACCTACGGCACAGGTGCCGTGCCGGAGGCGGCGATCGAGGCGGCTGTCGCCAAGGTCATGGACCTGACCCCGCGCGGCATCCGCACCCAGCTGGGCCTTAACAGGCCGATCTATGCGCGCACCAGCGCCTACGGGCACTTCGGGCGTGCGCCCGAGGCGGATGGCGGGTTCTCGTGGGAACGGACGGATCTGGCCGAGGCGCTGAAGAAGGCGGTGTGAGGCGTTGGCAGGACGGTCATCGGCCTGCGCAATTCAGCCTCGCTTGCCGAAGCTGTTCTGCATGAAGAACGGCAGCGCCTCGCTGTAGGGACGGGCTTGACAGAATCTCCTCCGGCTGGCAGTCCGAGGTCGGCGAGGTCCTCGTCCGGCAAGCTGGAGAACTGCGCCTGCGCGCATGCGCATCCTTGACCTTTGCGAAATGCGCCTGAGTTTCCTGCGGGATCGACGCCAGTTCCCGGAACAGCGCGCGCAGCGCGGCGAACTGACGGCTGGGCGGACGGACTCGGCGACGTTGGTCAGAGTCGCGGTCATTGTCGGGGTCTCCTCGTGCATCGGGTTCCGGTGCCGCAGCGCTTGCCGCATCCCTGAACCAGAGGCTATGCTTCCGGACAGCCTGGCGCTTGAGCGCCGCCTGTGTTTTTGTTGTGGATTTTCCGGGGAAAGCGTCGGTGGCGACCACATGAAACTGCGCTTCTCCGGCTGCACGCTCGATCTGGATCGCGGCGAACTCAGCGGGCCCGAAGGTCTCCGCCATGTTGAGCCGAAGGTCTTTGCGGTGCTGCGTCATCTGGCCGAGAACACCGACCGGGTCATCGGCCTGTCCGAACTGATCGAGACCGTCTGGGGCGGCCTGCATGTGTCGGACGCGGCTGTTTCCACCGTCATCAAACTGGCGCGCAAGGCGGTTGACGACACGGGCGAGGCGCAGGTGATTATCCGCACCGTGCGCGGTCAGGGGTTCCGCATGGTCGCGCCCGTGACGATCCTGTCGGCAGCGCGGGTCGCGGTCGGCGACGCGCGGCCGGTGCCGACGCCACCCGACGCGCCGCGCGGCCCGCCCACCATCGCCGTTCTGCCCTTCCGGATGCCGACCGAGGCAGGCCCCGCACTGCTGGGCGACGCCGTCGCCGCCGAGGTCGCGGCACACCTGTCGCGCCTGCGCTGGCTGCGCGTCATCGCCCGCGAGTCGTCCTTCCGGTTCCGGGGCGAGACTGTCGATCTGGCCGCGCTGCGAAGTGTTCTCGGGGCCGACTATGCGGTCGCCGGAGAGATGTGGCGGGATACGCCAAAGCGCTGGTCGGCGCAGGTCGAGCTTTTGGATACCAGAACCCAGTCGGTGCTGTGGACCGACCGCATCATGGCCGAGGCCGGGGATGTCGCCGCCTTCCGCGAGGCGGTCGCCACCGCCGCACTTGCCGCGCTAGAGCTTCGGGTTCCCCTGAACGAGGCTTCGCGGGCGCAGGCCAAGCCTGTCGATGCGCTGGATGCCTGGGAGGCGTTCCATCTGGGCTTGCGTCATGCCTATCGCTTCACGCGCGAAGGCAATGCCGAAGCGGCGGCGCTGTTCGAACGCGCGACAACCCTTGACCCCAATTTCGCCCCGGCCTTCGCCGCGCGATCGTTCACGAGTTTTCAGGATGTTCTCATGGGCTACGCCGCCGACCGCGCGCGGGCCATTGCCGACGTGCAGCGCTATGCCGAACGCGGGATCGAGATCGACCCGCTCGATCCGGCGACCAACTTCGCGATGGGGCGGAGCCATCTTGTGGCCCGGCGGCCCGACGACTGCATCGACTGGCTTGACAGGGCGATCGGACTGAACCCGAGCTATGCCAAGGCGCATTACTCCCGTGGCTTCGCCCAGCTTCAGTCCGCGCGTGTCTCCGACCCGGCCCCGTCGCTTTCGGAATCGATCCGTCTCAGCCCGCTCGATCCGCTGATGGGCCCGATGCTTGTCCACCTCGGCCTCACCCAGCTTGTCGGCGGGCGGTATGCGGAGGCGGCTGGCCTTGCGGCGCGCGGAGCAAGGGTTGCACCGAACCACACGCTCCTTGCCATGGTGGCCGCCGCGACCGCCATCCTTGCGGACGATGCCGTGGCGGCAACGCACTGGCGGACGGTCGCCGTCGAACGCCGTCCCGACGCCTCGGTCAGCCTGTTCCGGCAAGGCCCGCAATACTCACCGGAACTGGACGCATCGCTTCACGCGGCGCTGCGAAGGGCCGGTTTCCCGGAGTGAAGACGGCCTAATCAGGGAGTCGTCATCCGGGAAATTGACGACCACCTGGTCAACCGGTCGTTCCGTCGAACGCGGCCAGGATCGGGCATGGCCCGGCATCGCCGCAACCGCAGGCATGGGCGAGCCGCGCCAGGCTGCCACGGGCCGCCTGAAGCTCGGCGATCCTGGTGTCGAGCGCTGCGATCCGCGCCTGCGCCATCTGATGCGCACGCGGTCGGTCGTCGGTTGCGTCGAGGCGCAGCAGTTCGCCGATCTCCTCCAGCGTGAAGCCCGCCGCCTGCGCCGACCGGATGAACCTAAGGTGACGCATGTCGTCGGCCCCGTAGCGGCGCACCCCGCCCGCCGGGCGCGGCGGTTCTGCCAGAAGCCCGCGCCGCTGATAGTAACGGACGGTCTCGACACCCACCCCGCCCGCCGCGGCCAGTCGCGCGATTGTCATCTGCGTCATCTCTTGACTCCGGACCATGCTACGGACCCTACATAGAGACGAGACAGCCGCCAAACAACAAGGAGAGCGTCATGGACGCCGCCGTGAAACAGGCCACGATCTATCGCATGGTCTATGACACCCATACCTGCCCCTGGGGGCTGCGCGCGCTGCATCTGCTGAAGAAGAACGGCTACGCCATCGACGACCATCCCCTGCATGACAAGGCAGAGACCGAGCGTTTCAAGGAAGCCGAGGGCGTCAAGACAACGCCGCAGATCTTCATCGGCGGTCAGCGGATCGGCGGGCATGATGACCTGCGCCGGTTCCTTGGCCTGACCGTGCGCGACCCCAAGGCGCTGACCTACCGCCCCGTTATCGCGCTGTTCGCGATGACCGCGCTGATGGCGCTGGCGGTCAGCATGGCGGTCTATGGCAATCCCTTCACGGTGCGCGCGGCGGAATGGTTCATCGGATTCTCGATGTGCGTGCTGGCCTTCCTGAAACTGCGCGATGTCGAGACCTTCGCGACGATGTTCCTGAACTACGACCTGCTCGCCAAGCGCTGGCTGCCCTACGGCTATGTCTATCCGTTTGCCGAGGGGCTTGCGGGCGTTCTGATGGTCGCAGGCATTCTGCCGTGGCTGTCAGTGCCGCTTGCCCTGACCATAGGCAGCATCGGCGCGGTGTCGGTGTTCAAGGCGGTCTATATCGACAAGCGCGAGATCAAATGCGCCTGCGTGGGCGGCGACAGCAACGTTCCGCTTGGGGTTCGTGTCGCTGACCGAAAACGTGATGATGGTGGCGATGGCGGTCTGGATGGGAACAGCCGCGCTTGGGTTCGGGCCGATGCGGATGGCCGACATGGCGCTGGTGCAGCCCGCGATGGCGCAGGACAGCGCACCTTCGACCGCCGCCTACCAGACGGCAATGGGCGCGATGATGACGGGCATGATGGTGCCCTACACGGGCGAAGCCGACGTGGATTTCGTGCGCGGCATGATCCCGCACCATCAGGGCGCGATCGACATGGCCAAGGTCGTGCTGGAGTTCGGCAAGGACGCCGAAATCCGGGCGCTGGCCGAGGGTGTCGTCACAGCGCAGGAGAGCGAGATCGCGCAGATGAACGCCTGGCTTGGCGCGGTGAATGCGCCGGAGGCGGCTGCCGATGGCCCCTCGACCCCGGACTACAAGGCGGCGATGGACGCGATGATGGGGGGCATGATGGTGCCCTATACCGGCGATGCGGACGTGGATTTCGTGCGCGGCATGATCCCGCACCATCAGGGGGCCATCGAAATGGCGAAGGTGGTGCTGGAGTTCGGCAAGTGACCCGGAAATCCGGGCGCTGGCGGAAGGCGTGATCGCGGCGCAGGAGGCCGAGATCGCGCAGATGAGCGCATGGCTGGAGAAAAACGGGGGCGGCTGACCGGAACAGGCGGGCTTGACCGCAGGAGGAACGGGCGGCAAGAGGCCCCGACCTTATCCGGACCCGTGACCGTGCAAGACGACCCCGCCGACCGCCGCAACTTCTATGGTCGCATCCGCGGCAAAACGATGCGCGCCAGCCAGAAAGGCTATATTGCCGACGATCTGGGCCGCTGGCGGATGTCGGGCGTGCACCGCGACGAGAACCCGGAGCGACGCAGGATCGATGCCGCCACGCTGTTCGGTGGCAGGCCGGTCTGGCTGGAAATCGGCTTTGGCGGGGGCGAGCATCTGGTGCATATGGCGGCGCTGAACCCGAGCGTGGGGATCATCGGCTGCGAGGTCTTCGTGAACGGCGTCGCCATGCTGCTGGGCAAGATGCGTGACGCCGGGGCCGCCAATCTGGCGCTGTATGACGGCGACGTGCGCGACCTGCTGGAGGTCCTTCCGGACGCCTCGATTGCCAAGGCGTTCCTCAACTACCCCGACCCGTGGCCGAAGCGCAGGCATCACAGGCGGCGGTTCGTGACGCAGGATCATCTGTCGATGCTGCATCGGGTGATGGCGCCGGGTGCGGAATTCCGGGTGGCGACGGACATCCCGGACTATGTGCGTCAGACCTTGACCGAGGTGCCGAAGGCGGGGTTCGCGCTGACCGCGCAGGGCGGGACCGCCTGGGACGACTGGTCCTCGACGCGCTACGAGCAGAAGGCGCTGCGCGAGGGGCGGGTGCCGCACTACATGACGTTCCGCAGGGTCTGAGGCCGCATGCGCCTCCGGCGGGCGTATTTCCGTCACGATGAAACCGGGGCATGGACCCCCTTCCGGCCCTGCGCTATCAGGCGCGGGCAAAGAAGGAGACGTCCATGTCCGGCCACGGCACCGCCATTCCGATGACCGCCCGCCGGTCGGGTCCGCTTAGGGGTGTGGCAGAGGTTCCGGGCGACAAGTCGATCAGCCACCGCGCGTTGATCCTGGGCGCACTGGCGGTCGGCGAGACCAAGGTGACGGGGCTGCTGGAGGGTCAGGACGTGCTCGACACCGCCGCCGCGATGCGGGCCTTCGGGGCCGAGGTCACGCGGCATGGCGAAGGGTCCTGGTCGGTGCATGGCGTCGGCGTCGGCGGGTTCGCGGAGCCGGGCAATGTGATCGACTGCGGCAATTCGGGCACCGGCGTGCGCCTGATCATGGGCGCGATGGCAACGACGCCGATCACCGCGACCTTCACCGGGGATGCCAGCCTGAACAAGCGCCCGATGGGCCGGGTGACGGACCCGCTGGCGCTGTTCGGCGCGCGGGCCTACGGGCGGCAGGGCGGGCGGCTGCCGATGACGGTGGTCGGGGCGGCCAACCCGGTGCCGGTGCGCTATGCGACGCCGGTGGCATCGGCGCAGGTGAAATCGGCGGTGCTGCTGGCGGGCCTGAACGCGCCGGGCGAGACCGTGGTGATCGAACGCGAGCCGACGCGGGACCATTCGGAACGGATGCTGCGCGGGTTCGGGGCAGAGGTGACTGTCGAGAAGACCGCGGAAGGATCGGTCATAACCCTGACCGGCCAGCCTGAACTGCGGCCCCAGACGGTCGCCGTGCCGCGTGATCCGTCCAGCGCGGCCTTCCCGGTCTGCGCGGCGCTGATCGTCGAAGGGTCGGACATCCTGGTCCCGGGGGTCAGCCAGAACACCGACGCGCAACGGCCTTTACATCACGCTGGCCGAGATGGGCGCGGATATCGACTTTGCGAACCCGCGCGAGGAAGGCGGCGAGCCGGTCGCGGACCTGCGGGTGCGGTTTTCCGGGAACATGAAGGGCATCGAGGTGCCGGAGGACCGTGCGGCGAGCATGATCGACGAATTCCCGGTGCTGTCGGTGGTCGCGTCCTTTGCCACCGGCAGGACGGTGATGCGCGGGGTGAAGGAACTGCGCGTCAAGGAAAGTGACAGGATCGACGCGATGGCGCGGGGGCTGGAGGCCTGCGGCGTGCGCGTCGAAGAGGATGAGGACACGCTGATCGTGCATGGTATGGGCGCGGGCGGTGTACCGGGCGGGGCGACGTGCAAGACGCATATCGACCACCGGATCGCGATGAGCTTCCTCGTGCTGGGACTGGCGTCGAAGAAGCCGGTCAGCATCGATGACGGATCGCCCATAGCGACGAGCTTTCCAGTGTTCGAAGGGCTGATGGCGGGGCTTGGGGCGGAGATATTGCGCGGACCCGGGGCATGATCTTCACAGTCGCCATCGACGGCCCGGCAGCCGCGGGCAAGGGCACCATCGCCAGGGCCATCGCGGCGCATTTCGGTTTTGAATACCTCGATACCGGGCTTCTGTACCGGGCGGCGGCGCGCAAGGTGATGGACGGCATGGACCCCGTCGCGGCCGCCAGGGCGCTGACGCCGCATGATTTCAGGCGGGACGGCCTGCGGACCGCCAAGGTCGGGCAGGCGGCATCGAAGATCGCGGCGATGCCGCAGGTCCGCGCGGCGCTGATCCGGTTCCAGCATGACGTGGCGCGCAGCGAAGGCGGCGCGGTGCTGGACGGGCGCGACATCGGGACGGTGATCTGCCCGGAGGCCGAGGTGAAGCTGTTCGTGACGGCAAGCGACGACGTCCGCGCGGCGCGACGGCACGCGGAACTGTCGGGCAACGGGGCTGCGATGAGCGTGGGCGATGTGCTCGCCGACCTGCGGGCGCGCGATGCGCGGGACAGGGAGCGTGCGATCTCGCCGCTGGTTGCGGCGGCGGATGCGGTGATGATCGACACCTCGGCGATGACGGTGGATCAGGCGGTCGCCGAGGCGGTGCGGATTGTTGCGGCGCGGCTGAACACCAAAGGTTGATTGCGCGTGGCCGATGGCCCTGTCGTAGACTTGACCGGGGCAACGTAAGGGCAGGCGATGCGCGCAGCGATTTTGGGAATACTGGCCTGGGCGGGCTTTGCGGGGGCGGCGATGGCCGGACCGCCGGACGCGCCGTTCAAATCGATCGACGGCGGAACCCTGTCGATCGCAAGCTATGCGGGGCATCCGGTTCTGGTCGTCAATACAGCGTCGTTCTGTTCCTTTACGCCACAGTACGCGGGGTTGCAGGAGCTCTACGACACCTATCGCGGCAAGGGGCTGGTCGTGCTGGCCGTTCCATCCGAAGATTTCGACCAGGAATACGGAACGAATGCTGAAGTGAAGCAGTTCTGCGAGCTGACCTATGGCATCGATATGCCGATGACCGAGATCACGCAGGTGACAGGCGATCAGGCGCATCCGTTCTTCAGATGGGTGAAGTCCGAGACCGGATTCGAGCCGGGCTGGAACTTCAACAAGATCCTGCTGGACGGCAATGGCGCGGTCGTGGCGACCTGGGGGTCAGGCGCGAAGCCGATGTCGGGGGCGATCACGGACAGGATCGAGGCGCTGCTGAACTAGGCTTGCGCTTGGCCGCGCTTCGCCCTTCTGTGGGGCAAGAGGGGGGCCGATATGACCGATATCAGAATACCGGACCTGGCAGGCAGGGCCGTGCTGATCACCGGTGCCTCGACCGGCATCGGGGCGGCGCTGGCAAGGGCGTTCGCGGCGCAGGGCGCGCTGGTGGGGCTGCACTACAACGCGAGCCGCGAGGCGGCCGAGGCGGTCGCGGCAGAGATCGAGGCGGGGCAAGGCCGGGTCAGGCTGATCCGCGCCGATGCCGCCGAGCCAGACGAAATCCGCAATGCAGTCAACGAGATAGCTGCGACCTTCGGGCGGCTGGATGGGCTGATCAACAATGCGGGCGGGATGGTCCGGCGGGTGGCGTGGGAAGATGCCACCGACACGGACTATGATCAGATCATGGACCTGAACGCGCGGTCCGTGATGGCGGCCTGCGGAGCGGCAATCCCGCATCTGAAGACGGCGGCGGCCGGGACCGGCGATGCCTTCATCGTCAACACCACCTCCATCGCCGCGCGGAACGGCGGATCGGGCGGCGCAGGGCCTTACGGCGCATCGAAGGGCTTCGTGTCGACGATGACGCATGGAATGGCCAAGGAACTGATTTCATTCGGAATCCGCGTGAACGCCGTGGCACCGGGCGTCATCGCCACACCCTTCCATGAGCGGTATTCGACCGAGGCGCAGCTGAAGACGGCGCTCGCGGGGATACCAGCGGGGCGGCTGGGTGCCGCGGAGGAATGTGTGGGCGCGTATCTGTTCCTCGCCTCGAAAAAAATGTCGGGATATGTGGTCGGGCAGGTTATCGAGGTGAACGGCGGGCAGCTCATGCCGTGAGTGTCCACACGTGGACAAACCTGCAAGCAATTGATACAGAACGATTATCTGAGTTCTGTTAATCATTCTTCAAGTCTTTGGCGCCCGCGCGGACAACGGAAAGCAGAACAGCGGAATGAGCGATACTGTGACCGAAGTTGCGGATGCCGAACTGCTGCCGCCCGTCCCGGTCGACCGCAACCCGCTGAAAGGCGTGCTGCTGGTCATGGGTGCCGCGCTGCTGTTCGCGCTGGCGGACGTGACGACGAAACATCTGGCGCAAAGGTTCAACGTGCCGCTGGTGGTGGCGCTGCGCTACGGCGTGAACCTGGCGCTGCTGCTGGTCTTCCTGTGGCCGCGCCATGGACGCGCGCTGTTCGTGACAGACCGGACGGGGCTGGTGATCCTGCGCGGCGGGTTTCTGGCGCTGGCATCCCTGACGATGGGGATAGCGCTGACGCTGATGCCGGTCGCCGAGACAGTGGCGATCATCTACATCGCGCCGATCCTGGTGATGCTGCTGTCGGTCGTCCTCTTGAAGGAAAAGGTCGGGCCGGCGGGCTGGATCGGGGCGGCGGCGGGGTTCGCGGGGGTCCTGCTGATCGTGCGGCCGGGCGGCGGATTGGCGCCGCTGGGCGTGGCGCTGGCGGTGTCGAACGCCTTCTGCGCGGCGGCCTATCACCTGACGACGCGCAGCCTGGCGCGGACCGAAAGCGCCATGGCGATGATGGTCTGGACGGCGCTGGTGGGCACAGTGATCTTCGGCGCGATGCTTCCCTGGTCGCTGGACGTGCCCGCGCCGACATGGACGGATGCGGGCCTGATGCTGGGTCTGGGGGCGCTGGCGACGGGGGGGCATTACCTGTTCACGCTGGCCTACCGCGAGGCGCGGGCCTCGTTCCTCGCTCCGGTGAACTACCTGCATCTGGTCTGGGCGGCGGTGCTGGGCTGGCTGGTCTTTTCGCAGGTGCCGGATGCGCTGGGTCTGGCGGGGATCGCGCTGGTGGTGGCGGCGGGGGTGGCTGTGGCGGTGCGGTCCGGGCGGGGGTGAGCACCCACTTCGGTATGACTAGACGACCTGCCGGTGGCAGGTCGGCCATGCCGTTTGGCCCAAAGCCGCGGAACGCGGCGACGGCCAAGGGGCGTTCGGCGAGGCTTCGTGCTCAATAATCGGGACGCGCCTGACTGGGCTGGCGCGAATGCGCCTGCCCGGGGCAGGCAGGCGCATCCCGATTTGACACGGGTCAAATCGGAAGAAAGAATTGCGTGGCTCTGGATCGACGCGGCACCCCCCAGCCCCCTTGCCTTCCGCCCCCCCTTCCCCTATACGCCCGCACGTCGAACAGGCCGTCAGAGCCGGAGCGTACGAGGTCGAGCAGGGTCGGAGGTTTCCGACCCTGATTTTTTCGTGAGTGCTCCTGCGACGACGGCAAGACCAACCCAAGACCGGCGGAGACAACCGCATGGCCCGTGAAACATAACAAAAGGAACCTGAACACGCATGTGCGCTAAAGCGACGATGGAGGAATTCGAAGCCCTTCTGAACGAAAGCTTCGAAATGGACACGCCCGAAGAGGGCTCGGTTGTCAAAGGCAAGGTCATCGCCATCGAGGCGGGACAGGCCATCATCGATGTCGGCTACAAGATGGAAGGCCGCATCGACATCAAGGAATTCGCAAACCCCGGCGAGCAGCCCGAAATCGCCATCGGCGATACGGTCGAGGTCTATCTGGACCGTGTCGAGAATGCCCGGGGCGAGGCGTCGATCAGCCGCGAGAAGGCCAAGCGCGAAGAGGCGTGGGACCGGCTGGAGCAGGCCTATGCGTCCGAGACCCGCGTCGACGGCGCGATCTTCGGCCGCGTCAAGGGCGGCTTCACGGTCGATCTGGGCGGCGCCGTCGCGTTCCTTCCGGGTTCGCAGGTCGACGTGCGTCCGGTGCGCGATGCCGGCCCGCTGATGGGCATGAAGCAGCCGTTCCAGATTCTGAAGATGGACCGCCGCCGTGGCAACATCGTTGTCTCGCGCCGCGCGATCCTGGAGGAATCCCGTGCGGAGCAGCGCGCCGAGGTCATCGGCAACCTGACCGAGGGACAGACGGTGGACGGCGTGGTCAAGAACATCACCGAATACGGTGCGTTTGTCGATCTCGGCGGCGTTGACGGTCTGCTGCACGTCACCGACATGGCGTGGCGCCGGGTGAACCACCCGAACGAGATCCTGAACATCGGCGAGACGGTCAAGGTTCAGGTCATCAAGATCAACAAGGAAACCCACCGGATTTCGCTGGGGATGAAGCAGCTGCAGTCCGATCCGTGGGATTCGGTGCAGGACAAGTTCCCGCTGCAGTCGGTCCACAAGGGCCGGGTCACGAACATCACCGACTACGGCGCATTCGTCGAACTGGAAGCGGGCGTCGAGGGCCTGGTCCATGTGAGCGAGATGAGCTGGACCAAGAAGAACGTGCATCCCGGCAAGATCGTCTCGACCTCTCAGGAAGTCGACGTGATGGTGCTGGAGATCGACACGGCCAAGCGCCGCGTCAGCCTCGGCCTGAAGCAGACGATGCGCAACCCGTGGGAGGTCTTCGCGGAAACGCATCCCGTGGGCACGATGATCGAGGGCGAGGTCAAGAACATCACCGAATTCGGTCTGTTCGTCGGCCTGGACAACGACATCGACGGCATGGTGCACCTGTCGGACCTGTCGTGGGACCAGCGCGGCGAAGACGCGATCCAGTCCTACCGCAAGGGCGACACGGTGAAGGCCGCGGTCACGGAAGTGGACGTCGAGAAGGAGCGCATCTCGCTGAGCGTCAAGGCGCTGGGCGAGGACACGTTCAGCGACGCGGTCGATGGCGTGAAGCGCGGATCGGTCATCACGACGACGGTGACGGCGATCGAAGAGGGCGGCATCGAGGTGGAATACAACGGCATGAAGTCGTTCATCCGCCGCAGCGACCTGTCGCGCGACCGTGTCCGACCAGCGTCCCGAGCGGTTCCAGGTGGGCGACCACGTGGATGCGCGCGTGACCGCGTCGACAGCAAGACCCGCAAGCTGGGCCTGTCGATCAAGGCGCGCGAGATCGCGGAAGAGAAGGAGGCGGTCGAACAGTACGGATCGTCCGACTCGGGCGCATCGCTGGGCGATATCCTTGGCGCGGCGCTGAAGTCGTCGGGCGACAACTAATCGTCACGGCAGGCGATCTGAAGCGGCCCTCGCCCTGACCGGGCGGGGCCGTTTTCGTTTGGCGCGAATCGGTCGCAGGCGACGAGTGCCGGAAAGCGGCGATTTGGCGCGATGCTGCGCCGCAACAGGCGCCGCGTCCCCCGCGCACCCCGGCAAATGGTATCTAAATAACGGGAATTCCACAGTATTCCATCGGCTTTCCTGTTTGAGGCCGGAACGGTTTCCGCCTATAGTCGGGCGCGAAAAACACGTGGCGGCGCTGCCCATAAGCCGACCCGAGGGGGGATTAGATGATCCGTTCGGAACTGATCCAGAAAGTATCAGACGAAAATCCGCATCTGTTTCAGCGGGATGTGGAGCGGATCGTGAACACGATCTTCGAAGAAATCATCGAGGCGATGGCGCGCGGCGACCGGGTCGAACTGCGCGGCTTCGGGGCGTTCAGCGTCAAGAAGCGTGACGCGCGCACGGGCCGGAACCCGCGCACGGGCGAGTCGGTCAAGGTGGACCAGAAATGCGTGCCGTTCTTCAAGACCGGCAAGCTGCTGCGCGACCGTCTGAACGGGGGCTGAGCGGCGTCGATGGTCCGGTTCCTGCGCATCCTGTTCCTTGCTGATCCTCGGGCTTGCGCTGCTGGCGGTGGCCTTTGCGAACCGGCAGGTGGTGACGCTGAAGCTGCTGCCGGACGACATGGACGACGTTTCTTGGCCTGGACTGGTCGATGGAGCTGCCGCTGTTCCTGGTCATCTTCGCGGGGATCCTGGTCGGCCTGCTGATCGGGTTCGTCTGGGAATGGTTCCGCGAGGCCAAGCACCGGTCGCGACGCATCGTCCCGGCGGCGCGAGGCGACGCAGCTGGCGCGCGAGGTCAGCCGGCTGCGGGAAAAGGATGTCGTCCCAAGGATGACGTGCTGGCGCTGCTTGAGGGTCCGGCGCGCGCGCGGTAAGCGGGTGGCATGTCAGTCAGGGTGAAAATCTGCGGTCTGCGCGAGGCGGGCCATTTGGCGGCGGCTGCCGAGGCCGGCGCGGCCTATGTGGGCTGAATTTCTTTGCCCGGTCCCCGCGCTTTGTGACGCTGGAGGAAGCGCGGGCGCTGGCGGTGGGTGCGCCCGGAGGGTCTGTGCAAGGTGGCGCTGACGGTCGATGCGGATGATGCCACGATGGACGCGATCCTGGAGGCAGTGCCGGTCGACATGCTGCAGTTGCATGGGCACGAGACGCCCGCGCGCGTGGCCGAGGTGCGGGCGCGCCATGGACTGCCGGTGATGAAGGTCGTGGGCGTGTCGGATGCAGGCGATCTTGCGGCAGATCGCGGGCTACGAGGCGGTGGCGGACCAGATCATGGTCGATGCGAAGCCGCCGAAAGGGGCGGTCCTGCCGGGCGGCAACGGGGTTGCCTTTGACTGGGGGCTGATCGCGGGGCGGCGCTGGACGAAGCCCTGGATGCTGGCGGGCGGGCTGACGGCGGGCGAACGTGGCCGAAGCGGTACGCCTGACGGGTGCGCGGCAGGTGGATGTGTCGTCGGGCGTTGAAAGCGCGCCGGGCGTGAAGGATGCGGGGTTGATCCGGGCGTTTGTGAAGGCGGCAGCGGGCTGACCTACCAGACGCGGCGGATAGGCAGGGCGTCGAAGACGGTGATCGGCGGAGATCAGCGTGTCGTCGCCGTCAAGGGCGGTCGCCGCGATCATCCGGTCGAACGGGTCGCGGTGGGGCCAGTCGAGCCGACCTGCCAGCAGGCTGATCGCCTGCGTCGGCATGGCGCGATTTCACTGCCTTGGCGAGTCGAGTTCGGCTTCAAGTCCGTTCGTGAGCGTCGCTGCCATTTCGGGCCATTTGCCCAGCCTGACTTTTTGGGCGATCTCGAAAATAGCTGACGGGGCTGACGCGGAGTGTTGCTGGTCCGCGACATTTGAGGTCCGCTGCTGCGTGGTCAGGCCGATGCGGTTCGGTCTGCCCAGACCCAGACGTGCGTGTCGAGCAGCAGCGATATCAATCGCCGCCTTCCCAGAGCCGCAGTTCATCTTCCGGCATGGGCTCAAGGAAGTCCGGGATCAGTTCCCGCAAGATGCGCGATGGCCGCCGAATTTGAAGCCCGACTTCTTTGCGATCGGGACAAGCCGGACCGCAGGTCTGATCGCCCTTGGCGATGATGACCTCTTCGCCCGCCAAGGCGGCGTCGATCAACTTTGACAGGTTCGTCTTGGCGGCGTGAACCTTGTACTGCATGATCCCGCTCCTGCTTAGCTACCTTAGCTAACTTAGCTAACTCCGACCCTCATTTTCAAGCGCCGCGCTTTACCCGGTCCTGTCCGGGCGCTAAATCCAGTTCTTGCAGCGCGGAGAACCATCATGCCCGAAGACCTGATCAACAGCTTCATGACCGGACCCGACGAACAGGGCCGCTTCGGGCAGTTCGGCGGGCGGTTCGTTTCGCGAAACGCTGATGCCGCTGATCCTTGACCTGGAGGCAGCGCTACGAGCTCGCCAAGACCGACCCGACCTTCTGGGCCGAGATGGACTGGCTCTGGAAGCACTACGTCGGCCGCCCATCGCCGCTCTACTTCGCCGAGCGGCTGACCGAGCACCTTGGCGGCGCGAAGATCTACATGAAGCGCGACGAGCTGAACCACACCGGCGCGCACAAGATCAACAACGTGCTGGGCCAGATCATCCTGGCGCGGCGGATGGGCAAGACCGCGGATCATCGCCGAAACCGGCGCGGGCCAGCACGGCGTGGCGACGGCGACGGTCTGCGCGAAGTTCGGGCTGAAATGCGTGGTCTACATGGGCGCGCATGACGTCGAACGGCAGGCGCCGAACGTGTTCCGGATGCGGCTGCTGGGGGCCGAGGTCATTCCGGTCACCTCGCGGGCGCGGCACGCTGAAGGACGCGATGAACGACGCGCTGCGCGACTGGGTGACGAATGTGCGCGACACCTTCTACTGCATCGGCACGGTGGCGGGGCCGCACCCCTATCCGGCGATGGTGCGGGATTTCCAGTCGATCATCGGCAAGGAGGTCCGCTGGCAGCTGGCCGAGCAGGAGGGCGAGGGCCGGCTGCCCGACACGGTGATCGCGGCCATCGGCGGCGGGTCGAACGCGATGGGGCTGTTCTATCCGTTCCTCGACGACCCGTCGGTGCAGCATCATCGGGGTCGAGGCGGGCGGCAAGGGCGTCGATGACCGGATGCAGCACTGCGCTTCGCTGACCGGCGGGCGGCCGGGCGTGCTGCACGGCAACCGGACCTATCTGCTGCAGGACCCGGACGGGCAGATTCTGGAAGGGTTTTCGATCAGCGCGGGCCTCGACTATCCCGGGCATCGGGCCGGAACATTCCTGGCTGCACGACACGGGCCGCGCGGAGTATGTCAGCATCACCGACAAGGAGGCGCTGGAGGCGTTCCAGCTGTCTGTGCGACTGGAAGGGATCATCCCGGCGCTGGAGCCGTCCCATGCGCTGGCGCATGTGATGAAGATCGCGCCGACCCTGCCGCGCGACCATATCATCGTGATGAACATGTGCGGGCGCGGCGACAAGGACATCTTCACGGTGGCCAAGCACCTGGGCGTCGATATGAAGCTCTGATGCTGCGGCCTCTCAGCGCAGCTTGACGACGACCTTGCCCTTGGCCCGCCCGGATTCGACATAGGCCAAAGCCTCGCGCGTGCTCTCGAAGGGGAAAACCCGGTCCACCACCGGGCGGATCGCCCCAGCTTCGATCAGCGCCGCGATCTTGCCGAGTTGCTCGCCTTCCGCCCACATGAACAGGAAGGAATAGTCCACGCCCCGGCGCTTGGCCCTGCTGCGGATGCCCCGGCTCAGCAGCCGGAAAAGCAGTCGCAGCCCCAGGTTCAGCCCCTGTTTCCTGGCGAACTGAGGGTCCGGCGGGCCGGAAATCGAGACCAGCCTGCCCCCCGGCCCCAGCACGCCCAGCGATTTCTCCAGCGTCCTGCCGTCCTGGCTGTTCAGCACAACATCATAGCCGGACAGGATTTTCGCGAAATCCTGGGTCTTGTAGTCGATCACCACATCGGCCCCCAGTCCCTTGACCAGATTGGCGTTCGCGGCGCTCACCGTTGTCGCTATTGTGGCACCCAGATGCCTGGCCAGTTGAATTGCGAAAGTGCCCACGCCGCCGGACCCGGCCTGAATGAACACCTTCTGCCCCGGCTTCAGTGCGGCCACATCCACCAGCGCCTGCCAGGCGGTCAGGCCAACCAGCGGAATCGAGGCGGACTCCTCCATGCTCAGGTTCCGTGGCTTCAGGGCCAGGTCGGCCTCGGGCACGGCGATGAATTCGGCAAGGGTCCCGATACGGCCATCGCGCGGACGCCCATAGACTTCGTCGCCGGGCTTGAACCTGCGCACCCCCGCCCCGGTCCGCACCACGACACCGGCCAGGTCATGGCCGAGGATGAACGGCGGGCGGTAGGGCAGGATCAGCCTGAACTCGCCGCGCCTGATCTTGGAGTTAAGAAGGTTCAGGCCAGCGGCATGCACCTCGACCAGCACATCGCTTTCGCCCAAGTCCGGCTCTGGCATATCGCCTTGGCGCAACTCGCCGGTCTTGGTGTATCTGTCGACAATGAACGCCTTCATGGCGGTGTTCTCCAGGCCGGGACCGGGCCGTATCAGGCAGGCAGGCGGAACTGACGGCGCAGCGTCCTGTCGAACATCGCGACGGGGGCGAAGCGGCGCAGCATCCAAACCATCCGGGCGGATTTGCCTGCGGTGTAGCGGCGGCGCGGGCTTCCGGCGGTCGCCGCTTTCACCACCGTTTTCGCCACCACTTCCGGGCGGTCGGCTTGCGGCATCACATCGGCCAGCAACGCGTCGACTCCGGCGCGGGCCTGATCGTACTCCCGCAACAGCAGATCCGGCACA
This sequence comes from uncultured Alphaproteobacteria bacterium, assembly GCA_963738635.1. Lineage (GTDB taxonomy): Bacteria > Pseudomonadota > Alphaproteobacteria > Rhodobacterales > Rhodobacteraceae > JAOADN01. Next base: position 4,713 of record CAVTXE010000009.1, on the reverse strand, counting down.
ATGCCGTTCTGGTCAAAGACGGTCCGCACGAAGGCCGGTTCGATGACCGAGACCCGGATGTTGAAGGCCCGCACCTCGTGATCGAGCGATTCCGAATAGCCTTCGACCGCGTGCTTGGCGGCCGAATAGTGCGCCGAGTATGGCGCAGGAACCAGTCCCAGGATGGAGCCGATGTTGATGATGCGCCCGGCGCGGCGCTGTCGCATCGAGGGCAGGACCGCGTTGGTCATCCGCACCACCCCGAACAGGTTGACGTCGAACAGGCCCTGGACCTGGGCAACCGAGGATTCTTCGGCTCCCGCCAGAAGCCCAATTCCGGCATTGTTGACCAGCAGGTCGATCCGGCCGGTCTGCTTCAGCACCAGCGCGGCCAGCGCTGCGACCGAATTTTCATCGGTCACGTCGCAGACCAGCATCGTGGCCCCCTCCGGCCCCTCCGCGCCCGCTTTGCGGCTGGTGCCGAATACGGTGAAACCCTCCCGCACCAGCGCCTCGGCGGTGGCGCGACCGATGCCGGAAGACGCTCCTGTCACGATTGCAGTTTTCCCTGAACCCGCGTTCATATGAGGCTCCCATGTCTCCGGCGCATCGCTGCTGGTGGTAATTGCATTACGAATGCTTAGTGATATTATGATCATGTTGCAATAGAGAATCCCGCAGGAGGCACCATGCGCTACGAAAAGGGCCGCAAGGAAGCATCGCGCGACCGGATCATCGAGGTCGCGACGCAACGATTCCGCACCGACGGCATCGCGGCCAGCGGGCTGGCGGGCATCATGGCCGAGGCCGGGCTGACCAACGGCGCCTTCTACCCACATTTCCCCTCCAAGACGGCTCTGGTCCGCGACTGCGTGTCCAAGGCGCTGGAAACCCAGGCAGATCAGTTGCGCGAGGCCGTCAAAACGGGCGGGCTGGAGGCGGTGATCGATCTTTATCTGTCGGCGGCACACCGCGACAATCCTGGCAAGGGCTGCGCTTCGGCGGCGCTGCTGCCGGAGCTGGCGCGCGCGCCGTCCGACACCCGGCAAGCCTATACTGAGGACTTGCAGGCGCTGGCACGCAACCTGTCGGCAGAGCTTCCTCCGCGATGTCCGGACCCGGAGGCCGCGACGTTCGCCATCTTCGCCACGCTGGTCGGCACGCTGCAGCTGGCCCGTGCCGTGGAAGGGCCGGACCTGTCGGACCGCATCCTGGAGGCCGGGAAACAGGCAGCGCGCAGGCTGGCGCGGCCCTGAGTACCGTCAGCGCGAAGCCGCCTGCAAGACCCTGGTAAACCAAGATCTGGACGGGCTTCGCCAGCGTGGCTCCACTGCTGGCGGCCTTCCAGCCGTCCCGCCGCCTTGATACATCATCCCGGCGCTGGAGCCGTCCCACCCGCTGGCGCATTTGATGAAGATGGCCCCGAAACTGCCGCGCAACCATATCATCGTGATGAACATGTGCGGACGCGGCGACAAGGACATCTTCACGGCGGCCAAGCATCTGGGCTTTGACATGAAGGTGTGACCGCCCCCCCGGCAGTTGGGGGCGGAGCGGCTATCCCGGCTGGGCTGCTGCGGATAAACCAAGGTTTATGCCCCTGCATCCCCGGTTTAGCGCGCCGGGCCTAAACCTGTGGCAGGTTCACAGCGTCCGGGCCGTCAGTCACATGACGGTCACTCCGCCCGATGCGGCGTTGCGACAGTTGAACCGAACGACACCCCTAGGAGGCACGGTATGAAGAAACTGATGATGACAACCATGGCAGGTGTTTTTGCCGCCAGCATGAGCATGGCCGCGATCACGACTGACGCGATCGTCTCGGACTTTCAGGCGCAGGGATTTACGCGGGTCGAGGTCAAGGTCGGCCCGACGCAGATGAAGGTCGAGGCGATCCGGGGTGCCGAGAAGGTCGAGGTGATCTATGACATCGCGTCCGGGGCGGTCCTGAAGCGCGAAGTCGGCACGGTCGGTGCATTGGAAAACACGACGCCCGGCGTCCAGATCCGCGACCGCGGGCGGGATTTCCTCCGCGACGGCGATGACGACAGCAATGACGATGACGACAGCGATGATGATGACAGCGATGACGACGACAGCGATGATGACAATGACGATGATGATGACGACGATGACGACGATGACGACGATGACGACAACAGCGGCAGCGGTGGCGGCGGGAATTCGGGCAGCGGCGGCAGCAGCGACGACGACTGAGAAATCGGTGGCCTGACTCGGCGAAACGCCGCAAACTCCCCGCTGCGGGCGCAGGCGCCCGGATCGTTCGACGGTCCGGGGCGGACGCCTGAAAGGATGCGACCGATAATGGACCGAAGAACACTTCTTGCGGCGGCACTCGGGTTCGGGATCAGCCTTGCGGCGCCCGCCCTGGCTGCGGATTTCGGCGAAACCCTTGTCGCGCAGCTGCGCGGTCAGGGCTACACCGACATCTCGGTCACGAGGACGCTTCTGGGGCGCATCCGGATCTTTGCCATCAGCACGCAGTTCCAGCGCGAGATCATCGTAAATCCGCGGACCGGCGAGATTCTGCGCGACTACTGGGAGGCGCTGGCCGATGGCGATGGCGTGCCGCAGCTGATTAACCCGGCGACGAGCGGAAGTGGTTCCGGCAGCAACAGCGGGTCAGGCAGCAACAGCGGATCAGGTGGCAACAGCGGATCGGTGGCAACAGCGGGTCCGGTGGCAACAGCGGTTCAGGCGGCGGGGGCAGCGACGATGATGACGATGATGATGACGATGACGACGACTGACATGACCGCCGGACGGCAGCCGCAAATCCGACAGCAGTGAAGGTGCGTCACTTGAGCGACCGTTTTTTCGTTCTGCTGATCCTGATCGTTCAGATCGCGTGTGCCGCGTTCTTTCTGTCGGACATCGTGCTGACGATGTTCGGCATCCGGTCGCGCCCGATCAGCTGGCAGAGCCGCGAACTGCTGGAAATCGGCGCAGGTCTGGGCCTGATCCTGGGGGTCGGATTGGGGGCTGCGGCGTTGCAAAGAACCATGAAGCGGCAGCGGCTGGCCGAAGAAAGGCTGCGGCGCGCGTCGGGCGTTTTCATGGATCTTCTGAACGAACGCTTCGATGACTGGGGCCTGACCGCCGCCGAACGCGACGTGGCGCTGTTCGCCATCAAGGGGATGAGCACGCAGGAAATCGCGACGCTGCGGTCGACGTCGGAGGGCACGGTGAAGGCGCAGACCAACGCGATCTACCGCAAGGCCGGGGTGACGGGGCGACCGCAGCTTCTGAGCCTGTTCATCGAGGACCTGATGGACGACACAGTGCCACGTCCGGGGATATCCGGCGCAGTGCCGCTCAGGTGACGGATCAGCCGGCGGCATAGTCCTTTAGGATGCCGAGGGGGACGACGTCGGTCGCGCGGAGATGCGTGGCGGCAAGGCGGACCTTGGGTGCGCCGCCTTCATGATGAGCCTGAAGAAAGCGCGCGGCGCAGAGGCACCAGCTGTCGCCGGGTTTCAGGCCGGGAAAGCGGAATTCAGGTCGGGGCGTGGACAGGTCGTTGCCGAGGTATTTCGACAGCGCAAGGAACTCGGCGGTCATCCCCGCGCAGACGGTGTGGCTGCCCGTATCCTCCCGGCAGGTATTGCAGGCCCCGTCACGGAAAAAGCCGTCACCGGAGCAGATGAACAGGGTTCAAGCGGCAGGCCGAGGACGTTGAGCGAGGGTCGGGGTCATCGGATGATCCTTTGCAAGGTCATGTCACGGCACGGCGGACAGCATCAGGAACACCAGGAAGATCGATAGATGCACAGCCCCCTGCAGCACTGTGGTGCGCCCGGTGCCCAGCGTCAGCGAACTGACGAACAGGGTCAGCACCAGCAGCACCATATTCTCTTGCGACAGGCCCAGCACCAGCGGCAGATCAACCACCAGCGAAACCACCGCGACCGTCGGGATGGTCAGCCCGATGCTGGCAACCGCCGGTCCAAGAGCCAGGTTCATGCTGCTTTGCAGGCGGTTCGCAAGGGCGGCCTTGGTCGCGGCCAAGCCTTCGGGCAGCAGAACGACGGCGGCGATCACGACGCCGACGAAGGCCTGCGGCAGGTTCGCCGCAAGCACGGCGGTTTCCAGCGGTTTTGAGATATCTTGGCGAACAGCACGACGGCGGACAGGGCGATAAGAAGCAGGACGAGGCTGAGGACCGAGGTGCGGTTGGACGGCAGGACATGCGCATCGGGACTGGCGTCGGCAGGCAACTGCGCGATTTCGAGAAAGTATTCGCGGTGCCTGACAGTCTGGACGAACACGAAAACGAGGTAGAGCGCTGAGCGACACGGCACCGATGACGACCAGCTGCGCAGGCGCGTAGATCGGACCGTGGACGGCGATTGTGAAATTCGGCATCACCAGCGCAAGCGTCGCGAGCGTTCCCGAGCACCGCCAGCGTGGCCGACGCGCCGTCAATGCGGAAGGTCTGTTCGCGGTGCCGCTGCGCGCCCAGCACAAGACAGGCACCGACAACGCCGTTCAGAACGATCATCACCGCCGCATAGACGGTGTCCCGCGCGACCGCATCGCTGCCGGGCGTGCCTGACAGCAGGATCGACACGATCAGCGCCACTTCGATCACGGTAACGGCCACGGCCAGCAGGATTGACCCGAAGGGTTCGCCGAGACGCAGCGCCAGCACTTCGGCGTGGTGCACGGCGGCAAAGACGGACGCGCCCAGAAGGGCGGCATAAGCCAGCAGAA
>CAVTXE010000008.1:0-290804 GCA_963738635.1 uncultured Alphaproteobacteria bacterium | reverse complement strand
CATGCCCGCCATGTAAGGCAGGCGGGCCTTCCGGGGCGGGCCATGTGCCCGCCCCTACCACTCATCATCCATCATATTCTGTCCCGAGGGAGGACTTCATGAACAGACGCTCCGCACTGCGCGGGCTGGCTGCGGTCGGCCTTGTCGCCATCATCGCCGCCTGCGCGCCGATGGCACCCAAAGACCCCGACATTGTCGACATCGCCTCGTCCAACCCCGATTTCTCGACACTCGTCGCCGCCGTATCCGCCGCCGGTCTGGTCGATACGCTGAAAGGCGACGGTCCCTTCACGGTCTTCGCCCCGACCAACGCCGCCTTCGCCGCCCTGCCCGCCGGCACGGTCGAAAGCCTGCTGCTGCCCGAGAACAAGGCCAAGCTCGTCTCCATCCTGACCTATCACGTTGTCCCCGGTGCCGTGACCTCGGATCAGTTGGTCGGCAAGCGCATGGATGTCGCCACCGTCAACGGTCAGACCGTTCATATCGACGGCCGCAGGGGCGTGAAGGTCAACAGGTCGACTGTCACCACCGCCGACATCGCGGCGGCGAACGGCGTGATCCATGTGATCGACAGCGTGCTCCTGCCGAAGTGACGCATGGTCGTCCCGGATCGGCACCATGACGCCGGGACGAACGGTGGGACGCTCAGTTTCCGGGCGTCCCCCCAACCGATCACGTCAGGTGTTGAACACCCGCGACGGAATTAGTTCGCCCGCCTTGTAAATCCCGACTGCCACCGCCCGGCCCTGCCAACTCGCCCAGGCCTCGTCGCCGTGCCCGGCGGACGACGACGATCACCATCCCCGGATTGCCGTTCCGCAGCCGCGCCGCGCCTTCTGCCGTCGCAGGCAGTTCCGGCAGACCGGTCAGCCCGACCTCAAGCGGCAGCAGCAGCCCGTCGATCCCCTCCGACCCCGCCAACGCTTCGATCCGCTCCAGCGTCACGCCCTTCGACGCCTCGAACGGCCCCGACCATTCCCGCCGCAGCCACAGGACATGGCCAAGGCAGCCCAAAGCCGCCCCCAGATCGCGCGCGACCGAACGCACGTAACCGCCCTTGCCGCAGACCATCTCCAGCAGGACCGTGTCCGCGTCCGGCCGCCCCGTAATCTCCAGCCGCTCGACCCACAGGTCCCGCGCCGCCAGGTCCATGACCTGTCCTTCGCGCGCCAGATCATAGGCACGCTCGCCATCCACCTTCACCGCCGACACCTGCGGCGGCACCTGACGGATCGCGCCCCTGAACGCCCCCAGCGCCGCCCTGACGGTCGCGTCATCCGGACGCATCAGCGATGTGGCTATCACCGCCCCCTCGGCATCGTCGGTTGTCGTCGCCGCCCCCAGACGCACCGCGAAGCGGTAGCATTTCAGCGCATCGGTCACGTAAGGGATCGTTTTCGTCGCCTCCCCCAGGGCCACTGCCAGCACGCCCGTCGCCGCCGGATCGAGCGTGCCCGCGTGCCCCGCCTTCTCGGCCCCGAAGGCCCGGCGGACCTTGTTCACGACCATCGTTGACCCGACGCCCGCAGGCTTGTCGATCACGATCCAGCCGTTCACCTTGCGGCCCTTCCTGCGCGCCATGCCCCGGACCTTCCCCTGAAAGACCGCCGCGCTATCCCCGGCCCGTCCCCAAGTCAACCGCCGGGCGCGACCAGTCCCACCATCGGCCCCATCGGAAAGCCGAAGTCATCCCGCCCCAGGTCCGCCGAGTAGAGCCGCGAAACCGAGCCATCCAGAAACAGCGCGTCGGGCGTGCCGAGCACATCGCGAAAGAACCTGCCAAAGACGTGAAACGACACCGGCGCGTCCGAAATCGCAAAGATTGCGCGCTGCCCGTCCGCCGTCACCCCCACGCCGTTCCGGATATGCCGAGAGTCCGAACCCGGCAGGAAACGCGGATGCAGCCCGCCCCCGATCACCAGCATCGGCCCGGACTGCGTTGCATAGCTGCAGTCCGGCGGCGCCTTGGCAAAAGCTCGCGATTCGATCACTGCAAAGCCGTCCGCCTTGACACAGAACACCCCGTTCGGACGCATCCCGAAATTGCCCGCGCTTGCCGCAGTCACGATGTCGGATGCCGCCAGCCCACCCTCGACATACAGCCCGACGGGCCGCCGATCCGGGTGATACATCCCCGCATTCATCGCAAAGACCAGCGTCCCGCCCCCGGCCGCAACCGCCTCGCGCAGCCGCTCGAACGTGCCCATGGGCTGTCCGTCCGGACCCGTCAGCCAAAGCCGCAGGTCCGCACCCGCCGCCACCTCGCAGACCGCATAGCCCGCGCCCGGTTCGCCCATGTGACGGCAGGCCTGCGCGGCGGCACCTTGCGCAGATGTCATCAGAATCAGCGCCCCCGCGCTAACCCATCTGCGCATCGTCATCGCGCGCATCGTCGCTCTGCTGGTCGACATCCCGGCGCACCCGCTCGTCGCTGAACAACCGCCGCGTCGCATCCATCCGGTCGAACGTCTCGTCCAGCATGAAGCGCAGTTCGGGCGCGAATTTCAGCGTCATTCCCTTGGCCACCAGCCGCCGCAGCTCGTGCTTGTTGTGATTCAGCGCTACCAGCGTGTCGTCCGCGTTCCGCCCGCCCAGGGGCATCACATAGGCCGTCGCGATCTTCAGGTCAGCCGAAGTGCGCACTTCGCCCACCGTTATCGAAATCCGGTTCAGGTCAGGGTCATGCACGTCGCCCCGTGCCAGGACCTCGGACAAGGTCCGGCGGATCAGTTCACCCACGCGAAGCTGCCGCTGCGACGGGCCGGAATGTATCGGGGAACGGTGCTGCGCCATGACAATCATCTAGGCCAAGCCCAAGGCGGTCGCAACGGGGCCTTTGCCAAGCAACACCCCAGCGGCTAAACGAAGCCTATCGACCACCGCGCGCCAAGGATGCGAAATGACCGCCAGTCCCGATCTTCCCGGCATCGTCGTCACCGGCGCATCCGGCCGCATGGGCCGCACACTCACCGCGATGATCGCCGCATCGGACAGGATGCGCCTGGTCGGTGCCGTCGAACGGGCGGGCCATGACTGGATCGGACGCGACGCGGGCGAAGCTGCCGGCGGGCAGGCCCTTGGCGTGACCGTGACCGACGACCCGCTCGATGCCTTTGCCAGGGCGCAGGGCATCGTCGATTTCACCAGCCCCGACGCCACGGTCGAATTCGCGGCCCTCGCCGCGCAGGCCCGCGCCGTGCACGTCATCGGCACGACCGGGTTGGAGCCCTCGCATCTGGCGCAGATCAAAGCCGCCGCCCGCCACGCGGTCATCATCCGCGCGGGCAACATGAGCCTTGGCGTCAACCTGCTGACCCGCCTGACCCGCAAGGTGGCCGAGGCGCTGGACGCCGACTGGGACATCGAGATCGTCGAGGCGCATCACCGCCTGAAGGTCGACGCGCCATCCGGCACCGCCCTGATGCTGGGTCAGGCCGCAGCCGAGGGCCGGGGAATCGACCTCGGCGACAACCGCGAATCTGGCCGCGACGGCATCACCGGCGCGCGCAACGCTGGTGCGATAGGCTTCTCGTCCATCCGGGGCGGCGACATCATCGGCGAACATGACGTGATCTTCGCGGCGGCGGGCGAACGCATCATCCTGCGCCATATCGCCACTGACCGCACGCTGTTTGCCCGCGGTGCCTTGCGTGCTGTCCTGTGGGGCCAGAGTCAGAAGCCCGGCGAATACGACATGATGGACGTGCTCGGCCTCTGAATACGGCAAAGTCCCGGCCAATCCCCGCCCAGCCGACAATATTTCGGCAATCCGGGTGAACCAGCGCCGTGGGTCGGGCGTATGACGCATACCACCACAGACGTCCGGACATTCCGCAATGACATCCGCTGCCCCCGTCTCCGCGCTTGCGCGCTCCGTGGCCGTCGCCGCGGCGTGCGCTGCCGCAGCCATGCCAGCACTTGCAAATGACTTCACCCCCGTCCGCGACGAAGGCACCTTTCTCTCGCTGGTCGAGGGACGCGAGCTGCGTCTCGGTCGCTTCGGCGTCAGCCTGACCCTGTTGCCCGATGGCAGGATAATGGGCAGTGCGCTCGGCTGGGACCTGACGGGCAACTGGGACTGGAAGGACGGCTATTTCTGCCGCGACATCGATTGGAGCGGCTACGCCATTCCCTTCAACTGCCAGCTGGTCGAGGTGCGCGACAATCAGGTTCTGCGCTTTACCGTCGACCGTGGCACAGGGGATTCGGCGTCATTCAAACTGCGCTGATTCCGCGGCGGCTCATCAAGCCCGTCCGGGCTTCATGAGCCTGTTCACGAAGAGCGACCGCAGGGAGCTATGAGCGCCGTGGCGATGACAGGCGACTATGGAATCAGAAATCGACCGTCAGCCCCTTCTTCTCCCAGTCGCCGTAGCGCACCGGCTCCGGCCCCTCGCGCCCGCCCAGCTCCGGCGGCAGGCCCACCGCGACGGCCTTCCTCCGCGCCTCCGCCTCGGCCAAAGCCCTCTTCGCCGCGTCAGGCAGGTCCGGCTCCGGGTTCTTGCTCATGGCGCGTTCCTTGCGGCGGGGCACGGCGCTGATATAGGGGGCGCGCCGCGTCGCGGCAACCGATCAGAACCGGGGGCGCGTGAGAACACCCATGTCAGGCCATCCGCCATCCGCGCGCGGCGCTGCCGCCGACCTCATCTCCGGCGTCCTCGACCGCGGGCTGTCCCTCTCCGACCAGATCGCGGCCGGGGCGGTGCATGCGCTCGCACCCGCCGACCGCGCCCGCGCCCAGCGCCTGGCGCTTGCCACCTTCCGCCACCTCGCCGATGCCGACGCCATCCTGCAACCTCACCTGCGGAAGGGCCCGCCGCCTTACATCTCCGCCCTCCTCCGCCTTGCCGTCACCGAACTGCTTGCCCTGAACGGCGACGCGCATGGCGTCGTGTCCGAAGCCGTCGACCTGACCCGCCGCTCCGGGCGCAGGACCGAAGGGTTCGCCGGTCTCGTCAACGCCGTCCTGCGCAAGGCCGCCGCAACCCCACCCGCCGACTGGGCCGCCCGCCCGCCCCAACCCCTGCCTGGCTGGCTGCGCGGGCGTCTGATGTCCGCTTTTGGCAAGCCCGCCACCATCGCCATCGAGGCCGCGCACCGCCTCGGCGCGCCCCTTGACCTCACCCCCCGCGACCGCGACGCCGCAGCCCTCGCCGCCCGCCTGGGCGGCACCGCCCTGCCCACTGGTTCCGTCCGCCTGACCGGCGCGCCCCAGGTCTCCGACCTGCCCGGTTATGCAGCCGGCGACTGGTGGGTGCAGGACGCTGCCGCCGCCCTGCCCGCCCAAATCCTTGCCCCGGCCAAGGGCGAGACCGTGCTCGACCTCTGCGCCGCCCCCGGCGGCAAGACCCTGCAGCTCGCCGCCGCGGGTGCAGTTGTCACCGCGCTTGACCTCTCGCCCGCCCGCATGACCCGGCTGGCCGAGAACCTCGCCCGCTGCCGCCTGACCGCCACCTGCGTCACCGCCGACGCCCTCACCTTCACCTCCCCCGCGCCCTTCGACGCCATCCTCCTCGACGCCCCCTGCTCCGCCACCGGCACCATCCGCCGCCACCCCGATCTGCCCTTCCTGCGTGACGCCACCGGCCTCCGCGACATCGCCGCCCGGCAGACCGCGATGATCGACCACGCGCTGACCCTCCTCCGCCCCGGCGGACGCCTCGTCTACGCGACCTGCTCGCTCCTGCCCGAAGAAGGCGAACGCCAGGTCGCTTTGGCCCTGTCCCGCCATCCCGGCCTGACCGCCAACCCTTCCGCCCTTGCCATTCCCGGCATCGACCCCGTCTGGATCACCCCCGAAGGCGGTCTCCGTCTGCGCCCCGACTTCTGGCCAGACCTTGGCGGCATGGACGGCTTCTATGTCGCGGTCCTCCGCCTGCCCGCCTGATGCGCACGGCTTTTCGGAATGACAGCCGCCCGTCGCCCGCCTAGTCTCGCAGCCGAGCAGAAGGCCGGGAATCACGGCCAGCAGGGATCGGCAGGCATGGCCCGGCCAGGGAACGGACCCGCGTCGTCAGTCACGACCATGCACCGCCTTCATGCGCGGCTGTCCCGTCTTGCCCGCCCCGCAACCGGCTTTGTCAGCCAGCCCGAACCCCGCACCATCGGCACCTATGCCAAGGGCAAGCAGCTGATCGCCGGGAATTTCCTGTTCGCGGGCTTCCTGATCGAGGGCCCGAAACGCTCGATCTGGGACCTGCCCAGCCCCGACCCCCGCTTCACCGAAGACCTGCACGGCTTCCGCTGGCTCGACGATCTGGCCGCCGTCGCCGACGGCCCCGCCCGGAGCCGCGCGCAGGACTGGACCTTCGGCTGGATCATGGCATTCGGCGCCGGCGGCGGCCCCGGCTGGACGCCCGATCTGACCGGTCGCCGCATCATCCGCTGGATCAACCACGCGATCTTTCTTCTGAACGGGGCCGACCGCGCCCGCGCCGACGCCTTCTTCCGCTCGCTCGGCCGTCAGACCGCCTTCCTGTCGCACCGCTGGCGCGCCGCCCGACCCGGCCTGCCGAGGGTCGAGTCGCTGACCGGCCTGATCTACGCCGGCCTTTCCCTGACCGGGATGGAGGGCCATGTCACGCCTGCCGTGGATGCGCTTGCCCGCGAATGCCGCGACAGGATCGATAATGGCGGCGGCATCGCCAGCCGCAACCCCGAAGAACTGCTCGAGGTGTTCACTCTGATCTCCTGGGCCGCCTCGGCCCTTCGGCAGACCGGACGCACCCCGCCGCATGACATTTCCGAGGCCATCGCCCGGATCGCCCCCACGCTCCGCGCGCTTCGCCACTCCGACGGCGGTCTCGCGCGGTTCCACGGCGGCGGGCGCGGCCAGGAAGGCTGGCTCGACCGCGCATTGGCCGACGCCAATGTCAAACCTCTCCATGCAACCGGCCTTGCCATGGGCTATGCCCGCATCGCCGCAGGCCGAACCTCTGTCATCCTCGACGCCGCAGCCCCGCCCGCAGGCCGCATCTCTGTCGAAGCCCATGCATCGACCCTCGCTTTTGAGCTCACCTCGGGCCGCCGCCCCGTCATCGTCAACTGCGGATCGGGTGCGTCCTTCGGCCCCGACTGGCAGCGCGCCGGTCGCGCCACCCCCTCGCATTCCACGCTGGGGATCACCGGCATATCCTCTTCTCGCCTCGGTCCCGCCGGGCGCGGCCAATCCGGCGACATGCTGCTCGAAGCCCCCGATCAGGTCTGGTCGCAGTCCGACGCCGACATGGACGGGTTGCGCCTGCTCGCCGGCCACAACGGCTACGCCGCCACCCACGGCCTGACCCATGTCCGCCAGCTGGAATTGTCGGTCAACGGGCGGGGGCTGTCGGGCGAGGACACGCTGGGTGCGATGACCGCCGCCGACCGCCGCCGGTTCGCGGCAGCCTTCGACCGGACCGCGATGCAGGGCGTCCGCTTTGACATCCGCTTTCACCTGCACCCCGATGTCGATGCCGAAATCGACTTGGGCGGCAGCGCCGTGTCCCTTGCCCTGAAAAGCGGCGAGATCTGGGTCTTCCGCCATGACGGCGTCGCCACCATGTCGCTGGATGCGTCTGTCTACCTCCAGAAAGGCCGCCTCAAGCCCCGCCCCGCGCAGCAGATCGTCCTTTCGGCTGCCGTCATCGACGATGCCTGCCAGATCTGCTGGACCTTGGCCAAGGCGCAGGATACGCCCGCCGCGATCCGCGACACAGGCCGCGACGACGAATTCCTGACCGCTGAAAGGGCTGACCCCCAGTGACCGATTTCCCGAAACCGGCCGACCTCCAGCCGGTTGCCCGCGCCCTGATCTCCGTGTCGGACAAGACCGGCCTGCTCGACCTTGCCCGCGCGCTGGCCGGTCACGGGATCGAGCTTCTGTCGACCGGCGGCACGTCGACCATGCTGCGCGACGCAGGTCTTCCCGTCCGCGATGTGTCCGACCTGACCGGCATTCCCGAGATGATGGACGGTCGCGTCAAGACCCTGCACCCGCGTGTGCATGGCGGGCTTCTCGCCCTCCGGGACAAGCCCGATCACCGCGCCGCGATGGCCGACCACGGCATCGAAGCCATCGACCTGCTCATCGTCAATCTCTACCCGTTCGAGGCCACGGTCGCGGCGGGTTCCGACTATGACACCTGCATCGAGAACATCGACATCGGCGGCCCCGCGATGATCCGCGCCGCCGCCAAGAACCACGCCTATGTCGACCGTGCTGACCGACCCGCAGGACTACGCCGCCTGTCTGGCCGAACTTGCCGCCAACGATGGCCGCACCGCGCTCGCCTTCCGCCAGCGGCTCGCCCAGACCGCCTATGCCCGCACCGCCGCCTACGATGCGGCCGTCTCGACCTGGATGGCCGCCGCCATCGGCGAAGCCGCACCGCGCCGCCGCGCATTTGCCGGAACGCTCGCGCAGACGCTCCGCTACGGCGAGAACCCGCATCAGACGGCGGCTTTCTATACCGACGGCTCCGCCCGCCCCGGCGTCGCCACCGCCCGCCAGCGGCAGGGCAAGGAACTCAGCTACAACAACATCAACGACACCGACGCTGCCTTCGAGCTGGTCGCCGAATTCGACCCCGCGACGCCTGCCTGCGCGATCATCAAGCACGCCAATCCCTGCGGCGCGGCGACCGGCGCGACCCTCGCCGAAGCCTACGCCCGCGCCTATGACTGCGACCGCACCTCGGCCTTCGGCGGCATCGTCGCGCTGAACCGTCCGCTTGACGGTCCCACAGCCGAAGCCATCGCCGCGATCTTCACCGAGGTTGTCATCGCCCCCGGGGCCGATGACGCCGCCCGCGCGGTTTTCGCCGCGAAGAAGAACCTGCGCCTGCTGACCACCGACGCGCTCCCCGACCCGGCCGCACCCGGCCTGACCTTCCGGCAGGTTTCAGGCGGCTTCCTCGTTCAGGACCGCGACAACGGGCGCATCACCGCAAGTGACCTGCGCACCGTCGTCACACAGCGCAGCCGACCACGACTGAACTCACCGACCTGCTCTTCGCCTGGCGCGTCGCCAAGCACGTCAAATCCAACGCCATCGTCTTTGCGAAGGCGGGTGCCACCGTCGGCATCGGCGCGGGCCAGATGAGCCGCATCGATTCGACCCGCATCGCCGCCCGCAAGGCCGAGGACATGGCGGCCGCCCTCGGCCTTCCCGCGCCCCTTACGCATGGCTCCGTCGTCGCCTCCGACGCCTTCTTCCCCTTCGCCGACGGGATCGAGGCGCTTGCCGCCGCCGGGGCCACCGCCGTCATCCAGCCCGGCGGGTCGATGAACGACGCCGAGGTCATCGCCGCCGCCGATGCCGCCGGTCTTGCCATGGTCTTCACCGGCATGCGGCATTTCCGGCACTGATCATGCGCATCGCCGCCCTGACCGCCATTGCCGTCTTCCTCGCCGATCAGGCCAGCAAATACGCCGTCGTGCACGGGCTTAACCTCGACCAGCGGCTCCGCATCGACGTCCTGCCGCCCTGGCTGTCCTTCCGCATGGCCTGGAACCAGGGCATCAACTTCGGCCTGTTCGCCCAATCCGCCGACATCATGCGCTGGGTCCTGATCGCCCTGGCGCTCGCCATCTCGCTCTGGGTCTGGCGCTGGGTCCGCCGCCAAGCCCATTCGCCCCGCATCCTTGTCTCGGCAGGCTTCCTGATCGGCGGCGCGCTTGGGAATGTCATCGACCGCATCCTCTACGGGGCCGTCGCCGATTTCCTGAACATGGGGTTCCCCGGCTTCGACAACCCCTATTCCTTCAACATCGCCGACATCGCCATCTTCGCAGGCGCAATCGGCCTTGTGCTGTTCACCGGGCGGGAGAAGACCCCGTGACCTGTCCGGGCGATTGCGTTAAGACGGTCCCGACCGGCCGCAGCGCCGGATGGAACAGGGCTGGACGGGGGCGTCGATGAGGGTTGGCTACGGGTTGGCGGTTCTGGCCGTGCTGACGATGGCGGCCTGCGAACGCGGCGCACCGCAGCTGATGAACATCCGCTCGCAGACCCGCTCACCCGACGAATTCACCATCCTGCCGACCAAGCCCCTGCAACTGCCCGAAGATCTGGCCAGCCTGCCCGACCCGACTCCAGGCGGCAGCAACATCACCGATCCGACGCCCGAGGCTGACGCCGTCGCGGCGCTCGGCGGCAATCCCGAGGCCTTGTCCCGCACCGGCATCGCCGCAGGCGACGGCGGGCTGGTCAGCTATGCCGCGCGCTTCGGCGTCTCGCGCGACATCCGCGACGTGCTGGCGGCAGAAGACCTTGAGTTCCGGTCGCGCAACCGCGGCCGCCCGCTGGAGCGGCTCTTCAACGTCAATGTCTATTACCGCGCCTACAAGAAGCAGTCGCTCGACCAGCATGTCGAACTGGAACGCTGGCGCAAGGCGGGCGTGCGCAATGTCGGCGCGCCGCCCGATCCCGTCGCACCCTGAACTCCGGCGCATTTCAGGTCACGTCCGCGTCACCCGCCCGCGTTGCCCTTGCCGGATCGGTCCGCCCGCGTCATCTCTGACCCGTCCGGTCAATCAAGGCGGTTTCGATGCGTGTTCTCTCAGGCCTCCTCCTCACCGCATGCCTCGCCACCCCCGCCTTCGCCGAAGACGTCACCACCTTCCGGCTTGCGAACGGGCTTGAGGGCATCGTGATCGAAGATCACCGCGCCCCGGTCGTCGTCAACATGGTCTGGTACCGCGCCGGGTCCGCCGACGAGGCGCGCGGCAAATCCGGCGTCGCGCATTTCCTGGAACACCTGATGTTCAAGGGAACCGACGACATGGAACCCGGCGAATTCTCCAGGGTCGTCGCCGCCAATGGCGGGTCCGACAACGCCTTCACCTCCTACGACTACACCGCCTACCACCAGCGTGTCGCTGCCGACCGGCTCGATCTGATGATGACGATGGAGGCGGACCGGATGCGCGACCTCATCCTGTCCGAAGACGACTGGAAGACAGAATTGCAGGTCATCATCGAGGAACGCAACACCCGCACCGACAGCGACCCCGGCGCGATCTTCGGCGAACAGCGCCGCGCCGCGCAGTTCCTGAACCACCCCTACGGCACACCGATCATCGGCTGGCGGCACGAGATGGAGGGGCTGACGCGCGACGATGCGGTGGCCTGGTACCAGAAATACTACGCCCCGAACAACGCGATCCTGATCGTCGCGGGCGATGTCGATCCCGCCGAAGTTCAGCGGCTGGCCGAGACCCATTTCGGCCCGCTCAAGCCATCCGACGGCATCGCCGAGCGTGTCCGCCCGTCCGAACCGCCGCAGCTGTCCGAACGCCGCATGACCTACCGCGACCCCCGCGTGTCGCAGCCCTACGTCATGCGCACCTACATCGCGCCCGAACGGGAGGCAGGGAACCAGTCCGACGCCGCCGCCCTGACGATGCTCGCCGAGATTCTCGGCGGCAGCAGCCAGACCTCGGTCCTTGGCCGCAAGCTGACCTTCGACACCAAGACCGCCCTTTATGTCTCGGCTTTCTACGACGGCACGTCCTATGACGACACCACCTTCGGGCTTGTCATCGTGCCCGCCGATGGCGTGACGCTGGCCGATGCCGAGACGGCACTCGACAAGGCCATCGCGGATTTCCTTGAAACCGGCGTCGACCCTGCCCAGTTCGCCCGCATCAAGTTTCAGATCACCGCCGGGCTGATCTATGGCGAGGACAGCACCGAATCCCTTGCCCGGTCTTATGGCGAGGCGCTGACGACCGGTCTGACCGTCGAGGACGTCAAGGCATGGCCCGACGTGCTTCGGTCCGTGACCGAGGCAGATGTGATCGCCGCCGCGCGCCGCATCTTCGACCGGAACAAGGCCGTGACCGGCTACATGATGCGCGATGACGCGACCGAGGTGATGCAATGATCCGGGCTCTGTTCGCGGGCCTTCTGGCCATTGTCCTGACCTCCCCCGCCCTTGCCGCAGTCGAGATCAAGGAAGTCACCTCGCCCGGCGGCATCCGTGCCTGGCTGGTCGAGGAACACGGCATCCCCTTCACCGCCCTTGAAATCCGGTTTCAGGGCGGCGCAAGCCTCGATGCGCCGGCCAAGCGCGGCGCGATCAACCTGATGACCGCGACTTTGGAGGAAGGCGCGGGCGATCTCGACTCGCGCGGTTTCGCCGAAGCGCGCGAAGGGCTGGCCGCCAGCATCCGCTTTGATGTGCATGATGACGCGCTTTCTGTCTCGGCACAGTTCCTGACAGAGAACCGCGATCAGGGTGTCGCCCTTCTGAAATCCGCGCTGAACGAACCGCGATTCGACCAGGAAGCCGTCGACCGCGTCAAGGGTCAGGTGCAGTCGATCATCGCCTCCGACCTGAAGGACCCCGACAAGATCGCCGGACGCGCGCTGGACCAGATGTCCTATGGCGACCACCCCTACGCGACGTCGCTGAACGGCACCTCCGAAAGCCTCGCCGCCCTGACCCGGGACGACATCCTCGATGCGAAGGCCCGCGTCATGGCGCGCGACCGCATGTTCGTCTCAGCGGTCGGCGACATCACCGAGGCCCAGCTTGGTGCCCTGCTCGACACGCTTCTGGGCGACCTGCCCGCAACTGGCGCGCCGATGCCGCCGCGCGCAACCGTTGGCCTGACCGGCGGCGTCAGCATCATCGACTATGCCTCGCCGCAATCCGTCGTGGCCTTCAGCCAGCCCGGCATCAGCCGCGACGACCCCGATTTCTTTCCCGTCTTCGTGCTGAACCAGATCCTCGGCGGATCGGGGTTCGAGGCGCGCTTGATGGAGGAGGTCCGCGAAAAGCGCGGCCTGACCTACGGCATCTCGACCTACCTCGTCACGACCGATCTCGCCGACACCTGGCAGGGCTATGTAGCCTCAGCCAACGAAAAGGTCGCCGAAGCCATCGACGTCATCCGCGCCGAATGGCGGCGGGCGGCGGCCGAGGGCGTCACGCAGGCCGAACTCGACGCCGCCAAGACCTACCTGACCGGGTCCTACCCTCTGCGCTTTGACGGCAACGGGCCGATCGCCGACATTCTTGTCGGCATGCAGATGCAGGGGCTTCCCGTCAGCTACCTCGCCAACCGGAACGGCTATGTCGATGCCGTCACGCTGGCCGACGTCAAACGTGTCGCCGCAAGATGGATGAACCCCGACGCGCTGCGCTTCGTGGTCGTGGGCCAGCCCGCGGGCCTCGCCGCAACGGATTGACGCGGCACAGCGACACGCATGAACGATGTCCTGAAAGTTCCGGGAAATTGGTCGGAGCGAGAGGATTCGAACCTCCGACCCCCTGCTCCCGAAGCAGGTGCGCTACCAGGCTGCGCTACGCTCCGACCGTGCGCGGGGGGTTAGCGATTCCCCGAAGGCTTTGCAAGGGGCCGGGTGGCTGCGCGATCAGCGCCGTTTCAGGATATGCGTCAGACGCGTGATGATCCCGGTCTCCGCCCGGGTGCGCGATTCCAGAACCGGGCGGTTCTCGGACACGCTCGGCGTCCCTTCGCGCAGCACGATGTAGATGCCGCTGGCAATGATCACCGCCGTGCCCGCCAGTGTCCAGGCGTCGGTCTCTTCGTCGAAGAACAGCGTCCCGTAGAGCACCGCCCAGACGATCTGCGAATACTGCATCGGTGCGACGATGATAGCGGGCGCGTTGCGGTAGGCGGATATGATGAACAGCCCCCCCGAAATCCCCAGAACCGACATCAGCCCCAGCAGCCCCAGATGCTCGATGGGCATCGGCTGATAGACGAAGGGGATGATGCAGGCCATCACCGCGAAGTTCGCCACCATCGGATACAGCAGGATCACTGCCGCCCGTTCTTCCGACCCGATCTTGCGCAGCACGACCGACACGAAGGCCCCCGTCATCGCCGCGCCCAGCGCCGCCAGCTGGCCCAGGCTGATCGGGGCCTCGCCCGGTCGCAGCACGATCAGCACCCCGACCAGCCCGACGATGACCGCCACGCCGCGGTGGATTCCGACCTTTTCGCCCAGCATCGGAATCGCCATCAGCGTGATCAGGATCGGCATCGAGAAGAACACCGAATAGGCCTGTGCCAGCGGCAGCACACTGAACGCATAGAACGCGCAGATCACGTTCAGCACCGCCGCAAAGGTCCGCGCCGCCACCCACCATGGGTGACGGGGGCGCAGGTTGCCGTCCGTCCTATCCTGCATCAGCATGATCGTGACCAGCGGGAAGGCGAACAGCGTGCTGTAGAATATGATCTGGAACGGCGCGTAGTCCGCGCCCAGGAACTTCACCACCGCATCGTGCGTGGCGTAGAGCCCGAAAGCCGTCAGCGAGGCGAGCGCCCCCCGCAGGTGCAAGGAATTGGGACTGGACATCAGCGCGACCGGGGTTTCGTCCGCGTCCTGAACCCTGCGGAGCACAGGCGCAAGAGGGGGCGACGTCTAAATTGTAACCGATACGGGGAATTGTTTGCCGGACCGCGAAAGCTGCCCGTAAAGCAGGCGGATGCGTGGCCTCAGCGACATCACTGCCGGGTATCTCCTTGGTCTGACGGGCGTCCTGATCTTTGCCGGAACTCTGCCGATGACGCGCGTCGCACTCGGCGGCTTCGACCCGATGGTGATCGCCTGTGGCCGCGCCGCCCTCGCCAGCCTTGTCGCCGCGACCGCACTTGTCCTGACCCGCCGGCGCTTCCCGAAGGATCAGGTCGCCTGGCTTCTGCTTGCGGGCCTCATGCTTGTCTTCGGCTTTCCCGGCCTCTCCAGCCTTGCCATGATAACCGTCCCCGCAGCGCATGGCGGCGTCGTCCTCGGCATTCTCCCCCTTCTCACCGCCGCTTTCGCCGCATGGATCGGCGGCGAACGCCCCGGACCCGTCTTCTGGGCGCTTTCCATCCTCGGCGCGGCCCTCGTCACCGCCTTCACGCTTTTCGCGTCTGATATCACGCCCGGAATCGGCGATGTCTGGCTGCTGCTTGCCGCGCTCGCCGCCGCCTGCGGCTATGTCATCTCGGGCCGCCTTTCGCGCGACCTGCCGGGATGGGAGGTCATCGCCTGGGCCCTGGTCCTGACCGCGCCGCTGTCGGTGACGATCACCTTTCTGACGGTGCCGACCGGTATCCACGATCCGACAGGCCCCGAATGGGCGGCCTTGCTCTACCTCGCCCTCGGCTCCATGTTCGGCGGCTTCATCTTCTGGAACGCCGGTCTTGCACGCGGCGGCATCGCGCGCGTCGGGCAGGTCCAGCTGCTGCAGACCTTCGCCACGCTCGGAATTTCCGCGTTGCTTCTCGGCGAACGCATCACGCCCGCCATGATCGGCTTCGCCTGCGCTGTCGGCGCGGTTGTCTGGGCCGGACGCAAGGCCCGCGTCACGCGGTCCGGCTGACCGCCTACTCGACCGCGCGGATCAGCATCCTGTCGAACACCCGAAGCACCGCCGCCAGATCATGCCCGCGTTTCAGGATCTGCCCGTCCATCCCGATCACCGCGTACATCCCCTGCTTCTGGCGCAGCTTCGGGTGCTTCTCGATCCGGTACAGCGGAAATTCCGCCGCGCGGCGGAAGACCGAGAACACCGCCGTCTCGCGAAGGAAGGACATCGCATAGTCGCGCCACTCGCCTGCTGCGACCATCCGTCCGTAGATGCCCAGGATCGCCTGCAATTCGCGCCGGTCGAAGGCGACCTGTTCGGGCGCAGCTCCGGAAAGGGGAAACTGGGTCGGCGTCTGAACCGTCATGCGGCAAGTGTGGCCCGCGCGATGGCGCAAATCAAGCCCAGGCCGCCGCCCGTTTTCTGCCACGAAATGACCTTGAACAGGGCGCATCTGTTCCGCGCAAGCGCCCCGATTGACCGGGATAAACAGTCCCATAGCGAGAGACGCTAGGTTCCGGCGGCACGGTCAACAGCCCCCACCCAGTTCGTGTCGCCGGAACACCTCCTTCAAGGACCCCGCCCGCAAGGGCGGGGTTTTTGCTTTGGCTCAGGCCTCATCCGGCCCGACCGCCCCGCGTTCGTCAAAGACGAAACACCTGCCCTGCCAGTCCGACAGCGCCCCCGGCACCGCATCGAGATAACCCAGAATTCCGCCCTTCAGGTGATAGACCTCGGCCACGCCCTCGCCGACCAGAAAACTCGTCGCCTTCTCGCAGCGGATGCCGCCCGTGCAGAACATCGCCACCGGACGCCCCGCAAAACGACTGGCATTCTGCCGCCACCAGTCGGGGAATTCGCGGAACGATCCCGTATCCGGATCGACCGCCCCCGCAAAGCTGCCCTCCGCCACCTCGTAGCGGTTCCGCGTGTCGATCAGTACCATGTCCGGCCGCCGGATCACCTCGTTCCAGTCCGCAGGCTCGACATGCCGCCCGACCGCCTGTCGCGGGTCGATCCCGGGCAACCCCATCGTCACGATTTCCCGCTTCACCCGCACCTTCATCCGCCCGAACGGGATGGTCCCGGATGTGCTTTCCTTCCACCGCAGACCCGCGCATCCCGGCAGCGCCCGCAGATGCGCCAGCACCGCCGCGACCCCCTCGCCCGGACCCGCGATTGTCCCGTTCACGCCTTCCTGCGCCAGAATCAGCGTCCCGCGCACCCCTGCGCGCTGACAAAGGTCCAGCAGCGGTCCGCGCAGGGCACGCGGATCGGCCAGCGGGGCAAAGAGATAAAGCGCGGCAACCGTGACCATCGGCGCGCTTTAGCGCGAATCCCCGCTCCCTCCAACCCGCGGAAATGTCCCTCCGCGCGCGCCTGCGGTTGACCGCCCGCCGCTTTCCCAGCAAACCTGTCCCGCACCGCCGGAGGTCCCATGCACGACCCGACCCATGCCCTGATCATCATCGACGTGCAGAACGACTTCTGCCCCGGCGGCGCGCTGGCCGTCGCTGGCGGCGATGCGGTCATCCCGCGCATCAACGCGCTGATGGATGATTTCCCTGTCCGCGTCCTGACGCAGGACTGGCACCCCGCCGATCATTCCTCCTTCGCCGCGAACCATCCCGGTGCCGCGCCCTTTTCCATGACCGAAATGCCCTATGGCCCGCAGGTGCTCTGGCCCGTCCACTGCGTTCAGGGAACCAAAGGTGCCGCTTTCCACCCCGATCTGCGCACCGATCCCGCCGATCTGATCGTCCGCAAAGGCTTCCGACCCGCCATCGACAGCTATTCGGCGTTCTTCGAGAATGACCGCACGACGCCCACCGGACTTGACGGCTATCTCCGTGCGCGCGGCGTCACCACCCTGACCTTCGTCGGCCTCGCCACCGACTACTGCGTCGCCTATTCCGCCATCGATGCCGCCCGCCTCGGCTTTGCCGCCACCGTTCTCGACGGCGCATGCCGCGCCATCGACCTGAACGGATCACTCGCCGATGCCTGTGCGAAAATGCGCGCCGCAGGCGTCAGGCTGGACGTCTGACATGGTCGACATCGCCTCCCGCGTCTACAACCACAACTGGAAGATCGACCCGATCGTCCGGTCGCTGACCGATACCGACTTCTACAAGCTGCTGATGTGCCAGTCGATTTTCCGGAACAGCCCCGACACCGACGTCACCTTCAGCCTCATCAACCGGTCAAAATCCATCCGCCTTGCCGACCTGATCGACGAAGGCGAACTGCGTGAGCAGCTGGATCATGTCCGCTCGCTGTCGCTGACGCGCGGCGAATCCACCTGGCTGCGCGGCAACACGTTCTACGGCAAGCGGCAGATGTTCCGGTCGGACTTCATGGAATGGTTCGAGGCGCTGCGCCTGCCGCCCTATCAACTGTCGAAACGCGACGGGCAGTACGAGCTGACCTTCGAGGGCAAGTGGCCCGAGGTCATGCTGTGGGAAATCCCGGCGCTCGCCGTGCTGATGGAACTGCGGTCGCGCGCCGTGACGCGGGGCATGGGCAAGTTCGAGCTTCAGGTCCTCTACGCCCGCGCCATGGCCCGCCTGTGGGAAAAGATCGAACGCCTGCGCCGCATCGACGGCCTGCGCATCGCCGATTTCGGCACGCGACGGCGGCATTCGTTCCTTTGGCAGGAATGGGCCGTCGAGGCGATGATGGAGGGGCTGGGCCGCGCCTTCACCGGCACCTCGAACTGCGCCATCGCGCGCAAGACCGATATCGAGGCCATCGGCACCAATGCCCACGAACTGCCGATGGTCTTCGCCGCACTGACGGACAACGATGCCGACCTGCGGCAGGCCCCCTACCGGGTGCTGGCCGACTGGCACGAGGAACATGACGGCAATCTGCGGATCATCCTGCCCGACACCTTCGGCACCGAAGGCTTCCTGAATGGCGCGCCCGACTGGCTGGCGGGCTGGACCGGCATCCGCATCGATTCGGGCGATCCGGCGACCGGGGCCGAAACCGCGATCCGCTGGTGGCAGTCGCGCGGCGAAGATCCGACGACGAAACTCGTGATCTTCTCCGACGGTCTGGACGTCGACAAGATCGAGGAACTGCACCGCCAGTTCGTCGGCCGCGTCAAGGTATCCTTCGGCTGGGGCACGCTTCTGACCAACGATTTCCGCGGCCTCGCGCCCAGCGACGCGCTGACCCCCTTCAGCCTCGTCTGCAAGGCCGTCAGCGCCAATGGCCGCCCGACCGTCAAGCTGTCCGATAACCCCAACAAGGCGATGGGCCCCAAGGCCGAGGTCGAACGCTACAAGCGCGTCTTCGGCGTCGGGGCGCAGAAGGCGCTGGAGGTCGCGGTCTGACTGCGACACCCGCCATGCAGGACGATACCGCCCCTTTCGTCTACGCCCCGCCCGACGAGCCCGTCCGCATCGTCCATGCCGACGATCAGGTCGTGCTGGTGGACAAGCCTGCCGGGCTTCTGTCCGTCCCCGGCAAGGGCGAGCATCTTGCCGACTGCATGATCGCCCGCCTCCAGCGCATCCACCCAGAGGCGCTGCTGGTGCACCGGCTCGACCTCGACACCTCCGGCATCATGGTCTTTGCGATGACCCGGCACGCCCAGCGCGTGCTTGGCCTGCAATTCGAGCAGCGCCTGACGAAGAAGGTCTATCTCGCCCGTCTCTGGGGGCATCTCGCCCCGCGCGAGGGCACCGTCGATCTGCCCCTGACCGTCGACTGGCCGAACCGCCCGCGCCAGCATGTGAACCACGAAACCGGTCGCCCTTCACAGACCGGCTGGCGCGTGATCCGCCACGATCCCGGACGGCACCACCCGCGTCCGGCTCTACCCCCTGACGGGCCGCAGCCACCAGCTGCGCGTCCATTGCCAGTCGCTCGGCCACCCGATCCTCGGCGACCCGCTCTACGCCACCGGCCCCGCCCGCGCCTTCCCGCGCCTGATGCTGCATGCCGAAAGCCTGAAGTTCCGCCATCCCGACAGCGGCAAGGGCATCGCCTTTTCCGCGCCCGCGCCGTTCTGAAGGTCGGTCCTGCGCCCTCAACCTGTCCCGCTCACCAGACGGCAAATTCATCTGAATTTTCCACAAATACGTTTCCTCAACCCGTCGCTAACCCCTGCCCCCCAAACCTTCCGCCCGGGTGAAGTCCGCAGATCATGTCGCGGCAGGATGGGAGCGGGCTCAGATGCTTATGGCTTTCGCAGGTCTCATGTCGCTGGTCATGATCGGCGCGATCGTCGATCTGACGCCCGACCACGATACCGCCGATGACGGCGCGGACGGCAAGCCCCCCGACCCCGATGGCGAACCCCGCGGCATGTCCGGCACGCCGCTCGACGACATGCTCTTCGGCGGCGATGGCGACGACGACATCGCCGGGCTTGCGGGCGATGACCAGCTTGCAGGTCAAGCGGGCGACGACAGCATCGGCGGCGATGATGGCGACGATCTGCTGCTCGGCGGCGTGGGCGACGACAGCCTGACCGGCGGCACCGGCACCGACACGCTGGCGGGCGATGAAGGCCGCGACACGCTCGATGGCGGTGACGGCGGCGATTCCCTGGCGGGCGGCGCCGATGACGATGTCCTGGCCGGCGGTGCCGGTGACGACAGCCTGAACGGCGGTGCGGGCCGTGATGCGCTGGATGGCGGCACAGGCGCGGATGTTCTGCAGGGCTGGGACGGCGACGACAGTCTTGCCGGTGCCGAAGGCTCCGACACGTTGATGGGCGGGCGCGGCGATGACGTCATCAACGGCGGGACCGACGCCGATGCCGATTTCCTCAACGGCGGAGAAGGCGACGATACGCTGACCGGCGGGGCCGGAGACATCCTGTCCGGCGGGGCCGGGGCCGATACCTTCTCGCTGGCCGACTGGCTCGGCGAAGACCACCCGCCCGCCGCCCTGACCGACTTCGACGCCGGTCAGGACACGCTCTGCCTCATCTACGACCCCGCTGCCCATCCTGACCCCGACGTGACCCTTGCCCCGTCGGGCGACGATCCCGGTATCGACCACCTGCTGCTCGACGGCCACATTGTCGCTTCGCTGCCCGCCGACTCCGGCCTCGACCCGGCTGCCGTCGTCCTGATGCCCGCACCGCAGCAGCGCGCCGCATGACAGCACGGACCCCGGAATCTCGGTACTTCCATTCTGTCGCCATATCCCCTATACGCCCGCATCCCCGGAGCAACCGGGGTCACACAGACTCATGGGCCTTGCTGGACGACATCCCGGCCTGCGCCGTCACCCTCAACCCTAGGAGAGCCCGATGTCGATCACTGTCGAAGAAAAGACCCGCCTGATGACCGAATTCGCCACCAAGCCCGGCGATACCGGATCGCCCGAGGTGCAGGTAGCGATCCTGTCCTCGCGCATCGCCACCCTGACCGAGCATTTCAAAGCGCACGTCAAGGACAACCATTCCCGCCGCGGACTTCTGATGATGGTTGCCCAGCGCCGCAAGCTCTTGGACTATCTGAAGAAGAAGGACGAGGCCCGCTATTCCACGCTGATCGAAAAGCTGGGCCTGCGCCGCTAATCTGATCCCTTTGGGACGCTGGAACGCCCGGAGCGAAAGCTGCGGGCGTTTTGCTGTCGGGGCGGCGTCTTTGAGCCACCATTCTCACCCGGCCCCGCCGCGACAGAGCGCTGCGCCTGATCGTGGGTGGGCGCTGACCGTCGGCGCGTGCCGCGCCGCTCTACCAAACCGCCCAGTGCCGTCCGGCAAAGACGTGCCCCACGAAATGCACGAAGGCCGCCAGATAGATCGCCGCCAGCAGCGCCGTGACGATCCGCGCGAACCGCCTGTCCGTCCGCAGCCACAACAGCGCCAGGCAGACCGCGACCAGCACCCCCTCCAGCACGCCCACCGGACGACCATGATGATCGGCGTCCCAGAACGACACCGGGCTGACGAAGACCCAATCCGTCAACGGCCAGAAATGCGCATGCGCATCCTGATGATGCACCGGCAGGTCGAAGGCGATGTGCAGCAGCGCCGCCGCCGCGAAGAGCCAGAGCAGGCGCGCCCGCGCCGCCAGCCCCGCCAGAAGCAGCACCGCGTAGACCGGCACCGAGTTGAACACCTCCGCCGCCAGACCGACCGCAGGCCCGTCGCCCGCGAAATGCGCCACGAACAGGAACAGGTCCGGCAGCAGCGCGCCGCCAAGGATCACGCCCCATTCGACCGGCACCGGCCTGCGCCCCAGCACCGCCAGCCCCAGCGCCATATGTGCCGGTGTGTTGATAACCCGTTCCTTCGCGTCCTGCGCGCCCGACACTTGCGCATCGCAGGTGGCCGGGCAAGGGCGCCCTCTCTGGATCACCTCGGCATCCTGAAAGTTTTGGCCGTTTTTGTCGGGCAGGTCGCTGGCGGGCTGCTTTGCGTCGGTGCAGCTATGGGTGCCTGCCACCAGCCGAATTATTGGGGCTCCAGGGAACCCGGGCTATCCATGCACAAAGCCGCGCCATCCGACCACAGGCTAGCGCGTCTGGCGTCGTCGTCTCTCTTTTTCCCGCTGCTGGGGGCGGTGCTAGTCGTCTCGTGGAGTTCCGGCTTCGTCGGCATCCGCTATGCTACCGTCGAGGCGTCTGTCTTCATGGTCCTGTTCTGGCGCAGTCTCGTCTCGGGCGCGCTGCTGCTTCCGTTTGCCCTGGCCCGGGGTCCAAGGATCACCCTCCGCGCGCTGGCCGAACAGGCGGCCTTCGCGTTTCTGGGCATGTTTCTGTATCTCGGCGGGTTCGCCCTAGCCATCGGACAGCGCGTTCCCACCGGGCTGGTGGCTCTGATGGCCGATCTGGTGCCCCTCGCCATCGCCGCGATGTCGCTTCCGATCCTCGGCCAGCGCCTGACCGGACGGCAGTGGCTCGGCACCGCCATCGGCCTCGCGGGCGTTCTTGTAGTGTCCGCCGACGCATTCGCGCTCGGCGACGCACCCGCAATGGCCTATCTGCTCCCGGTGCTCGGCATGATTTCTTTTGCATTGGCCACAGTCCTGCAGGAACGGCGGCGCAGCCGCGAACTGGCGATACATCAGCGTCTCTGTCTGCAATGCCTTTTTGCCGCGGCCTTCTTCGCGCCCTGCGCCGTCCTGTACGGCGGAATCGTGCCACCGCTGACGGGCAGTTTCGCCTTCGGCATCGGCTGGCTGGTCTTTGTCGCGACCTATGGCGCGTGGATTACGTCACTACCTCTGCCTGCGCCTCTATTCCCCGACACGGGTGTCGGCCACGATCTATCTCAGCCCGCCCGTCACCATGGTCTGGGCCTGGGCCATGTTCGGCGAGCCGCTGACGGCAGCGATGGCCCTTGGGCTGGTCGTTACGCTCTACGGTGTCTGGCTGGTGGCATCGGTACCCAGGGGCTGAACCGCCTGTTCCCACCCCTTCCCAACCCCCCCCTTTTCCTGTATGCGCCCGCAATCTGCGACGTGAGGCCATGCCCCCGGCCACATGCGACAGGATACGGGGGGCGGCGGCAATGGGGCCGCCAGACATGAGGGACAGGGCCAGGGGGTCCGTCCCAGAGGAAACCAGATGTTCAATGTGACCAAGAAATCGATCCAGTGGGGCCTCGAAACGCTCACGCTGGAAACCGGGAAAATTGCGCGCCAGGCCGATGGGTCCGTCGTCGCCACGCTGGGCGAAACCAGCGTCATGGCCAACGTGACCTATGCGAGGCAGCCCAAGCCGGGGCAGGACTTCTTCCCGCTGACCGTGCACTATCAGGAAAAAACCTACGCCGCCGGGAAAATCCCGGGCGGCTTCTTCAAGCGCGAAGGGCGTCCCTCCGAAAAGGAAACGCTGACCTCGCGCCTGATCGACCGTCCGATCCGCCCGCTGTTCGTCGATGGCTTCAAGAACGAGGTGCTGATCATCTGCACCGTTCTGTCCCACGACCTTGTCAACGATCCTGACATCGTCGCGATGATCGCCACCTCGGCCGCGCTGACGATTTCGGGCGTGCCCTTCATGGGCCCGATCGCCGCCGCGCGCGTCGGCTTTGCGAACGGCGCCTACGTCCTGAACCCCGAAGTGGCCGACATGGACCAGCTTCGCAACAACCCCGAACAGCGTCTGGACCTGGTCGTCGCGGGCACCAAGGACGCCGTGATGATGGTCGAATCCGAGGCCTATGAGCTGACCGAAGAGGAAATGCTGGGCGCGGTCGTCTTCGGCCACGAACAGATGCAGCCGGTCATCGACCTGATCATCGACTTCGCCGAAGACGCCGCCAAGGAACCGATGGACTTCACCCCGGCGGACTATTCCAAGCTCTATGCCAAGGTGAAGAAGGCCGGCGAAAAGCAGATGCGCGCCGCCTTCGCGATCCGCGACAAGCAGGAGCGGACCAACGCCATCCAGACGGCAGCGGACGCCATCGTCGCCTCGCTGTCCGAGGATGAACAGAAAGACGCGAACCTCGGTTCGTCGATCAAGAAGCTGGAATCGTCCATCCTGCGCGGCGACGTCGTCAAGAACGGCACCCGCATCGACGGACGCGACACCAAGACGGTGCGCCCGATCGTCAGCGAAGTCGGCATCCTGCCGCGCACGCACGGATCGGCGCTGTTCACCCGCGGTGAAACGCAGGGCCTGGTCGTGACCACGCTCGGCACCGGCGAGGATGAGCAGATCATCGACGCGCTGCACAGCAACTATCGCTCGAACTTCCTCCTGCACTACAACTTCCCGCCCTATTCGGTCGGCGAAGTCGGCCGCTTCGGCCCGCCCGGACGCCGCGAGATCGGCCACGGGAAACTCGCCTGGCGCGCGCTGCAGGCCGTCCTGCCCGCGCCGACCGACTTCCCCTACACGATCCGCATCGTGTCCGAGATCACCGAATCCAACGGTTCATCCTCGATGGCCACGGTCTGCGGATCGTCGCTGTCGATGATGGATGCGGGCGTGCCGCTGAAGGCGCCGGTCGCGGGCGTCGCGATGGGCCTGATCCTGGAAGATGACGGCAAATACGCCGTCCTGACCGACATCCTCGGCGACGAGGATCACCTCGGCGACATGGACTTCAAGGTCGCAGGCACGGCGAACGGCATCACCAGCCTTCAGATGGACATCAAGATTGCAGGCATCACCCCCGCGATCATGAAGCAGGCCCTGGCGCAGGCCAAGGACGGCCGGATGCACATCCTGGGCGAAATGGCCAAGGCGCTGACCGAAGGCCGCCACGAATTCTCGGCCCACGCGCCGAGGATCGAGACGATGACGATCCCGACCGACAAGATCCGCGAAGTGATCGGATCGGGCGGCAAGGTCATCCGCGAGATCGTCGAAGTGTCCGGTGCCAAGGTCGATATCAACGACGACGGCGTCATCAAGATCGCGTCGGCCAATGCCGACTCGATCAAGAAGGCCTTCGACATGATCTATTCGATCGTGGCCGAACCGGAAGAGGGCAAGGTCTACACCGGCAAGGTCGTCAAGCTGGTCGATTTCGGTGCCTTCGTGAACTTCTTCGGCAAGCGCGACGGTCTGGTCCACGTGTCCCAGATCGCCAACAAGCGCATCCAGCACCCGAACGAGTATCTGAAGGAAGGCCAGGAGGTGAAGGTCAAGCTCCTCGGCTTCGACGAACGCGGCAAGGTCCGGTTGGGCATGAAGATGGTCGATCAGGAGACCGGCGCCGAGATCGTCGAGCGGAAGGAACAGGCCGAGGCCTGAGCCTCTTCCTGTGGCATCTGTACAGAGGGGGCCCGGGTGACAAACCCGGGCCCTTCCTCTATGTCGCGGGCATGTCCGAAACAGCGTCACCGGTCCGCATCACCGTCATCACCGTCTGCTACGACAGCATGGCCGTGCTGCCCGCGATGCTGGCTTCGGTGCCAACCGGAACGCCGGTCGTGCTGGTGGACAATTCACCCAACGCCGATCCGGCGCTAACGAGACTTGCGGAGTCCCGTGGCGTGACCCTGATCCGGAACGAACGCAACCTCGGCTTCGGAACCGCCTGCAACATCGGGGCAGCGCGCGCCGCCACCGAATGTCTCCTGTTCCTGAACCCCGACGTCACCCTCGCGGAGGGCGCGCTGGGCCATCTGGCCGATAGCCTTGACCGGTTCCCCGCCGCCAGCGCCGCCAATCCGCGGATCGCCAATGCCGACGGATCACCCTTCTTCCGCCGCCGCAGCCTGCTGATCCCCCGCTCCCAATGGCTGCCGCGCGGCTGGCCGGCCGAGACGCGCGAAGTCCCCACCCTGTCCGGGGCCGCACTGCTCGTCCGCAAGACGGCATTCAACGCCGTCGGCGGCTTCGATCCGGAGATCTTCCTTTACCACGAGGACGACGACCTGAGTTTCCGCCTTCGCTCTATCGGCCCATTGCTCTTCGTCCGCGACGCGCTGGTCACGCATCTGGGCGGTTCGTCCACGGCGCGCTCGGCCGAAACGGCGGCATTCAAGGCCTTCCACATGGGTCAAAGCCGCGTCCACGTCGCGCGGAAGCATGGGATTCCCATGCCGCTTCTGTCGTCCCTTGCAGCCGGAATGATCCAGTTTCTTTCACCTTTGACCTTACTCTCCAAAAGGAAGCGGGCGAAAAACCTTGCGTTCCTGCGCGGCATTTGCACTTCGTCGAAACAGAATTAAATCCTTCAAGGGATCGGTCCTCGTCACCTGCAGGCAAGCCGCCCCAGCACGGGTTGCACTCGGGGTCGCTTCAAGTGAAAAGGTTGCGCGTGACGACTTCCCGCGCGGGGCAGTGCTTGGACAGGCCTACCCCGCTTCAACACCACAGGCGAGGCGGATCAGATGACGATATCGGGGGAACGTATTCTTCTGGTCGGCTTCCGTTCAGTGCATTTCGATGCAATGATGGAAAGCAACGCAGACATCGTTGCCTGGATCAGAATACTTGACCGAAAAGAGGACGTGAAGCCCATAACTGTCGAATGGCACCTGCATCAGGATGTTGTCAGGTGCGAACTGGATGCGGCTTTTCGCAGCGACTTTCCGGCTGATCTTCGGCGCGATCTGCACGCACGCGCTTTTCCGATGTTCCGCCGACATTATACGCGGATCACTTTTGCACGGCACAACGCGCTGCGCAGCTGGACGCATCTCGAGAATCTTTTCTACATTTCCGCGAACTTCTTCTTCGATTTGATCAGGCGGCAGGAAGTCACCAGCGCGATCTTTTCGAACTTTCCACATGAAGGAACGTTGATCGTCGCCTACCATCTGTGCCAGCTCATGGGAATAAGGACGGTTATTTCCACACAGTCGGCTTTTCCGGCGAAGCTCTGGATCGTTCGCAGAATCGAAGACTTCGGAGGGTTTGAGACGGTTCTTGGTGATGGCGAGTCTTTGGCTCCACCAAGCGAACCCAAAACTCCATTCTACATGAAGAACCGCGGCAACAGAAGGCGTGCTCTCGGGACAGTGGGCCGTCTCGCGGGCGAGTACGTGAAACTCGCACTGAAAATCGTCACCTTGCGATTTCTATTCGACAGAAGGGCGATTGACCGAAATATGACCCGGCTTGTGCAGGCAAAGGACCGCCTTCGGATGGGAGATCCATCGGGCGCAAGGGTGGTAGCCACTGATCTTGACAGACCCTTTGTCTATTTTCCCCTCCATCTTCAGCCCGAAATGACAACTGACACTTGGGGCTTTGAATATGGAGATCAAGTGCTGGCTATCGAAGAGTTGGCGGCGGCACTGCCGCCAGATATGAAAATATACCTGAAAGAGAATCCGATTCAGACACGATATATGCGGGAAGAGAGTTTCAGCCGAAGAATCGCAGCCATTCAGAATGTCGAATATGTTTCAAGCGATACATCGACGTTTGATCTGATTAAGAAATCGCGCTGTGTCGCTACAATCACAGGAACGGTCGGATGGGAGGCAGTTCAGATCGGCAAGGGCGTGATCCATTTCGGGGTCACTTGGTATTCATCGCTTCCCGGAGCGTTCCGCTGGCAAGGTGCGAAGACCTTGGATAAAGCTCTGTCATTTTCGGGCGACAGGACGTCCTTTGAGAAATGCTTCGTGGCGCTTTCGAAGAAGCTCTATCCAGGCGTGATCGACCCAGTATATGGTGCCATTGTTCAGGGATTTGACCGCAATTTAGAGGCGAGACGCGCCGCACATTCCCTCCTCGTGGCCCTGGGCGAAGACGTCTCGGTTTCAGACGGATAATGTTTCGGGTGTGACCGCCATGCCGTGACGAACATCCCGCGACACCCGCCGCCCCACCACCGCATCGTAGTGCTTGGGCGCCATCCCGTAGCCCGGTCTTACGCTCCTCACGTCATCCGGTCCGATCCGGTCGCCCTTCGCCAGATCGCGCACGAAGTAGAGCGACCGGCGGAACACCACATTGCCCTGTTCGCTCGACTTCAGCCCGTAGTCCACGCGCCCCAGCGCCTCCCACGCCGTCTTCGCATCGCTGCACAGCCGCGCGAATTCGTCCGGCTCGACCGAGAAACTGTCGTCCGGCCCGCCGCCCGCGCGGTCCAGCGTGAAGTGCTTCTCGATGATGACCGCCCCCAGCGCGACCGCCGTCACGGCGGTCGTGTTGTCGACCGTATGGTCCGACAACCCGACATCCAGACCGAAGCGCGCCATCATGTCCGGGATTGTCCGCAGGTTGTAATTCTCCGCCGGGGCCGGATAGCCGCTCACGCAGTGCAGCAGCGCCAGTTCCCGGCACCCGCCGTCCCGCGCCGCCTGCACCGCCTCGGCGATTTCGTCCGCGTCCGCCATGCCGGTCGAGATGATCATCGGCTTGCCGGTCGATGCCGCGTACCGGATCAGCGGCAGATCGACCGCCTCGAACGACGCGATCTTGTAGGCGGGCGCACCGAGGCCCTCCAGCAGGTCCACCGCTGTGGAATCGAACGGCGAGGAGAACATCGTGACCCCGCGCGCGCGGGCACGGGCGAACAGGTCCGCGTGCCACTCCCAAGGCGTCTGCGCCTCGGCATACAGGTCGTAAAGCCGCCGCCCGTCCCAGAGTCCACCCTTTATGCGGAACTCGTCCCGGTCGCTGTCCAGCGTGATCGTGTCGGGCCGATAGGTCTGGATCTTTATCGCATCGACCCCTGTCGCCGCCGCCCGGTCCACCAGTTCCAGCGCGCGGTCCTTGCTGCCGTTGTGGTTCGCGGACAGCTCCGCGATCACATAGGGCGGATGATCGCGCCCGATAGGACGGTTGTTGATGCTGATCGTCATCCCGAATGCCCGCCTTTCAAACGGTCCGCCAAACTGATCGCATATTGCCGGAATTCGCCCGACTGGCCAGTCTCGGAGAAGCCCAGTCCTTCGAAGAGGCGGACCGAGGCGAGGTTGTCGCGGTGAACCTCAGCCAGGACATGGCCGATCCCCTGCGCCGCGCCGAAGTCCAGGGCCGCCAGCACCGCAGGCGCGGCAAGCCGCTGTCCCCTGCGGTCCGGTGCCAGACTGACCGAGACGCTGGCTGAAGCAGCATCGTCTGCCGACCTGTCAAACCGGATATGCCCGACCTCGCCGCCCCGATCCTCAACCATCAGCAGGACCATCGCCCGGTCGTCCAGTGCGCGGTCAAACCATCGCATATGATCCTGCATCGACGGACGGATGGCCGAGCGATAGAACCGGACGTCGGGCACGGCATTGCGCCAGTCCAGCACGGCGCGCGCATCCGCTGCCGTGGCCCGTCGCACCGACAGCCCTATCGCCACGACCGCATCGCAGACCCGCGCCGTCCCCAGCCCGTCCGCGACCGCAGCCGCCTGCCGGGACATCGCGTCCCGCAGGGCATCGTCGCCGAAGGCGGCAAGCGCGTCCGTCAGACGGCCCGGCAGCCGCGCATCGTCCGTCGTGTCCAGGATCGCCGCGGCCCCGGCGGCCTCCAGTGACGCGGCGATCATCTTCTGATTGTCGGCCAGTCACGACCAGCAGCGTCGGCAGTCCCATCGCGCAGCGTTCCCAGCTGGACGTTCCCGCCCCGCCGATCGCCGCATCCGCATCCGCCATCAGTGATGCCATGTCGGTGACGTCGGTCAGCACATTCACCGCGACCGGCATCGTTGCGGCCTCTTCCTGCACCGCCTCCAGTCCGGGCGCACCCGATCCCAGAATCACACTCACGCAGCGCAGCCAGTCCGGCGGCCTTTGCGAAAGGGCGCGCAGCACCCGCTCCGTGATGTTGTCTGGGTCATGTCCCCCGACCGCGATCAGCAGGTTCGCGGGCTTGCGTCCGGCCCGCGCCGCCAGACTGGCGGCCCGGCGCGCAGCGAACTGCGGGCGCAGCAGCGCATGGCGCGCGCCGGTCAGTACCTGCGCATCTGCCGGAACCAGCCCGTCATAGTCAGCGACGGTCCGCCCCAGCGTCTGGTCAAGCAGCAGGTCGCAGTCGTGGTCCCGGTCAGCCAGGTCGTCGATCACCATCATATGCCGCGCGAACCGGCGCGCCGCCCGTTCCCAGCCAGCGGTGATCGCATAGTGATCGACCACCACCAGGTCGGGCCCCAAACTCTCCAGGACCCCGCCGCATTCGGCGGCATCGTTCTCCAAGGTCACGCCTAGCCAGCCAGAATGCCCTTCATCTGCCAACGGCGGCCCGGGCGGCGCGGCCAGCAGATGCACCTCATGCCCCGCAGCGCCGATCTGCCCGACCAGCGCGCCCGGAAAGTCGCGCGTCAGGAAATGGCACCGCCATCCGCGCCTTTTCAGCTCGTCCGCCAGGGTCAGACAGCGCATCACATGCCCGCTGCCGATCCGGACTGAGGAATCGGCCCGGAATGCCGCGACAAGCCGGTCGCGGCCCGGACGGCTCATCCCTTCTCCAGCAGGAACCATGTGATGTCGTCCTGCGGAAAGTCCGGGTCTCGCCGATAGGCAAAGCCATAGTCGGCCAGCCGGAACGCGGGATGCCGTTCCAGGATTTCGCCCGCAAAGTCCCGCTTGAACAGACGGTCCTGATGCCCGCGATAGGTCACGGCAACAGCGGACGGATTATAGTATTCCGCAACCAGAAGATAGCGGCCCGCCGTCGCCGCCAGCCTGTCATAGACCGCACTCAGGGCATCCGGGTTGATATGGATCAGCACGCCCTTGATCAGCACAAGGTCGCGGACATACGTCGGTTCGAATTCCAGGATCGACCGATGATGCACGTTCTGCGGCCCGATCACCTCGCCGAGTTTCTTGGCCGCATCCGGGTTGATCTCGATCCCCTCGCAAGTCATCCCGGGATACAGAAGTTGCAGCGCCCGCAGGTTCATCCCGATATTCGCGCCGAACTCGATGCAGTCCTTCATCCGATGCGCTTGATTCAAGGCCCGAGCGAAGAACTTCAGGTTCGACGCCATCAGCCCCGCACCCTGATTGCGCGCAGCATAATCCGACCCGAACTGCCCGGCCCAGAACGCCTCCTGCTCGGTTGCGAATGTCTTGTCGGCCATCCCTGTCACTCCCTGCCCTCCTTAGTCCCGCGCAGCACCCGGACCATCGCCTCGGCCATGTCCCAATCGTCGGGTGTATCTATATCCTGAACCCGGGTCCGGGGAATGATCAGCGCGGCGCTGCGCGGCCCGTAGACCGGCCGTTCCTCGCGCCATGCCTCTGCTCTGCCCCAGTAGAACTGCCCTGCGTCGTGATAGGCGGGCTCCAGATCCTGCGACCGCGTCATCAGGTGTTCCGGCCGGAACATCGACACCCGGTTGTCCGTCCCCGACAGCCGCAGCGCCCGCGCGATGGGCGACGGGAACGCCGTGACCGGGAAGGCATAATCCATGCTGCCCTGCATCAGCAGATTCAAGGCCGCCGTCACATCATCCGGTTCCAGCAGCGGCGCCGTCGGATAGATGCAGCACACCTCGTCAGGCGACGGGCCATCGGCGTCGAGCCATCGGACGGCATGTGCGATCACCGCCACCGTCGGAGCAAAGTCGTCCGCAAGCTCAGGCGGGCGCACGAACGGCGCGTCGGCCCCGAACCCACGTCCGACCTCTGCGATCTCCGGATCGTCCGTCGAAACGATGATCCGGTCAAAGCACCCGCTTGCCTTCGCCGCCTCGATCGGCCAGCCGATCATCGGGCGCCCGCAGAACGGCCGTATGTTCTTGCGCGGAATGCGCTTGCTGCCGCCGCGTGCGGGAATCACGGCGACCCTCATCCCGGCGCCGTCTCCCCCAGCGCCGTGCGCAGCGCTGTGACAACCCTGTCCTGATCGGCCTCCGTCAGTTCCGCATGGATCGGCAGGCTGATCGCCTCGGCGTAATAGGCTTCCGCCTCGGGGAACTGCCCGCGCCGGAAGCCCAGCCCGGCATACCACGGCTGCAGGTGCACCGGAATGTAATGCAGGTTCACCCCGATCCCCGCCGCGCGCATCCTTCCGAACACGTCGCCATGCTGTGCCTTCGGAACCCGCACGACGTACAGGTGCAGGGCCGAGAACCGGTCCGGGTTCCGGACCGGCCTGACCACCGGCATACCCCCAAGCATCCTGTCATAGCGTTGCGCGATCTCGTGGCGGCGCGCCAGGAACGCGTCGATCCGCCCCATCTGCGACAGCCCCAGCGCCGCCTGCATGTCCGTCATCCGGTAATTGAAGCCGAGCGCGATCTGCTGATAGTACCATGGCCCGTCAGACGCGTGGGTCATCGCGGACGTATCCCGCGTGATCCCGTGGCTGCGGTAAAGCCGCATCCTTTCCGCAAGTCCGGTATCATTCGTCACAGCCATGCCGCCTTCCGCCGTGGTGATGATCTTCACCGGGTGAAAGCTGAACACCGTGATGTCGCTGTGGCGGCAGGCCCCCACCGGCGCCCCCGCGACCCTTGCCCCGATCGCGTGGGACGCATCCTCGATGATCCTGAACCCATAGGCATCCCCCAGCCGCCGGATCGCCGCCATGTCGCAGGGCTCGCCTGTAAAATGCACCGGCACCACCACTTTCGGCAGGGTTCCGGCGAACTTCGCCGCTGCCAGCTTCCGCTCCAGCGCCGTGACAGAGATGTTCCAGGTCATCGGATCGATGTCGACAAAATCGACGGCCGCCCCGCAGTACAGCCCGCAGTTCGCCGAGGCCACAAACGTGTTCGGCACAGTCCAGAGCCTGTCGCCGGGACCAAGCCCCAGCGCCAGGCACGCGATGTGCAGGGCGGAGGTCGCCGAATTTGCCGCCACCGCCTCGCGGCATCCGACCCGCGCCGCCACAGCCTCCTCGAACCGCGGCACGGCGGGCCCTTGCGTCAGAAAATCCGACCGCAGCACCGCCTCGACCGCCGCGATGTCCTCCTCGGAAATCGACTGCCGACCGTAGGGGATCATCATATCTTGTCGATCTTCGAGCGGTTCGCGTCGATCCAGGCGGCCAGATCATCCCGCGTCATCCACTGCGGATTGCTGTCGCTGGCATAGACGAAGCCGTCAGGCACCGGCCTGCCGTCCTTGATCCGCGCGGGCGACGCCGCCCAGTTGTTGATCGCCGGCAGGATCTTGAAGTGGTCGTCATACTCATACGTGAAGGGTGCGTCCTCGCTGCCCACCATCTGTTCATGCATCTTCTCGCCCGGACGGATGCCCACCACCTCGTGCCGCGCGCCCGGAACAGTCACCTCGGCAATGTCCGTCAGCATCATCGACGGAATCTTGCGGACATAGATCTCGCCGCCCACCGCGTCGTCCAGCGCGTGCAGCACCAGATCGACGCCCTGTTCCAGCGTGATCATGAAGCGCGTCATCCGCGTGTCGGTGATCGGCAGAACACCCGTTTCGCGCAACGACAGGAAATACGGAATGACCGACCCGCGCGATCCCATGACGTTGCCATAGCGCACCACCGAAAACCGCGTCCCGTGTTCGCCCGAATACGCGTTGGCGGCAACGAACAGCTTGTCGGAAGCCAGCTTGGACGCGCCATAAAGATTGATCGGGCTGCTCGCCTTGTCGGTGGACAATGCCACGACACTGCGCACCTCGTTGTCGATCGCCGCGTCGATCACGTTCATCGCGCCGTTCACATTCGTCTTGATGCATTCGAACGGGTTGTATTCCGCCGTCGGCACGATCTTGGTCGCCGCCGCGTGGATCACATGGTCAACCCCCCGGAACGCCCGCTGCAGCCGGTCGCGGTCACGCACGTCGCCGATGAAGAACCGGACGCGCGGATCGTCCTTGAACCGCTTCGCCATCTCCCACTGCTTCATCTCGTCCCGCGACAGCACGATCAGCTTGCGCGGATTGAACCGGGCCAGAACATAGTCGGCAAAGGCATTGCCGAATGACCCGGTGCCGCCAGTCACAAGGATCGTCTTGTCGTTCAGCATCGCCCTCGTCCCCGTCAGGGTCTTTTCCAGACTCTCACATCGCTGACACGGTCGATTTCTTCAAGCCCGAGTTCAGCCATGCGCCGGACCAGAGCGTCCTCGTCCTTCGTGCCCGCCGGATAGAATTGCGGATGCAACTCCATGATGACCAGCAATGCGTCCGACAGCGCAGGTCCATCTCGCATCACCATCGGCAGTTCGCCACCCTCGATGTCGCAGATCAGCGCGTAAGTCTTGGGATGACCCGCCCGCGCCCGGACATCGGCAAGCGTGATCGCCGGAACTTCGATCATCCGGCCGCCACCGACCCCGTTCACCCGGTTTGCATGCACGTTGCCGGACAATTCGAAGCGCGCGGTCGGTCCGTCGTAATGGATGGCCGCTGTGACGATCTCGGTCGGATCGCCCACACGGATCACGGCATTCACGCGGCAGGTCTCGGTCAGTGCCGGATTCGCCTCGACAACGACATGCCTGATGCCCGGGTTCAGCCGTGACCGGATCAGCCGCGCGATCACGCCCAGCGATCCGCCCAGCTCGATCACCGTCCGATCCACGCCCAGATGCTTGATGATCATCGCGGCTTCTTCGGCTTCGTACTTCCCTCTCAAAAGGCCGCTTGCCGCGCCAATTCCCGCACTTTCCGGAATGGTGACCTTCTGGCCGTGAAAATCAAACACCCAGCCGTTCCGCGCAACGTGCCGACGGACGCGCCTGCGCCTGAAGAAATCGCGGAATGCCGTCATCTCTGCCCGCCCCCGCGCGTTCTTGCTCCCGCAGGTTAGCGTCGGCAGTCAGCGGCGTCCATCGCGCGCCTCACCCCGGCACCTTCGTGTACCGCAGATACGGCAGCACCGTGCGGAACGCACCGAACTTCGCCGTCGCATCCTCGTCCTTCACCGCCACCGGAATGATGACATCCTCGCCGACCTGCCAGTCCGCGGGTGTCGCTACGCCCTTGCCCGACGACAGCTGCAGCGCATCCAGCGCGCGCACCACCTCGGCGAAGTTGCGCCCGACCGTCATCGGATAGGTCATGCTCAGCTTCAGCTTCTTGTCCGGCCCGATGATGTAGACGACCCGCACCGTCTGGGTGTCCGCCGGGGTGCGGTTCTCGGGCATCACGGCGTCGGCGGGCAGCATGTCATAGGCCTTGGCGATGGCGAGGCCGCTGTCGGCCAGGATCGGGAAGCCCGGCGCGACGCCTCCGGCCTTTTCGATATCGGCCTTCCATTTCTGGTGCTCGGCCACGCCGTCCACCGAAATGCCGATCACCTTCGTGCCGCGCTTCTTCCATTCCGCATCCAGCCGTGCCACCGCGCCGAACTCCGTCGTGCAGACCGGCGTGAAGTCCTTCGGGTGGCTGAACAGGACGGCCCAGCTGTCGCCGATCCAGTCATGAAAGCGGATCGTGCCCTGATCCGTCTCGGCGGTGAAATCGGGAACAGTGTCGTTGATGCGCAGGCCCATGATGCGGCTCCTTC
This sequence comes from uncultured Alphaproteobacteria bacterium, assembly GCA_963738635.1. Taxonomy (GTDB): domain Bacteria; phylum Pseudomonadota; class Alphaproteobacteria; order Rhodobacterales; family Rhodobacteraceae; genus JAOADN01. Next base: position 255,732 of record CAVTXE010000008.1, on the reverse strand, counting down.
GATGGGATTTGGCGTGGCACCGAATATAGGCCGTTCGGAACGAAGTTTCATCCCCAATCGGATTGCGCGTGCAGATCGGAACATTTCTTCTGTCATGACGCTGGATTTGACCTGATCGTTCTGTTTCGGTCGTGACGGGCCGCTATCGGTTCACGCCGGTCGTATGCGCCGGCGTCTGTTGTTCGCCCAGGACGGGACGATGCGCGCCAGAATGCCGCTTCGATCCGGCAGCTTGCATGGTCTGAAAGCGACAAATCCTGTCGTCTGCCGGTTGCCGCCGGTCTGTGCGCGGGTGCAGTATGCGCCCGACCCCCGGAGGTTCCCATGCTCGACAAACGCAAGTTCTACATCAACGGCCACTGGGTCGCGCCTGCCCTGCCGCGCGACTGCGAGGTCATCGACCCCTCGACCGAAGAGGTCTGCGCCGTCATCTCGCTCGGCGACAAGGCTGATACCGACGCCGCCGTCGCCGCCGCCAAGGCCGCACTGCCCGCATGGGCCGCCACACCGCCAACCGAACGTGCCCGTCTCGTCGAGGGCATCCTCGCCCAGTACGAACGCCGCAAGGTGGAAATGGCGCAGGCGATCAGCCTCGAGATGGGGTCGCCCATCGACCACGCGCTGAACGAACAGGCCGCAAGCCTGCCCTGGCACCTGAAGAACTTCCTGACCGCGTTCAGGGATTTCCAGTTCATCCGTCCGCTCGGCCCCCATGCCCCGAACGACCGCATCGCGCTGGAACCCGTCGGCGTCGTCGGCCTCATCACGCCGTGGAACTGGCCGATGAACCAGGTCACGCTCAAGGCGATCCCCGCGATGCTGGCGGGCTGCACGATGGTGCTGAAACCCAGCGAAATAGCCCCCCTCTCCTCGCTTCTCTTCGCCGAATTCGTTCATGACGCGGGCTTCCCGCCCGGCGTCTTCAACCTTGTGAACGGCGACGGCCCCGGCGTCGGCACGCAACTCTCCAGCCACCCGGATGTCGAGATGATTTCCTTCACCGGATCGCCCCGCGCCGGCGCGCGCGATCAGCAAGGCCGCCGCCGACACCTTCAAGCGCGTCACGCTGGAACTCGGCGGCAAGGGCGCGAACCTCGTCTTCGCCGATGCCGATGAAAAGGCAGTCCGGCGCGGCGTGCTGCACCTGATGGACAATTCCGGCCAGTCCTGCAACGCGCCCAGCCGGATGCTGGTCGAGCGGTCGTACTACGACACCGCCGTCGAGATCGCGAAATCGGTGGCGGAAGGCCTGCGGGTCGCCTCCGCGCACGAACCGGGCGGCCACATCGGCCCGGTCGTCAGCCAGATGCAGTACGACAAGATTCAGGGGATGATCGAGGCGGGAATCAAGGAAGGCGCACGTCTGGTCACGGGCGGTCTGGGTCGGCCCGAGGGTCTGAACCGCGGCTATTTCGTCCGCCCCACCGTCTTTGCCGACGTGAAGCCCGGCATGACCATCGAGAAAGAGGAAATCTTCGGCCCGGTCCTGTCGATGATCCCCTTCGACACCGAGGAGGAAGCCGTCGCCATCGCCAATGACACGATCTACGGCCTGACGAACTACGTCCAGTCGCAGGACGGCGCGCGCCGAAACCGCCTCGCCCGCCGCCTGAAATCCGGCATGGTCCAGATGAACGGCAAGTCGCGCGGGGCGGGGTCGCCCTTCGGCGGCGTCAAGGCCTCGGGGCGCGCCCGCGAGGGCGGGCACTGGGGCATCGAGGAGTTTCTCGACGTCAAGGCGATCTCGGGCTGGGACAGCACACAGGACATGGCGGCGGAATAGATGCGCCTCGCCGTCCTGTCGGACATCCACAGCAATGCGGACGCCCTGCAGGCGGTCATCGACGACATCGCCACGCAGTCGCCCGACCTGACCGTCAATCTCGGCGACTGCCTCTCCGGCCCGCTGCAGGCAGACCGCGCCGCCGATATGCTGATCGCCGCAGACTGGCCCACCGTGCGCGGCAACCACGACCGCTGGCTGACCGATCCGCCCGACCCCGACCCGCAATGGGACGCAGACGCCCGCCCGCATCTCTCGCCCGCGCATCTCGGCTGGGTCCGCGCCCTGCCTGCAACCCTGACCATCGGCGACGTTTTCCTCTGCCATGCCACCCCGCAGGATGACGTGACGCGCTGGCTGAACCACGTCACGCCGCAGGGCCACGTCGCCCCGAACTCCCTGCCTGACATCGCCTCCCGTGCCGAGGGCATCCCGCAATCCCTGCTCCTCTGCGGCCATTCTCACGTGGCCGAGGCCGTGCGCCTGCCCGGTGGCCGCCTGATCGTGAATCCCGGCTGCGTCGGCGTCCCCGGCTTCGACGACCGCAGCCACCGCATCGTCACCGGCGCGCCCCACGCCCGCTACGCCCTGCTCGACCAGACGACCTACGGCTGGTCCGTGACCTTCCGCATGGTGCCCTACGACACCGCCCCCGCCGTCGCGCTGGCCCGCGCACGGCACCGCCCGGACTGGGCCGAGGTTCTGGAAACCGGCTGGATCACCTGACCGCGCCACCCATCCGCGCCGCATCCTCCCGCAAAAGCGACATTTCCACCCCTTGGAATGTCGCCCAGCAGGCTAACGGTTCCGACCCGCCCGACCCTAGCATTCCCCATCCAGCCGTCCGGGGAGATGCCGAAATGACCGTCGAGGAAGTCACCCGCACCCGTTCTGGCCGCGACGCCCGCCGCAAGGACCGGGCAGCCGGTCGCACTGGCCTCCACCGCCCCTACATCACCCGCAACATCCCCACATATGACATCCTGTCGGAAGAGAACCTGGTCCGCATCGAGGCCGCCGCCGACCGCATCCTGGCCGAGGTCGGGATCGAATTCCGCGACGACCCCGTCGTGCTCGACCATTGGCGAGCGCGCCGGGGCTGAGCTCGACGGCGTGCTCGTCAAGTTCCCGCCCGGCCTGCTGCGCGAAGTTCTGAAAACCGCGCCCGCCGCCTTCACCCAGCACGCGCGCAACCCGGCGAATTCCGTCCTGATCGGCGGCAAGTCCGTGGTCTTCTCCCCCGCCTATGGCTCGCCCCTTCGTCATGGACCTCGACAACGGCCGCCGCTTCGGCACCATCGAGGATTTCCGCAACTTCATCAAACTCGCGCAGTCCTCGCCCTGGTTCCATCATTCCGGCGGCACCATCTGCGAACCGACCGACGTGCCGGTGAACAAGCGCCACCTCGACATGGTCTATTCCCACATCAAGTATTCCGACCGCGCCTTCATGGGGTCGGTTACGGCGGAAGAGCGCAGCGAAGACAACATCGACATGGCCCGCATCCTGTTCGGCGCGGGCTTCGTCGAGGACAACTGCGTCATCCTCGGCAACGTCAACGTCAACTCGCCGCTGGTCTGGGACGGCACCATGACCCGCTCCCTCCGCGCCTATGCCCGCGCCAACCAGGCGGCGGTCATCGTGCCCTTCATCCTCGGCGGCGCGATGGGCCCCGTCACCAATGCCGGGGCCATCGCCCAGAGCCTCGCCGAGACTATGGCCGGATGCGCGCTGACCCAGCTGGAACGCCCAGGCGCCCCGGTCATCTTCGGCAACTTCCTCTCCTCCACCGCGCTCCGCTCCGGCTCGCCCACCTTCGGCACGCCCGAACCCGCCATCGGCAGCATGGTCATCGGCCAGCTCGCCCGCCGCCTGAACCTGCCGCTGCGCTGCTCCGGCAACTTCACCACGTCGAAGCTGCCCGACGCGCACGCGATGACCGAAGGCACGATGTCGATGCTCGCCGCGATCCACTGCGGCGCGAACTTCATCCTGCATTCGGCGGGCTTCCTCGATGGGCTGCTGTCGATGTCCTACGAGAAATTCATGCTCGACGCCGATCTCTGCGGCGCGCTGCACACCTATCTCGACGGCGTGACGGTGGACGAGAACTCGCTTGCGATGGGCGCGTTTCAGGAAGTCGGCCCGGGCAGCCATTTCTTCGGCTCCCAGCACACGCTGGCGAACTACGAAACCGCCTACTGGGACAGCGACATCGCCGACAACGAGCCCGTTCGAGAAATGGGAGGCTGCGCGGCTCGGCGGATGCCGCAACCCGCGCGAACCGGCTCTGGAAGAAGCGGCTGGCAGAGTACGAGGCGCCGCCTCTGGATGTCGCCATCGACGAGGCGCTGCAGGATTTCATCGCGCGGCGCAAAGGCGAGATGCCGGATGCCTGGTACTGATCCCGCGCCGGGCAATCCGCAGAGACGACCCGAAAGGGCCGGATGAGCGCACACCATGACCGCCCACCCCCACCTCCTCTCCCCCCTCACCCTGCGCGGCCACACGCTCCGAAACCGCATCGTCTTCGGCGCGCATACCGCCAATATGTCCGACGCGGGTCTGCCCGGCCCCCGCTATGCCGCCTATCTTCTCGAACGCGCGCTGGGCGGGGCCGCGATGATCGTCGCCGAACCGATGCCCGTCCACCGGACCGGCGTGCTCACGCGCGGCAACTTCCAACATGGCACCGACGACGTCATCCCGCATTTCCAGAAAATCACCGAGCCCGTGAAAGACGCCGGTGCCGTCATCCTCCAGCAGCTCTACCATGTCGGCGCGCACGGCGATTCCGACCTCTCTTTCGCTCCGCACTGGTCCCCCTCCGGCGGCCCCAGCTATCACGACACCGACGGTAGCCACCGCATGACGGAAGGTGAGATCGAGGAACTCATCGCCGCCCATATCGCCGCCGCCATCCGTTGCCAAAAATCCGGCTTTCAGGGCGTCGAGGTCTGGGCCGCCTACCATTCCCTGCTCGACCAGTTCTGGACCCCGTGGTCCAACACCCGCGACGACCGCTGGGGCGGCTCCCTCGAAAACCGCACGCGCTTTTCATGCCGCATCATCGACGGCATCCGCCGCGCCTGCGGCGAGGACTTCATCATCGGCCTCGCCGTCAGCCAGTCCGACGCATATTCCGTCACCCTCCAGAACGAGGCGCTGGCCGAGATCATCGCCCTCCACGACGCAACAGGCCAGATCGACTACGTCACGGCCGGCTCCGGCAGCTATCTCGACTTCGAGTCGATCATCCCGCCCTTCACGCATGGCGAGAAGCTGACGGCGCCCCTGACCGAGGTCCTGAAACAGACCCTTAAGCACGCCAAAGTCACGTCCGAGGCCCACATCCGCACGCCCGAAAACGGCGAGGCCATCATCGCCTCCGGTCAGGCCGACCTCGTCTCGATCGTGCGCGGCCAGATCGCCGACCCCCACCTCGCCCGCAAGACGACCGAGGGCCGCGCCGACGACGTGCGCGGGTGCATCAGTTGCAACCAGATGTGCTGGGGCCGCCGGTCCCGCGACTACTGGATTTCCTGCCTCATCAACCCCTCCGCAGGCCGCGAATGGGAATGGGGCGGCGACCGTTTCACCCCCGCCGCGTCCCCGAAACATGTCGTTGTCGTCGGCGCGGGTCCGGCGGGGCTCGAGGCCGCCCGCGCCGCCGCCGAACGCGGCCACCGCGTCACGCTGATCGAAGCCGCGCCGCAGGTCGGCGGCCAGTTCCGCCTTGCTGGTCTTCAGCCAAGGCGCGGCCAGATCACCGACCTGATGGCCTGGTACGAACGCCAGCTCGCGCAGCTCCAGGTCCGCGTCATGCTGAACACCTATGCCGATGCCGACGACATCCGCGCCCTTTCCCCCGACGCCGTGATCCTCGCCACCGGCTCACTGCCCGACGAAGACCGTTTCCAGCGCTGGCTGCCCCAGCACCCGCGCCTTCCCGGCCTCGACCTCGGCAATGTCTTCGCGCCCGAAGACATCCTGCGCCGCGACGCCAGACTCGGCGACAGCGTCATCCTCTACGACGAAGGCGGGACATGGCGGGGCGCAGGAACCGCCTGGGCGCTTGCCGAACAGGGCAAGCGCGTCACCCACATCACCCCCGACCCCATGATCGGCCGCGACATCGCCCGCACGGCCGCCGACGGCCCGCTCCGCCGCCGCCTCGGGCATCTCGGCGTCCGCCTGCTGACCGAACACTGCATCCTCGAATGGCATGGGCATGCCGCCACCGTCCGCTCGTTCCTGACCGGCGCCACGGAACGCATCCCCGCCACCGCACTTGTCATGTCCACCACCAACCGTGCGTTCGATCCCTTGTCCGACGCCCTCGCCGACCTCAAGCCCGTCCTCATCGGCGACGCCGCCGCCCCCCGTCAGGCCCCCTACGCCTTCCACGAAGGCCGCAAGGCCGCGCTGGCGATCTGACAACCTGAAATTCCGCCCTGCCGGGAATTATCTTCGCACCCCGCGCGTAATCCTCCCGCGAAATCCCGCCCGTAGTCCTGACCCGCCAAATCACATGGTTGCATCTGCCCGTCTCTGCCGCGACACTCCTGCCGTTGTGCCCTTCGGCGCCAGTCATTTCGCATGGACGTCTCACCCGATGCCTTCCGCCCCAGCCTCGTCAGATCAGGCTCTGCGCCGCGACCTTGTCGTCCTGCTTCCGCGCCTGCGCCGCTTCGCCCTGTCGCTCACCCGCAATGCCGCCGATGCCGACGATCTCGTGCAGGACACCTGCCTGCGCGCCATGTCCCGCGCCGCTGACTGGGATGCCGCGCAGGGGCTGGACCGCTGGGTCTTCCGCATCCTCCGCAACGCCTTCATCAGCGACACCCGGCGCGCCCGGACACGGGTCGGCCAGGGCCAGGTCGATGCGACCGAGGCCACCGAACTGCGCACCCACGCCACCGCCGAGCACGACCTCGCCGCGACCCAGATCATGGGCCGCCTCGCCGCCCTGCCCGAAGGCTATGCCGCGACGCTGCTTCTCGTTGCCGTCGAAGGCTACAGCTATGCCGAGGCCGCCGAGCTTCTGTCAGTCCCCGCAGGCACGGTGATGAGCCGCGTCTCCCGCGCCCGGCAGATGCTGGCCGAGCGCCTTGCCGGCCCTATTTCCGATGGGGGGGCCGCATCATGAACATCAGCACGGACCAGCTCAGCGCCCGTCTCGACAATGCCCTGCCCGCGCCCGAGGCCGCAGCCATCGACCGCGCCCTCGCCGCCGACCCTGCGCTGAAGGCGCGCTACGACGCGCTTGCCGCCGCTGATGCCGCCGCCCGCGCCGATTTCGCCGCCATGCTGGCGGCCCCGCTGCCGCTGTCGCTCGCGCGTGCTGTCGGGTCTGCCCCGGCCGTCCCCGCTCGCGCCGCGAACGCGGACCGTCCGCTCTGGACCCGCCTCGCCGCCGGTCTTGTCCTTCTGGCCATCGGCGCGGGCGGCGGCTGGATGGCCGCCCGCCAGTCAACGCCAGCCCGCGACTGGATCGCCGATGTCGGCGACTATCACGCCGTCTATGCCGCCCAGACCAGGCATCTGGCCGAGGTTCCGGCCTCCGAAGCGGATCACATCGTGACCTGGCTCACCGCCCAGGTCGGCCCTCAGGCGGAGATCCCGGACCTGACGGCGAATGGCCTGACCTTCGAAGGCGCGCGCCTTCTGGTCGCCGACGGCAAGCCCGTCGCCCAGCTCATGTACAGCGATGCCGCCGGTCAGGTCGTGGCGCTCTGCTGGATCGCCAGCGACAAGCCCCCGACAGATGCCGCCACGCCCCGCGCGCTCGGCGCTTTCGACGCCTTCGTCTGGGGCGAACCCGGCGCGCGCTACATCCTGATCGGGCCGAAGGGCTATCCGACCCTGCCCGCCATAGCCGCGACCGCCCGCTCCGCCTGACCGCCTACAGGATTTCATCCCCGGTCAGCCCCAGCGACGGATGCCCAAGCACCGCCCTGATCCGCTCCGCAGCCTCGGGCGGCAACGGCTCGACCGGAACGGATTTCGCCGTCGCAGCGCCCTCGTGCGAATCCCTGGCAAAGGCCGCCAGCGCGCGGCCGACCCCCGCAGTCCCCAGGCCGCAGGCCGCGAAGGCCGCGGTCAGCGTCCCTTGCCGGTCCTGAACCAGGTCTTCATAGCGCACCGGCACCAGCGGGACACCCTCCGCCACCGCCGCGCGGCAGGCCCCGATGTGAAGCGCCCAGGCGACAGCGGCCAGCTGGTCGATGGTGACGCTGTCCGCCGTCATGTCCACGATGTCCGCCAGCCGTGACCGCGGCGTTGCGCCCGACATCATCCCCCACATGAACTCGCGCCGCTCCGGCGCAAGCTCCAGCGTTCCCCCCAGCCGCTGCACAAAGCCGTAGAGCGAATTGCACCAGCGTTCGCCGCCCCGGTACAGGAACAGATGATGCGGTGCCGGTTCCGCCTTATGGCAGGCACCGATGATCGTCGTCGCCTGACTGAAATGCTTGACTGCGATCTGTCCGTGCGCATCCGCACCGGGATAGAGCCGCACGAAAGCCATCCCCGCGCGCATCAGCTCGCCCAGCCGGTCGGGACCCAGCTCGTCGCGGCGCACGGCCAGTTCAAAGGTGAACAGGGGTTCCGAGACGCACCAGACGCTGCCCGACGCGTTGAAGACATGGTGCAGCAGCGTCGATCCGCAATGTCCCATGTTGAACACCTGCAGGATCGGCGCGGGCTTTGGAACCTGTGCCGCCAGACCGCCAAGCGACGCGAACGGCAGCCGCAGCAGCCGCCGCGCCGTCCGGGTACTGGCTCTGATAGGCGAAGGGCTGGGCCGCCAGGTCGGTCCCGCCCGTATCGGTGAACACCGCCTCCGATGTCACGAAGTCGAAGGTGAACAGCGTCCACCCCGCCTGGTGCAGGACCAGGTCGTCGGGCACCGCCGCATAGGCACCGACCGACAGGCTGTCCACCATCTCGCGCACCGGGACAAACCCGTCCCTGCGCGCCGACACCTCCGCCATCCGGCCCATGCGATCCCCCATCCCGCCGCAGTCAGTGTTGCGCCTGCGGGACGGGGTCACAAGGATATTCACCGCAACCGCCCGTTCGGGCTGACAGTCCTTGGCCCAGGAAAAACGGCGGGGCACCGGAATGCCCCGCCGGAACCAGGTCAAATCGTCACCGTAAAACTCTGCCGTTCAAATCGTCGCGTTCAGAAATGTCTTCCCGGAAATTCCCGTCGCCGCCGCACCACGCTCCAGCCGCCGCGTCACCCGGCCGCACATCCTGCGGCATCCCGTCCCGCCCCGTTGATCTGTCGGCTCCCTGCGCGCGGTCACGGTGGCTTACGCACCGGGCGCAACGATCATTCCCCAGTGTCGATCACGTCGGCGTGAACCGCATGCGGTGACGCCACCCGGTCCGCCGCACCCGCGCGAACGATGCCGTGGCCGCTTCGCTTGACCGCACCCGCGCGGGGCCACAGACTGCCGCGTTCCTGCCCTGCGCCGGTCGCGCAGCCAGCCCCGGAAGGACCCGCGATGATCGCAGCCATGAACGGCCTCGAAGTGATCTCCCTCTTCGTCGAAGACCTGACCGCGGCCCGCACCTTCTACACCAGGGTCTTCGCGCATGAGATGATCCACGAAGATGACGTCTGCTCGATCCTGCGGATCGGCAACATCGTCATCAACCTGCTCAATGTCGAGAACGCCCCGACGCTGGTGACGCCCCTGACCGTCCCCGGCCCGACCGGCCCGCGCGCGCTCTACACGGTCAACGTGCACGACGCCGACGCCGTCTGCGCCGACCTCGCCGCACTCGGCATCCCGCTGCTCAACGGCCCGACGGACCGCCCCTGGGGCCGCCGCACCGCCGCCTTCGCCGATCCGGCGGGGAATGTCTGGGAAGTGGCACAGGAACGCGTCACGGGCTGAGGGGCCGCCCGCCCCCTTCCCTCAATGCACCACCGCGTCCGACGACCGCTCGCGTCCGACCGCGACACCCGCTCGCCCACGATCAGCCCGTCCGCCCCGGCGCTCACATGCACCGTCTCGCCGTCCTTCACGTCACCTGCCAGCAGCATTTCCGCCGGCGGACGGCAACTGCTTGCTCGAATAATGGCGTCGCGCTAAGCTTCCCGAACAGGCTTGGCCCGCGCCTCCCCCCTCCGATCGGGGAAATATCGTTCATATGGGGCAGCAAGACCATCGAGCCATCTGTTCGGGCGTTCGCATAAGGAGGGACTGCGTTTCCGACCCGCAACGGAGGTTCACGATGCGTTTGTCCGCACCAATCTACCAACTGAAACGCCGTGCCAGGCATCTGGCCAGGAACCGGGGCATCGCCCTGCACGAAGCGCTGGATCAGGTGGCGCGCGAGGAAGGATTTGCAGGATGGAGCCTGCTTGCCGCCCGGACAGGATTGAACTTGCCTTCGAAAGCCCTGCTATCGCGGCTTTCTGACGGGGACATGCTGCTGATCGGTGCCCGGCCCGGCCATGGCAAGACCTTGCTCGGGTTGCAGCTTCTGATCGACGCAGCCCGCGCGGGAAGGAAAGCGGTACTCTTCACCCTGGAACTTACTGACCGCGAAGCAAGGGGCCACCTCCGGACTCTCGAAAACGGCGCCGACCGCTCTGGCGAGCCGGTGGACATTGTCACCTCCGACAACATCAGCGCGGACTACATAATCCGCCATCTTTCCAGCTCAAAGCCCGGAACGCTTGCCATCGTCGACTACCTTCAGGTCTTGGATCAGAAACGCATCAACCCGGCGCTTCCGGACCAGATGCTTGCGCTTCGGGCATTCGCCCGGGCGTCGGGCGTTGTATTGGGCTTCATCTCGCAGATCGACCGCTCCTTTGATCCCAAGGGCAAAGGCGTCCCCGACATGCTGGACCTCCGCTTACCCAACCCGGTCCACGCAGCCACCTTCTCCAAAGCTTGCTTTCTGCACGACGGAGAGTTCAGGCTTCAGGAAGTGGCCTGATCGACGAGCGCGCAATTCAACCATTGAAAAGGGGGCGCACCGCGCCCCCTTCCCTCAATGCACCACCGCATCCATCGGCCGCTCGCGTCCCGACCGGCTCACCCGCTCGCCCACGATCAGCCCGTCCGCCCCGGCGCTCACATGCACCGTCTCGCCATCCTTCACGTCGCCCGACAGCAGCATTTCCGCCAGCGGGTCCTGGATCGCCCGCTGCATCACCCGCTTCAGGGGCCGCGCGCCGAAGACCGGGTCATAGCCCTCGTCAGCCAGCCATTGCCGCGCCGCGTCGTTCAGGTCCAGCGTGACCTTCCTCCCCGCCAGCCGCGCTTCCAGACGGGCAAGCTGGATCGTCACGATCCCCGTCATGTCGCCCCGTGTCAGCCGGTCGAAGATGATCGTGTCGTCCAGGCGGTTCAGGAACTCCGGCCGGAAATGCCCGCGCACCGCCTCCATCACCTCGCGCCGCGCTGCCTGCGAATCCGATCCCTCCGGCAGTTGCGACAACGCCTGCGACCCCAGATTCGACGTCAGCACGATCAGCGTCTGCTTGAAGTCGACACGGTGCCCCTGACCGTCGGTCAGCACCCCGTCGTCCAGCACCTGCAGAAGCACGTTGAACACATCCGGATGCGCCTTCTCGACCTCGTCGAACAGCACCACCTGATAGGGCCTGCGCCGCACCGCCTCGGTCAGCACGCCGCCCTCGTCATAGCCCACATAGCCCGGCGGCGCGCCGATCAGGCGGGCGACCGAATGCTTCTCCATGAACTCCGACATGTCGATCCGCACCATCGCCGCGTCATCGTCGAACAGATACTCCGCCAGCGCCTTGGTCAGCTCGGTCTTGCCCACGCCCGTCGGCCCCAGGAACAGGAAGCTGCCCAGCGGCCGGTTCTCGTCGTTCAGCCCCGCGCGCGCGCGCCGGACGGCGTTGGAAATCGCCACCACCGCCTGCCGCTGGCCGATGACCCGCTTGCCCAGTTCCTCTTCCATCTTCAGCAGCTTCTCGCGCTCGCCCTCCAGCATCCGGCTGGTCGGGATGCCCGTCCAGCGCTCCACCACCTCGGCGATCTGCTCGGGCCGCACCGCCTCTTCCACCATCAGCGCATCATCCTGCGTCTCGGCATCCGCCAGCTTCTTCTCCAGCCCCGGGATGACGCCGTAGGACAGTTCGCCCGCCCGGGCCAGGTTGCCTTCGCGCTTGGCATGCTCCAGCTCGCCCCGCGCCTGATCCAGCTGCTCCTTCAGACCGCGCGTCGTGTCCAGCTTGTCGCGTTCCGCCTGCCACTTCGCCGTCATCTCCGACGACCGCTCCTGCAGGTCCGCGAGTTCCTTCTCCAGCCGCTCCAGCCGGTCCTTCGACGCCGCATCGTCTTCCTTGCCCAGCGCCATCGCCTCGATCTGCAATTGCAGGATCTGCCGGTCCAGCTGGTCCAGTTCCTCGGGCTTGGAATCCACCTCCATGCGCAGCCGCGAAGCCGCCTCGTCCATCAGATCGATCGCCTTGTCCGGCAGGAACCGGTCGGTGATATAGCGGTGGCTCAGCGTCGCCGCAGCCACCAGCGCCGCATCCGCGATGCGCACGCCGTGGTGCAGTTCGTACTTCTCCTTGATCCCGCGCAGGATCGAAATCGTATCCTCGACCGTCGGCTCTGCCACCATCACCGGCTGGAACCGCCGCGCCAAAGCCGCGTCCTTTTCCACGTATTTCCGGTATTCATCCAGCGTCGTCGCACCGATGCAATGCAGCTCGCCCCGCGCCAGCGCCGGCTTGATCAGGTTCGCCGCATCCATGGCACCTTCCGACTTGCCTGCGCCGACCAGCGTGTGCAACTCGTCGATGAACAGGATGATCTCCCCGGCAGCGCCCTCGATCTCCTTCAGGATCGCCTTCAGACGCTCCTCGAATTCGCCCCGGTATTTCGACCCGGCAATCAGCGCGCCCATGTCGAGCGCCATCAGCTTCTTGTTGTGCAGGCTTTCCGGCACGTCGCCGTTCACGATCCGCAGCGCCAGTCCCTCGGCAATCGCCGTCTTGCCCACGCCCGGCTCGCCGATCAGCACCGGGTTGTTCTTGGTCCGGCGGCTCAGCACCTGCATCGTCCGGCGGATTTCCTCATCCCGCCCGATGATCGGGTCGATCTGGCCTTTCTCGGCCGCTTCCGTCAGGTCGCGCGCGTATTTCTTCAGCGCATCATACCCCGCTTCGGCGTTCGCCGTATCCGCCGTCCGCCCCTTGCGCACGTCGTTGATCGCCGTGTTCAGCGTCTGCGGCGTCACCGCGCCCGCATCCAGCGCATCCTTGGCTTTCGTGTTCACCATCGCCAGCGCCATCAGGATGCGCTCGACCGGCACAAAGCTGTCCTTCGCCTTGCCCGCCAGCTTTTCCGCCTCGTCCAGCACGCGCACGAGGCTCGGGTCCACATAGACCTGCCCGTCACCGCCCGACACTTTCGGCTGCTTCGCCACGCTGGCATTCACCGCCTCGGTCACGCGCGCAGGCTCGCCGCCCGCCCGCCGGATCAGGTTCGCCGACAGGCCCTGGTCGTCATCCATCAGCGCTTTCAGCAGATGCTCGGGCAGCACCCTCTGGTGGCCTTCCCGCATCGCGATGGTCTGCGCAGACTGAATGAACCCGCGCGACCGCTCCGTGAACTTTTCCATGTTCATCGGTCCGTCTCCCTCCATGAAGCCCCCGGTCCGCTTCGCCCGCCCCTGCGGCACGAACCCTCCGGGTCTTGGCCTTCACTTGGTTTCTCATGGGTGCCTTTTCAAGCCGTGCACGTTTCCTCAACCATGCCGCCGCATAGTCCGCCCGGCCTGTCCAGAACGGAGGTTCCCCTTGCGCATCCTGTCCGCCCGCGTGCTCCGCGCCCGCCGCGACCCCAGCACGGCCCGGGTCGAGGCGGTTGTCGCCATGACCGCCCTGGCGCTTGACGCCTTCTCCCCCGAAACTGTCCATATCGCCGTCTCGGCCCCGGCCGTGGCCCCGGGCGCGCCGCCGCTGCGCCAGCGGCTCATCGCCGCCGCAAAGCTGACCCATGCCGCGACCCCCCGCAGCATGGCACCGTCACGCGGCCTGAGCCGCCGCCTTCAGCGCCCGCACCTCCGCCTCGTCCGTCACGATCCGCTCCGGCTGCCCGAAGCCCAGCGCCACCGCCTTCGGATCCAGCCGCACATACCCCTCGCAGGCCGAATGCACCTCGCCGACCCGCACCGCCCGCAGCAGGGCCGCCACATTGCCCGATGTGATCCCCGCCGCTGGCAGCACCCCGATCCGCCCCCGGGCCATGCCTACGATCCGCGCCAGTGCCACCGCACCCTCCGGTGCCCCCACCGCGCCGCCCGAGGTCAGGATGCGGTTGATCCCCAGCCCCACCGCCAGTTCCACAGCCTCGCCGAAATCCGGCACCAGATCGAACGCCCGGTGCAGCGTCACGCTCATGCCCTCCGCCGCCGCGCGCAGCCGCCGCAGCGCCGCCATGTCCAGCCGTCCGTCCCGCAGCGACGCCCCGATCACTACCCCCGCCAGCCCCGCCGCCTTCGCCGCCCCGATGTCATCCACCATCGTCGCCACCTCGTCCGGGCCGAAGACGAAGTCCCCCGCCCGGCTCCGGATCAGCGCATGCACCGGCACGCCCAGCCCCGCCGCGCGCTTCATCTGCCCGAAGGACGGCGTCAGCCCGCCCACCTCCAGCGCCGAGCACAGCTCCACCCGGTCCGCCCCGCCAGCGACCGCCGCCAGCATGCCTTCCGTCGAAATCCGTGCAGACCTCCAGAAGCACCGCCGCCATTCCCGTCTCCCCGACGCCAAAGGTTCATCGCAACTTGACACCTGTTCCCCCGCGTCACAAACCCCTTGCAAGGGGGACAGCGATGCCAGCCAAACCAGATGACCGCCTGATCGTCGCCCTCGACGTCCCGACCGCGCTCGCCGGCCTCGAGCTCGCCCGCCGCCTCGGGCCCACAGTGCATTTCTACAAGATCGGCCTCGGGATGCTCACCGGCGGCGGCCTCGCGCTTGCCAACGAACTCAAGCAGGACTTCGGCAAGCGCATCTTTCTCGACATGAAGCTGTTCGACATCGGCGCGACGGTCGAGGCCGCCGTGCGCGGCCTCGCGCAGTACGAGATCGATTTCCTGACCGTGCACGGCGACCCGCATGTCGTCCGCGCCGCCATGACCGGGGCCGGGTCGAAAGGGCCGAAGATCCTTGCCGTCACCGTCCTCACATCACTCGACCGCGCCGACCTCGATGCCGCGCAGATCAGACCCGGATCCATGGAGGAGATTGTGCTGGCCCGCGCCGCCGCCGCCCTGGACGCCGGGGCCGACGGCGTCATCGCCTCCCCGCAGGAAGCCGCCGCGATCCGCGCCCTTCCGCAGGCGGCGGGCAAGCTGATCGTCACGCCCGGCGTGCGTCCATCAGGCTCCGATGCCGGGGATCAGAAGCGCACCGCCACGCCCGCAGAGGCCCTCGCCGCCGGGGCCGACCACATCGTCGTCGGCCGCCCCGTCTGGTCCGCCCCTGATCCGAGACGGGCGGCAGAGGCGATTATCGCGGTCATAGCGGCGATCCGCCGCGATCAGCTTCTGCGTGGCTTCTTTCCCGACCTCGATCCTGTGCGGATAAAGGTCCACCTCGCCCAGTTCAACGGCAGGGAACGCCCGCTCGACGTGTTCCGCGACGGCACGTTTCCAGAGTGGCAAAGCTATCAGAGCAGGAAGAACTTCCCGCGCGACTTTGTGATTTCGCTGATCGAGACCGAGACGCTCGACATTTGGCTCTTCGCCGGTCTCTGGCAGAGGGGTGGCGAACCTCGCTGGCAGCCTGACATGTGGGCGGAGGCGCGCAGCCACAAACGGCCCGATCTGTGGTTCTACAACCTCATCGCGGTCCCTGCGCTTGAGCCATTCACGGGCCGCCTACACGTCAGATTCCGCAAGGCCGCACGGGCTAGCTACCGGAATTTCGAGACTATACTTGACGAGATCGACGTCTCTTCCCTGATCGACCAGCCGCGCGGCCTCCCGCGCTTCGCTGGCTACCGGAACGTGCACCTTGAAATGCCGATGCTTCGGCAACTCATCGACAAAGTGCCGGAGGATTGGCGCACCGCGCTTTCCTCCGTAGCCGGTATCTATCTCGTCACCGATCCCGCCGGGCGGCTCTACGTTGGTTCGGCGCAGGGTGCCGCCGGATTCTGGGGTCGCTGGGCCGATTACGCGAAGACCGGCCACGGCGAAAACGTCGGACTGCGCGAAAGCCTTGGCGAAGACCCTTTCACGGCAAGCGCTGGCTATCGCCTATCCATCCTTGAAACCGCATACACGCGCTCGACCCGCGACGAGCTTCTCGCCCGCGAAAGCCATTGGAAGCGCGTGCTCGGCTCGCGCGCCGTAGGTCTGGGCCTCAATCGCAACGGGTAGGTGTGCCGCGCGGGATCACCCCGCCAGCCACAGAAACCCGCCCACGAACAGCACCAGCAGGCCGCCGAAGACGGCCCAGCCGCCCAGGCCGCTTTTCTTCTGTTTCCGCCGGAAATCCAGCCGCTCCTGCGAGGACTGGGTGAACTGCATCGGCGTCTGCTGATATGTTGCCACGGTGTTTTCCTTTCAGGATCAGGGGCTTGCAGCCCTCTACACCTTCCCGGACCGGACCCTAGCACAACCCCGTGCATGTCTTGCACCCCACCCCCGAAGGGCCAGCGGCAGCCTGCCAAATCGCCCCTTCGCGTCGGCGGAAACCCCCGAACGTCCGCGTCCTGCGCGCGATTTCCAGAGGCCTGTGCCCGTCCTGCATCACCTGTCACGGCCGCGCGCCCCATGCGAAAGGGGCCGTGCCCTGGCCAAGGCACGGACCCCGATCTCTCTCCGTCCGTCCACCTGCCCCCTACCGTCAGGCCGCCTTGGACGCCGTTGCTCCCGCGTTGACCGACGTCACCGCGAGGCCCGTCAGTTTCGCGTTCGCGGCCTTCTCCATGTCGAGGATCTGGCTCAGCAGATCATGCGCATCGGTGTGGCCGAGCACCTTGGCCCATTCCCGAAGCGCGCCATACCGCGCGATCTCGTAATGCTCCACGGCCTGTGCCGCCGCGATCAGCGCGGCGTCCAGCGCAATGCCCGAGGCTTCCTTGATGATGCCGTCGGTTTCCTTGATCAGTCCTTCGATCGCATCGCATTTCTCGCCCTTGGCGGGCTTGCCAAGCGACGCGAAAACCTTGTCGAGCAGTTTGATCTGCTCCTTCGTCTCCGCCAGATGGGCTGTCACCGCATCCTTCAGTTTGGCGCTTCCAGCCGCCGCCGCAACCTTGGGCAGCGCCTTGGTCAGGGCGGTTTCAGCATAGTAGATGTCCTGAAGGGTATGTTCAAAAGCCTCGTCGAGCGTTTTCATCCGTTCCTCCGTTACTGGGACATGGTCCGTGCGGCATCCGCTGGACGGCTTCACGCGGTCTTCTGCGTGAAGCCGACCGTCCTTGTTCCGTTCCGACTTACGGCGCGGGTGCCGGTGTCGCCGGGGCGGCAGGCGGCGGGCTGGCCGGGTCCGGCGTCGCCGCATCTGGGGCGGGTGTTACCGCGTCGGGAGCAGGCGTAGCCGGGTCAGGCGTAGCTGCATCGGTCGCGGGCGCAGCCGGTGCCGGATCGGCCGGCGCGGCCGGTTCGACAGTCACGGTCGTGGAATCAGGCGCGGGGCCGGTAGGCGTCGGCCCGAGAAGCGCCCATAGCGCGAAGGCGACCACGATGATCGCCGCAACGATGGCAATCACGCTGCCGGTCGACAGCGTTCCCGAGCCGGACTGGTTGACGTAGGTAGTGTCCGGCTGCAGTGCCGGGTCCGACCGATAGGACGCGCCACGCGGTGCGTCGGGACCGGGGGTTGTGCGATAGTCGGTCATGGGATCATCCCTTTCCGTTGGATATGATACCTGTCAACGCACCGGCCGCCGGATCGTTCCATACGATCCGCCCGCGCCTCTTCCCAGAGACGCCGCTTCGCGTCGCGGGGGCGCTCCGACTTCAGATCGCCTCGGCCAGAAATTCCGCCACTCTGACCCGCAGATCGGGCACCGCGCGGTCATGTGTCAGGAATTCCGCCACCGGCATCATCCGCCACCGCTGCCCCTCGCTCCCGAAACGGATCGACCCGATCTCCGCCGCCTCCAGCCGCCCGCCGAAGAACACCGCCCGGCTCCCCACGATATGCCGCGACGGATAGTCCCTCCGCCAGATCAGGCGGTCCTGACCCAGACACAGCCCGAATTCCTCCTCCAGCTCGCGCAGCACGCAGGCCTCCGGCGTCTCGGCACCTTCCCGACCGCCGCCCGGCAGATCCCAGTGCCCCGGAAACGGCAGCCCCGCGAAATCATCCCGCAGATAGCACAGCACCCGGTCCGCCAGGATCAGCGCCAGCTTGGCCCCTACGAAGTCCATCCTATGGTGCTTTCTCTCCCACCCGGTGCCGGCTCGTGCGGGCGGTCCTCCGCTAAGGCTGTCCGCCGGAATAGATGTCCGCCAGCCGCAGGTCCGGATCGCTGAAATCCCCGCACCGCGTCAGGATATCACCAAGCCGCGCCAACCGGTGGGCACTCAGCCTCTCGGTCTTCACTTCGCGCGACACATGCGTGCCCGCCTGCGAATCCGCCTCGAAGGCCGCCAGCGCGCCCTCCGCGTGACCCTCCTTCAGACCGCAATGCCGCAGAATGCGCGTCACTGACGGCAGCCGGTCGCGGTTGAATTCATTGTAGCGCAGCGCCAGGAACGGCACCCCGCCCCGCAGATGCCGCGTGTATTCCGCCATGTTCAGGGCCCAGGCCGGGGCCAGCGGCAATTCCATCGGAATCTCCGCCGCGCCGGTGTCTATGGACGCGCGAAGCAGGCGCGGCTCTGCCGCCGCCGTGAACACGCCCCAGGTCGCCGTCCGGCCCTCTCCCGACGCGATATCGGGATACCCGTACTGCCGCATCATCCCATAGACCGAATTCGCCCAGCCCAGCGCATCCCGGTACAGAAAGACGCAGACCGCATCGGGCAGCGCCTCGTGGTAGAGGTCCGCCTGAAACAGCGCCTGACTTCTGAATTTTACCGCGAACACGTCTGCGGACCTGTCTGCGGGCGGCCGGAACTGCACCCTGGTGATGGCGCGGATCAGCCGGACGGCCTGATCGCGCGGAAACCCGGCGCGGGCTTGGGCATGGTAGTGCTGCATGACCAGCGTCGAGAACGCATCCGGCTCGGACAGGCACCACACCCCCGGCACCGCATTCAGCGCATGCGACAGCAGCGTCGATCCGCAGCGCCCGATGCTGAAGATCAGGATCGTCCTGCCCGGCAGCGGCACCCCCTGCGCCACCGCCTCGAACGCCGCCAGAGTCATCGTCGCCACCCGCCGCGCCAGCCGGTGCTGCGTCGCATAGGAAAACGGGCTGTCCGCCAGATCGGTCCCCGGCGGCAGCTCCGTGAACACCGCCAGATCCCTGCCCCGGTCCAGCCCGTACAGCGACCAGTCCGCCCCTTCGATGACGATCCGCGCATCCGCCGCCGATCCCGGCCCCAGCACAAAATCGTCAAGGTTCGCCCAACCGGCCATGTCGCGCCGCGACACGACCTCGTGCACCTGCGCCGTCATGGCTGTCCGCCCCGCCCTCAGTCGTTCACGTCCCTGTCCCAGACCTTCACCTGCCCCTCATGCCGCCCGAACACCGCGCGCAACACCAGCCACGCCGCCAGCGACGCCACCGCGAACACCGCCAGCATCAGGCTCAGCGACCCGCCCAGCAGCCCCACCAGCACCAGCAGCCCCGTGATCGCCGCGCCCCCCGCGAAGCCCAGGAACACGAATGCCGGCAGCACCAGCTCCAGGATCGCGAGCAACCCCGCCGCCACCATCCAGACCCACCATTCCTGCCACAGCATCACGACCGCCCCTTCAGCATCCTGAACGCATCGCCGAACGCATCCAGCGCCTGCGCCGGCACGATGATCGTCTGCTTGCCCGCCCCCTGACCCACCGCCGTCAGCGCCTCCACCTGCTTCAGCGCCACCTGATACTGCGCCGCCTCCAGCCCGTTCTCCTTGATCGCCACCGCGATCACCCCCGTCGCATACGCCTCCGCATCCGCCAGAACCCGCCGCGCCTTCGCCCCCTGCTCCGCCGCGTACAGTTCCGCATCCGCGTTCAGCTCCACCGCCCGCTTGCGCCCCTCGGCTTCCGTCACATTCGCCCGCCGCGCCCGCTCCGCGTTCAGCTGCTGCAGCATCGCCGCCCGCGTCGCCTCGTCCAGGTTCACGTCCAGCAGCTCCGCCCGCGTCACCTCGATGCCCCAGTCATCCACCATCGCGCGCACCTGCTCGCGGATGTTCGCCGTCAGCGCCGTCCGGTTCGACTGCACCTGATCCAGCTCCATCTTGCCGATCTCGCTCCGCACGATCCCCGCCACCGTCGTCGCGATCGCCGCATCCACGTCGCGGATCCGGTACACCGTCTTTTCCGGCTCGGTGATCCGGTAGAACACGCTCGTCTCCACCTTCACCAGCACGTTGTCCGTCGTGATCGCGTCCTGCTGCGCCGTCGGCAGCTGCCGCTCCAGATGCTGATCTTGTGCGCCACCCGGTCGAGGAACGGCACGATGAAGTTGATCCCCGGCCCCAGCACGGCGCGCAGCCGCCCGAAGCGTTCGACCACATGCTTCTCCGACTGCGGCACGATCCGCACGCCGAGGAAGATGCAGAGGATGAGGAAGGCGGCAAGGACAAGCCAGACGGAATTGCCGTTGAGAAGGTCAGCGGGCATGGGGGCTCCTGTGGGGCGCTACGGTTGGCGCGGAGTATGGCGGGGGGAGGGGGCGGGGGGAAGGGGGGGCTAGGATGGAGCGTAGGACGCTGACCGCCCTTGCGTCTGTCGATTTACTCCCGTCATCCTCAGCCGCCAAATACGGCTCTTGCTGACACCAAAATGGACGCTATTTCATAACACTTGATCCCGCAGTCGCGCCCTCAAGATCGGTTCGCCGCAAAAGCATTGACAGGCGAGCGCGTGGCCGCCGCTTAGTCGCCCTTTGGATAATCGCTAAGTCGTAGAAGCCCGTTGCCAAAGTCGTCCACTCTGCTTGGCTTATGGGCAAGTTCGACATGGGCCCACTCATGCATTATCGTATTGGATTGTCGGCCAATCGGATGGGACGAATTGACTAGATCCGGAGGTTGGGCCCACTCGACGGTGATCCTGACCAACTGTCAGGTCAGTCATTAGCAGTTGGGTAACATCAGTTGGGTCAATTTTGGAACATCTTCGTGGGCCCCAAACAATAAAGCCATGCGCCGACGCGAATTCGAGCGTCGATGGGCGCATGCTCTCAGCCCGCTACTTTGAGCTTCCTGGATCTCCGCTCCGTAAAGGCTTTGAACCGCGCCGCTGGACAGTGCTTCCTTGAGCGAGAATTCATCTTGGACCGCAATAATCATCGCACCCATGACAGTTGCCGCTGCCACCGTAGGGTTTCTTCTTCCGAAGATGCACCGTCGCATTGGCGAAGTCTCCGAACGCCTGCCTGTGTCCAAGATACTTGCTGGGATCATCACCCAGCCAAACGCATATCTTTGCGAACGTTGCCAGATCGGGGACTTGGCCGTTCTCTATCCCTTCGACAGGTGGCAGGAGTGCCAATCGCCTCTGCCGCAGCCGAACTCCAGACGGGCGGCGAGGCTCTACGCAGTCCTTATGCCAAAGTCTTCGATTTCAGATCCATCGGTTATCACTTGGCGCAGTTTTCCGATAACGAATTGCGCGACGTCTTGACAGATTCGTTCATCGTCTCTACTGAGACGTCCCGATCCGACACGATCACAGGGAGAAGGCGTCAAGGAGACCGCGAGCAAAATGGCAAACCACCTATGATAGTACGGTGCTAAGGGCACGTGCTCCCATCGGGACGACCGCAAAGACCGAGATTCGCCCCGATATGGTGCTTGGAAAGACGATCGGCAAGCAGTCCACGGCCGCACGCTCTCGCCGAGGGAACCGGATGCCCCGTATGGCGCAAAGCGGTAACTTGGAAACTGACCATACGCCTAGAGAGGATGCGACATGGCAAAGAACGAGCAGACATCAAACGAGTGGCCTCAACGGCCTCTCGCATTCTTTCCAACCCCAACACGCCGAAAGCCGTGAGAAGCGTTGCGGCCTCAGCACTGACCCAGACGTCAGATCGCAAAGGTTCGAGGAAGCGCAAGTGAACTGAAGCGCACTTAACGGCCCGCTTTCAACTTGCCCCCCTCAAACCCCCGTAATCTCCTTCCGCGCCAGGCTCCCCAGAAACGCCGACCGGCTCATCCGCCGCCCCCGCGCCGTCTCGTCGATGGCCCGCAGCAGCCCCCGGTCCAGCGAAATGTTCGCCCGCACCTGCGCGCCCTCGGGGTGGATGTAAGGAACGGTCAGCAGCGTCGCCCCCTCCGCCAGCGCCGCCGCCACCTCCGGCAGCCGCCGCACCTCGCCCAGCGGGCGCGGCGGCACGTCCGCCACATCCTCGAACCACAGGTCCATCGCCTCCGCCGCCCTCTGCGGTATCTCCTCCCACGCATCCGCCGCCGCGAAGCACCCCGGCAGGTCCGGGAATGTCAGCCCAAAGGCGCTGTCGCCCTCCTGATGCACCACCGCCGTATAGAACCGCATGTCAATCTCCTCGTCCCGGCGAACGCCGGGACCTCGCTCACCACTGCCCACCCTATGTCATCTTTGCGCACATATATGCGCAAACGGCCCTGACGTCCACCGCCTGTGCCGGAATGCCGACACCCCCTTCCCCCAAAACCACGTATGCACGTAATAAGCATGTAATATGCACGTCAGAGTGCATACCCCTTTCCACCCCGAATTCCCCATGCCCGCCCTCTGCCGCGACTGTCTGACCGCCCTCGACCCCGCCCCGGCGGACCTGACGCGCTGCCCCGCCTGCCGCTCCCCGCGCCTGCTGAATCACCCCGAGCTTTTCACCCTCTCCATCGCCCACATGGACTGCGACGCCTTCTACGCATCCGTCGAGAAACGCGACAACCCGGCCCTCGCCGCCCGTCCCGTCATCGTCGGCGGCGGCCATCGCGGGGTGGTCTCAACCTGTTGTTATATCGCACAAATCAAGGGCGTGCGGTCGGCGATGCCGATGTTCCAGGCACTGAAACTCTGCCCCGAAGCGGTGGTCATCCGCCCGCGTTTCGACGCCTACGTGACCGCCTCGAAAGCCATCCGCGCGATGATGGAGGCGCTGACGCCCCAGATCGAACCGCTGTCGCTGGACGAGGCGTTCCTCGACCTCACCGGCACCGCAGCGCCTCCACCACGCGCCCCCCGCCGTCCTGCTGGCGCGTCTGATTAAGCGCATGGAAACCGAGCTCGGGTTAAGCGGCTCCGTGGGCCTCTCCCACAACAAGTTCCTCGCCAAAGTCGCCAGCGATCTGGACAAACCGCGCGGCTTCTCGGTGATCGGCAAGGCGGAAACCGCTGATTTCCTTCGGGAAAAGCCGGTCCGCCTGATCTGGGGCGTGGGTGCGGCGACGCAGGCCGCCCTCGACCGCCACGGCATCCGGACCTTTAACGATCTGTTAAGATGGGACCGCAAGGACCTCGGCCACCGCTTCGGCCAGATGGGCGACCGGCTGTATTTTCTGGCACGGGGCGAAGACCGCCGAAGGGTCAACCCCCACGACCTGCCGAAGTCGATCTCGAACGAGACGACCTTCAACGAAGACACCGCCGACCGCGATCTCCTCGACGGTCATATCTGGCGTCTGGCCGAAAAAACCTCCGACCGTGCCAAGGCGAAAAACCTGTGCGGACGGACAGTTACGCTGAAACTCCGCCGGACGGACTTCACCATCCTGACCCGCCGCCACGCCCTGCGCGAACCGACCCAGATGGCCGACACCCTCTACCGCGCCGCCGCCGATCTGCTCGCTCAGGTCACCGAACCCGGCCCCTTCCGCCTGATCGGCGTCGGCCTGTCCGACATCGCGCCGGATACCGCCGCCGACCTGACCGCCGACCTCCTCGACCCCGAGGCCGCCCGCCGCGCCAAGACCGAACGCGCAGCGGACGCGATCCGGGAACGGTTCGGCCACGACGCCATCGTCAAGGGCCGCGCGCTGCGCTGACTACTCCGCCGCCAGCGGCATCTCGCTGCGCCCGACATCCACGATTTCTGACAGGATGCCCGTCAGCAACCGTTTGAAATCCGTTGAAATTCCCGTTCGGCCTGATGTCCCGCTCGTTCATGTACAGCGCCCGGTCCACCTCGATCTGGACCGCATGCTGGCGGCGCGACGGGCGGCCATAGGCCTGCGTGATGTAGGCCCCGGCGAAGGGCGCATTGCGGATCACCCGCAGGCCAGCGCCCTCGAACGCCGCCTCGATCCGGTCCACCACCGCCGCGCCCGCCGCCGCGCCATAGCGGTCGCCGATCACGATTTCCGGTCGCCGCGCGCTGTGCCCCGAAACCTGCTCGATCGCCTCATGCGGCATCGAATGCATGTCGATCAGCACCGCCTCGCCGAACCGTGCGCGGGCCTGATCCACCAGATCCTGCAGGCAGCGGTGATAGGGCGTCCACCAGTCGGCGATGCGCGCCTCGGCCTCGGCCAGCGGCATCTTGCCGCGATAGATCGCCCGCCCCCCCGACACGACGCGGGGGATGACGCCAAGCCCCGACGAGACCCGGGGGTTATGCGAACTGATCCGCACCCCTTCGATCAGGGCCGGGTCAAGCTCGTCCGACGCGCGGTTCAGATCGATGAAGGCGCGCGGCGCGACCGCCGCCAGCAGCGGCGCGCCGAGCCCCGGCACCCCGTCCAGCAACTGGTCCACAAAGGCATCCTCGGACGTGCGGATGCTGCGTTCGTCCAGCACCGTCGCGCGCATGAAGGACGGCGGATAGACCCTGCCGCTATGCGGCGACGCAAAGACGACCGAGGTCGTCAGCCGCGCCGGCATGGACAGGGTATAGGCCAGCGATGGCATCCGCGCTCCGATCTCAACGGGCTGACTATAGAGGCAAAACACGGCCTGCCGATACCCCCTTGAAAGGGGGAATGAGTCCTTTTATAGACCCCCGGACTGACGCGGTTCCGCCCGCGTGCATGTGTTTTAGGCTGGGCGGACCCACGACGGCACGGGCGCGTAGCTCAGCGGTAGAGCACTACGTTGACATCGTAGGGGTCACAGGTTCGATCCCTGTCGCGCCCACCATTCACCGCCCCGGACCAGTCCGGGGCATGTTGTTTCAAAGGCGCAAAGCGCGCCGCGAAGGGGAGAAGGCAGATGAAGGTCCGCAACTCGCTGCGTTCGCTCAAGACGCGGCACCGCGACTGTCAGGTCGTGCGCCGCAAAGGCCGCGTCTACGTGATCAACAAGACGCAGAAGCGCTTCAAGGCCCGCCAGGGCTGAGACCGCAGCATCCGACCGACGATCCGGGCCGCCACGCTTGACCGCTGGCGGCCTTTTCGTTTCTGCCGCCGCGCATGCGACGTCGTGGCCGAACCGGCTTCAATCCTGTCGGGGGGCCGGATCGTTGCGCGCCCGGCACTGTGCCCGGGCGAATCATCGCCCCCCGCGTCGCGCAGCGTCAGCCATTTTCCCCTGTTCCGGGGCATTGCACTTTGCCCCGCTTCGTCCGACACAACGGTCCGGAATACGGGGGAAACGAATGACGCATCTCTGGGTCCGGGCGGAACAGCGCCCGCATGAGGAACGCGTGGGCATCACGCCTGCGGGCGTGGCACGGCTTGTCGCCGCAGGAATCCACGTCACTGTCGAAGACAGCCAGACCCGCGCCATTCCGATCCACGGCTACTTCGAGGCCGGGGCCCAGATCGTCGCGGAAAACCTCTGGCCCGCCGCCCCCGCCGACGCGATCATCTTCGGGCTCAAGGAACTGCCCGACGACGGTACACCGCTGCGCCACCGCCACATCATGTTCGGCCATGCGTTCAAGGGCCAGCCTGCGGGGCAGGTCCTGCTGCGCCGGTTCCGGGCCGGGGGCGGTGCACTCTATGACCTGGAATACCTGGTCGATCCCGCAGGTCGCCGCGTGGCGGCTTTCGGGTATTGGGCCGGATTCGCGGGCGCGGCGGTCGCGCTGAAATCCTGGGCCGCGCAGGCGCGTGGCGGTATCTGCGGACCCGTCGCGACCTATGCCGACAAGTCGGCCCTGCTGCACGAGCTTTCCCACGACATGGCCGGCACGCCGCGCCCGCGCGCCCTGATCATCGGCGCGCTCGGCCGCGTCGGGACCGGGGCATCCGACCTCTGCGATGCGATGGGCGTACCGGTCACGAAATGGGACATGGCCGAAACTGCGTCCGGCGGGCCGTTCCCGCAGGTGCTGGCGCATGACATCTTCCTCAACTGCATCCTTGCCCGTCCGGGCTGCCCGGTCTTTGTCCCCGCCTCGGCCGCGGCAGACCGACCGCGCGCTGCGGGTGATCGGCGACATCGCCTGCGACCCGACATCCGATTTCAGCCCGGTCAAGGTCTATACCCAGGTCACCGACTGGGACGCGCCCGCGCTGCGGGTGGCCGATGACCCGCCGCTGGACGTCACCGCCATCGACAACCTGCCCTCGCTGCTGCCGGTCGAATTCGAGCGAGGACTATGCCGCACAGCTCTTGCCGTCGCTGCTGACGCTGGGCAGTCTGGACACAGGTGTGTGGGGCCGGGCGAAGGCGGCCCATGACGCGCAGATGGCGAAGCTGCGGGAGGTGACGGCATGACGATCCACTGGTGCGGGACGGGTCTGTCGGCGGTGCCGGGTCTGCGGCGGCTGATCGATGCGGGGCATAAGGTCACGGTCTGGAACCGCACGGTGGACAAGGCACGCGAGGCGGTAGGGGATATCGCGTCGGATATCCGGGCCTACGGGATCGGGGCGCTGGACGCCGCGATCCGCAAGGGCGATCTGGTCGTATCGATGCTGCCCGCCGACCAGCATCCCGCCATCGCAAAGCTTTGCGTCGGGCATGGCGCGCATTTCGTGTCGTCGTCCTACATCGCGCCCGAGATGCGGGCGCTGGACGAACCGGCCCGGCATGCGGGCGTGGCGCTGGTGAACGAGGTCGGCCTCGACCCCGGCATCGACCATCTGATGGCGCATGATCTGGTCGCGGGATACCGGGCGTCCAAGGCCTATGACGCGAAGAACGTCCTGTCCTTCACATCCTATTGCGGCGGCATCCCGAAGGTGCCGAATGCCTTCCGCTACAAGTTCAGCTGGTCGCCGCTGGGGGTGCTCAAGGCGCTGCGGTCGCCAAGCCGGTCGATCCGGGATTTCAGCGAACTGCGCGTCGCGCGGCCTTGGGACGCGATCACCAGCTATGCGGCACCCCTGCCGGTCCCCGAGACGTTCGAGGTCTATCCGAACCGGGATTCGGTGCCGTTCATCGAGGACTACCGCTTCGACACGGCCTGGAAGGTGCGGGACTTCGTGCGCGGCACGATCCGGCTGAACGGCTGGGCGGATGCCTGGACGCCGGTGTTCCGGGAAATCGAGACACTGTCGGGACCGGCAGGCGACGCGCGGCTGACAGAGATGTCGGACCGGTTCTGGCGCGAGAATTCCTATGGCGGCGAGGACGACCCGGACCGTGTGGTGCTGTTTGTCAGCCTGAAGGCCGAGAAGGCGGGCAGGCCGGTCTGGCACCGGACCTGGGCGCTGGACGCCTGGGGCGACGTGCGCGGCACGGCAATGTCGCGGCTGGTATCGGTGCCCGTCGCGCTGGCCGTCGAAAGCGTGCTGAACCGGGAAATCGCGGCGGGCGTCCACGCCGCCCCGCACGACCCGCGTCTTGTGACGCGCTGGCTGGAAGAGGTGGGGCATCTGGCGCAGTACATGCGGCGGGTGGATCATCTGGCGTGAGGGCTGGTCCCACGGTGGGACCGGCTTTTGAAGACAATAATTTCAAATGGTTGCGTCGGATTTTAGGGATGCGTTAACTTCTGCACGCCCTACGTGACCACCGTCTGACACGCTCGGGCAACAGACGCAGGACATGGGCGAGACACCGCCCGGAATCAAACCGAAGATGCCGGGCAAGCGCCGCCGGCTCCTCTACCGCCCCATCAGCCGGTAATACATCCAGTCCGGCAGGAACTGCGCGCCCCGGAAGACCAGCGAGAACAGTGTCGGGAAATTCGCGGCGAAACTCCGGCGGTTCATCTGCGCGAAGAAGCGTTTTGCCGCCTCCTCCGGCTCCATGATGAACGGCATCCTGAAGGTGTTCATGTCGGTCAGCCGCGTCCGGATGAAGCCGGGGTTCACCAGCTGCACCTCGACCCCCGTGCCCTGAAGGTCGGCGCGCATCGTCTCGGCAAGGTGCATGACGCCCGATTTCGACGCGCCGTAGCCGATGGCACCGGGCAGGCCCCGGAACCCGGACAGCGACCCGGTCAGCACGATCTGCCCGCGCCCCCGTTTCACCATGCCGGGGACGACAGCGCCCATCACCCGGGCCGCCCCGGTGAAATTCACGTCGCACATCGTCTCGACCTTGTCGGCGTCCCAGTCCTGCACCGTCATCGGCCAGTAGACCGCCGCCATGTGCACCACGCCGTCCACCGGTCCCGCCTCGACCGCCGCCGCGCGCACCGATGCACTGTCCGACACGTCGATGGTGACGGCTCGGGCCTTGCCGGGCAGCGACGCGACAACGTCTGCCAGCTTGTCCGCGCTGCGAGCTGACAGGATCAGCTCTGCCCCGGCCTTGGACATTTCCTGCGCCAGCGCACGGCCCAGCCCTTCACTGGCCCCGACGATCCACCAGCGCTGGCCTGTCCAGTCTCTCATGCCGCGTCTTTCATGCAGGACGATTGCGCATCGTCGCAACCAGTTCGGCGACCTTGATGCCGAACTTGCGGAACTGGCTGCGGTTGATGATGGTGCCGTTGGGCGTCAGGTACATCCAGTCCGTCACCGTCAGGACATGCCCGCCCGCATCCTCGGGCAGGCGGATGCGGTAGTTCAGCAGGACGGAATTCCCCTCCTGCCGACCTTCGCCGATGCCGATCACATCCGGTGCTTCGGCCCTGATCGTCCCGTCATTCGACAGCGTCAGCGTCCATTCGCGGGTCTGCCGACGTCCGCTTTCATAGCGGAACGCCTCGGACATCACGCAGCGGTTGCCATCCCATTTCGCATCCATGTCCGCGACAAAGCGCGACGTGACGCGGCCCGTGGGGCCGTAGATCACGCCTTCGCAGAGGATGTCGCCGACCAGCCGTTCGCGGATGTTGAAGCCGGGGTCCTGCCCGGCATAGTCGGAGGGTTTCTGCGCCGAAAACCCGATCCAGCGCGACGGCAGGCCGGTTGCGGCAAGGGCAGCAGCGGCACCAAGTCCGAACATCATGACATCGTTCATGGGCTACTCCCCGGCAGCGGCGTCGCGAGCAGGAGTGCTATCGCTGCAAGTTTCAGGACACAGGGAACAAGGGCGTAGAGGATGCTGAGCATCCGCAGGGCGGAATCGGGGTTGGCCCCGCCGGTGGTGAAACCCGCACTTTCCAGAAGCGGCAGCAGGCTCACCGCGGCAAAGGCGAGGGTCAGCTTCGAAGCAAAGGACCAGAGGCCGAAACCCTGACTGGCGGCGTCTTCGGCCTCGGGCGCGATGGCGGCCAAGCGGCGCGCGAACAGCGCGGGCAGGATCACGGTATCGGCCCCCAGCATCGCGCCCGAGGCGACGCAGACAAGTGCGAAGGGCCAGATGTCACCCGCGCCCAGCGTGGCGGCGAAACCGAAGGACAGGATGGACAGGGCCATCGCGGTCAGCAGCACAGCGCGCGCGCCGTGGGTTTCGGCGGCCCGTGCCCAGAACGGGGCGGCGGCGGCGGCGGACAGGAAGAACAGGATCAGCAGCGGCCCCTCCCAGCCGGGGGCCGCAAGTCGGCTTTCGACAAAGAACAGAAACAGGGTGGCGGTCACGGCAAGAGGGGCGGCGTTGACGGCGGCGAGGATGAGCAGGCGCAGCGCGGTCGGGTCGCGGAGGACGGCGGCAAAACCAAGCGGCGAGGGTTCGGCCGCCCCCTGCCACTCCGCCCGCATCGCCCAGGTTGCCACCGCCGAGAGCAGCACAAACGACAGCGCGAACACCGCATAGGGGGCGGGCGTCAGCGGGGCCAGCACCGCCGGGGCCATGGCCGCTATCGTCACGCCGGTCAGCGCGCCGCCCTCGCGCCATCCGGCAACGCGCAGGTGGCCGGACGCGCCCATGCCGCGCGCCCGCTCGACGCCCCGTGCGTAGAACGCGATGGTCAGAAAGGAATAGGCGGTGAACATCAGGGCCAGAGTCACGGCGAACCAGATGACCGGGCTGAACGGCGGGCTTAGGGCGAAGAGGCCAAGCATGGCGAGCGCCATCGCAGCGACCGAGAGCGCCACGGCAAATCCGCGCCAGGGACCGAGCCGGGCGACGACCCAGCCAAGCGCGGGGTCCTGCACGACATCGAAAAGCCGCAGCGCAAAAAGCACGGCCCCGAGCAGGCCGAGGCCGATGCCGTAGTCCTCGGCATAGACCTTGGGCGCATGGATGTAGATCGGCAGCCCGGCAGCGGACAGCATTGCCGCGAAAAGCGCGTATGACACCAGCGGCGCCGCGGCGCGCGCTGCGGGCAGGGGCGCAGCAGCAGCCATCATCGGCTGATCTCGGACGGCGGCGGGGCCGGACGCGGGTTATAGCGCGCGCCCTTCCACCACAGCTTCAGCGCCTGCCAGTGGATCAGGCCCAGAACCCGGCGCGAGCCGAAGGGGCGGCGCAGGCAAGCCGCGATGATGCCCGCATTGGTCAGCGGCACACGCCGTCCGGTCAGGGTGGCAAGCACACCGCCGCCCGGCGTGTCATAGTCGATACGGATGTTCAGCCTGTCGTCGCGGATGTCGAAACGGAACTCATAGCGACCCTCGACCGGCTGGAACGGCGAGACGTGCAGCAGCTTGGTGGCTTCGATGCGGTCTTCGGCCGTGATCGTCCCCAGATCGTCGCGGTGGCACAGATAGGAATGACGGTCGCCGAAGGTGTTCGTCACCTCGGCGATCACGGCACGCAGCGCGCCCGTCCCGTCGCGGCACAGCCAGAAGCTGACCGGGTTGAACACATGCCCCAGCACGCGCGGCTGGGCCAGCAACTCGATGCGCAGCCAGGGCAGCGCGATGCCGTGCGCCGTCAGGATGTCGCGCACCCAGACAGTGCCCCGGCCCTGTCCGGGCGGGCCGCCGTGATCACTGTCGTGCAGCGAGATCAGGTTACGGGCGTTGCGCGAAAACAGCCGCGGTCCGCGCGGCGCGGCGTCGGCATCGGTCAGGACATAGTCGATGCCATAGGTGAACGAATTTCCGACCGCCCCGCGCCGACCGTGAAATGTCGAACCCCGGATGTGGTCGATTCCGGTCACGCGGCGACCGCGGGCGCGTGACGGGCGGCCATCGCGGCCACGACATCGGCGGCGCTCTGGAACCCGTCCTCGTGGAAGCCATGCCGCATCCAGGCCCCGCAGAACCAGGTGTTCGCGGTCCCGTTCATCGCCCTTATGTCCGACTGCGCGGCCAGCGCCGCCAGATCGTAGACCGGGTGGCGGAATGTGACCGTGTCATAGATCAGGTCCTGCCGGATCGGCCGGGCAGAGTTCAGCGTGACGAACATCGGATCGTCGTGCGGGATCGGCTGCAGCGAGTTCATCCAGTAGGTCAGGTCGATCCGGTCGCTGGGCTTGTTTTTCTGTTCGGCATAGACCCAGCTGGCCCAGGCCAGTCGGCGGCGCGGCATGACCGAGGTGTCGGCGTGCAGCACCGCCTCGTTCGGCTGAAACCGGATGGACGACAGGGCGGCGCGTTCGGTGTGCGAGGCATCGGAGAGCATGGCAAGCGCATCGTCGGAATGGCTGGCGAAGACGACCTCGTCAAAGCATTCCCATTCGGCGTTTTCGCAGCGGATTTCGACACCCAGCGCAGTCCGGCGCACGGCGGCGACGGGCGCAGACATGCGGATCGTCACGCCCGCACGCCGCAGCGCAGCCTCCAGCCGGGTGACATAGGCAACCGACCCGCCTTTCACCGTCAGCCACTGGTGCTGGCCGGTGTAGGCCAAGAGCGCATGGTTCTCGAAGAACCGGATCAGCGCCTGCGCCGGAAACGACAGGATGCCGCGCGTCGGCGTCGACCAGATCGCACCCGACAGCGGCGCGATGTAATAGTCGCGGAACCAGTTGCCCGTGCCGATCTTTTCCAGCAGGTCGCCGATGGTCATCGTCGGATCGTCGGCATCGCGGACGGCGCGGGCGTTGAACCGCAGGATGTCACGGATCATCCGCATGAATTCAGGCCGGAAGACATTCCGGCGCTGGGCAAAGACAGCGCGGAGATTGCGCAGCCCGTATTCGATGCGCCCGCCGTCGATGGACGCGCCGAAGCTCATGTCCGAGGGGACCACAGGCACGTCGAGATCGGTGAAAAGCTGCGTCAGCAGCGGATAGTTCACGCGGTTGAAGACGATGAAGCCGGTATCGACCGGCTGATCGTCGCGCTTGCCCGCGATGACGGTGCGGGCATGGCCGCCAAGCCGCGGCGCGGCTTCGATCAGTGTGACATGGTGGTCGGGTGCCAGAAGATGGGCGGCGGCCATGCCCGATATTCCACCGCCGATGACCGCGATCCGCCTTGGCGGCCGGCCCATCCGTTCCGTCAGCATTCAAACACGCCCTTCCCTGCCGTCTTTCAGTCTACGTGACTGACGCAGGTTCGGATCAACCTAGCCATAAGTTGCACGCGCACGTGGTGATCCGTTCTTTATCCCGTGTCGTAGAAGCATCATGTTGACCGTGACCGACGCTCTGACGATTCTGGACAGGCCGCTGAAACAGACACCGCCCGGTCCGGCGGCGCGCGCGGCGAAGCGTAGGTTTTCGGGAAAGAAGGTGTCTGTGGGCGTAGATACGCAGGGGACAGACTGGGCCGAGGCGATGCTGCTGGTGCGCGACAAGCGTGATCAGGCGGCATTTGCCGGGCTGTTCCGGTTCTATGCGCCGCGCGTGAAGGCATTTCTGATGAAGGCAGGGGCATCCGCGGCACATGCCGAGGAACACATGCAGGACGTGATGGCGACGGTCTGGAACAAGGCGCATCTCTACGACCCGGCGCGCGCCAGCGTGGCGACCTGGATCTACACCATCGCGCGCAACCGCCGGATCGATTCGCTGCGCAAGGCGCGGCGGGCGGAACCCGAGGACCTGGACTGGGGCCCGCAGGCGGAACCGGACCACGCTGATGTAATGACTTTCCAGCAGGAAACGGCGCGTCTCGGCGCAGCACTTGCAGCCCTGCCCGACGCACAGAGAAAACTGATCGAACGCGCCTACTACGGCGACCTGAGCCACAGCGAGATCGCCATCGAAACCGGCCTTCCGCTGGGCACCATCAAATCGCGCATACGCCTGGCACTGGACCGGCTGCGCCATGACATGAGTTTGAAGAGATGACCGACACGATACAGGCACCACCTGACCGACGACCTGCTGATGGCCTATTCAACCGGCGAACTGCCCGAGGCGTTCAGCCTGGTCGTGGCGACCCATGTTTCGCTGTGCGATGAATGCCGGGCGCGGCTGGGCAGCTTCGAAGCGGTCGGCGGCGAGGTTCTGGAGGCGATGCAGGGGGCGACCGTCACCGAGTCCAGCTTCGAGGCGACGCTGGCGCGCATCACCGGGCAGCCGGTCGGGGACCAGCGTCCGATCCGCGCCAAGGGCATCTTTCCGTCGCCTCTGCAGGACTATGTGGGCGGCGATCTGTCTGCAGTGAAATGGAAGTCGGTCGGCATGGGGGTCAAGCAGGCGATCCTGCCGGTTGCGTCGGGTGCGACGGTCCGGTTGCTGCATATTCCTGCGGGGGGTGCGATGCCTGATCACGGCCACAAAGGGCGCGAGATGACGCTGGTCCTGCAGGGCGCGTTCAGTGATGCCGATGGGCGCTACGCGCGCGGCGATGTGGAGATTGCGGATGATGACGTCCAGCATACGCCCGTCGCCGAAGCGGGACAGGACTGCATCTGCCTTGCCGCAACCGAGGCTCCGCTGCGGTTCCGCAGCCTGCTGCCGCGTCTGGTGCAGCCGTTCTTCAAGATCTGACCGGGGGTCAGCGCCGTCCGAACAGCCGTTCGATGTCGGACAACGCCAGGCTGACATAGGTCGGTCTGCCGTGGTTGCACTGGCCCGAGGCCGGCGTCGCCTCCATCTCGCGCAAAAGCGCGTTCATCTCCTCGGGGCGCAGCTGGCGGCCGGACCGGACCGACCCGTGGCAGGACATGCGCGACAGGATCGCGTCGATGCGCGACCGGACCAGCGCCGACGCCTCGGCATCGTGCAGTTCGTCAAGTATGTCGCGCAGCAGCGCCGCAGCATCGACCTGCCCCAGAATGGCCGGCGTTTCACGGACCGCGACCGCGTTGCCGCCGAATGGTTCGACCGCCAGACCGAGGCGGTGCAGGTCGGTCGCATGATCCAGCAGCAGCGCCGCGTCGGCGGGGGGCAGATCGACGATGTCTGGGATCAGCAGCGCCTGCGCGGCGATGCCGTGGCCGTCCAACTGCGCCTTCAGGCGCTCATAGACCAGCCGCTCATGCGCCGCGTGCTGGTCGACGATCACGATGCCGGTCTCGGTCTGCGCGATGATGTAATTCCCGTGCACCTGCGCGCGGGCAGCACCTAGCGGGCGGTCCGCATCCGACAGATCGGGTTCGGCCACGCGCGCAAAGGTCGTCGCCTGTTCGGCAAATCCGGTCATCGGGGCCTGCGCCGCAAGGGACACGGCCAGTGCGCGCGGGCCGGGGCGGTCCATCTGATAGATGCGCGGTTCCGGCCG
The DNA here is from genome assembly GCA_963738635.1 of uncultured Alphaproteobacteria bacterium. Classification (GTDB taxonomy): domain Bacteria; phylum Pseudomonadota; class Alphaproteobacteria; order Rhodobacterales; family Rhodobacteraceae; genus JAOADN01. The sequence continues at coordinate 221,104 of CAVTXE010000008.1, read as the reverse complement.
GATCGCGCCCAGCGTCGCGTCGCCCACCGTCGATGACGCCCGCCGCGCGCCCTCGGCCAGCACCTGCCGCAGCGCGGTGACGATCAGCGACCGCGCAGCTGCGGGGTCGCTGAACCGCACCTCTGCCTTGGCGGGATGCACGTTCACATCGACCAGTTCGGGATCGCAGGTCAGGTTCAGCACCGCCGCCGGGTGCCGGTCGCGCGACAGGAAGTCGAAATAGGCAGCGCGCAGTGCACCGGTCAGCAGCTTGTCGCGGACGGGGCGCCCGTTGACGAACAGGAACTGCTCGACCGCGGCACCGCGGGAATAGGTCGGAAGGGCGGCAAAGCCGGTCAGCCGCAGCCCGTCGCGCACCGCATCGACGGGCAGGGAGTTGGCCGTGAACTCGGCGCCAAGGATACAGGTCAGGCGACGCGCCAGCGCGTCCGGGCCGTCGTCCGCCTCCGCATCCGCGCGCAGGATCGTCCGGTCGTCGCCGCCGGTCTGGTCGGCCAGCGTGAAGCCGACATGCGGGGCCGCCATCGCCAGCCTGCGCATCACGTCGCCGATCGCCTGCGCCTCGGCCCGGTCGGTGCGCAGGAATTTCAGCCGGGCGGGCGTGGCATAGAAGATGTCGCGCAGGTCCACCACGGTGCCGCGCTTCAGTGCGACAGGGCGCACGGGCGACATGCGCCCGCCATCGACGGTCAGCGTGGCCGCATCTTCGCCCAGCGCGCGGCTGGTCAGCGTCAGGCGCCCGACCGCCCCAAGCGAGGCCAGCGCCTCGCCCCGGAACCCGAACGACCGGATATCCGTCAGGTCCGACCCGTCGATCTTGGACGTCGCATGGCGCGCCACCGCCAGCGGCAGGTCGGCGGCGGTCATCGCCGCAGCCGTCATCCGTGACGCGGATCAGGGTCTTGCCGCCGTCGGCAAAGGCGACCGAGATGCGGGTCGCCCCGGCATCGAGGGCGTTCTCGACCAGCTCCTTGACCGCGCTCGCGGGGCGTTCAACGACCTCGCCCGCCGCGATGCGATTGACCGCAGCCTCATCCAACGCACGGATAACTGGGCGCGCAGGCGGGCGCATATTGGGGGCAGGAGCGTTCATGCCACTAGGTTTAGCATGGTGTAAGGGATTCGGCCAGTTCAGGCTGGGGGTTGCCCCAGCCATTTTCGCCCCTGCCGCGCGGCTATTCCGCCCAGAGGCGTTCGTAGACCGCCGCGATCCCCGACGCCTCGGTTTCGATGCCGAACCCTGTTTCCGCGCGCCTGCGCGCGTCCTGCGCCAGCCTGCCGTGCAGGCCCCGGTCCGACAGGATCGCCGTCACCGCCCCTGCCGCCGCACCGGCGTCCCCGACCTCCACGATCCGCCCCGCCTCGTTCTGTCCCAGAAACGCCCGGAAATGCCCCGCATCGCTGGCCACCACCGGCACACCCGAGGCCATCGCCTCCAGCGGCGTCAGGCCGTAGCCTTCGTAGCGTGGCAGGGCGACCAGCAGGCTCAGGCCCGGGATCAGCGCCCGCAGCCGGTCCGGCGCGATTTCCCCCGGAAACAGGATGCGCCCCGTCAGCCCGGCCTGCGCCACCTGGTCCTTCAGGCCCTGCAGAAACCCCGCCTCGCCCGGTTTTGTCAGCCCGATCACCAGCGCCGTCACATCCGGCAGCCCCGGCAGCGCCCGGATCATCGCCTGCACGAACAGGTCCGTTCCCTTTTCCGGACGCACCCGCCCGATGGCCGCCACACCCCGCCCACCCGGAAACCCCGTCGTCGCCCAGGCCGCCGCCCGGTCCGCCGCCGGGCGGAAGGCATCGCAGTCCACCCCGTGCGGCACCACCGCCCATACGTTCGGCACAAACCCTGCCGATTCGTCCGTCGTGGCGATCACCGCGTCCATCCGTCCGATCAGCCAGCGCGGCCAGGCCGAGTGCCGCCGCTGCGCCGCCGAGGTGAAGACGATGCGCATCCGCAGGCGGAGCACGTCGCGCGCGAAGATCGCCGCCTGCATCTCGGCGTTCCGCCGCACATGCCAGATCGTGAAGGGGCGGTGCTGCGGTCCCGTCCGCGTCAGGCGGATCGCGTCGCGGAACGTCACGGGATCACCGAGACCCGGCAGCGGTTGCCCCGCCAGCCGCAGATCGTACCGCCGCGACAGCGCCTGCGTCACCGCCGCCGCCGTGGCGGATACGCCGGTGAACCGCGGGTTGAAATTGGTGACGATCAGGTCGGGTCCATGCACCGGCCTATCTGGCAGAATCCTGCCAGATGTCACAAGGGATATGCTGCCACTCCCGCGCGGCCCATGCTAAGGCGCACGGATGTCCGGCCGCCTGACCTTTCACATCGCCCGCGCCTTCCGAAGCGAAACCGCACTTGGCCGCCGGTCCGTCGCGCCGGAGGCCATTCTGCGCGAACTTGAGGGGCGCAGCGTCGCCCTTGTCGGCAACGCCAGGTCGCTGTCACAGGGGAACTCCGGCCATGCCATCGACACCGCCGACATCGTCATCCGCATCAACCGCGCGCCGATGCCCGTCGACCCGCACGCATGGCAGTCCGCACCGACTGGCTTGCGCTTGCGACCTCCATCTCCGCCGCCGATCTCGACCGCATCCGCCCGAAACGCATCCTCTGGATGTCGCCCAAGCGGAAACGCCTGCCCTATCAGCGTCGCCACCTCGCCCGGCTTCTACCTTCATCCCCTGCCGCGACATCGCGCGCCCTTGCCGCCGACTCTGGGCGCGCCGCCCACCACCGGCCTGATGATGATCGACCTGCTGGCGCGGCAGCGGCCTTGCCCGGCTCGACCTCTACGGCTTCGACTTCTTCGCCTCGCTGTCGCTGACCGGCAGCCGCACCGCCGATCAGGTGCCGCATGATTTCCCTGCCGAACGACGCTTTGTCGAAGCCCTCGCCACCCGTGACCCGCGCATCCGGCTGCTGTGACCGCCATCACCATTGGTGATACCGTCGGCCTGCCCCTTCCCCCGCCCCCGCCTTTCCGTTATGCGGCCCCCGGTTGATCGTCGGGAGACAGGCCAGATGGGCTATCGTGTCGTTGTCGCCGGCGCCACCGGAAACGTGGGCCGCGAAATGCTGAACATCCTCGCCGAACGGGAATTCCCGGTCGACGAGATCGCGGCGCTTGCCTGCCGCAAGTCGCTGGGCAGCGAAATCAGCTTCGGCGACAAGACCCTGAAGACCAAGGACCTCGACACCTTCGACTTCACCGGCTGGGACATCGCGCTGTTCGCCGTCGGCTCCGACGCGACGAAAATCTACGCGCCGAAGGCCGCCGCGGCAGGCTGCGTCGTCATCGATAACTCCTCGCTCTATCGCTACGACCCCGACGTGCCGCTGATCGTGCCGGAAGTGAACGCCGACGCGATCATGGGCTATGCCAGGAAGAACATCATCGCCAACCCGAACTGCTCGACCGCGCAGATGGTCGTGGCGCTGAAGCCGCTGCATGACCGCGCGCGCATCAAGCGGGTCGTCGTCAGCACCTATCAGTCCGTCTCGGGCGCGGGCAAGGAAGGCATCGACGAGCTCTGGGACCAGACCAAGGCGATCTACAACCCGACCGCCCACGTGCCGCCGAGGAAGTTCCAGAAGCAGATCGCCTTCAACGTGATCCCGCAGATCGACGTCTTCCTCGACGACGGCTTCACCAAGGAAGAATGGAAGATGGTCGCCGAGACCAAGAAGATCCTCGACAAGTCGATCAAGGTCACGGCGACCTGCGTGCGCGTGCCGGTCTTCGTCGGCCATTCGGAATCGGTGAACATCGAGTTCGAGGAATTCCTCGACTGGGAGGAAGCGACCGACATCCTGCGCGAGGCGCCGGGCATCATGGTCGTCGATAAGCGCGAACCCGGCGGCTACATCACCCCGATCGAATGCGTCGGCGACTACGCCACCTATGTCAGCCGCATCCGGCAGGACAGCACGATCGACAACGGCCTGTCGATGTGGATCGTGTCCGACAACCTGCGCAAGGGCGCGGCGCTGAACGCGGTCCAGATCGCCGAAGTGCTGGGCAACCGGGTGCTGAAGAAGGGCTGAGGTATCGTCAGCCCGCCCGTTCGTCCGGCCAGTCCTCGATCACCGCGCCGTCGTCCTCATCCGATATCGGCCCATAGCAGACGGTCGGTCACCTCGAAGCCAGCGTCCGCTTCGAGCCTCAGTAGCGCAGACAATACCGAAGAGCAGTGACTGAACACCTAGGCCGGATGGAAGGTGACGGCGCGGGCGTCGCGAAAGATGGCGGCACCGATCTTGATCAGGCTCAGTAGCGGGCTGGTCAGTGATCAGTCGGTCACTCGTGCCATGGTCGGCAAACAACGCGATGCGGTCGCCGCGTGGATTTGGAACTTTTCGGAAGGAATATCGGAAGGTTTCGGACGGTTTCAGGACATCAATGGCCCTCGTCTGACAGGTTTGTCTGGTCAACCAGGACCGGAGGAACAGACCATGACAGACCTTTCCATCAGCCACTCGCAGTCAGTCACCGGCGCGGGGAAGATTGCGACCGTTCTTGCGCGGTTGATCGCCCTGTTTCAGACCGCTTGCAGCGCTCTGGGCCGCGCCACCACGGAACATGCCCGCCGCAGAGCCGCCCGCCGCGCGCCCGAGGAAATCCTGATGGCACATGCCCGCCGCGAAGAGGCGCGCCGCGCTGTTGACACGGCTCTTGCTGCTGCGCTGATCACTCCGGTATGCCGGTACCGCGCAGGCCACGTTCAATGATGCCCCGCATCGACTGGCGCCGTGTAGGGCGAGGCTTGCATGGTTCGCTGCAATTGTCATGCCCGGCTCTCGCTGCAAGGAGTTTTTGGCCGAACTGCCTTCGCCTCGTCGACCCGACCCAGTTCGCAAGTATCCAATTGCCAGGCCCATCCAGCTGGCGGTGTATTCGGGCGCCTCGACCAGGGCCTGTCTCCAGCGTCGCAACACTTTCTTCAGTCCGCCCCAATAGCCAGCAAGGCGCCGCCCAGACCGCAGCGGATCTGGCCAACCATCGGGTCCAGCGGATTTATCCGGAGCGACCGGTTGAAGTGGTCGATCGCCGTGACGTCGTCACCGACATAGCTGTGAACCCAGCCCGAGCGCGTAGAGCACATGGCTGGAATTCGGGTTCATCGCATAAGCCTGCTGCAGGATATGCAGCCCCCGCTGCTGCTGTCTTCCCAAGAAACGCGATTGCAATGCCGGCGAAGGCCAAGGCCATCGCGTCGTTGCGGTGGTCGGTCACCACGTCTTCGGCAAGCGGCAGGCAGCGGGCAGCCTCTTCCATGCTCAGCCAGCGTTCCGAGCGCGCGGCCATCGGTCAGCCGGCAGATCAGCGCCTTGGCATGGGTATAGCCGGGGTCCAGCGTCAGCGCGCGTTCCAGCAGCGTCCGCGCCGCGACAAAGCTGTCGAAATCCCGCAAGCGATGCACCATTGGCAGGGCCTGCAGGCAAAGATCGTAGGCGCTGAGGTCGGTTGTGGGCTTGGCGCTGGCGCGACGCGACTCGGCAAGGATCACGTTTGGCTCGATGGCGGCAGCAACCTGTTCCGTGACAGCGTCCTGCAATTCGAAAATCTCGGCCAGCGTCCCGGAAAAGCGGTTCGACCAGATCATGTGGCCTGTCGCCGCCTCGACCAGTTGCGTGTTGATGCGCAGCCGGTCGCCCGCCTGCTGGATGCTGCCTTCAAGGATGTAGCGCACACCAAGCTGCTGTCCGACCTCGGCCAGATCGACGGAGCGGCCCTTGAACGTGAAGGTCGAGGACGCGGCAATCACGAAGAAGACCGGGATGCGCGACAGCGCGGCGATCAGGTCGGCCACGATCCCGTCCACCAGATAGTCCTTGCCCGCATCACCCGTCAGATTGGCGAAGGGCAGCACCGCGAGCGAGGGTTTGTCCGGCAGTGGCAGCGCGTTCGGCGGCTCTGCCGGTGCTCTGGCCGCCAGCGTCAGCTGATAGCCCACACCCGGCACCGTCGCGATGGCACGCGCCCCGATCAGCTTGCGCAGTGCGGCGATCTGGACGGTCAGGTTGCTTTCCTCGACGTTCAGATCGGCCCAGACATGCTCCAGCAGTTCCGCCTTGGTCACCACCCGGCCGGAATGCGCATCAAGATAGGCCAGCACGTCGAAGGCCCGCGCGCCGATCTGCCGGGTCTCGCCGTCGATCTGCACCGCGCGCTCGGCGGGCAGGATGACGACCGTCTGTGCCGGGTCCCGGGTCACTCCGGCACCCCCAACGCACGAAATGCATCTTCAACATCCTGACGCCATGCTGCGATCCTGACAGGCGAATCTTGCAGGAAACCCGAGATGGACAGATCAGGCACCGAGGCGCGCAAGACTTCGGCGTAGCGGCGCGCTTCAGCGATGCGCCCCGTCTTCCAGCAGGCGACCACCAGCCCCATAAGGGCCGCAAACGAGCCCGGTTGCTCTGCCAGGGCGCGTTCCAGCATCTGGATCGCCGCCTCATAGTCGCCGCGCAGGTACATCAGTTGGGCAAGGCCGGACCGCGTCAAGCCGATGTTGGGGTCAATCGGGTTCAGGCGAATGGCCCGAAGAAAATGCTCCTCGGCGGTGGCAATTCTCGCCGACATAGCGATGCACCCAGCCCGAGGTCATCAGGATGAGAGAGGAATTCGGGTTGAGCGCCACCGCGCGGCGCAAGGCACTGACCCCGCGCTGCTGTTGGCCGCCAAAATAGGCCAAGGCAAAGCCCGCATCGCAAATGGCCTGGGGATCAACGATCCGGTCGTCCGCCAGGATCTCCTCGGCCAGCGGAAGGCAGGACCGCGCCTCGGCAAAGGTGATTGCCCGAACCGAGAGGGCGCTGATATGCAGGCCGCACAGCAAGCCCTTGGCATGAACATAGTGCGGATCGAGGGCGAGCGCCTGGCGCAACTGATCGCGCGCGGCATGGAACGCGGCGGCATCGGACAGGCGGATCGAGGCCGGGGTAGCCCGCAGACACAGGTCATAGGCGGTCAGGCTGGTCGTGGGCTTTCTGTCGGCGCGCAGCGCCTCGGCGGTCAGCACGCTGGGCTCGATGGCCGAGGCGGTGGCCGCGACCACAGAATCCTGCAGCTCGAAAATCTGGGCAAGCGGGCCGGTAAAGCGCTGGCTCCAGATCAGATGCCCGGTTTCCGCCTCGACCAGCTGGACATTGATCCGCAGACTGTCGCCCGCCTGCTGAATGCCGCCCTCGACAATGTAGCGGACGCCAAGTTGCCGCCCGACATCCGCAAGGTCGATGGCCTTTCCCTTGAGCGTGAACGTGGAACTGGCAGCGATGACAAAGAAGGCCCGGATGCACGACAGCGCCGAGATCAGGTCACTGACGATCCCATCGACGAGATAGTCCTTGCGTTGCATCGCCTGTCAGGTTGGCAAACGGCAGCACCGCGAGCGAGGGCTTGTCCGGCAGCGGCAGCGCTTTGGGCGGCTCTGCCGGGGCTTTGGCGGAAAGGGTCAACTGATATCCGACACCCGGCACCGTCGCGATGGCCCGCGCCCCGATCAGCTTGCGCAGCGCGGCGATCTGGACGGTCAGGTTGCTTTCCTCGACGTTCAGATCGGCCCAGACGTTTTCCAGCAGTTCCGCCTTGGTCACCACCCGGCCTGCATTCGAATCGAGATAGGCCAGCACGTCAAAAGCGCGAGCGCCGATAACCATATCCGATCCGTCGATCCTGAGCCTGCGCAAGTCACGAAGAAGCTCGACATTGGGTTGAACAGGATCAGTCATCGGAAATCCCAAGAAATGGATACCGGAGCGACGATAGAGGCCGAAGGGCTACATTCCTAACTCTATTGCGCCAGCGAGGTTCATCGCCCACGACAGCAAACTCGCCATCATTTACCGAACCACGCGACCAGGGACGGCTTTCGCGGTTATTGCCCCAAACTTCGTGCAAGCAGCGAAAGTCCGGAATCCGTGCAGCCGCAACATCGCGCGCGGATCGGAGGAGAGTTCCGGCAGTTCCAGCGGGAATTTCGCGTCAATCATCCCGGCCCCCCAAGCGAAGTCGCGCAAAGCGCGGACAAGCGGTCAACCCACTAGTCGCGGGTCAACCGTTCCTTGAAGAAAGCCGGCTTCCCGGTTAGGCGGCGGTTAACCCTGCCCCGCCATCCACGCCCCCGTCCGCGCCAGCCCTTCCCGCAGCACATCCGTCGCGCAGGCATAGCCTATCCGCACATGCCCCTCGATCCCGAAGACATCGCCCGGAACGAACATCACGCCGGTATCCGCCAGCAGCCGCGTGCAGAATTCGCGGGACGGCATCTCCAGCCCATAGGCCAGCATTGCCGTCGTACCCGCCTGCGGCTTCACATAGGAAACCCCCGGCGTGGCGTGCACCCAACCGTCGAGGATCGCCAGATTGGTCCGCACGATCCCCCGGCTGCGCGCCAGAACCTTGGACGCATTCTCCAGCGCCAGCCCGGCGAAATGGTCGTCGATCATCCCCACACTGATCGTCGTATAGTCCCGGTGGATGCTGACAGCCTCGATCACCTCGCGCGGGGCGGCGATCCAGCCCAGCCGCAGACCGGCCAGAGAGAATGCCTTCGACATGCCCGCCGTCCCGATGCCCAGCTCGTAGAGGTCGGCGAAGGACGGCGTTATCACCGTCCCCTCCTGCTCGGTCCCCCGGTAGACTTCATCCGCCAGCAGCCATGCCCCCGCTTCCCGCGCGATGGCGACCACCTCGTCCATCATCGCCGCGCGGCATCAGCGACCCCGTGGGGTTGTTCGGGTTCGTCAGCGTCAGCAGCCGCGTTCCCGGCGTCACCAGCCGCCGCAGCGCGGCAAGGTCCGGCAGGTAGCCATCCTCCGCCCGCAGCCGAAGTTCCGCCACCTCCGCCCCAAGGCTCGCCGGAATCGCCGTATGCTGCTGATAGGTCGGCACGATGGACACCACCCTGTCCCCGGCGGACACCATCGCCCGGTGCACAAGATCGTTCGCGCCGACGGTCCCATGCGTGACGATCACGTTCTCCCGCGCCTGCCGCGCATAAAGCCCTGTGACCGCGTCGCGCAGCCGGTCGGACCCCTCGATGGAACCATAGGTCATCCGCATCGGCAGCAATTCCGACAGCGCCGTGTCGTTGCGGCCCGTCAGTGCCAGCAACTCGCCGATGGTCATCGAATGCACGCAGGTCTCGGCCAGGTTGAACGCGCAGGTGGTCTCATGCGCGTTCATCCAGATTTCGACGCCGAAGGGTTCGATCTTCATTCGGGACCTCCGCTGATGCGGTTCAGTCTGGTCCATCCGCATCGAAGGCAACAGGCCGAAAGCGCGGAACCGCGCACCCTGTCAGGCCGCGCGGCGCACCGCAGCCTCGCCGGCTTTGCGCAGCGCGTCAGCAGCCCCCGGCCAGACACGGTCGGGCGGCGCAACCGCACCCGGCATGTCCCGGTCCGCATTGTGCGCCCTGTTCCTCGCCGTAGTGCCAGTCGTTTGCCCGTGGACCGACCCCGCTGAACCCGCCCCCGGACGCCCGAAGCCGACGCCTGCAAACCCCGGAAACCCGCATCCGAACCGCAGCGTCAGGTCGGTCACGTCCAGCCCTGCGGCCGCCGCCGTCATCAGCGGCCGATCCACCGGCCAGCTGTGCAGCCTGACCTCGACGCCCGTGCTGTCCGCCCGCAGCATGAAGCCCATCGCCCGCAGCCTTGCCTGCATATCCGCCCAGCCGCAGGCATCCATGGCCGCTTGCCGCAGGTCCGCAACGCTGTGGCCGCGCTGTCTGGACCGGCCGGCCAGCGCCCCCCGCAACGCCCGCCGGATCAGATCGGCGGGCGCGCAGCTCTCCGCCCGCGCGGCGTCCCGCAGCGACGCCAGAAGGTCGTCGGGAAGGCGCATCGTGACAAGATGATCCCTGGACATGCCCGAGGGTTGCGCGATTCTGGTTAAGGGAAGGTTTGCGCCCGCCGGGCCGATGCCCGCCCGTCACACCTCGACGAACTGTCCGTCCTCCGGCTGATACTGCCGCAGTTCGCCCCCGCCGGTATCCGTCCAGAGCCCGTGCAGCGTCATCTCGTCCGCCTCGACCGCTGCCTTGACGAAGGGAAAGGTCATCAGGTTCTCCAGGCTGACCAGCACCGCCTGTTTTTCCAGCGCAACGCGGCGTTCCATGTCGTCCGGAATGTCCTTCACACGCTCATATCCGGGGCGCAGAATGTCCATCCAGCGGCCGACGAAGCTGGCCGTCGTCGTCACCGGCATATGCCCCCGGCAGATGTCATGGCAGCGGTTCACCCCGCCGCAGTTGGAATGCCCCAGCACGATCAGATGCGCGACCTTCAGCTCCGCCACCGCAAACTCGATGGCAGCCGAGGTGCCATGGTATTCGTTGTCCGGATTATAGGGCGGCACCAGATTGGCAATGTTGCGGTGAATGAAGAACTCACCCTGATCCGCGCCGAAGATCGACGTGACATGCACCCGGCTGTCGCAGCAGGAAATCACCATCGCGCGCGGGCGCTGGCCGTCTTCGGCCAGACGTTTGTACCAGGCGCGGTTTTCCGCATAGGTCGTGGCGCGCCAGCCGTGAAAGCGCTGTATCAGATAGCTCGGCAGCGGCCGTGCAAGGTCCATCCGGTCTGTCCCGTGGTTTCGCTCGCCCCCGTGTTAGCCGCATGATCCGTCGAATTCGAGCGGTTTCTTCCCGCACCCCCACCCGCATCCGCCGGGGGGGCCGGGGTGCCCCTCGGTTCCGGTCCGCTGTCACCCTTGCGGCTGGCCGGGCAGCCGCTAGGGTTGCCGAAACCAATTCCGACCGAGCCGAAGGACTGACCGGACATGACGACAGGCTTCGCTCCGGCTGACGCGGCTTCGCGCCCGCTCCATCTGGTGGATGACGACGGGCTGGCCGGATTTCTGGACGCCGTGACGCCCGATCAGCGTACCTGGCTTGTGGCGATCGGGTTCAAGGCGACCCTCGGCCAGCTGGTCCTTCTGCCGGGCGAAGGCGGGGCACCATCCGGGGCCGTCTTCGGCCTCGGGTCCGCCGCAGCCCGCATCAGGGGCCGGTTCCACGTCGCCAGGGCCGTTGCCGACCTGCCGGACGGCACCTGGCATCTCGACGGACCGTCAGCCGCCTTTACGCCCGACGAAACGGCGCTCGGCTGGCTGCTCGCGTCCTATCGCTTCACCCGCTACAAAACTGCCACGGCCCCAAAGGCCCGCCTGAAAGCCCCGCACGGTGTTGACGTCAAGCGGATCGAAGAAATCGCGGCCTCCGAGGCGCTGACACGCGAGCTGATCAACACGCCCGCATCGGACATGGGGCCGGACGAGATCGAGGCGGCGGTCCGCGCTGTCGCAGCAGATTTCGGCGCGCAGATCGCGGTGACGCAGGGCGACGACCTGCTGCCCGGCTTCCCGATGATCCACGCCGTCGGCCGCGCCAGCCCCCGCGCGCCGCGCCTGATCGACCTGACCTGGGGCAGCACCGGGCCGCGCCTGACCCTTGTCGGCAAAGGCGTCTGCTTCGACACCGGCGGGCTGGACCTGAAGCCCGCCGCAGGCATGGGACTGATGAAGAAGGACATGGGCGGGGCCGCGACCGCCCTCGGCCTCGCCCGCAGCATCATGGCGCTGGACCTGCCTCTGCGTCTGCGCCTGCTCATCCCCGCCGTCGAGAACTCTGTCGCGGGCAACGCCTTCCGCCCGCAGGATATCCTGACCAGCCGCAAGGGCCTGACGGTCGAGATCAACAACACCGATGCCGAGGGTCGCCTGATCCTGGCCGATGCCCTGACCCTTGCCGACGAAGGCGCGCCGGACCTGATCGTCTCGATGGCCACACTGACCGGGGCCGCCCGCACCGCCGTCGGGCCGGACCTTGCGCCCTTCTACTGCGACGACGACCGCGTCGCCGCCATCGCTGTCCGCCGCAGGCAGCCGCGTCGCCGATCCCCTGTGGAGAATGCCGTTCTGGGACCCGTACGAGTCCATGATCGAACCCGGCATCGCCGACCTCGACAATGCGCCCTCGGGCGGCATGGCCGGGTCCGTCACCGCCGCCCTGTTCCTGCGCCGCTTTGTCACCGCCACACCCGCCTATGTGCATTTCGACATCTACGGCTGGCAGCCCGTGGCAGCGCCCGCCCGCCCCAAGGGCGGCGTCGGCCAGGGTGCACGCGCCGTGCTTGATGCGCTGCCCGCGCTGATGAGGTTCTGATGGACCGCCGCCTCACCCCTTCGAACGGCCGCGTCGCCCATGTCTCGCTGCAGGGCCAGGTCCTCGCCAAGCGCTACACCGAGGGCGACCACGCCCGCATCGCGGTGCCCCTGACCGATCTGCTGGCCGAACCCGATGGCGCGCGCGACCGCCAGCTCATCATGGGCGACCACCTGCTCGTGCTCGAAATCCGTGACGACTTCGCCTTCGTCCAGTCCCAGAAGGACGGCTATTGCGGCTATGTCGCGGCCTCAGCGCTCGGCCCTGCGCGACCGGTGACGCACTGGGTCTCGGCCCCCGCCACGCATCTTTATTCCGCGCCCGACCTGAAAAGCCCCGAACAGGCCGCCCTCAGCATCGGCGCGCATCTCTGCCTGACCGCGTTCGAGCATCCCCGCTTTGCCGAGACCATCGACGGCCTCTATGTCCCGCGCGTTCATGTCCGCGCCCTCGGCGACTGGGCGACCGATCCCGTCGCCGTCGCCGAAAGCCTGCTCGGAACGCCCTATCTCTGGGGCGGCAACAGCCGTGGCGGGCTCGACTGTTCCGGTCTGGTGCAGGCCGCGCTCCTCGCCTGCGGCATTCCCTGCCCCGGGGACACGGGGCTGCAGGAGGTTGCCATCGGCACCGCGCTGCCCGAGGGTTCCGCCTACCGGCGCGGCGATCTCTTCTTCTGGAAAGGCCATGTCGCAATGGCCGCCGGGGCCGGGCGGCTGATCCACGCCAGCGGCCATCACATGGCCGTCGTCTATGAACCCATCGCCGACGCCCTGCCCCGCATCGCCGCCCAGGGCGAGGCGCTCCGCGTCGTCAAGCGTCTCTGACCGGTCTCAGACCGAGGCATCCAGCGCCGCCAGAACCGCGTCGCCCATGCCCGCCGTGGTGACCGGCGTGCCGCCGTCCGGCCCCATCAGGTCCGCCGTCCGCACCCCGTCCGCCAGCACCTGCTCCACCGCCGCCTCGACCCGCGCCGCCTCGTCCTTCAGGTCGAAGGAATAGCGCAGCGCCATCGCGAAGCTCAGGATGCAGGCGATCGGATTCGCCTTGCCCGTGCCCGCGATGTCGGGGGCGGACCCGTGCACCGGTTCATACAGCGCCTTCGGCCGCCCGTTCGCCATCGGCGCGCCGAGGCTGGCGGACGGCAGCATCCCCAGCGACCCGGTCAGCATCGCCGCGCAGTCGGACAGCACGTCGCCGAACAGGTTGTCGGTCACGATCACGTCGAACTGCTTCGGCCAGCGGACCAGCTGCATCGCGCCGTTGTCCGCGTACATGTGTGACAGAGTTACATCGGGGTATTCGTTGTCGTGCACCCATTGCACCTCCTCGCGCCAGAGGATGCCCGACTCCATCACATTGGCCTTCTCCATCGAGCAGACCTTGTTGCCCCGCCGACGCGCCAGCTCGAACGCTGCCCGCGCGACGCGGCGGATTTCGTTGGTGGTGTAGCGCTGGGTGTTGATGCCGACGCGGCCGCCCTCGTTGTCCGGAAAGATGCCCCGCGGTTCGCCGAAATAGACGCCGCCTGTCAGCTCGCGGACGATCATGATGTCGAGGCCCGCGACGACATCCTTCTTGAGGCTCGAGAAATCCGCCAGCGCGTCGAAGCACTGGGCCGGGCGGAGGTTGGCGAAGAGGTCCATCTCCTTGCGCAGCCGCAGCAGGCCGCGTTCGGGTTTGACCGAGAAATCGAGCGCATCGTATTTCGGCCCGCCCACGGCACCCAGAAGCACCGCGTCCGCACCCTGGGCCGCGGCCATCGTCGCGTCCGACAGGGGCACGCCGTGGACGTCATAGGCGGCGCCGCCGACAAGGTCCTCCGACACGCTGAACCGGATGCCCCGCTTGTCGCCCATCCATGTGATGATCCGCCGCACCTCGGCCATCACCTCGGGGCCGATTCCGTCGCCGGGCAGGATGAGGAGGGACGGATGCGCCATGATCGGGCCTTTCGGGAGGACGGGTCGGCGTGCGGGGTAGCCGAGGGGGGCGGGGCGGTCAAGGGCGGTTCGGCGGCGGTCCCGAGTCGGGACCGTTTTAGGAGTCAATGAAATCAATAGGTTGCAGGCGCATTTTAGGGATGTGTTAAGGTTTTGGTCGTTGATGCGCCAATCGATTTTCTGCGGAGGGCGGGGGCGGCGAGTCGTCCGATGACGATGGATGGCAGTCCGGACCTGCCCCACCGGTTGCCCTGCCCCGCAGCACATCCTAGAAGGGGCGCGATCCAAGGACGGAGCCTCTGATGACCGCCCAGAACGCCGCGCCGAAACCTGTCGTGCTCTGCATCCTCGACGGCTGGGGCCTGCGGCCTGAGCGGGAGGGCAACGCGGTCGCGCTGGCGTCCCTGCCTGCCTATAACGGCCTGATGGCGACCTGCCCGAACGCGACGCTGGTGACGCATGGCCGCGATGTCGGGCTGCCGACGGGGCAGATGGGCAATTCCGAGGTCGGGCACACGAACATCGGGGCGGGGCGGGTGGTGGCGATGGATCTGGGCCAGATCGACCTCGCCATCGAGGACGGATCGTTCCTGCGGAACGAGGCGCTGACGGGGTTCATCGCGCGGATGAAGGCGACCGGCGGGACGGCACATCTGATGGGACTGGTGTCGGACGGCGGGGTGCACGGGCACATAAGCCACATCGTCGCGGCGGTGCGGGCGGTGGCCGAGGCGGGCGTGCCGGTGGTGCTGCATGCGATCACCGACGGGCGCGACGTCGCCCCGACCTCGGCAGGCGGCTTCATCGCGGCGCTGACGGGCCAGATGCCGCCGGGAGCAAAGATCGGCACGCTGATCGGGCGCTATTACGCGATGGACCGCGACAACCGCTGGGAACGGGTGGCTGCGGCCTATCGGGCGATGGTGCGGGGCGAGGGGCTTCATGCGGCAACGGCCGGCAGCGCGGTGGCCGAGGCCTATGCGCGCGGCGAGAACGATGAGTTCATCGCGGCAACGGTTGTGGGGGATTATGCGGGGGCGAAGGACGGCGACGGGTTCTTCTGCCTGAATTTCCGGGCGGACCGCGCGCGCGAGATTCTGTCGGCGCTGGGCGATCCGGGGTTCACCGGTTTTGACGCCGGGCGGCGTCCGGCGTGGGGCGTCATGCTGGGGATGGTGGATTATTCCACGGCGCACAACGCCTACATGACGTCGGCGTATCCCAAGACGCAGGTCGTCAACACGCTCGGATCATGGGTCGCGGCGCGCGGCCTCCGGCAGTTCCGGCTGGCCGAGACCGAGAAATATCCGCATGTCACCTTCTTCCTGAACGGCGGCAAGGAAACCCCGGAACCGGGCGAGGACCGCTACATGGCGCAGTCGCCCAAGGTGGCGACCTATGACCTGCAGCCCGAAATGTCGTCGGCCGAGGTGACGGACCGGTTCGTCGCGGCCATCGGCGCGGGCTACGACCTGATCGTCGTGAACTATGCCAACCCCGACATGGTCGGCCATACCGGCATCCTGCCCGCTGCCATCGCTGCCGTGGAAGCAGTGGACCGGGGGCTGGCGCGGGTGCTGGCGGCGCTGACGGCGGCGGGCGGCGCGATGGTGGTCTGCGCGGATCACGGCAACTGTGAAACGATGATCGACCCGGTGACGGGCGGGCCGCACACGTCGCACACGACGAACCCGGTGCCGGTGATCCTGGTCGGCGGCCCGTCGGGCGCGCGCCTGCGCGACGGGCGGCTAGCCGATCTTGCGCCCACGATCCTGGACCTGATGGGCCTGCCGAAACCGCCCCAGATGACCGGCGTCAGCCTGATCGACCGATGACCCCCCGCGCGGCCCTGATCTGCCTTGCCGCACTGATCTGCCTCGCCGCACCGCTGCGCGCCGCCGATCCGGCGACCGATGCGGCGGATGCGGCGGCGGCCCTGCGCGACGCGATCACGGCCCTGCAGGCGGCCGAGGGCCAGAAGGACCGCATCGCGGCCCTGACCACGACGATCAGCGCCTATGAACGCGGTCTGGCCGTCATGCGCGACAGTCTGCGCCGCGCCGCGATCCGCGAGGGCGAGATCGCCGCCGCCTTCGACGCCCGCCGCGACCGGATTTCGCGCGTGCTGGGGGCCATGACGTCGCTCGGGCGCAGCGCCGATCCGTTGCTGCTTCTGCATCCGGACGGCCCCGAAAGCACGGTCCGCTCGGCCATGCTGCTGTCCGCCGTCGCCCCTGCGCTCCAGTCCGAGGCGGACGCGCTGGGCACCGACCTGCGCGAGGTCCGGACGCTGCGCGCGCTGCAGACCGAGGTGGCGGGGATGCTGCAGAACGGTCTGGTCGCCGCGCAGGCCGCGCGGACCGCGCTGGCGCAGGCGATCCAGGACCGCACCGACCTGCCCCGCCGGTTTCTGGAAGACCCCGAGGAACTGCAGGCCCTGGTCGCCGATGCCGATACGCTGGACGCCTTCGCCACCGGCATCGTCGGCATGGAAACCGATATCGGCCCGCCGCGCGAGGACTTTGCCGGGGCGATGGGCAGCCTTGCCCTGCCCGTCCTCGGCCGCCTTCTCTACCGCGCTGGCGAAGCCGATGCCGCGGGCATCGTCCGGCCCGGCCTGATCGTCGCTGCCACGGCCGAGGCGCTTGTCACGACGCCCTGGCCCGCCACGATCCGCTACCGCGGACCGTTGCTCGACTACGGAAATGTGATGATCCTGGAGCCCGCCGAGGGCTATCTGCTGATACTCGCGGGCCTCGGCACCGTATATGGAGAAACCGGCGACGTGCTGGGCGCGGGTGCGCCGGTCGGGCTGATGCCCCCCGGCGAAGCCGCGTCGGCGGACAGGACGGAGACCGGCGGCGAACGGACAGAGACGCTTTACATTGAGCTGCGACAAGGCGATGACCCGGTGGATCCGGCGCCATGGTTCAGCGAGACAAGGGGATAGCATGCCGATGAAGAAAATCGTGATGGCCGTGCTGGGCGGCACCGTCGCGGGTGCCGTGATGACCACGCAGGTCGCAGGCCCCCTTGTCGCGCAGGAAGCTGCGGGCAAGCCCGCATCGGTCTACGAGCAGCTGGACCTGTTCGGCGACATCTTCGAACGCATCCGCGCGCAGTACGTCGAACCCGTCGACGAGGCCAAGCTGATCGAGGCGGCGATCAACGGCATGCTGACCTCGCTCGACCCGCATTCAAGCTATCTGGCGAAGAAGGACTTCGACGACATGCGCGTGCAGACGCGCGGCGAATTCGGCGGCCTCGGCATCGAGGTCACGCAGGAGGAAGGCTTCGTCAAGGTTGTCTCGCCCATCGACGGCACCCCAGCGGCCGAGGCAGGCATTCTGGCCGGCGATTTCATCACCCATGTGGACGGCGAAAGCGTGCAGGGGCTGACACTGGACGAGGCCGTCGAAAAGATGCGCGGGCCGGTCGGGTCGGAAATCATCATCACCATCGCGCGCAAGGACACGGATGAGCCCTTCGACGTGACCATCGTGCGCGACACGATCAAGCTGACGGCCGTCAAGACCCGGGTTGAGGGCAGCACTGTCGTCGCGCGCGTCACCACCTTCAATGACCAGACCTATCCGAACCTTGAGGAAGGGCTGAAGCAGTCGATCGAGGACGCAGGCGGGATCGACAAGGTCACCGGCATCGTGCTCGACCTGCGCAACAATCCCGGCGGGCTGCTGACACAGGCGATCAAGGTCAGCGACGGCTTCCTCGACAAGGGCGAGATCGTCTCGACCCGTGGCCGCAACCCGCAGGACAGCGAACGCTGGAACGCGGAACCCGGCGATCTGGCGCAGGGCAAGCCGGTCGTCGTGCTGATCAACGGCGGCTCGGCTTCAGCGTCTGAAATCGTGACGGGCGCGCTGCAGGACCACCGCCGCGCCATCGTCGTCGGCACCAAGAGCTTCGGCAAGGGGTCGGTCCAGACCGTTATCCCGCTGAAATCCGACGGTGCGATGCGGCTGACCACGGCGCGCTACTACACGCCGTCCGGCCGGTCGATCCAGGCGCTGGGCATCTCGCCCGACATCGTCGTGGAACAGCCGAAACCGCCCGTGCCCGACCCGGACGCCGATCCGGCGGCGGCAGAGGAACCGGCGGAATCGGCCGCGACGCAGGACCGGTCCGAGGCCGACCTGCGCGGGGCGATCACGAACGATTCGATGACCGAGGACGAACGCAAGACCGCGCTGGAAGAGCAGAAGAAGGCCGAGGATTCGGCCAAGCTGCGCGTCGATGACTATCAGCTGGCCTATGCCATCGACATCCTGAAGGGACTGGCGGCGGTCAAGCCCGTCGAGTGACCCGGGGATGACGCCGGACGAGGTCGCGCGCCTGCCCTACCGGCCCTGCGTCGGTGTGATGCTGATCGACGCAGGCGGCCGCATCTTCGCGGGCCAGCGCCGCGACAGCGGTGTCGCGGCCTGGCAGATGCCGCAGGGCGGGATCGATGACGGGGAAAAACCCCGCGCGGCGGCTCTGCGCGAGCTGCGGGAGGAAACCGGCGTGACGCCGGACAAGGTTCAGGCCGTCGCCCGCATGCATGACTGGGTGACGTATGACCTTCCGCCAGACCTTCTGGGCCGCGTCTGGGGCGGCAAGTACCGGGGCCAGCGCCAGCGCTGGTTCCTCTACCGCTTCATGGGGCAGGACAGCGACATCGACATCGCCACCGAACACCCGGAATTCAGCGAATGGCGCTGGGTCACGGCGGACGAGATGCTGGCGGCCATCGTCCCGTTCAAACGCGCTGTCTACGCCGAGGTCGTGCAGGCGTTCCGGGCCTATCTGGCGTAGCGCGAAGGCGTTGAAGCAGCCGCACGCGACGCCGCGTCGGGGGTGACAGGCTGCGGGCACTCGGCCACCATGGCCGAACCTGCATGAAAGGCCCGCCATGAGCCCCTATCCGCTTCTTCTGGCCCCCCTGAACCTCGGGCATGTCACGCTGCCGAACCGCGTGCTGATGGGGTCGATGCATACCGGGCTGGAAGAGACACGCGACTGGAACCGCGTGGCCGAATTCTATGCGGCCCGCGCGCGGGGCGGCGTCGGGCTGATGGTCACGGGCGGCATGGCCCCGAACCGCGAGGGCGGCGTGTTTCCGGGTGCGGCGGGACTGTTCACGCCCGAGGACATCGCGAACCACCGGACTGTGACGGAACGGGTGCATGCCGCGGGCGGGCGGATCGCAATGCAGATCCTGCATGCAGGGCGCTATGCCTATGGCAAGGAATGTGTGGCCCCGTAGCGCGATCAAATCGCCGATCTCGCCCTTCGCGCCCTGCCGAACTCGACGAGGCGGGCATCGAAAAGCAGATCAGCTGACATCGCCACGGCTGCGGCCCGCGCGCGCGAAGCTGGTTATGATGGGGTCGAGGTGATGGGGTCGGAAGGCTACTTCCTGAACCAGTTCCTTGTGACACGCACCAACCACCGCACCGACCGCTGGGGCGGCAGCTATGAGAACCGCATGCGCCTGCCGGTGGAAGTCGTGCGCCGGGTGCGGCAGGCGGCAGGCGCGGATTTCATCCTGATCTACCGCCTGTCGATGATCGACCTGGTGCCCGAGGGGTCCAGCTGGGACGAAGTCGTGACGCTGGCGAAGGCGATCGAGGCGGCGGGCGCGTCGATCATCAACACCGGCATCGGCTGGCACGAGGCGCGGATTCCAACCATTGCGACCAGCGTGCCGCGCGCGGCCTGGACCTGGGTCACGCAAAAGCTGATGGGGCAGGTCGGCATCCCGCTGATCACATCCAACCGCATCAACACGCCCGACGTCGCGGAACAGGTTCTGGCCGATGGCTGCGCCGACATGGTCAGCATGGCGCGGCCGTTCCTGGCCGACCCGGATTTCGTCGCCAAGGCGGCGGCAGGTCAGGCGGACCGCATCGCGCCCTGCATCGCCTGTAATCAGGCCTGTCTGGACCACACCTTCGCGGGCAAGGTGTCATCCTGTCTGGTGAACCCGCGCGCCTGTCATGAAACCGAACTGCAGGTCGACGCCCGCGTCGCGTCCGCAAACGCATTGCCGTCGTCGGCGCTGGCCCGGCGGGACTTGCCGCCGCCCTGACGCTGGACGGACGCGGGCATGACGTGACGCTGTTCGAGGCAGCGGCGGACATCGGCGGCCAGCTGAACCTCGCGCGGCGGGTGCCGGGGAAAGAGGAATTCGACGGGCTGGTTGCCTGGTACCGCACGATGCTGGGCGCAAGCCGCGTGCAGCTGCGGCTGGGCACAAGGGCCGGTGCGGCGGCGCTGGACAGCTATGACGAGGTGATCGTCGCCACCGGCGTCACGCCGCGCGATCCGGGCATTCCGGGGCAGGATCGGCGCCATGTTGCAAGCTACATTCGACGTGCTCACGGGGGCGCGTCACGCCGGGGCCGCGCGTGGCGGTCGTCGGGGCGGGCGGAATAGGCTTTGATGTGGCGGAATTCCTGGTTCAGGGGCGTCCCAGCCCCACCGAAGACCTGCCGCACTGGCGCAAGACTGGGGCGTCGCGGACCCCGCGGACAGGCCCGGCGGGCTGGCCCATGCGGCCCCGGCACCGCCCGCTTCGGCAGGTCACGCTGATGCAGCGGAAGGCCGAAAAACCCGGCCGCTCGCTGGGCAAAACAACGGGTTGGATCCATCGCGCGACCCTTGCCGCCAAGGGCGTCCGGATGATCGGCGGGCTTAACTATGAGGGATCACGCCCGGCGGAATTCTGGTAAGCCACGGGGAACGCAAGGGAAAATCCTGAACTGATCGCGGCCGATACCATCGTCCTCTGCGCCGGACAGCTGTCCAACCGCAGCCTGGCCGACGACCTGATCGCCCGTGGCCGCACAGTCCATGTGGTCGGCGGGGCCGACCTCGCCGCCGAACTTGACGCCAAGCGCGCCATCGACCGCGCTACCCGCCTTGCCCTGACACTCTAGGGTTGAGGCGGCAGAATCCGCGTTAACCCATCCGGGACAATCACCCGATATCGCCCGCATCGGTCGCTGTAATACCCCAGTGATGTCCGCGCGGCTCCGCATTCTTGCCTGATTTGGACGTGATACCGACCCTCGGCGGGCGAATGTATTGTTAAGGTGCACAATGGACCGACTGACGGAAATGGAGGCTTTTGCCACCGTCGTAGACCAGGGGGGGTTTACGGACGCGGCCAAGAAGATGGGGATTTCCAAATCCGCCGTCTCGAAGCATGTCTCCGCCCTTGAAGCCCGCCTTGGCGCGCGGCTTCTCAACCGCACGACCCGCCGCGTGTCGCCGACCGAAATCGGTCTGGCCTATTACGACCGCGCCCGCCGCGTCCTGAACGACGCAGGCGAGGCTGACGCGCTGGTCACATCCATGCAATCCGCGCCCTCCGGTCTGCTCCGGATCAGCGTCGCGACGGATTTCGGGGTCAACCTGCTCTCGCCGATCCTCGGGGATTTCCTGCTCGAATATCCCGACATCACGGTGAACATGGTCCTGAACAACCGCTACGTCGAACTGATCTCCGAAGGTTTCGACATGGCGATCCGGATCGGTGAGCTTGAGGACAGTACGCTGCGTGCCCGCAAGCTGACCGATACCGCCAAGCGCATGATCGGCTCGCCCGCGTATTTCGAGAAGTTCGGCCGCCCGCAGAAGATCGACGATCTGAACGAGCACAAGCTGCTGCACTATTCCAACCAGGCCAGCGGCAACGTCTGGAAGATCACCGCGCCCTCGGGCGAAAAGCGCCAGGTCCGCACCGCCGGGTGGCTGACGGTGAACGACGGCCAGTCGCTGCTGAACGCCGCGATCTCGGGTCTCGGCATCGCCTACCTGCCCTCGTTCCTCTATGCCGAAGCCGTCAAGGCCGGTCAGGTCGAAGAGGCGATCCCCGATCTGCCGATCGAAACGCTGGGCATCTACGCGGTCTATCCGCCGGGCCGCTTCACGCAGCCCAAGGTTCGCGCCTTCATCGACTTTCTCGCCAATGCCTTTGCCGACAAGGGACCCGACGCCTGGTAAGGCGTGCCTGCGACGGATCAAGACTTTTCAACAATCAGCGGGTCGGGGTGAGTATCGCCTCGACCCGTCTGTTTTCCGCCCGCCCCGCATCGGTCAGGTTCGACGCGCGCGGCGCAAGATAGCCCGCACCCTCCGCAGACACCCGCCCGGCGGCCACGCCGTAGTCCTGCACCAGCCGGTCGACCACCGACTGCGCCCGCCGCCGCGACAGCACGACATTGCCGTCCAGCGCGCCGGTCGCATCGGTGTGGCCGACAATTGTCAGCCGCGCATCCGGGTTGGCGGCAAGATAGGCGGCAAGATCGGACAGCGACGCGAAATCCCCTGGCCCGAGTTCGGCCGAACCGGTCGCAAAGACCAGATCGTCCAGCGGCACGCCGCCGCTCGCCTCCAGCGTTGCGGCCAGGGAATCCCCGCCGACAGGCACGGCCACGGGATCGGAGGGCGGGACTGCGGGCGCGGTCGCCTCGGGTGCCGACAGGTGGCGTGCCCGATGAACTGACCGTCAGACCTGCGACAGGCACCGGCGCATCCGGCACAACCTCGCTGATCTGCACGAAGGCATTCAGGGACGACCGGCTGACCAGAAGCACCGCATAGGCCCGCCCCGGGGCCGCGTCGCGGCGGGCAGCGAAATAGCGGAAGTCGCCCAGATCGACATGCATGTCCGGCTCCGGGATGACATCCAGCGCATAGCGGAAATCAAAGCCGCCGCAGGCATCCGACGCGCAGTCGAAAACCGCCGTGTAGCCCGCATCCAGCAGCGCCCGTTTCAGCGGCGCGATCAGCTCCGACGTCGTGGCGGCGCTGTCGCGGATGCGCCAGGCGCTCTGGCTGACCCGCCCCTCGGCGGTGACGGCGGGTACCGTGCTGCCGTCGAAGGCCGCCGTCGGGACCGTCAGGTCGCCCGCCACCGGCCCCGTCGCAGCCAGCCGATCCGCCCCCGGCGGCAGCGTCAGGTCCAGCGCCGCGCCAGCGACCGGCCAGCACGCCAGCAGCACCGCAGCCAATCGGCGGGACATGAGGCAGCGGGGAGGCGTCACGCGGATCATCTGGGTTTCAGACGATAATGATAGCTGTCGGCTTCGGCCATCCCGAGCGATGCGTAAAGCGCATTCGCCGGCGCGTTGCCGCGCGTCACCGCCAGCGCCAGCGTAACGGCCCCCGCCCCGGCAGCCCAGTTCGCCGCTGCCTGCATCAGCACCCGCCCCACGCCCTGCCGCCGCTGCGCATCCGGCACCTCCAGCGCGTGAACCATCGCCACACGCCCATCCGACGCCAGCGCCACGAAACACACCCCCGCCGACCGGTCGCCAAGGCGCGCCAGGATCGCCGTATGCGCGCCCTGCACCCGGTCCATCACCGCAAGCCGCGCGGGCCCGATGCCGCCCGCGTCCCAGATGTCGGCGGCGATGCGCAACGGCGGCCAGTGCGGAAAGGCGGCCAGCGGCGGCAGCGCGTCGGTCAGGGCCGCGACAGGTGCCAGCCAATGCACCACGGGATCGACCACCTTGTACCCCTGTGCGGCGAGCGCCGCATCAAGATCATCCTCGCCCTGCCGCAGCATGAACAGATCGTCCTGCCCCAGCCGCGCCTGCATCGCCCGCGCCAGCGGAATATCCGCGTCTGTCCAGTCACCCGCCGCCGTCGCCGCCGACACCCGCTTGCCCCCGCCCCGGCCCTCGCGCACGACCCACGGCCCTGCCCGGTGCGCCGCCGCCGCAGGCCAGGTCTGCGTCCAGCGCGTCGAACAGCCCTGTCACGCCGCGCCATCCGGAAAGATCGCCGCCAGCCGCCTGAAGCCTTCCTCCAGCCGCACCGCATCGCTGCCGCGCACGACAAGGTTCGTCCCGAACGCCCCGTCCTTGACGAAGGGATAGGACCCGAAGCTCAGGTCGCCGAATTCCGCCGCCAGCGCGCCCAGCGGCTCGGCGATGGTTCCTTCGCCCCGCATCACCCGCAGCGTCCGGCTTGCGACCGGCGCGCCGCCGGCCAAAGTCGGCAGCAGCGACGCCACCATCGCCTGAAAGATGTTCGGCACCCCTGCCATCACATGCACATTGCCCAGCGAAAACCCCGGCGCGCCGCTGACCGGATTGTCGATCAGCACCGCACCATCCGGCACCCGCGCCATACGCAACCGCGCCTCGTTCATCTCGACCCCCGACCGCACGTAATGCGCCGCCAGCACCGCCCGCGCGTCATCCCGCACATCAATCGGCACCCCGAACGCCGCCGCCACGGCATCCGCCGTGATGTCGTCATGCGTCGGGCCGATCCCGCCCGATGTGAAGACGTGATCGAACGCCGCCCGCAGAGCGTTCACCGCCGCGACGATGGCGCCCCTGCACATCCGACACGATCCGCACCTCATGCAGGTCGATGCCGACCTTGGTCAGCTCGCCCGCCAGATAGTGCATGTTCGCGTCGCGCGTCCGGCCCGACAGGATTTCATCGCCGATGATCAGGATCGCGGCGGTCGGGTTCGGCATGGATCACCTCATTGTCATAGCCTGACTACGCCTCCGCACGCGCCCGGCGAAAGGCGGCACCTCTGGCCAAAGGCCGCTTTTTCGCCTATCTATCCCCGGTATTGCGATGGAGCAGCCGGTGGAAGAACTGCGCGGCCGTCTGACCCGGGACGGCATCCGAATTTACGAAACCAGCGACTTTGCCGGAATGCGCCGCGCAGGGCAGCTTGCCGCGACCATACTGGACGAGGTGGCAGGCCTTGTGGCACCGGGCGTCACCACCGGCGCGCTGGATGACTTCATTCAGGCCCGGGTCGAGGCGGCGGGCGCGGTTTCCGCAACCATAGGCTACCGCGGGTATCAGCACGCGTCCTGCATCAGCATCAACCATGTCGTCTGCCACGGCATTCCCGGCCCGCGTGCGCTGAAGGACGGCGACATCCTGAACATCGACGTCACCGTCATCCTCGATGGCTGGTACGGCGACAACAGCCGGATGTATGTCGCGGGCGAGCTGAGCCGCAAGTCCGAACGCCTGATCGAGGTGACGCATGATGCCCTGATGAAGGGGATCGAGGCGGTGAAGCCCGGCAACACCTTCGGCGACATCGGCCACGCGATCCAGGCTTACGTCGAGGCGAACCGGATGAGCGTGGTGCGCGACTTCTGCGGCCACGGGCTGGGGCGCGTCTTCCACGCGCCGCCGAACGTGCTGCATTACGGCCGCGTCGGGTCTGGCGCGGTGCTCGAGGAAGGCATGTTCTTCACCATCGAGCCGATGGTGAATCTGGGGCGGCCCGAGACCAAGGTGCTGGCCGACGACTGGACGGCGGTGACGCGCGACAAAAGCCTGTCGGCGCAGTTCGAGCATTCGGTCGGCGTGACCGCGACCGGGTGCGAGATTTTCACCCTGTCGCCTGCGGGCAAGTTCCACCCGACCTGGTAGCGGCGGGGGCCGACCCCCGCACCCCCGGGATATTTCTGCCAAGATGAATGGTCAGAGTCCGAGAAGCGCGGGCAGGTCCGCCATATCGCTGAACACCGTCGCCCCCTCCGCCGCCAGACGCGCGCCATCGCCGACGGGCGCAAAGCCCAGACAGCGCATCCCGGCGCGGGCGGCGGCGATGCAACCCGTGGCGCTGTCATCGACCACGGTGCAATCCGCCGGGTCAGCGCCAAGGTCGCGCGCGGCCATCAGGAAGACCGCCGGATCGGGCTTGGGCTTTCCAAGATTCTGGCCTGAATAGAGCCGCTTTTCAAGCCGCGCCCAGACCGCGGGATGCTGGCCCAGCGTGATCCGCATCTTCTGCATCGACCCGTTCGATCCGACCGCATAGGGGATGCGGGCGGCATCCAGATGGTCAAGAACGGCCCCGATGCCGGGGATCAGCGGCGTGCCTTCGGCCAGACGCGCATAAAGCCGGCTGTAGAAATCCTCCGGCCAGCTTTCCGGCAGGTCCGCGCCCAGCGCGTTGGCCCTGACGCGCAGGCCGGGGATGGTGCCGCCCAGAAACGCCGCCTCCATCTGCGAATGGGTCATCGGCAGCCCATGCGCGGCCAGATCGACCGACAGAAGGCCGAACGCGATGCGTTCGCTGTCGACGATCACGCCGTCGCAGTCGAACAGGACG
Source organism: uncultured Alphaproteobacteria bacterium (assembly GCA_963738635.1). Taxonomy (GTDB): domain Bacteria; phylum Pseudomonadota; class Alphaproteobacteria; order Rhodobacterales; family Rhodobacteraceae; genus JAOADN01. Next base: position 194,875 of record CAVTXE010000008.1, on the reverse strand, counting down.
GCGGCGGGGGTCATTCCCCTGCCCCCAGCATCGTCACCACTGTCCCCCCGTATTCCCGCCGGTCCAGCACATCGAACCCCTCCGGCGGAACCACCGGAACACTCTCCTCCCACACCGCCATCGCCCCCTTCGCTACCCATCCCCCCGCCAGCGCCGCCGCCAGCGCGCGTTCCCCCAGCCCCATCCCATAGGGCGGATCGAGGAAGATCAGGTCGAACGGTGGCCCACCGCATTTCCCCAGCGCTGCCGCATCCCGCCGGATCACTTCCGTGCTCCCTTCCGCCCTCATCAACCCGATATTCCGCCGGATCAGACCCTGCGCCGCCGCCCCGCTGTCCACGAACGTCGCCTGTGCCGCCCCGCGCGACAGCGCCTCCAGCCCCAGCGCACCCGTCCCTGCGAACAGGTCCAGCACCCGCGCGTCCGCCACCGGGTTGCCGTAGCCGCCGTTGATGAGCAGGTTGAAGATCGCCTCGCGCACCCGGTCTGATGTCGGCCGCAGATGCGCCGCCGCATCGCCCGCGCCAACCTCGGCCAGCTTCAGCCCGCGCCGCTGGCCGCCGATGATCCTCACTGCTTCAGCAACGCCTTCAGGTTCGTCGCCGGGTCCCCGATCTCGGCAGGCGAAGGCGACCGCCCCATCTCGATCAGGCGCTTGCCCACCATGTAGGCGCGGCTGTCGTTCATCGCGTCCAGCGCCAGCAGCGCGCCGTCCTTGTAGTACCAGTGCGACACCGCCCCATCCTCGCCCCGACGCACGACGATGCTGTCGAACCCCGTGTTCAGCCCCGCGATCTGCAGCTTGATGTCGTACTGGTCGGACCAGAACCACGGCTGGGCGACATAATCCACGCCCGCACCCAGCATGTTCTCGGCGACGGTTTCCGCCTGATGGATCGCGTTGCCCACGCTTTCCAGCCGGATCCGGCCCTCCTTCCACGGAAACGACGCGCAGTCGCCCGCCGCCCAGATGTGGGGGTCCGATGTGCAGCCCTGTGCGTCCGTCCGGATGCCGTTGTCCAGCACCAGACCGGCCAGTTCCGCCAGCTTCGTCGCGGGCGCTATGCCGACGCCGACAATGACGAAATCGACCGGCAATTCGCGCCCGTCCGCCAGCAGTGCCGACGTCACGCGACCGTCGCCCAAGCAGCCGCTCCAGCCCCACGCCTTCGTAGATCATGACACCTTCCAGCAGATGCGCGGCGCGGAAATAATCCGATGTCTCCGACGCCGCGACCCGCTGCAGGATGCGCGGCGCCGCCTCGATCAGCGTCACATCCAGTCCCAGCTTCGCCGCGACCGCCGCCGCCTCCAGCCCGATATACCCGCCGCCGACGATCAGCACGCGCGCGCCCTTGCGGAACTCCGGCTGCATCGCATCGACATCGGCAAGCGTCCGCACGGTATAGACCCCCGCAAGATCGCCCCCGATGGCTGCAGGCAGGCGGCGCGGAACGGACCCGGTGGTCAGCGCCAGCTGGTCATAGGCGATGGTCTCATCCCCGACGGTCACAGTCTGCGCCGCGGGGTCGATAGCCGTTACGGGCTGGCCCAGCCGCATCGTCACATGGTTCTCCGCCCAGAAGGCGTCGTTGCGCAGATACAGCCGCTCCAGTTCCATCTCGCCCAGCAGATATCCCTTGGACAAAGGCGGTCGCTGATAGGGCGGCACCGGCTCTTCGCCGATCATTGTCAGGTCGCCTTCATAACCCAGCGCGCGCAGTCTGGCGGCCAGAGAAGCGCCGGCCTGACCGGCCCCAATAATGACGATGCCTGACATGCGCGGACCCCCTGACAACCGTGAGGGGCACGCTATATCGAGGGTTCGGAAAAACACAACGCGGGAAGGATCAACGGATGGGAATTTCGGTGGGGATGACGCTGCCCGAGGCAAGCTTCGTGCGGATGGGCGACAAGGGGGCCGAGACGGTGACGCTTTCGTCGGTGACAAAAGGCCGGAAGATCGTCCTCTTCGGCCTGCCGGGCGCCTATACCGGAACCTGCTCGACCTCGCATATCCCGAGCTTCATCCGCACCGCCGCAGCCTTCCGCGACAAGGGCATCGCCGAGATCGTCTGCGTGTCGGTCAACGACCCTTTCGTGCTGAAGGCCTGGGGCGAGGCGACGGGGGCGACGGCGGCGGGCATCACCCATCTGGGCGATGCCGACGGCAGCTTCACGCGCGCGCTGGAAATGGACTTCACCGTCCCCGCCATCGGGCTGATCGGCCGGTCCAACCGCTATGCGGTGGTGCTGGAGAACGGGGTCGTGACCGTCGCCAATGTCGATGCGCCGGACGTGTGCGACATCTCGACGGGCGAGGGGCTTCTTGCGGCGCTTTAACGCTCCGCCTTGATCTGGCACAGGCTCAGGACCGGCTCGGAATGGTCGCGCTGCACCTCGGCGTCGCCCGCGAACCGGTCCATCGCCTGCGCCAGCTTCAGGTCCAGCGCCGTCAGCCCATGCGCGTCATGCGTGGACAGCGTCACATCGACCGTGTTGTAGACGTTTCTCCATTCCGGATGGTGGTTCAGCTTCTCCGCCGTCAGCGCGGCGCGGGTCATGAAACCCCATGCCTCGACGAAGTTCCTGAACTTCCACACCTTGCGGATCGCGTCCCGCCCGGCCACCGCCCGCCAGCCTGATGTATCCAGTTCCGGCAATGCGTCATTGCGTTCGGCGGTCGTCAGCAGATCGGCCATCATCGCCCCCTATCTCTCGACGTCTTCGGCCACCTTGCGGAACGGGCCATAAGCCGTCAGCACCTCGATCTCTTCCGTCATCGCCCGCCGCTCCGCCTCCAGATAGCGCGCCACTGCACCGCGGAAACCGGCGTCGGCGATCCAGTGCAGGGAATGCGTCGCCACCGGCAGATAGCCGCGCGCCAGCTTGTGTTCGCCCTGCGCCCCCGCCTCGACCCGGGCCATACCGGTTTCGATGGCGTGCTCGATAGCCTGATAATAGCACGCCTCGAAATGCAGGCAGGGATGTTCTTCGGTCATGCCCCAGTAGCGGCCATAAAGCGTATCGCGCCCGATGAAGTTCAGCGCCCCCGCCACGGGTCGCCCGTCACGTTCGGCCATCACCATCAGGATGTCGGCGCGCATCGTGTCGTGGAAAATCCCGAAGGTCGCGCGGGTGAGGTAGGGGCGGCCCCATTTCCGCGCACCGGTGTCCTGATAGAAGGCCCAGAACGCATCCCAGTGGTGCGGTTTGATGTCATCCCCCGTCAGCCGCCGGATCGTCCCGCCGAATCCCTGCGCCACCTCGCGTTCCTTGCGGATCGTCTTGCGCTTGCGTGACGACAGGTCGGCCAGGAACGCTGGAAAATCGGCATAGCCCCGGTTTTCCCAGTGGAACTGCTGAGTCACCCGCGCCAGCAGGCCCATCCGCGCACCCGCCTGCGCCTCATCGTCCGTGCAGAAGGTGACATGCAGCGATGACAGGCCCCCTTCGGACGCCAGCTGGATCGCCCCCGTCACCAGCGCCGCGCGCCCGTCGTCCTGATGGCCTGGTGCTGTCAGGAACCTGCGCCCCGTCGCGGGTGTGAACGGAACGGCCGCCAGCAGTTTGGGGTAGTACCGCCCGCCCGCACGGTCAAAGGCGTCGGCCCAGTTGTGATCGAAGATGTATTCGCCCTGGCTGTGGCTTTTTGCATAAAGCGGCATCACCCCGATGATCGCGCCCCCGGACCGCGCCACCAGATGGCGCGGCTGCCATCCCGTGCCGCGCCCGACCGACCCCGACGCCTCCATCGCCGACAGGAACCGGTGCGTCGTGAAGGGGTCGGACGGGCGGCTGCCATCCGCAGCCTCGGGGCAGGCGCAGGCATCCCAGTCGCTCGCGGCAATATCCGCGATGCGCGCCAGAACGGTGATTTCGACGGAAGCGTCAGTCATGCGGCCTGCACTTGGACGGATGCGCCAAAGGTGGCCCGCCCCGACCCCCCGTCAAGCCGGGATCGCCGCCGCGTAGCCCTCGAACGTCACGTTGTCGGCCACCGCCCGTGCCGCGGCCTCGGCCTCCGGCGACCGGATCGTCCAGGCCAGCACCGCAGCCCCGCGCTCCTTCAGCGCCGCCACGCGCGGGTTCGTCAGGTCCGACGCCTCATGCGAAATGAAACTGGCGCCGACATCATCATAATCCGGAATGCCGCGCAGGATGTCGCGCATCCGGGCGGAAAGCAGCGGCCAGTCGCCGGGCCGGTAGGCGCTGGTCGTCAGGCCGCGCGGCAGCTGCGGGGCCGCGCCCGCCAGCACGGCGATGCTGTGCGGATTGAAGGACATCACCGCGACAGGCCCCTTGTAGCCGCTCAGCTGGTCGGCCACCGCCCGTTCCAGCGTGCCGATGGTCGCACCCATGTCGCCATCCTGATCCTTGACTTCGATCAGGACCGGCACCCGGCCCGCGACTTCGGCCAGCACTTGCGCGAGGGTCGGCACGCCTTCGACCGACCCTTTCAGCTTGAGCCGACCAAGTTCCGCCGCCGTCCGCGACCGGACAGCGCCCGCCACGCCGGTCAGGCGGAACAGGTGATAGTCGTGGAACACCATCGGCACGCCATCGCGCGACGGCTGCACGTCGATCTCGATCGCATAGCCGGCCTGCACCGCCGCCCGAACCGCCGCAAGCGAGTTTTCCGGGCGGCCGGCGGCTGCGTCATGCAGTGCGCGATGCGCGACGGGCAGTCGGACGAACGCGTCTGGCAGGGGCTGTGCCATCAGATGACCTGAAAGATCGCTTCGATCTCGACCGCCACCCCCAGGGGCAGCGACGCCGCCGACACCGCCGCGCGCGCGTGGCGCCCGGCATCACCCAGAACCTCGACCAGCAGGTCGGAACAGCCGTTGATGACTTTCGGCTGGTCGGTGAAATCCGGCGTCGAATTCACGAACCCGGTCAGCTTGACCGCCCGGATCACCCGGTCCAGATCGCCGCCGCAAGCCGTTGCGCGCCTGCGCCAGAAGGCTGAGACCGCAGCGCCGCGCCGCCGCCGCGCCCGTCGCGACATCCATGTCGGCACCCAGCCGTCCCCGGATCGGCCCGTCCGGCCCTTGGGCAATCTGACCCGAGACATAAAGCATCTCGCCGACCCGGACGAAGGGCACGTAGTTCGCCGCAGGTGCCGGGGCCTCGGGCAGGGTCAGCCCGAGCTCGGCCAGCCGCGCTGCGATTCGTCCCGTCATTGTCCGGACTCCCTTCAATTCGGGCGCGACCCTATCCGCGCCGCCGGGGTTCAGGAAGACCCGATCTGGCTAAATCCGGCCCTGGGTCCGGGATGGATCGGCCCTTGCATTGAACTGCCCCGCCCGCGACACTAAAACCCTGCCACGGGAAATAATACCGGCCCCTGACCCCTCACCGGCCCATCATGGCAACGCACTGCGGAGACTTCGATGACAGATCCCCTCCGCCCGTCCGCTGCCCTGCTGATCGCGGCCATTGCCGTGACGGCCTGCAGCCGCGCCGAACCCGGCGCGGAGTTCAACGACCCCTTTGAGGTGCAGAACCGCGCCGTGCACGAGGCGAACAAGGATGTCGACCGCACCCTGTTCGGATCGCCGGATTCGAACGGCGTGGTTCCGACCCTGCCGAAGCCGCTTGCCGACGGGCTTTCGAATGTCGCGGGCAACCTGCGCGGCCCGTCGAACATCGTGAACTCCATCCTGCAGGGACGCCCCGAACCCGTCATATCGAATGCCTTCCGCTTCCTGATCAACTCGACCGTCGGCCTGGCAGGGCTGTTCGACCCCGCAACGGCCATCGGCCTGCCGAAGGATGACACCGATTTCGGCGAAACGCTGGCGGTCTGGGGCGTGCCCGAGGGCGCGTATCTGGAAATCCCCCTGCTCGGCCCGTCAACTGAGCGTGATATGGCCGGAAAAATCGTCGATGCGTTCCTTGATCCGGTCGGCAATCTGGTCGATGCGCCTGAAAGCGACTACATAACCGGTGTCCGTCTGGGCGGCAGGATCGGCGACCGGCAGCGCTTTGCCGACACCTACGAATTCGATCCTGTACGACAGCGCGGACAGCTATGCGCAGGCGCGGCTTCTGTATCTGCAGAACCGCCGGTTCGAGCTTGGGCAGGAAGAAGACGTGTTCGACCCGTATGAGGATCCCTATGGCCAGTGACCTGTCCCGCCGCCGCCTGCTGACGCTTGTCCCCGCCGGGCTGGCGCTTGCGGCGCTTCCCCGCGCGGCATCCGCGCTGAATGTCGATCAGGCCCGCGATCTGGTCGGCAAGCTGGTGGGAGAGATCAATTCTGTCATCGCCTCGGGCGCATCCGAGGGTGCCATGATCGGCAAGTTCGAGGGCATCTTCACCCGGTATGCCGATGTGAACTACATCGCGCAGAGCGCGCTCGGCCCTGCGGGACGCGGACTTCCGAAGGCCCAGATGTCGGCCTATACCAAGGCGTTTTCGGGCTATCTGGCGCGCAAATACGGGCGTCGGTTCCGCGAATTCATCGGCGGGCAGATCGAGGTGACGGACGCGCGCCCGCTGAAAAGCTTCTTCGAGGTCGTGTCGGTGGCCAGACTGAAGGGTCAGGCCCCGTTCGAAGTGCGCTGGCACATCTTCGACAAGTCGGGCAAGGACCGCTTCTTCAACCTCATCATCGAAGGCGTGAACATGCTGGCCGCCGAGCGGACCGAGATCGGCGCGCTGCTGGACCGCGCGGGGGGCGATATCGGCGGGCTGACCAAGGCGCTGGCATCGGCGGGCTAGCCTCCGCTCAGTATCCGCCCGATCGCCTCGAACAGGTTCTCGTCCGTCGGCCTCTGCCGCTGCGGTACAGGCTCCTGCACCCCCTGCCCCCCGTCACCCGCAGTGAATGTCTCGCCCTGATAGGTCGGCTCGGGCGGCGGCAGTTCGGACGGCAGGATCATCGGCAGCGGTCGCGGCGGCAGACCCTCCTGCACGCGCACCATCACCTCGTGCCAGATTTCCGCAGGCAGCCCGCCGCCCGTGACGCCCGTCAGCGGCGTGTTGTCGTCGTATCCCATCCAGACGCCGGTCACGTAATCCGCGGTGAAGCCGATGAACCAGGCGTCCCGCGCCGCCTGCGTCGTGCCGGTCTTGCCCGCCGCCTCGCGGCCGTCCAGCCTTGCGCGCCGTCCCGGTGCCCTCTTCCACCACCTCGGCTCATCATGTAGGTCAGCTGCACGCGCCGCCTGTTCGCGAGATCACCCGCTCGCCCATGCCGCCCTCCTGCGCCGATCAGCACGGCCGTCGTCGCCCTGGATGCGCAGCTCGATCAGGCCGTAGGGCTTGACCGCCGTGACCCGCCGTTCAGGATGCCCGCATAGGCCCCGGTCATGTCGATCAGCGTCGATTCCGACACGCCCAGCGCCAGCGCCGGGCCGTCCGCCAGCTTGGTCGCAAAGCCGAAGTCGCTCGCCACCTGCCGGACCGCGTCCAGCCCCGCCGCCTGGCTGACGCGCACCGTCGCGGTGTTGACCGAATGCGTCAGCGCCGTCGGTCAGCGTGATCGGGCCGCGTGAATTCCGGGTCGTAATTGTCCGGGCACCAGTCGCCCGACCCGCTGACATAGAGGCAGATCGGCGCGTCATCGACGATCGAGTTCATCGGTGTATCCCATGTCCAGCGCCGCCGCATAGACGAAGGGCTTGAACGTCGATCCGGTCTGCCGCAGCGCCTGCGTCGCGCGGTTGAACGCGCCCGCCGCCCTGGCTGTCGCGCCCGCCGACCATCGCGCGCACCGCGCCGTCCGCCGACATCACGACGATGGCCGCCTGCGCCTTCGATCCTTCCGGACGCTTGGTCTCGAAGACCGACTTCAGCGCCTCTTCCGCCGCCTTCTGCATGCGCTGGTCCAGCGTCGTGCGCATGATCACGTCTTCGGTCGTGTCCTGCGTCAGGAACGCCGGGCCGGTCTCCATCACCCAGTCGGCGAAATAGCCCCCCGCCCGCGCCGCCGCCGCCTTCGACAGCTGCGCCGGACGCTCGCTTCGCATCCGCGAATTCCGCATCGGTCAGATAGCCCTGATCCTGCATCAGCCCCAGCACCACCGCTGCCCGGTCCTGCGCCCGTTGCAGGTTGTTCGTCGGCGCATAGCCGCGACGGCGCCTTCAGCAGCCCCGCCAGCATCGCCGCCTCGGCCGCGTTGACCTCGTTCGCCGACTTGCCGAAATAGCGCTGCGCCGCCGCCTCGAACCCCCGCGCGCCCGCGCCCAGATAGGCCCGGTTGAAGTAGATCGTCAGGATCTCGTCCTTGGAATACTTCGCCTCCAGCGCCAGGGCGTAGGGCACTTCCTTCAGCTTGCGCCAGACGCCGCCCCGGCGGCAGTCTTCTTCATAGTCGGCCTCGGACTTCCAGGTCTTCGGGTCATAGGGCACGCCGAGGCACAGAAGTTTCGCCACCTGCTGGGTGATCGTCGATCCGCCGTTGCCCGACAGCGGCCCGCGCCCTTCCGACAGGTTGATCCGGACCGCGCTGGCGATGCCGCGCGGGCTGATGCCGAAATGCCGGTAGAACCGCTTGTCCTCGGTCGCGACGACCGCGTTCTTGCAGGTAGGGCGACACCGTATCCGCCGTGATCGTCCCGCCGAAGGTCTCGCCCCGCCAGGCGAAGACCTCGCCGTCGCGGTCCAGCAGCGTGACCGACCCGCGCGTCCGCGCGTCGACCAGCTCGTCCAGCGTCGGGCAGCTGCGCATAGAAGTAAGCCAGACGATGGCCAGCAGCACCAGCCCGACGCCAGGCCGCGCCCGCCAGCCGATGCCCCAGAACAGCCGCCAGAGCGCAACGCACCAGACCCAGCACGATCCGCACGCGGCCAGCTGCGGCCGTGCGCGCGCGCGGATCCGCCTTGCGCGGTGCCGGCCTTCGGTTTCGCCGCCGCAGGCTTCTGCTGCCGCCCTCGCCGGTGCCGCGCCGCGCCGAATAGCGCCGGTCCGCGACCAGGGGGCTTTCTGCCGCCCTTGGAACTCATGCGCCTGTGAACCCGCTGCCCGTGACTCTGTGCCGACGTCTGCTGCCCTGGCGCCGGTTACAGCTTGCGCCCGTTTGTTGGCGCGCACCATAGCCGTGACTCGCCCGCCTTGTGGAGCGGCTAGGCTTCACGATTCGGTTTCATCTACCGCCTGTATTTTTAGGCAATATGCACGTTTAGTGCAATTTTTGTGCACTTCATCGGCGCAAAGCCCCGCCCGAGCAGCCCGCCCGTTTCTTGTCTCGCGGCACCGTCGCCGCGCGCTTTCTGCCCGTCGTGGGCTGATCCACGCCTCACTGCCACGTGGAAGGGACAAGACGTGAAACTCATCATTGCAGCAATCAAGCCGTTCAAGCTCGAGGAGGTCCGCGAAGCGCTGACCGCCATCGGCGTGCGCGGCATGATGGTGACCGAGATCAAGGGCTTCGGCATCGCAGTCCGGCCACACCGAGATCTACCGCGGCGCCGAATACGCCGTGAACTTCGTGCCCAAGGTCAAGCTGGAGATCGTCGTCAGCGACGCGATGGCCGATCAGGTGGTCGATACGATCGCCAAGACCGCCAAGACCGACAAGATCGGCGACGGCAAGATTTTCGTGCTGGACGTGGAACACGCCGTGCGGGTGCGGACCGGCGAAACCGATGACGACGCGCTGTGACGGCGGGCAGGTAGGGGATACTCGGAACAATGAACAGATACGATCGAAACTTGCTGGCCCGGCGGCGCTTGGCGCGTCGCTTTTCGCCGGCCTGCCGGCCTGGGCGCAGGATGCCGCCGCCGGACCGATCCAGAACCCGACCGTCGAGCAGATGGCGACGATGGTCAACAAGGGCGACACCACCTGGATGCTGATCTCGTCCGCGCTGGTGCTGATGATGGCGATCCCGGCGCTGGCGCTGTTCTACGGCGGCCTGGTGCGGACCAAGAACATGCTGTCAGCCTGCTGATGCAGGTCTTCATGATCGTCTCGCTCGCCGCGATCATCTGGGTCGTCTACGGCTACAGCCTCGCCTTCACCTGCCGGCTCGCCCTATATCGGCGGCCTGTCCAAGGCGTTTCTCGCTGGCGTCATCGACCGGCAGCTACGCCGCGACCTTCTCGAACAACGTCTACATCCCGGAATACGCCTTCGTCATCTTCCAGATGACCTTCGCCTGCATCACCCCGGCCCTGATCGTCGGTGCCTTTGCCGAACGGATCAAGTTCTGGCCGCTGATGTTCTTCGTCGCGGCCTGGCTGACCTTCGCCTATTTCCCGATCGCGCACATGGTCTGGTACTGGGCCGGACCGGACTTCCTGGCCGACCTTCCGGGCGATTACGGCCTGCTCTGGGGCTGGGGTGCGCTGGACTTCGCAGGCGGCACGGTCGTGCACATCAATGCGGGCATCGCCGGTCTGGTCGGCTGCATCGTGATCGGCAAGCGCATCGGCCACAACAAGGAAGCCGATGCCGCCGCATTCAGCCTGACCATGACCATGATCGGCGCGTCGCTGCTGTGGGTCGGCTGGTTCGGCTTCAACGCAGGCTCGAACCTTGAATCGAACGGGCTCGCCGCGCTGGCCTTCCTGAACACCTTCGTCGCCACCGCCGCCGCCGCCCTGTCGTGGAGCGTGGTCGAACAGCTGCGCCACGGCCGCCCGTCGCTGCTGGGCGCGGTCACGGGTGCGGTTGCGGGTCTGGTCGCGATCACCCCGGCCTCGGGCTTCGCCTCGCCGATGGGCGCGCTGGTGCTGGGCCTGATCGTCTCGCCGATCTGCTACATCTTCGTGTCGAGGCGTGAAGGCGAAGTTCGGCTATGACGACAGCCTTGACGTCTTCGGCGTGCACGGCATCGGCGGCATCGTCGGCGCCATCGGCACCGGCATCGTGGCGGACCCCTCGCTGGGCGGTCAGGGCTGGTTCGACTACACCGTGTTCCCGGCGGTCGCCGGGGCCTTACGACATGGGCGCGCAGGTCATCACGCAGTCAAGGCCGTGCTTGTGACCCTGGTCTGGTCGGGCGTGGTGTCCTTCGTCCTGTTCTACGTGATCAAGCTGGTCTTCGGCCTGCGTCCCGCGGCGGACGACGAACGCCAGGGTCTGGACCAGACCTCGCATGGCGAAAGCGCCTACAACTACTGACCGCTCCTCCCCCGGGTCAGTGTCTGCGGCCGGCGGATCCCTCCCGCCGGCCGTTTCTTTTTCAGATCCCAACCGCCAGCACTGCCCGCGCCAGAACCGGCACCGTGTCCCGGTTCAGCCCCGCGATGTTCAGGCGGCTGATCCCCAACCATGTAGATGCCGTGCTCCGCCCGCAGCCGCTCCACCTGCTCGGGGCTGGCCCCCAGCCGGCTGAACATCCCCCGGTGCTGCGCGATGAAACCGAACCGGTCCGACCCCGCCAGTCGCCGCAGTTCCGCCGCCAGCTGCTCGCGCAGTGACAGCATGTCAGCCGCACCTCTTCCAGTTCCGCCTGCCAGTCCGCCCGCAGCACCGGATCGCGCCAGGATCATCGTCACCAGCCGCGCCCCGTGATCCGGCGGGAAGGAATAATTCGCCCGGTTCAGCCAGGCCAGCGTTGCCTTGCGTCACCTCGCGCGCCCCTGCTTCCGACACCGCCATCAGTATCCCGGTCCGTTCGCGGTAGATGCCGAAGTTCTTCGAACAGGACGCCGCGATCAGCACCTCGGGCAGCGCGCTGCGCCATCAGCCGCGTGCCCGCCGCATCCGCCTCCAGCCCGTCGCCGAAGCCCTGATAGGCAAGGTCGATCAGCGGCACCGCGCCCGCTTGCGCGCCAGCAGCCGCGGCGACCTCGGCCCATTCCGGCAGCGTCAGGTTCGCCCCGGTCGGGTTGTGGCAGCAGCCGTGCAGCAGCACCACATCGCCCGCCGCCACGCCCGCAAGGTCCGCCATCATGCCCGCGAAATCCACGCCCCGCGTGTCCGCATCGAAATAGCGGTAGGTCCGCACCGGCATGCCCAGGAAATTCAGGATCGACAGATGGTTGGGCCAGGTCGGGTCGCTGACCCAGACCGCCCTGCCGGGTGCCGCGATCCGGACCAGGTCGAACGCCTGCCGGAGCGCCCCGGTGCCCCCCGGCGTCGCCGCCGCCGACACCCGGTCGCGCGGCACCGCATCGCCCAGGATCATGTCCGCCATCGCCGCGTGGAAGGCGGGCTCACCCGCCAGCCCGGTATAGGTCTTGGTCACCTCCGTCTCCCACAGCGCCTTTTCCGCCGCCTTCACCGCCCGCATCACCGGCGTCAGGCCGCCCGCATCCTTGTAGACCCCGACGCCGAGGTCGATCTTGTCCGCGCGCGGGTCTGCCTTGAACATCCCCATCAGCTTCAGGATCGCATCGGCAGGCTGCGGTTTCAGTCGCGGTCAGCATGGGACAGGTCCTCTCCGGTCAGTGGGTCGCATCTGCGCCCGCATCCTTTTATCCCCTCGCCCGGTCACACGCAACCGCCCCGTCCGGTTACCCGCGTTGAATTTGCCCAGATTCTCGCCTGTAAACCTTTGCGCGCGGGCTTCACGGCCGGTGCGAGGGCCTTGACCTGCCCCGGACATGCACGGATGCTCGCGCGGATTATTTCAACTCGGCTGAAGGGTTCATTGACGTGCAACGCACATATCTTGCCGGCGGCCGCTCTGATCGCCGCCCTTCTGGCCGGCAGCGCCGGTCACGCGCAGGTCACCGCAGACGATGTCTGGAAAAGCTGGACCGACTACTACGGCAGCCTGGGCGCCACGATCACCGCAGGCAGCGAAACCCAGCGAGGGCGACACGCTTGTCATCAGCGACGCGTCCTTCAGCGGTGCCCCTACAGGCGGCAGCTTCAAGGTCGACACTGCCCGAACTGCGCCTGAAGGAACTGGGCGACGGCACGGTCGAGATGACCATCTCGAGCGAGGTTCCGATCACCATCAAACAGCACCTCGCCCGAAGGCGAAGTCGCCGAGATGGTCGATGAAGGTCACGCAGACCGATCTGAAAATGCTTGTGTCCGGCATGCCCGCCGACATGGCCTATGATTTCTCCTCGCCCGTCATGGGCGTGACCATCGAAAGCATGACCGTCGACGGCACGCCCGTGCCCCTGACCTTCGACATCGCGCATGACCGGCAATTCCGGCAAGTACAACCTCAAGACCGCAGGCGCCAAAGAGCTTGTCTCAACCTTCGCCAGCGAAAGCGTCACCTTCAAGGTCGCCGCGACCGATCCCGAAGGCGCCGGCAACTTCAACATGTCGGGCACGATGGCGGGCCTGTCGGGCACGTCCAAGGCGATGATCCCCGAAGGCGTCGACATGCAGGACATGAACGCCGCGCTCCGCGCCGGAATGCTGATCGACGGCACCTTCACCTACGGCGGCGGCACCTACGCGATGGACTTCAAGGACGCCACCCAGTCGATGACCGCGAACGTCACCGGCACCGGCGGCGGCATCAATCTGAAGATGTCGCAGGACGGCATGGCCTATGGCGGCAACGGCGGCGCGACCCAGATGAATGTGACCGGATCGCAGATTCCCTTTCCCGTCGACATTTCGCTGGCCGAGAGCGCCTTCAACTTTGTCCTGCCCGTGTCACGAAATCCGACACGCCGCAACCCTTCGCGATGCTGCTCAAGATCGTCGACCTCTCCGTGTCGGACCGATCTGGGACATGATCGACCCGACCAAGCAGCTGCCCCGCGATCCGGCGACCGTCGTCCTGGACGCCTCGGGGCAGGCGACCATGCTGATCGATCTGATGGACCCGGCCAACGCGAATTCCGATGCGATGCCCGGGCAGCTTGACGCGATCAACCTGAACGCGCTGCAGGTCAAGGCCGCAGGGGCCGAGCTGACCGGCTCGGGCGCGGCCACGGTCGACAATTCCTCCGGGATGCCGAAGCCCGTCGGTGCCGTTGACCTGAAGCTGGTGGGTGCCAATGCCCTGATCGACAAGCTGGTCGCGATGGGCCTGATCCCCGAAGATCAGGCGATGGGTGCCCGCATGATGATGGGCATGTTCGCAGTGCCTTCGGGCGAGGATGAGCTGACCTCGAAGATCGAGTTCAAGGAAGACGGCGGCATCTACGCCAACGGCCAGCGCATCCAGTAGCGGTGCGCTGGGACTGACATACGGGCCGTCCCGAAACCGGGGCGGCCCGTTCTGTTTCCGCCTGCACAACCCGAAGCGTCCGACCACCCGCTTGCACCTGCCGCACCCGCGTCCTAGGTGCAGCAGGGATACTCCCGAAGGACACCACCCATGCCCGACACGCTGCCGAACCTGACCGAGGCCCTGCTGCACGCCGCCCGCCGCGCCGGGGCCGACGGGGCCGATGCGATGGCGGTCAGCGGCACCTCGCTGTCGATCGACGTGCGCAACGGCGCGCTGGAACAGGCCGAACGCGCCGAGGGGATCGAGATCGGCCTGCGCGTGCTGGTCGGCCAGCGGCAGGCCTGCGTCGCCGCGTCCGACATCTCCGCCCGCACCATCGCCGACATGGCCGAACGCGCCGTCGCCATGGCCCGCGAAGCCCCCGATGACTCGTCCATCGGCCTCGCCGACCCCGCCGACATCGCGCGCGGCTGGGACGCGGCGGCACTCGACCTTGCCGAAGACGCGCCCGAACCGACACCCGCCGCGCTGGAACAGGCCGCCCGCCGCGCCGAAGCTGCTGCACTGGCGGTGCCCGGCATCACCATGTCGGAATCCGCCGGGGCCTCCTACAGCCGCCGCCGGTTCCACATCGCCCTGTCGAACGGGTTTTCCGGCGGCTATGCCCGCACCTTCCATTCCCTCGCCGCCGTCGCCATCACCGGCGAAGGCACCGGCATGGAACGCGACTGGGCACAGGAATACCGCGTCTACGGGTCCGACCTGCCCGCGCCGGAAGACATCGGAACCCTTGCGGGCGAACGCACCGCCGCCCGCAAGGGCGCGCGCAAGCCGCCGACCGGTGCCTACCCCGTCTTCTACGACCGCCGCGTCGCGTCCGGCCTGATCGGCCATCTGCTGTCCGCCGTGAACGGCGCGGCCATCGTCCGCGGCGCATCCTGGCTTCGCGACGCGATGGGCCAGGCTGTCCTGCCCTCCGGCCTGACCGTGACCGAAGACCCGCTGCGCCGCCGCGGCCCGGCCTCGCGCCCCTTCGATGCCGAGGGGCTGGCGACCCATGCCCGCGACATCGTGAAGGACGGCATCCTGCAGACGTGGACGCTCGATCTCGGCACTGCCCGCCGCCTTAACCTTGCCTCCACCGCCAATGCCGAACGCGGCCCCGGCGGCCCGCCCTCGCCCGGCCTGTCGAACCTCGCCCTCACCCCCGGCACCGCCTCGCCCGAAGACCTGATCGCCGGGATGGGCACCGGTCTCTACATCACCGCGATGCTCGGGGCCTCGATCAACCCGACCACCGGCGACTATTCGCGCGGCGCGTCCGGCTTCTGGGTCCGGAACGGGCAGATCGCCTATCCCGTCAATGAATGCACCATCGCCGGAAACCTGCGCGACATGCTGATGCGCGTCACCCCCGCCGATGACATCCGCGACCATGACCGCTTCCGCATCCCCGGCATTCTCGTCGAAGGGCTGACGATTGCCGGTGAGTGACCTTGACCTGCTGACCGGTGCCGCCCGCGCGGCAGGGGACATCGCCCGCCGCCACTGGCGTCAGGACCCCGCCGTCATCACCAAGCCCGACGGCAGCCCTGTCAGCGCCGCCGACCTGGAGGTTGACGCCTTCCTGCGCGACACCCTTCGCGCCGCCCGGCCCGACTACGGCTGGCTGTCCGAGGAGACGCCCGACGACGGCAGCCGCCACCGCGCCCCGCAGACCTTCATCGTCGATCCGATCGACGGCACCCGCGCCTTCCTGAACGGCGAGACCACGTTTTCCCACGCCCTCGCCGTGGTCCGGGACGGCCTTGTCACCGCCGCAGTTGTCTTCCTGCCGATGCAGGACCAGCTCTATGCCGCCGCACCCGACGGCCCCGCCACCCTGAACGGCACCCCCATCCGCGCCGCCGACCGCGCGGGCACCGACGGCGCGACCCTGCTGACCGCCAAGGCTAACTTTGCCCCCGAACACTGGAAGGGCGGCACCCCGCCCCCCGTCACCAGGGCTTTCCGCGCCTCGATGGCCTACCGCCTCTGCCTTGTCGCCGACGGCAGCTTCGACGCCGCCCTCACCCTCCGCCCCGCCTGGGACTGGGACATCGCCGCCGGCGCGCTGATCTGCGAACGCGCAGGCGCAAGGGTCAGCGACCGTCATGGAGCCGGGGTGCGGTTCAACACGCCGGGTGCGAAGTCCGACGGCCTGATCGCGGCGGGCGGCGCGGTGTGGCGCGGGCTGGCGGAAGGGCTCGCGTAGGGCGGGGGCTTGCCCCGCCATCGCGCCCGCCGCAATCCCTTGCGACCGACCAACGCCTCCCTTCCCCTCGTGGAGTGGGTCAGGGAGGGGTAGACGCCCACCCTCACCCCCAAACCAGCGTATGCACGCAATAAGCACGTCATATGCACGTGAAGCACCTGTCCTGAACCCGCCTTCCCTCCCCCCGCCCCATCCCCTATCCTCCCCCGGAAACCACCCTCCCCGGAGACCCGATCCCATGCCCCAGCGCCTGCATCTCGTCTTCGGGGGGGAACTGGTCAGCCCCGGAAAGCCCGTCTTCAAGGACGCCGCGAAAATCCATGTCGTCGGCATTTTTCCCGACTACGATGCTGCCCGGACGGCCTGGAAAGCCGAGGCGCAGCGGACCGTGGACGACGCGCATACAAGGTATTTCATCGCCCCGCTGACGCCCCTCAAGGACGACCCCGGCAATGATTCCCGCCCGGCGGACCGGTCCTGACCGGACGTCCCCGCGGGATGACCCCCTCGCTCTCACTCGGGCTCTACCTGCTGTTTGCCGCGGGCGGCCCCGCACCTGCCGTCCGGCGTCCCGACCGACCCGCCGGCCCGCTGATCTGGCTGCACGCGGCCAGCCCCGATCAGGCCGACGCCGTGACCCAGATCGCCCGCCGCATCGCGCGCGCAGGCGGCCCTGTGCAGCTGCTGCTGACATTCGGATTTCCGTCTGAATCCAACGGCCTGGACCTGCCCCCGACGACCCTGACCGACGCTGCACCCGTCGACCGGCGCAGGGCCGTCCAGGACTTTCTGGTGCATTGGCGGCCCGATGCCGCGCTGATCGCCGGGACCCGTTTTCCGCCTGCACTCGTCGCCGAAATCCACGCTGCGGGGGTGCCGCTTTACGGCGTCTTTTCCGGCGGGGCGTCCGGGCGACTGCCGTATTCCCCCTGGAAACGCAGCCTTCTCGGTGCCGTCGTCGCGCGGTTCACCGAGGTTCTGGTGCCCGACGAGACGATGGCCGCACGGCTGGCGGCCCTCGCCGGGCCGGGTCCGCAGGTCGAGGCTGGCGGCCCGGTCGAGGATGTCACCGACCCGCTGCCCGCGACCGAGGCCGAACGCGAGGCGCTGGCAACCCTGCTGCGCGCGCGCCCGGTCTGGCTGGCCATGTCGGTGCCCGAGGATGAACTGCAGGCCGTGATCGCGGCCCACACGCTTGCCATGCGGCATGCCCACCGGATGCTTCTGATCTGCGTGCCGCGCGACATCGGCGCGACCGACCGCTTCAACACCGCCTTCGCCGCCGAGGGCTGGGAAGTCGCGCAGCGCGCCCGCGACGAAGAACCGCTCGCCGAGGTCCAGGTGCTGATCGCCGACGGCGAAACCGAGCTCGGTCTGTGGTATCGGCTTGCGCCCGTCACGTTCATGGGCGGGACGCTTGGGAACAGCGGCGCGGGGCGCAGCCCGATGGAACCTGCGGCGCTTGGCTCGGCGGTCGTCTGCGGCCCGAATCCCGGCCCGCACACGGCGGCCTATGGCCGTCTGGCTGCCGCGCGCGCCAGCCGCCTTGTCCGCGACAGCGCAGCGCTGGCCGCAGCAGTCGCCGACCTGATCGCGCCCGACCGTGCGGCGCAGCTGGCGCACAACGCCTGGACCGCTTCGTCCGGCGGTGCCGAGGTGGCGGACCGGATCGCGCGGTCGCTGGTTGCGGCGGCGACCAAGGCAGGGGCCGAAGCGGCCAGGGCCGCCGCGGACGGGGGTCGCTGATGCGCGCGCCGGCTTTCTGGGACAATCCACCCGACCGTCCAGGCCTGCAGGCCCGCCTGCTGGCCCCGCTCGGCCGTCTCTATGCCTCTGCGACCGCCGCCCGGCTGCGGGCTGGCACCCCGGCCGATGTCGGCGTCCCGGTGATCTGCATCGGCAACCTCAATGCGGGCGGCACCGGCAAGACCCCGACGGTCATCGCCCTCGCCCAGCGGCTTGCCGCGCGCGGGATCGACGCGCACGTCGTCAGCCGGGGATACGGCGGCAGCCTGACCGGGCCGGAACGCATAAACGAGGCCACGCATTCCGTCGCCCAGGCCGGGGATGAACCGCTGCTGCTGTCAGCCTTCGCCCCGGTCTGGGTGGCGAAGGACCGCGCCGCGGGTGCCCATGCCGCCGCTGCGGCCGGGGCGCGGGCGATCCTGCTGGATGACGGATTTCAGGACCCCTCGCTGCGCAAGGCCCTGTCTATCATCGTCGTCGACGCCGCGCGCGGCTTTGGCAACGGGTTGTGCATTCCTGCGGGTCCGCTGCGCGAACCCGTGATGACCGGCCTGGCGCGGGCCGATCTTGTCCTGTCGATCGGAGATGTCGAGGACCAGCAGGCCTTTGCCCGCCGCTGGCCGCAGGCGCTGGCCCTTCCGCATCTGACCGCGCGGCTGGACCCCTTGCGGACCGGTATGGACTGGCAGGGCCTGCGCGCCCTTGCCTTCGCCGGAATCGGCCATCCGGACAAGTTCTTTGCGACCTTGCGTGCGCTTGGGGCGGACATCCTGCGGGCCGAGGCGCTGGACGACCACCAGCCGCTCACGCCCGCTCTGATCCTGCGGCTGGAGGCCGAGGCGAAGGCGCTTGGCGCGCAGCTTGTCACGACCGAAAAGGATGCGGTCAGGCTGCCGCCCGAGGCGCGCGGCAAGGTGCTGTCGCTGCCGGTGCGGCTTCAGTGGGATGACGAAGGCGCACTTGACCGGGCGCTGGCAGGGATCGGCCTCTGAGGCGCCTATTGCGGTTTGTCGCGCCAGCGCGGCGTATCCGCCCCCAGCACAGGCGATGCGGTCCCAAGCGCAAGCTCAGCGCCCGAGAACGTGAATGGCGACCGCACGCCGGGCACCCCATCCATGTCCAGCCCCATCCCGCGCGCCTGAACCTGCGGGTCCGCGAAGACCTCGGCCAGATCGTTGATCGGCCCCGCCGGAACGCCCGCGCCCTCGCAGGCCGCCAGCAGGTCCGCCTTGGACCACCCCTTCGTCGCCGTCGTGATCGCCGACGTCAGCTCTGCCCGATGCGCGATCCGGTCCGCGTTTGTCGCATAACGCGGGTCGTCGCCCAGGCCGTTCTGACCCAGCACCATGCACAGCTTGCGGTATTGCGCGTCATTGCCCGTGGCGATGATGATCCAGCCGTCCGCGCAGTCGAACACCGCATAGGGCACCAGGTTCTGATGCGCATTGCCGATCCGTCCCGGGGCCTTGCCCGTCGCCAGATAGTTCATCGACTGGTTCGCCATCACGCTAACCGCCACGTCCAGCAGCGCCATGTCGATCTGCTGGCCGATCCCCGTCACCGAGCGCTGGTGCAGTGCCGCCAGGATCGCGGTCGCCGCATAGACGCCGGTGAAGATATCCGCCACTGCCACGCCCGCCTTCTGCGGCTGGCCCGCCGGATCGCCCGTCACCGACATGAGCCCCGACATGCCCTGGATGATGTAGTCGTATCCGGCCCGTTCCGCATACGGCCCCGTCTGCCCGAAGCCGGTGATCGAACAATAGATCAGGCGCGGGTTGACCGATTTCAGGCTGGCGTAGTCCAGCCCGTACTTCGCCAGCCCGCCGACCTTGAAATTCTCGATCAGGACATCGGCGTCCCGCACCAGATCGCGCACCGCGGCCTGCCCCTCCGCCGTGCGGAAATCGACCGTGACCGATCGCTTGCCCCGGTTGCAGGCATGGAAATAGGCGGCCGACCTGTCGCCCTCACGTTCGATGAACGGCGGACCCCAGCGCCGCGTGTCGTCACCCTCGGGCGCTTCGAGCTTAATCACGTCCGCGCCGAGATCGGCCAGAGTCTGGCCCGCCCAGGGGCCCGCCAGAATCCGCGCAAGTTCGACGACCCGAAGGCCCTTCAGAGGCGTCATGCCTCAGCCTTCGGCAGCTGCATCAAGAAGCTTGGCGAATTCTTCGTACGACATGTCGCCAGCGTGCTTCTGACCATTGATGATGAAGGTCGGCGTCGATTCAACGTCATCTTCGGTCGCATTCGTCTGGAAATTCGGCCACCATCGCCTTTGCCATCGCCTGATCGTTCAGGCAGGACATCCAGCTGACCCTGACGATATGCCCGCCTTCAGACCGATCTTCCGCAGGTTCGCCGCGATCGTCGATTCCTGCGCGTCGCCGATCCAGTCCTTCTGCGTGTCATAGATCATGTCGGAGATGCCGAAGTACTTCATCGTCGCCGCCGCAGCGCGCGACCATCGCCGCCCAAAGCCCGAACTTGTCGAAATAGACCTCGCGGTAGACGAATCTCACCTTGCCGGTGTCGATGTAGTTCTTCTTGAACTCGTCAGAACACCGTCCGGTGGAAGTTGCCGGCAATGCGGGCAGGTGAAGGACGCGTATTCGACCACCGTCACCGGCGCACCGGCCTGACCCATGACCATCTCGACCACCGGCGGCAGCGGGGCTTCTTCGGCAGCAGCGGGGGCGGCGGTTTCCGCATTCGCAATGCCGACCAGAGGCGAATAGAGCGACTGTCGCGCTGCCGCCCGGTCACCATCATGTAGCCGCCAAGCGACGCCGCAGCGACCACAGCCGCGATCATCAGGTTCTTCATCATCATGGGCTCAGCCTTTTCTTGTCCGGGGCCGGGATAGAACATTTCCCGCCAATGCTTCAAGCGCAGCGCGCAGGCCCGCATCGCCGACCGGCGCGGACAATGCGCGCGCCGTCTCGGCCCATCCTGGCGTCAACGATCTGAGTTCCGCAGGTGGCGCGTCAGGGGGCGGCGCGAAAGCCGCCTGCGCCTCGGCAAAGCCCGATCGCGGCGGTCTGCGTCAGGTGGATGCGCGAAATCGCGCTGTAGCCGTAGCAGGCATTCACCCGGTCCCGCAGCTGAGGCAGCTGCATCTGGACCATCGGCGCAGCGGCACCCGTCGTCAGCAGGGTAAGCGTTGCACCCATGCCGTCGCGCCCGTAGCCGATCCTGACCGGCCGCGCGACCCGCGGCGTGGCATCGCCCGCAATCTCGGCCCAGTGCGTCAGCAGCCTCGCCACCGCGAAGCCGCGCTTTTCGCCTGCCGTGCGGATGCGGTCCGTCACCAGCGACGACGCGGGTTCGAACCCGCGCAAGCGCCGCGCACCGCCTTTGCCGTTCTGCGTCACAAGGGTCATTCCGCTTGGCCCGCCTTTCCGGCACTACTCTAGGTCATAGGCACGGGGCAGCCCAAGCGGAATGACATGGGAAAGGCCATAAAGATTGCGTGACGGACGGGTGAGCGGGACACTTCTGGCCTGGTATGACGTCCATGCCCGCGTGATGCCCTGGCGTGTCGCCCCGGAAGACCGGCGGGCGGGCGTCCGGCCCGACCCTTACCGCGTCTGGCTGTCCGAAATCATGCTGCAGCAGACGACCGTTGCTGCCGTGCGCGGCTATTTCCGGCGCTTCACAGACCGCTGGCCGGATGTCGGCGCACTGGCCGCAGCGCGGGATGAAGACGTGATGGCCGAATGGGCGGGGCTCGGGTATTACGCCCGCGCCCGCAACCTGCTGAAGTGCGCGCGCGCCGTCGTGGCGGAACACGGCGGGGCGGTTTCCTGCAACAAGAGACACGCTTCTGGCGCTGCCGGGCGTCGGCCCATACACGGCCGCGGCGATCGCGGCCATCGCGTTCGACGAACCGTCGACCGTGGTGGACGGCAACGTCGAACGCGTCATGGCACGGCTGTTCGCCGTCGAAACGCCGCTTCCCGCCGCCAAGCCGGAACTCACCGCATTGGCCGCCCCACTGACGCCCGCCGACCGCCCCGGCGACCATGCGCAGGCGATGATGGACCTGGGCGCCACGATCTGCACGCCGCGCAATCCGGCCTGCGGCATCTGCCCGCTGAGCGCGTTCTGCACGGCGCACAGCCTTGGCATCGCGGCGCACCTGCCCCGCAAGGCGGCGAAGGCCCCCAGACCCGAACGACGGGGCATTGTCTATGCTGCGCGGCGGTTGGATGGCGCAGTGCTGCTGGAACGTCGTCCCGAACGCGGGCTGCTGGGCGGGATGCTGGGCTTTCCCGGAACAGACTGGACCACGGATGCGCCGCTGGATAATCCGCCGGTGGCAGCCGATTGGCGCGACGCCGGGCCAAATGTGCGGCCATGTTTTCACGCATTTCAGCCTGACGCTGACTGTCCGCGTCGCCGACGCCGCGCTGAATGCCCTGCCCCGGCACGGCTACTTCCTGCCGCCTTGCCGAATATCGTCCGGCCGATCTGCCGACCCTGATGCGCAAGGTGCATGACGTGGCGTTTTCCAGCCTTTCGGGCGATTGACGGGATACGGTGTCAGCCTAAAATCGCGCGGACAGCAGAAGGCCGACAATGACCGAAGCAACGACCATGCCGCGCACCGGCCCGCTTGCCGCGCTGCCCTTCTGGCTGTCGCTGACCCTTGTCCCCCTTGCCGTCGTCGCCGCGCTGAACGGCGGCTGGACCGTGTTCATCCTTCCGCTCTATGGTTTTGGCTTCATGTCACTGCTCGACGTGATCGGCGGGCGGGATGAGACCAACCCCGACACCGGGACGCCGGACCAGAGCGCTGTTCTGGCACCGGCTGGTCACGCTCGTCTGGCTGCCGGTCCAGTTGACCGTCATCTACGGCATGATCTGGTGGGTCACCCGCACCGACCACCTGTCGGCGTGGGAGATTGTCGTCATCTTCTTCGGCGTCGGACTGATCTCCGGGGCCATCGGCATCAACTATTCGCACGAACTGATGCATCAGAAGAACCGTGTGGAACGCTGGCTGGCCGACCTGCTGCTGGCCTCGGTGCTCTACAGCCATTTCCGCACCGAACATCTGCTGGTGCATCACCGCTATGTCGGCACCCCGCGCGACACGGTGACGGCGCGGTACAATGAAGGCTTTCACCGGTTCTTCTGGCGTGTGCTGACCGACGGGCCGGATCGGCCTGGCGCGCCGAACGCCAGATGCTGGCGCGGGCCGGGCGCGCTGCTGGCACCGGTCGAACCCGTTCTGGCTCTATGGCGCACTGCAGCTTACGGCACTTGCCTTGCCTTCCTGATGTCGGCGGCTGGGTCGGCTTCGCGCTGTTCCTCTGGCAGGCGCTGGTGGCGGTCTGGCAGCTGGAACTGGTCGACTACAT
Organism: uncultured Alphaproteobacteria bacterium; assembly: GCA_963738635.1. Taxonomy (GTDB): domain Bacteria; phylum Pseudomonadota; class Alphaproteobacteria; order Rhodobacterales; family Rhodobacteraceae; genus JAOADN01. The sequence goes on along the minus strand of CAVTXE010000008.1, from coordinate 171,455 downwards.
CGAACATTACGGCCTGACCCGCGAAGATCTGGGCGACGGCAAATATGAACATGTCAGGCCGCGCCATTCGCTGGAATGCCGCCACAAGGCGTCGAACTGGCTGCTGATCAACCTGCAGCGGCATTCCGACCACCACTACAAGCCCGACCGGCGCTTTCCGCTGTTGCAGACCTATTCCGCCGACGAGGCACCGCAACTGCCCTTTGGCTATCCCGCTGATGCACGGCCATGGCGATGGTGCCGCCCGTCTGGCGGCGGCTGATGAACCCGCGGGTCAGGGCATGGCGGCGGACCGCACTATCCCGGGATCACGGACTGGTGCCGCTATAACAAGGGCGACGACGCCGACTGCCGAAAGGCGCAAGTTGAGCTGACGAGAAGAAAATGCCCCGCCGATAGGGTGCTGATCGGCGGGGCAAGGTGACGTGCCGCGGTCAGACCACAGGCACCGGCGGTAAACTCGGGAAGTTCAGTGCAGGTCGGCCCCGTCCATCTCGGCGCGGATCTGCTGGCGCAGGACGTCGATCGGGACCATCCGCCCGTCGCGCTTGAAGTGCCAGTAGGTCCAGCCGTTGCAGCTGACGGCGCGCCTTCATAGTGCCGCGCCGACCTGGTGGATCGAGCCTTTGACGTCATTGCCGATCAGCGTGCCGTCGGCGCGGACCTTGGCCGAATAGCGGTTGCCGATGGAATAAAGCTCTTCGCCCGGGCGCAGCATGCCGCGTTCGACGACCTGGCCGAAAGGCACGCGCGGTTCGGCCCGTTTCGACGCCGCTGGTTTCCAGCGCCTCGCGGTCGAACTTGCGGACCCGGTCGATGCGCGCTGCGGCGCCGCGTCGCGATAGGCTTCCTCGCGCTCGATGCCGATGAAGTCGCGGCCCAGCATCTTGGCCACCGCGCCGGTCGTGCCGGTGCCGAAGAACGGGTCCAGCACCACATCGCCGGGATTGGTCGTCGCCACCAGGATGCGGTGCAGCAGGCTTTCGGGCTTCTGCGTCGGATGCGCCTTGTCGCCGTCGTCGTCCTTCAGCCGCTCGTGCCCGGTGCAGAGCGGGATCACCCAGTCCGACCGCATCTGCACGCCGTCGTTCAGCGCCTTCAGCGCATCGTAGTTGAACGTGTATTTCGCCGCCTTCGCCGCGCGACGCCCAGATCAGCGTTTCATGCGCGTTGGTCAGGCGCTTGCCCCGGAAATTCGGCATCGGGTTCGATTTGCGCCAGACCACATCGTTCAGGATCCAGAAGCCCTGATCCTGCAGCGCCGCCCCGACGCGGAAGATGTTGTGATAGGACTCCGATCACCCAGATCGCCCCATTGGGTTTCAGCAGGCGGCGTGCGGCAGCGAGCCAGTCGCGGGTGAACCGGTCATAGGCGGCGAAGCTGGCGAACTGGTCCCAGTGGTCATCGACCGCATCGACCAGCGAATTGTCGGGCCGGTGCAGGTCGCCGCTGCAGTTGCAGATTGTAGGGCGGGTCGGCGAAAATCAGGTCGACCGAGCCTTCGGGCAGGCCGTTCATCACCTCGATGCAGTCGCCTGCAAGGATCGCGTTCAGCGGAAGCGCCGCGCTGGCGCGGGCCGCTACATGTCTTCGTCATTCTCTGCCTCGTCCCCGGCGTTTCGCCGTTGTCCCGGCGCTTCGTTGCAGCGCCGGTTGTTGGACCAGAGGATGAGTCAGAGACTGATTCGCCGTCAAATTCTTTATTGAATCAAGGGCTTAGAGAATTTGCTTGATACAAGATGTTGTGCACGGGCGCGAAAGAACCGCCTATGGTGAGGGGTGACCCCGGACTTTTCAGCACCTTGCAGATGGTCGGCGGTCGGATATCCCGCGTTGCGGTCCCAGCCGTAGCCGGGATGCTGTTGCGCCAAATCCACCATGATCCGGTCGCGCGTGACCTTGGCCATGATCGACGCCGCGGCGATCGACAGGCTGAGCGCGCTCGCCCTTGACGATGGCTTCGGCGGGGCAGGCCAGGTCGCGCGGAATGAGGTTGCCGTCGATCAGGACATGATCGGGCGGGACCGGCCAGCGCCCGCGACCGCCCGGCACATCGCCAGATGGCTGGCGCGCAGGATGTTCATGCGCGTCGATCTCGTCCACGCTTGCATGGGCCGACGCCGACCATCGCCACTGTCGGCCAGGATCAGATCGCAGCGGCGGTCCGCGCGCGCCGGCCGTCAGAGCCTTGGAATCGTTCAGTCCCGCCGGGATGCGCGCCGGGTCCAGACTCACCGCCGCCGCCGTCACCGGCCCGGCCAAGCGGCCCGCGCCCGGCCTCGTCCACGCCCGCGACGCGGACATGCACCCGCCGCCGGCGCCGCGTTTCAAAGCTGAAATCGGGGACCGGTTCGCATGGCGCGGTCTTCGCGCAATGCGGACGGCACGCAAGAAAAAAGGCGGATGCCGAGCACCCGCCCTGAGTATCAGCGCGGAAAACAAGGGGTGAAACCGCGCCCGTCTGCCCGATGGCAGCCCGCGTCAGTAGCTGGCCGCCGCCGATCCGGTATCCGAAATCCTGCAGGCAGCGCGGGCCATAGACCGTCGCGCACGCCGCTTCGCGACCGGACATCAAAGGCGCAATCCGCGGCAGGCGGGTCAGGCCGAATTCCGTGACAGCAGCTTCGCGACACGACCGACTTCAGGCCCGCGCTGGTGCGGATGTCATAGACGCATTCGCCGGGAATGACGCCGTCGCCGCGACGGCGAAGCGGCGGGCGGGCGCAGCGCTGGCACCGGTTGCGCTTCTTCTTTCTCGGCCTCGTGTGATCAGCGCGCCGGCAACGCCAAGCCCCAGGATCAGGGCCAGCGCGTTCTGTTCCTTCTCGCCCCAGGCGGCTGCGGGGGTGGCACGCAGGCCGGACAGGCCAAGGGCGGCGGCAGTCGACGGCTGCAATGATCGGGTTCCGCATCTCAGGTCTCCATCAGTTCACCGGCGAGGCAGCCTTGCCGGTTCCGATGCGATCCAGATGGGGTGCCGTTGCGCCCGACAGGCAATAACGCCTCGTCGCTATCGGATAACGGCCCCGGCAACCCCGCTTCGTTATTGAATATCGCCCACGCAAGGCGCAGGTTCCCGCCTATGCGCACCATCGTCACAGCCCTCGCCCTCGCTCTTCTGGCCGCTCCAGCCAGTGCGTCCTGCTATGCCGACTACAAGGCCAAGCAGGACAACCCCCTGCGCCTGCACTATGGCGTCGCCGAAATCCCCGACGGGGCCTGCGGCAGCCGGGGGGCCGCCGCCGACGCGCTCGCCCCTCGTCTGGCACAAGACGGCTGGACGCTGCTGAATATCCTGTCCATCTTCGGGGCCGACCAACTGGACGCGAAGAAGGACAGTGCCGGACAATACTTCCTCCGTTACTGAGACGCTGCGCTCGGGCAGCCGGGCCGTCATCTGGGGTATCGCGGCCATTGTCGCGATTCTGCTGGCGGCGGCGGTGTTCCTGTTCCTGAACCTGCCCGACGCCAACGCCTTCAACGCCAAGGTCGAGCGTATCTTTGTCGAGAATGACGCGCTGACCACGGCGGGCGAAATCAAGCTGCTGGAGGTCCTCGCCCAGTCGGGCACGGCGTTCCAGGAGGTGCTGACAAGCTACCGGATGGTGATCTTCGTCCTGCTGGTCTTTGCCACCGCGCTTCTGATCGCGGCCCTGGTCTTTCTGGTGATGATCGTCGCGCTGAACCGCCGCATGGGCGCGATCCAGCGGCAGGGGATCACGGTGTCGTCCCTGCTGATCTCGCGCGGCGAGAACGCGGTCGTGTTGAACAACATGGAGTTCAAGCTGACCGAGGCCGCCATCGAAACCCTGTCGGTTCTGGCCGAGGCGCGGATGGATGACGAATTCCTGTCGGGCGCCGCCATCGAGGGCGTGATCACAGGCAAGCCCGAGGCGATGTGTGACGAAGCCTCGGGTGCCATGCGCATCAAGCGCCTGCGCGACGCCTTGGGCAACCAGATGGTCAGCGAGCTGCTGGTGCGGAACGTGACGCGGAAAGGTTACGTGCTGGCCGTGGACAAGGACGCGATACGGATGATCTGATCGCGTCCTGCCAGGGTCAATTGGTTAACGAAGCAATAATTTTTCGACTAACCAATTGACATCGTTCACTTCCTAAAGCGGTCCCGAACTCGGGACCGCCTCAGAACAGCCCCTTCGCCTTCAGGCTTGCCGCCGTCTCATCAAGCGTCTTTCCGACGATCCCGATCAGTTCGTCCACCTCGGCATGCGTGATCGTCAGCGGCGGGGCGATGACCATGCGGTCGCCAACGGCCCGCATCACCAGACCGTTGTTGAAGGAATGGTTCCGGCAGATCATGCCCGCCGTGCCCTCTTCGGCCCACTTTGCCCGTGCTTTCTTGTCCGGGGTCAGCTGGATGCCCCCGATCAGCCCTTCCATCACCGCCTCGCCGATCAGCGGGTGGTCCGCGAAGGCCTTCCATTTCGCCTGCATGTAGGGGCCGATGTCGTCGCGGACCCGTTCGACCAGCCGTTCCTCCTGAATGATTTCGATGTTCCTCAGCGCCGCCGCGCAGCAGACCGGATGGCCCGCATAGGTGAAGCCGTGGTTGATCTCGCCCCCCATCTCGAACAGGACATCCGCGACCCTTTTGCCGATCATGACGGCCCCGATCGGCAGATACCCGGATGACAGCCCCTTGGCCGTTGTCATCAGGTCGGGCTCCGTCCCGAAATACTCGCAGCCGAACCACGTCCCGAGACGCCCGAAGCCGCAGATCACCTCATCCGACACGAACAGGATCTCACGTGCCTTCAGGATCCGCGCGACCTCGGGCCAGTAGGTTTTCGGCGGCACGATCACCCCGCCCGCGCCCTGGATCGGTTCAGCCACGAAGGCCGCGATGCGGTCCTCGCCCAGCCGGTCAATCTCGGCCGCCAGCTGCCGTGCCGCCCAGAGGCCGAATTCATCCGAGGTCATGTCCCCGCCTTCACCCCACCAGTATGGCTGGGCGATATGGCTGATGCCGGGAATCGGCAGCCCGCCCTGCGCATGCATCGGCGTCATGCCGCCAAGGCTTGCGCCAGCGACGGTCGATCCGTGATAGCCGTTCTTGCGTGCGATGATGTGGAACTTCTCGGGCCGCCCCTGCATGGCCCAGAAATGCCGGACAAGCCGGAAGATCGTGTCGATCGATTCCGACCCGCCATTGGTGAACATCGCGTGCTGGAACTGCTGCGGCGAGACCTCGGCCAGCTTTTCGGCCAGCTTCAGGGCGGGGACGTTCGTCGTCTTGTAGAACAGGTTGAAATACTCGATCTCGCCGAACTGCCTTGCCACCGCATCGGCGATTTCCTTGCGCCCGTGGCCGATATTGACGTTCCACAGGCTCGACATCCCATCGATATAGCGGTTGCCGTCGCTGTCCCAGATGTTCACCCCCTTGCCCGAGGTGATGACGCGCACGCCGTCTTTCGGCAGCTGCTTCGGGTCCGAAAACGGGTGGATGTGATGGGCGGCGTCGATGGCGCGCAGCTCTTCAGTGATGGCTTCATTCATAGCGCGCTCCTCCGGTGCGGTTCAGTGAGATCACACTGATCTATGCGACGGCTTGGCCGGAGTCAACCTGGGCGGTCCCGGAGGGCGGTGTGTAGAACCCGGCGCGCGCAATCAGATCGAGACCGCTTTCGATATCGGCCCGCACCGCCTCTGCGGCGTCGAGTGCGTTCCGGCGGCGGAGCGCGTCGAGGATGCGGGGGTGATGGTCGCTGTAGTTCAGCCGGGCGATTCCCTCGTAGACAATGCTCATGAAGGGTCCGGTCTGGGTCCAGATCCCTTCGGCAAGGCGGAAGAGTGTCGGCGAAGCGGCAGCACCGTAGAGACCGGCGTGGAAGGCATGGTTGGCGCGCATGTAGCCCCGTGCATCGCCTGCCGCGATGGCAGCATCGAGCATGGAATTCGTACGTTCTGCCTGCAACAGAGCCGGTTCCGTCAGGGAAAAGGCCGCGCGCCTGATAAGCTCGGTCTCCAGAAAGACGCGGACGGCGGTGAGGTCGAACAGCCGCTCGCGGGTCATCCGGGGCACGCGGATACCGCGGTTCTTGACCAGCTCCAGCGCGCCCTCCGACACCAGCCGCCCCGCCGCCTCGCGCACCGGCATCGCCGAGACGCCGAGATCGGGTGCCAGCGTCCGCAGCGACAGCATCTCCCCGGGCCGCAAGTCGCCCAGGATCAGCCTCCGCCGCAGCGTCAGCGTCACGCGCTCGATGGCAGAGGGTTCGTTGGCAGGCGGACTGGACATGAGGAACGGGGGTTTGGGGAGTGATAGGGTTAGATCACACTGGAAGGGGGCTGTCGAGATGAGGACTTTGGTCCAATGTCCGGCTTGGCGGCGCAAAACGAGCTGATCGGAATCGGGAAAGTCTGGCAGCCCCGACAGGATTCGAACCTGTGACCTACCGCTTAGGAGGCGGTCGCTCTATCCCCTGAGCTACGGGGCCGTGTGGGGGACTTGTCATCAGATTGTGCGGGCAATGCAAGTCTTTCCCGTCAGCCCTGTACGTGCCCCCGCCCCACCGGACGGCCACCGGACACGCCTTGCCCCTCTGCGCCCTTTGAAGGTAACTGGACCCGACGGACTGGGCGTTGCCAGGGATGCGCCGCATATGACGACAGACAGAAAGCTTTCGCCGCGCCGCCCCCTGACGCTCCGCGACGTGTCCGAAGCGTCAGGGGTCAGCGAGATGACCGTTTCCCGCGTGCTCCGGGGTCGCGGCGACGTCTCCGCCGTCACGCGCGAGCGTGTCCTCGCTGCTTCCAAGTCCCTTGGCTACGTCCCGAACCGCATCGCCGGGTCGCTGGCGTCAAGCCGCGTGCATCTGGTTGCGGTCATTATCCCATCCTTGTCGAACCTTGTTTTCCCCGAGGTGCTCGGCGGCATCTCGGAGGTTCTGGAGGAGACCGGGCTGCAGCCGGTCGTCGGCGTCACGAACTATGCGCCCGACCGCGAAGAGACCGTTCTTTACGAGATGCTGTCCTGGCGGCCTTCCGGCGTGATCCTTGCCGGATTGGAGCATACCGACGCCTCGCGCGCCATGCTTCGGAACGCCGGGATACCGATCGTCGAGATCATGGATGTGGACGGCGAGGCGGTGGATTCCGTCGTCGGCATATCGCACCGTGCGGCGGGGCAGCGGATGGCGCAGGCGATCATTGCCGCCGGATATCGCCGGATCGGATTTCTGGGCACGCAGATGCCGGACGACCACCGGGCGCGGAAGCGCTTCGAAGGTTTTGGCGGGGCGCTGGCGGAAGCCGGAATCGGGCTGGCCGACAGTGAGTACTATTCCGGCGGGTCAGCGCTGCTGAAGGGGCGCGAAATGACAACGGCCATTCTCGCGCGCAGTCCGGATCTGGATTTCCTTTATTATTCCAACGATATGATCGGGGCGGGGGGGCTGCTGCACTGCCTGGATGAGGGGATCGACGTGCCGGGGACGCTGGGGCTGGCCGGGTTCAACGGGGTCGATCTGCTAGACGGGCTGCCGCGCCGTCTTGCAACGATGGACACGCACCGGCGCGAGATCGGGCGGCGGGCGGCGGCGATTATCGGGGCGCGTGCAGCGGGCGGCGAAGCGGTTCCCGAACGCGTGGAGTTGCAGGCGACGTTCCGGGCGGGCGATACGATCCGCAGCTGACGGGGTCAGGCCTCTGCCTCATCCGCGACGCGCGCAAGATACTGGCCGTACTGCGTCTTGAGGTAGGGTTGGGCCAGCGAACGCAGCTGCGGCGCGTCGATCCAGCCGTTTTCAAAGGCGATCTCCTCGGGGCAGCCGACCTTGAGATTCTGGCGTTCCTCGATGGTGCGGATGAATTCGGCGGCTTCGAGGAGGCTTTCATGCGTGCCGGTATCGAGCCAGGCGAAGCCTCGCCCCAGCCGTTCGACCGACAGGCTGCCTTCGGTGTTGTACTGGTTGAGGAGGTCCGCGATTTCCACCTCGCCCCGCGCCGAGGGCTTGATGCCGCGCGCGCGGGAGGGGGCGGAACCGTCCAGGAAGTAGATCCCGGTGACGGCATAGGACGATTTCGGCTGCGCGGGTTTCTCGACGATGGACAGGACGCGCCCGTCACGGTCGAATTCGACAACACCATAGCGTTCCGGGTCGCGCACGCGATAGCCGAAGACGGTGCCCCCGCTGGCGCGGGCATCGGCCGATTTGAGGCGGTCGCTGAGCCCTTCGCCGAAGAAGACGTTGTCGCCCAGCACCATCGCGGACGGCGCGCCGGCAAGAAAATCCTCGGCCAGAACATAGGCCTGCGCCAGACCGTCGGGCGAGGGCTGGACGATGTATTGGAACCGCATCCCCCAAGCGGATCCGTCACCCAGAAGGGCGCGGAACTGCGGCAGGTCGCGGGGGGTGGAAATGATGCACACCTCGCGTATCCGGGTCAGCATCAACGCCGAGAGCGGGTAGTAGATCATCGGCTTGTCATAGAGCGGCAGCATCTGTTTCGACACCGAATGCGTGATCGGGTACAGTCGTGTTCCCGATCCGCCTGCCAGGATGATGCCCTTGCGGTTGGTGGTCATGGGGCGGTCTCCAGTTCTTTCAGCACATCCGACAGTCCGGCGCGCCAGTCGGGCTGGGCGATACCATAGACGCGGGCGATCCTGGAGCAGTCCAGGATCGAGTTGCCGGGGCGCTTGGCAGGTGTGGGGTAGTCGGCGCTGGTGATGGGTTTGACGACCGGGCGGTCCGGAAGGATCGCAGCATCGAAGATTGCGTCGGCGAACCCGGCCCAGGTCGTGGCGGGGGTGCCGGCGAAGTGAAAGATGCCGGACTGGCCCTGCCCGCGATTGAACGCAGTGGCGATGGCCAGCAGGGCATCGGCGATGGCGGCGGCGGGAGTCGGCCCGCCGTGCTGATCGTCGACGACGCTGATCGTCGTGCGGTCACGACCAAGGCGCAGCATGGTCTTCACGAAATTCTTGCCATGGGCAGAAAACACCCATGCCGTGCGCAAGATGACGTACTGGCCGCCTGCCGCCTGCACCTGACGCTCGCCGTCAAGCTTGGTCGCGCCATAGACGCCCAGCGGCCCGGTCGGTGCATCTTCGGTCCAGGGCTGCAACCCTGAACCGTCGAACACATAGTCGGTCGAGATATGCAGGAACGGCAGGCCGCGCCCGGCACATGCGCGGGCAATGGCACCGGGGGTATCCGCGTTCACAGTCCGGGCTGTAACAGGGTCGCTTTCGGCCTGATCGACAGCTGTGTAGGCGGCGGCATTGATGACGATATCGGCGTCCGACCCCGTGACCGCGGCCACACATGCCGCAGGGTCGGACAAGTCCGCGCGGTCACGGCCAAGGGTCTGAGCTGCAGTGCCGTGCGCTGCGGCCCGGCGCGCCAGTTCGACGGCGACCTGTCCCGTCTGACCGAAGATCAGCGCCTTCATGCGGTGCCGAGCCTTTTGCCGACACCGTCGCGGTCTTCCAAAGCGCGCCACCAGCCTTCGTTGGCCAGAAACCAGTCCGCCGTTTTCTCCAGCCCTTCGTCGAGAGTGACGGACGGCTGCCAGCCGAGTTCGTTCCGGATGCGCGTCGGGTCGATGGCATAGCGCAGGTCGTGACCGGGGCGGTCGGCGACGAAGACGATCTGTTCGGCGTAGGGTTTGTTGCCGGGACGTTTCACGTCGAGGATCGCGCAGAGCTTTTGCACGAGCTCGAGGTTCGTCGCTTCGTTCTCGCCGCCGATATTGTAGCTGCGTCCGTTCGCGCCTTTCGTCAGAACAGTCAGAAGGGCATCGGCGTGATCTTCGACATAGAGCCAGTCGCGGATGTTGGCGCCCGCGCCGTAGACCGGGATCGGCGCACCGGCGAGCGCCTTGAGGATGACGACGGGGATCAGCTTTTCGGGAAAGTGATAGGGACCGTAGTTGTTGGAGCAGTTGGTCATGACGACGGGCAGGCCGTAGGTTTCGTGCCAGGCGCGGACAAGATGGTCCGACGCGGCCTTGGACGCGGAATAGGGGCTGCGCGGATCATAGGGCGTGTCTTCTGTGAACTTGCCGGTCGGCCCGAGCGAACCGAACACCTCGTCCGTCGAGATGTGGTGGAAACGGAAGCTCTCCGATCTGCCCTGCGCGGCCCAGTAGGCCCGCGCGGCCTCCAGCATCGTGTAGGTGCCGTTCACGTTTGTCCGGATAAAGTCGCCCGGACCGTCGATGGACCGGTCCACGTGGCTTTCGGCGGCAAGGTGCATGATCGCGTCGGGCCGGTGCCGCGCCAGGATGCGGTCGACGGCGGGGCGGTCGCAGATGTCGGCCCGCTCAAATGCGTGAAGCGGGCTGCCCGACACCGTCGCCACATTCGACAGGCTGCCCGCATAGGTCAGCTTGTCGAGGTTCACGACAGAATGGCCCTGCGCGATGGCCAGACGCACGACGGCGGACCCGATGAACCCGGCACCGCCGGTGACAAGGATTTTCATGGCGCGGGGTCGTAGGTGAAGGGTGTGTCGAAATTGCGGAACAAGGGGGCTGCGCGGTCTTTGTCCGACAAGACGGCTCTTGACGGATCGATGCCCCAGTCGACCGCAAGATCAGGGTCGTCAAAGCGAACCGCCCCGTCACAGTCGGGCGCGTAGACGTCAGAGCATTTGTAGAGCAGCTCGCAGTCGGGTGCGAGCGTCACAAACCCGTGCAGGAACCCGGCAGGGATGTAGAGCTGCCGCCCGTTCTCGGCTGACAGTTCGACGCCCGTCCACCGACCGAAAGTCGGCGAGCCTTTGCGGATGTCCACCGCCACATCGAACACGCGCCCGCGCCCGCAGCGCGCCAGCTTGGCCTGCGCATGGGGTGGCGACTGGAAATGGAGCCCGCGCACGGTACCCGCGTCACGCGAATAGGAATGGTTGTCCTGGAGGAAGGCCGTCGTGATGCCCTTCGCCGCAAGGGTCTGGGCGTTCCACACTTCGGAGAACCATCCACGCGCATCGCCGAAACGGCGCGGCGTCAGGATCAGGACGCCGGGAAGGGGGGTCTTTTCGACATGCATCGGCGGGCCTGTGGTTCGGGGCGCGCGATGTTCCTAGCGATCCGTGATGCTGCGGGAAACCCCTTTCTGGGGGTTCCTATCGCAGCCGTGCTTCGGTCTTGGCATTGAAAAGCATCGCCTTGGACGCGTCATAGGATATGCCGATCCGCCCTTCGACCGGCACCGGCACGCCTTCGCGCGCTTCGACGATCAGGCGTTCGCCGGATTCAGATTGCAGATAGACATAGGACACGCCGCCCAGCTGTTCGGACAGTTCGACCCGGTGAGTCGCGCCTGAAGGGTCCAGTGTGATGTGCTGCGGACGCACGCCGACCACCACATCGCCGGAAGCGGGTGCCTTTAGCCCGGGACGGAAGGACGACGCCAGACCCGGCACCGAAACCTCGGCCCCCGCGCCTGCGTTTCCTTTCAGGAAGTTCATCGCAGGGCTGCCGATGAAACCCGCGACGAACCTGTTGTCGGGATCGCGGTAAAGGTCGAGCGGACTGCCGACCTGTTCGATGCGGCCCGCGCGCAGCACGACGATCTTGTCGGCCAGCGTCATCGCCTCGACCTGATCGTGGGTCACATAGATCATCGTCGCGCCGATTTCCTTGTGCAGGCGCGCGATTTCGACGCGCATTTCCACGCGCAGTTCGGCATCGAGGTTCGACAACGGTTCGTCGAACAGGAACACTTCGGGCCCCCGCACGATGGCGCGGCCGATGGCCACCCGCTGGCGCTGGCCGCCCGACAGGGCCTTGGGCTTGCGCGCCAGATACTGGTCCAGACGCAGGATCTTCGACGCCTCGGCAACCTTGCGGTCCGTCTCGGCCTTGGGATGGCCCGTCATCTTCAGGCCGAAGCCCATGTTTTCAGCGACGGTCATATGCGGGTAGAGCGCGTAGGTCTGGAACACCATTGCCACGCCGCGTTCGCTGGGGTCGGTCCGGGTCACATCGCGGCTGCCGATGCGGATCGCGCCGCCCGACGTTTCCTCCAGCCCCGCGACCATGCGCAGCAGCGTCGATTTCCCGCAGCCGGAAGGGCCGACGAAGACACAGAACTCTCCGTCTTTCACCGTCAGGTCGACTCCGTGGATGACCTGCACGTCTCCGAACCGCTTGACGACTTTCTGAAGCGTTACGCCTGACATGTCCTACCCCGCTTTGCGAATGTGAATATGATCGTCTGGAAAGCGCCAGCTTTCCGCTTCGGCCGCGATGCGGCTGGCCACGGCCTTGACCGTGTCCGCGCACCCCTCGAGTGCACCGAGCGTTGTGCGCGTGGTCGATGACGTGACGGAGAGTGCCCCAAGAACCCGGTTGCGCGTGCTCAGGATGGGGGCCGCGACACAGATGATGCCGGGCTCGTGTTCCTCGCGGTCCATCGCGTGTCCCCGGACGCGGATCGCGGCCAGTTCGGCCTTGAGCGCGTCGGGGCCGGTCAGCGTGTTGCTGGTGAACCGGTGGAAGGACATCTGCGGCAAGAGGCGTTCCAGCTGCGCGTCCGGGAGGAACGCCAGCATCGCCTTGCCGACACCCGTGCAGTAGGCCGGCCCGACCTTGCCTGCCTGGGCATACATTTCCAATGGCACCTGAGCATTGCGTTTGTCGACATAGAGCACGTGCGCGGTGTCGAGCTGCGCCAGATGCACGGTCTCGCCCATGTCCTGCGACAGGGCATCTATGAAGGGCCGCGCGATGGGGGCCAGCGACGACTGGTTCCATGCGGCATGGGCCAGACGCACCAGCCGGACACCCAGCGAATAGGTTCCGGTATCTGGGTCGTGCGACAGCAGTGTCTGGTGTGTCAGGGTCTGCAGCAGGCGGAACAGGGTCGCTTTCGGAAACTCGCTGGCAAGCAAAAGTTCGGTGAAGCGCACCGGGCGACCAACAGCGGCGACCTGGTCTAGCACGGCCAGGGCCTTGCCGACCGTCCCGTCGCCGGACAGATCCCCGGTCCTCATGCCAGCGTCTCCCTCCCGCCGCGGTCCACCGACAGCCCATCCGGCGGGCAGTCCGATGAAACTGTTGACAAGCCTAACCGAGTCGCCATTATAGTTTCAATAAATAAAATCAAGTTTCACATAATGGAACCAAGGGAGGACCACATGTTCCATACAACCCGGCGCGTCGCGCTGGCTTTGTCCGTTGCCGCACTGGCGGTCACGGCAGCGAACGCGCAGCAGCGCGTCCTGAAATACAACGCCGACTACGATCCGATCCCGCTTGCCGCCATGGAAGCGCTGATCGCCGACTTCGAGGCTGCGAACCCCGATATCGACGTGCAGCTGAACAACTTCGATCACGAAGGCTACAAGACCGCGATCCGCAACTTCCTGACGGCTGATTCGCCCGATCTGGCGAACTGGTATGCCGGAAACCGCATGGCACCCTTCGTGAAGGCGGGCCAGTTCCAGGACGTCACGGATGTCTGGGAAGCCAATGGCCTGAACGATTCGCTGGCTTCGGCCGCCGCATCGATGACGATCGACGGCAAGAAGTGGGGCGTGCCCTACACCTATTATCAGTGGGGCATCTACTTCAACCGCGACGCCTACAAGGCGGCGGGTGTCGAAGCACCGGGGCCGGAAGGCGTAGACTGGGCGACGTTCGTATCCAACTGCGAAAAGTTCAAGGCAGCGGGTATCGACTGCCTGACCACGGGGACGAAGGCACTTTGGCCCGGGGCCGGCATCTTCGACTACATGTCGCTGCGCACCAACGGCTACGAGTGGCACATGGACCTTGCCAACGGCAAAATCCCCTACACCGACGAGTCGGTGAAGAAGGTCTTCATGGAGCTCGGCAAGGTGCAGCCCTACGTCACCGCCAACCATGCGGCGATCGACTGGCAGGATGCGGCGGCGCTTCTGGTGCAGGGCAAGGCCGCGAACTATGTGATGGGCAACTTCGCAGTCGGCGTCTTCAAGGAAGGCGGCATGACGAACGACAACCTCGGCTTCATGGCGTTCCCGGAAATCACCCCGGGCATTCCGCGCGCCGAAGACGCACCGACCGACACGATCCACATCCCGGCCGGTGCGACGAACGTCGAAGACGCGAAGACCTTCCTGGCTTTCGTGGCCTCGGCTGACGCGCAGACCAAACTGAACGCCGCCATCGGGCAGCTGCCGACCAACAAGAACTCGACGGTTGCCGCCGATGACCCGTTCATCTCGGCAGGGTTCGATCTTCTGTCGAATGCCTACGCGCTCGCGCAGTTCTTCGACCGCGACGCCCCGGCGGAAATGGCCAAGGCCGGCATGGAAGGCATCCAGCAGTTCCTGGTTCAGCCGGACCAGCTGGACGCGATCCTGGCGCGGCTCGAGCAGGTCCGCGGCCAAGTCTACAAGTAAGCAACGGAACGGGCGCAGGATCTCCTGCGCCCGTTTTCTCTTTTCGGTCGCCCTGGCGACCCCCGATCAGAGCGAGGCCCGCGATGTCCGCCTACTGGAAAGCCAACCAGCGCCGTCTTGCCCCCTGGCTGTTCCTTGCGCCGGGGCTTCTGATGTTCGCGGTCTATGTCATCGTCCCGATCTTCCAGTCGATGTGGATCAGCTTCTACGACTGGGACGGTCTGGGTGAGGCGACCTGGGTCGGCACCGCGAACTATGCCGAGCTGTCCACCGATCCGAACATGGTCACATCTTTCTGGAACAACGTGATCTGGCTGGTGCTGTATCTGCTCGCGGTGCCCATCGGCCTGTTCATCGCGATCTTTCTGAACCAGACGGTCTGGGGCATACGGCTCTACAAGTCGCTGTTCTTCTTCCCTTTCGTCATCAGCCAGGTCGTCGTGGGGCTGATCTTTTCCTGGTTCTACGCGCCGAATTTTGGCCTGTTCTACAAAGTCATCGAATTCTTCACCGGAACTGGCGTCGCCATCCTGGCCGACCCCGATCTTGTCACCTACGGCATCATCGCCGCAGGTCTCTGGCCGCAGATCGCCTATGTGATGATCCTGTATCTGACCGGGCTGAACAACGTGGCCCCTGATCAGGTCGAGGCCGCGCGGCTGGACGGCGCGAGGGGCTGGAAAATGCTCTGGTATGTCATCATCCCGCAGCTGCGCCCCGCGACCTTCATCGCGGTTGTCGTCACCGTTATCGGCGCGCTGCGGTCCTTCGACCTCGTGTCGATAATGACGGCCGGCGGGCCGTTCGGGTCGTCCCGCGTGCTGTCCTATTACATGTACGAGACGGCGCTGTCGGAATACGGTTACCGCATGGGCTATGGCGCAGCGATTGCCGTCGTTCTGTTCGCCATCATGATGATCTTCATCTCGGGCTTCATCTGGAAGATGTGGCGCGACGAGACGGAACGCTAGGAGCGGACCCATGTTTCCCAGACCGATCGCGCAGACCGCCCCCGCCACCCAGTGGATGTACAAAATCGCGCTGCCCGTCGCGCTGGTCCTGTGGTTGTTCCCGCTGATCGGGGTCGCCGTCACCTCGGTCCGGCCCGCCAGCGACCTTGCCCAGGGCAACTATTTCGGCATCCCATCCTATCTGGCGTTCGAGAATTACGGCGACGTGTTCCGTAACACGCCGATGGGCCGGTACATTCTGAATTCCTTCATCGTCACCATTCCGACGGTGATCGGATCGGTCGCGCTGTCGCTGCTGACCGGCTTCGCTCTGGCAATCTACAAGTTCCGGTCGAACCTTTTGGTGTTCTTCATGTTCGTGGCAGGCAACTTCGTGCCCTTCCAGATTCTGATGGTTCCGGTCCGCGACCTGACGCTGGGTCTGGGCATGTACAACACCTACTGGGGCCTGGCCCTGTTCCACATCGCGTTTCAGACCGGGTTCTGCACGCTCTTCATGCGCAACTTCATCAAGGCTCTGCCGTTCGAACTGATCGAGGCAGCGCGGGTCGAGGGCGTGACCGAATGGCGCATCTTCTGGTACATCGTGCTGCCGCTGATGCGCCCCGCCATCGCAGCCCTGTCGGTGCTGATCTTCACCTTCATCTGGAACGACTTTTTCTGGGCAACGGTCCTCACCTCCAGCCCGGAAACGCAGCCGATCACGGCGGGCCTGTCGTCCCTGAACGGCCAGTGGGTCGCCGCCTGGCACCTTGTCTCGGCAGGTTCGATCCTTGCGGCGCTGCCGCCCGTTCTGATGTTCTTCCTGATGCAGAAGCACTTCATCGCGGGCCTGACGCTCGGGGCGGTCAAGTGACAACCGCGCGCGTCGACTCTGGCCCGCAGACCCTTGTTCTGTACTGCGGCGCGGGTGTGCCCGAAGCAGTTTATTGGGGCGCACGCCTGCCGGAGGATGAGGACCTTGCCGCCGTGGCGGCAGCCGCCCGGCACGATCTGACCGGGGGAATGCTGGATGTCCTGCCACCCCTGTCGCTCTGCCCTGAACCGGCGAGATCATGGCAGGGTCAACCGGGCCTTGCCGTATCACGCGCGGACGGGACACCCCTGTCGCCACTGTTCCGCTTTTCAGGCGCTGTCACAACGGACGGCGCGCTGGAACTGATTTCGGTCGCGGCGGAAGACGGGCTGACGCTGACCCACCGCATTTTGACCGGCCCGGAGGGCAGTCTGACATTAAGCGCGCGACTGACGTCGAAATCCCCGGTCCGCGTCCGCTGGCTGGCGGCACCCGTCCTGCCCGGACCGCAATTGGCCGATGAGATCATCGACGTCTCGGGCCGCTGGACACGCGAATTCGCGCTGAACCGCACGCCCTGGACGACCGGCATCCGCCTGCGCGAGTCGCGCACCGGGCGATCGGGGCATGAACACCCGCCTTATGCGATCTTTCCGGGGCGCGGGGCTGTCAACACCCAAGGTGCCGTCTGGGCGATGCACTACGGCTGGTCCGGCGGGCACCGGATGCTGGCCGAGGAACTCCCGGACGGGCGGCGCCAGATTCAGTTCGGCCATGCCGAAGGGGCCGAGACGGAAGCCGGGCACTGCGTTTGAGACCGCTCCGCTGACCGTTCTGTACAGCGACCGTGGGACTGAACGGCATCGCTGTCGCCTTCCAGCGTCTGGTGCGCGACCATGTCGTGACCTGGCCCGAGCCGACGCGGCCCCGCCCGGTGCATTACAATTCGTGGGAGGCGGTCTATTTCCGCCACAACCTGAGCGAACTGACCGCGATGGCCGACCGCGCCGCCGCCATCGGCGCAGAACGCTTCGTGCTCGATGACGGCTGGTTCGGGCGGCGCGACGACGACACGTCGAGCCTCGGCGACTGGACCGTGGACCGGCGCAAGTGGCCGGACGGGCTGATGCCGCTGATCGACCATGTCCATGGGCTGAAGATGCGCTTCGGCATCTGGTTCGAGCCCGAAATGGTTAACCCCGACAGCGATCTTTACCGCGCGCATCCTGACTGGGCGCTGGGCCCGGCGGATCAGACCATGGGCCGGGGCCAGATGGTGCTGAACCTCGCCCTGCCGCAGGTGCGCGACAATCTCTTCGCGCAGGTCTCGGCGATCCTGACCGAATATCCCGTCGACTACATCAAGTGGGATCACAACCGCCTTCTGCCGGTCGTCGATGCGGCGCAGGCGCGCGGGGCCTATGACCTGTTCGCGCGGCTGCGGGCGGCCCATCCCGGGGTCGAGATTGAAAGCTGCGCTTCAGGCGGCGGGCGGATCGACCACGGCATTCTGGCCCATACGCACCGGGTCTGGCTGTCCGACTGCATTGACGCCGAGGAACGCCTGCGCATGCAGCATGTGGCCGCGCTGTTCCTGCCGTCCTGCGTCACCGGCAGCCATGTCGGGTCGCGGCATTCGCACACGACCGGGCGCGCCCTGCCGATGGCGTTCCGCGCCTGGGTCGCAGCGCAGCGCCACATGGGGTTCGAGATGGACCTCCACGAACTGACCGACGAGGACCGGAAGACGCTGGCCGGCATCACCGCCTGGTACAAGGCGAACCGCAGCTGGATGATGGCGGGTGACATACTGCGGCTGGACAGCGCCGACCCGACCGTGATCGCCGAGGTGCAGATCGCGCGCGACGGCGGACGGTTCGTCGTCTTCGCCGGGCAGGTGGGGACGACCGTTCAGGTTCTGCCGCGTCCGTTGCAGTTGACGGGGCTTGACCCGGATGCGACCTATGAGATCGTGCTGGCGAACCCCGGCGATGCACCGCCGCAGAGCAGGGGACCGAACGCGCTGAAAGCCGGGCCCCTGCGTCTGACGGGACGGTCACTGATGTCGCAGGGCATCCTGCTGCCGGTGGCCTGGCCCGCAACGATCTGGGTCGTGGAAGGGCGCAGAGTTTGACAGGAGACAGACGATGACGATGTCCGCGATCTTTCCCGACCTGAAGGGCAAGTCCGTCTTCATCACCGGCGGTGGGTCGGGTATAGGCGCGGCGCTGACCGAAGGGTTCCTGCGGCAGGGATCCAAGGTCGCCTTCGTGCAGCGGTCAGACGCCACGGCTTTCTGCGACGAGATGGAAAAAGCGACGGGAACCCGCCCCCTGTTCATCCCCTGCGACATCACCAAGATCACCATGCTGAAGGACGCAATTGCCAAGGCGGCGGCGGCGCACGGGCCCGTGACGGTGCTGGTGAACAATGCGGCGAACGACAAACGGCACACGACGATGGAGGTCGATGAGGAATTCTTCGACTGGTCCATCGCGATCAACCTCAAGGCCTATCTCTTCGCGATCCAGGCCGTGGCCCCGATGATGCAGGCGGCAGGCGGCGGGTCGATCGTGAACTTTTCCTCAATCAGCTACATGATGGGGAATGCGGGATATCCGGTCTATACCGCCGCCAATTCCGCCATCAACGGGATGAGCCGCAGTCTGGCGCGGGAATTCGGGCCCGACCGCATCCGCGTCAATGCGCTGGCCCCCGGATGGGTCCTTACCCAGAAGCAGAAGGATCTCTGGGTCACACCCGAGGGGCTTGCCGCCCATCTCGCCCGGCAATGCCTGAAAGACACGCTGGGACCCGAGGATATCGTCGGTGGCACGCTGTTCCTGGCCTCGGACGTGTCGAAGATGATGACCGGGCAGGCGCTGGTCATCGACGGCGGGGTCGTGGTGACGGGATGACCGGTCTGGCCGGCCTTTCCTGGATCGCGGCGGACTGGGGTACGTCGAACCTGCGGGTCTGGGCGATGACATCGGATGGTCGCGCAATCGCGCGGGCCGAAAGCGACGATGGCATGGGCCGACTTGACCGCGCGGGATTCGAACCGGCGCTGGTCCGGCTGATCGGCCGATGGCTGAAACAGGGGCGCGTCACACCGGTTGTCGCCTGCGGCATGGTCGGCAGCCGCCAGGGCTGGGTCGAGGCCCCCTATCGCGCCGTCCCCTGTGCGCCGATGGAGGCAGGACGGATGGTGTCGCCGACGGTCGCGGATGCGCGGATCGCGGTGCGCGTCGTGCCGGGGCTCCGGCAGGACCAGCCGGCGGACGTCATGCGCGGCGAGGAAACGCAGATCGCGGGATTTCTGTCGCGTGAGCCGGGCTTTGACGGGGTGCTGTGCCTGCCGGGCACGCATTGCAAGTGGGCGCGCATCTCGGCGGGCGAAGTGGTCAGCTTTCAGACCTGCATGACGGGCGAGGTCTTCGCGCTGCTCTCGGGTCAGTCGGTCCTGCGGCATTCGGTCGGGGCAGAGGGCTGGGATGACGCGGCGTTCCGGCAAGGTGCATCCGACGCACTGTCGAACCCCGCCTCGGTCGCGGCACGGCTCTTTGGCATTCGCGCCGAAGGACTGCTTCACAATCTGCCCCAGGCGACGGCGCGGGCACGACTGTCGGGGCTGCTGATCGGCATGGAGCTTGCCGCGACGCGCCCCTACTGGCTGGGGCAGGATGTGGCGATCATCGGCGCGGGCAAGGTCAGCGCAGCCTATGTCGCGGCACTGGGCGCGCAGGGGGCCGAGGCGCGGGCCGTCGCGGTCGAGGATATGACGCTGGCGGGTCTGACTGCAGCCAGGGCGGCACAGCCGGAGGGTGTGGCATGACACGAAAGCTGATCGCGATCCTGCGCGGCATCACGCCGGACGAGGCGGTGCCTGCGGCGGCTGCGCTGATCTCGGCAGGCATCACCTCGATCGAAGTGCCGATGAATTCGCCCGACCCGATGCGGTCAATCGGAGCGATGGCGAAGGAATTCGGCGGACATGCCCTGATCGGCGCGGGTACCGTCCTGGCGGTCCGGCAGGTTGCCGATGTGGATGCGGCGGGGGGCAGGCTGATCGTTTCGCCCAACTGCAACGCCGAGGTGATCCACGCGACCAAGGCCCGGGGGATGCAGAGCTGGCCGGGCGTGATGACGCCGACCGAGTGTTTCGCGGCCCTGGCCGCCGGGGCCGATGGGCTGAAGATTTTCCCGGCTTCGCTTATCGGGCCGGACGGGCTGAAGGCGATTCGGGCGGTACTGCCGACGGGCTGCGCGGTCTATGCGGTGGGCGGGGCCGGGGCGGACAACTTCGCGCAGTGGATGAAGGCCGGGGCGGACGGATTCGGCATCGGCACGGCGCTCTACACCCCCGGCCTGTCCGTTGACGAGATTCTGCGGCGTGCAAAGACCATCGTCGCTGCCTATGACGCGGCGCTTGCCTGATATCCGACCCTTGAAGGACCGGCCATGATCCCCGCTCTGGGCGTATGCTACTATCCCGAACACTGGCCCGAGACGCAGTGGACCGACGATGCACGCCGGATGGTCGACACCGGGCTGACCTGGGTCCGCATCGGCGAGTTCGCCTGGGCCCGAATGGAGCCGGAACCGGATAAACCCGATCTCGACTGGCTCGACCGGGCGATTTCCGTGCTTGGCGATGCAGGGCTGAGAATCGTGCTCGGCACACCGACAGCGACGCCGCCGCGCTGGATGCTGACCCGGTATCCAGATATGCTGGCCGTCGACGCCAACGGGCGCGAACGCGCCTTCGGATCGCGGCGGCACTATTGTTTCAGCCATCCGGGATACCGCGGCGAATGCACACGAATCGTGTCTGTTCTTGCGGAAAGATACGGACGTAACCCGCATGTCGCTGCTTGGCAGACCGACAATGAATATGCCTGCCATGACACGGTCTATTCCTATTCGGACGCAGCCAGGGCCGCCTTCCGCAACTGGCTGGCGCAGAAATACCAAAGCCCGCAGGCGCTGAATCGCGCATGGGGGAACGTCTTCTGGTCGATGGACTACGCATCTTTCGATGAGATCGGTCTGCCGCATCTGACTGTGACGGAACCGAACCCGTCTCATGTGATGGATTTCAAGCGCTTTGCAAGCGACGAAGTCGTGTCGTTCAACAGGCTCCAGACCGACATCATCCGGCGGCACTCGGACTACCCGATCACACATAACTACATGGGACGGATCACCGAGTTCGACCATTTCGCCACCGGGGCAGATCTCGATATCGCGTCCTGGGACAGCTATCCGATCGGGTTCCTGTCCGATCGGCTTGAGGCATCCGAAGACCATAAGCTGCGCTATCTGCGACAGGGCGATCCGGACTTTCAGGCGTTTCACCATGACCTCTACCGCGCTGTCGGTCGGGGTCGCTGGTGGGTGATGGAACAGCAGCCGGGGCCGGTGAACTGGGCACCGTTCAACCCTGCACCGCTGCCCGGGATGGCTCGGCTCTGGGCGTGGGAGGCATTTGCGCATGGGGCCGAGGCGGTCGTGTATTTCCGGTGGCGACAAGCCCCTTTTGCGCAGGAGCAGATGCATGCAGGATTGCTGAGGCCAGACAGCCAGCCCGCACCCGCGCTGGCCGAGGCGCGGCAGGTCGCGGACGAGATCGCGGCTTTGGGCGATCTGGAACCTGCCCCAGCACCGGTCGCCATCGTCTTTGATTATGAAAGCGCATGGGCCTGGGCAACCCAGCCGCAAGGGCGCGACTTCGACTATTTCCGCCTGATTTTCAGCTTTTACCGCGCGCTACGAAGACTTGGCCTGTCGGTTGACATCCTGCCGCCCGAGGCCGCCGACCTGTCCGGCTACAAGTTCGTCCTGATCCCCGGCCTGATGACCCTGAATCCGGCGCTTTCGGCTGCGATAGACACGGTTTCTGGCCTTGCCCTTTTCGGCCCGCGCACCAATTCGCGGACCTCCGACTTCACCATTCCCACAAACCCGCTACCCCCCGCGATTCCCGGCCTCGACTGCACCGTGGCGCTGGTCGAAAGCCTGCCGCCCGGACAATCGGAGCCCCTGAAGGACGGTGGCAGCGTCCGCCACTGGATGGAGCGGCTGGGCGGATCGGCAACGGTCATCGAGGCCACGGCGGACGGCAATCCGGTGGTGATGCGCTCAGGTAACCGCGCCTATCTCGGCGGCTGGCCGGATGATGAGACGCTGGTCCGCATCCTGCGCGACCGCTGCGCTGAACTGGCGATAGCCACCGTGGACCTGCCCGACGGCCTGCGGCTGCGCGACACCGCCACCCACCGCTTCGCCATGAACTACGCGCCCGAGCCGCTGACCATCGACGGTCGCACCGTTCCGGCGGCGGGCGTCCTCTGGTGGCCCCGCGACTGACGGTTCAAGCCGTCTGACCGCCGGTCCGGGCCGAAGCGGCCACCGGGTCCGGCCCGATATCCTTCGACCTGCGCCGGAACCAGCGCCGCTTTTCGCGGACCTTTTCGCTGCGTGAGGTCAGCATCAGCATCGACGGCGTCACGATCAGGGTCAGGACCGTCGCAAATGCCAGCCCATAGACGATTGCCGATGACAGGCTGATCCACCATTGGGTGGAGGGCGCGCCGATGGTCGTCTCGTGGTGCATGATTTCCAGATTCAGTCCGAAGGCGATGGGCAGCACGCCCAGAATTGCGGTCAGTGCCGTCAGCACAACGGGCCGCGCGCGTTCGCGGCAGGTCAGCAGGATCGCCTGGATTTTCTCCATCCCTTCCCGCCGGTGGGTGTCATAGGTGTCAATCAGCACGATGTTGTTGTTCACCACGACGCCGGCCAGCGCGATGATCCCGATGCCCGTCATCACGACGCCGAAGGGCTGGCCCATGATCATCAGGCCAAGGAACACGCCGATGGTTGACATGACCACCGCCGACAGCACCAGCCCGACCGAAATGAAGCTGTTGAACTGTGCCAGGAGCACCACGAAGATCAGGAAGACCGCAGCTCCAAAGGCTTTGGCGAGAAACGCGCCCGCCGCTGCCTGTTCCTCATCCTCGCCCGCCAGCACCCAGCGCACGCCGACCTTGTCGAGACCCGCCTTCTCCAGCTCGGCCGTGATCGCCGCGCGCACCGGGGCGGCCTGCACGCCTTCGGTGATGCCTGCCTGAACCGTCACCGTCCGCGCGCCGTTGATCCGGGTCAGTGTGCCCGTCGTGGGCGCCGCGACGCGCGTCACGAAGTTCGAGATCGGCACCGATCCGCCTGCGCCTTCGATGCGCAGTTCGTCCAAAGCGGATATCGTCCGCTGATCTTCGGGCAGCCGCAGGACGATATCGACCGCATCGTCCGATCCGGCTGGCCGGAAATCCGACAGCTTCAGGCCGCCTGTGACGAGCTGCACCACCGCACCGACAGCGCCCGGAGACAGGCCATAGCGCGCCGCAGCGCCGCGATCCACGTTCAGCTCCCAGTCGACGCCCGGCGGCGGCAGACCGTTATCGATGTCGATCACCTCCGGCACATCCGCCAGCCGGTCGGCCACACCCCGCGCCACGTCGTTCAGATTGGCCGGATCGACTGCGGAAAGCCGGATCTGCACGGCCTTGCCGGTCGGCGGGCCGGCCTGCGGGACAGACACCTCGATGTCCACGCCCGGAATGCCCAGCATCGCGCCCCGTATATCGGCCAGGATCGCGTTTGCGCCCTTGCGTTCGCGCCAGTCGACGAACTCGTACTGGATCGTGCCCACGACATCCGCGGCGACCTCGTTGCCTGCTCCTCCGCCGCCGCCGACACGGGTATAGACCGTCTTGAGGCCCGGCCAGCCCAGCAGCCGGTCTTCCGCCTGGCGGACCAGCGTATCCTTTTCGTCAATCGACAGGTTGCCCCGCGCCTTGACGTAAAGCAGCCCGAATTCCGGTTCGACATCCGGGAAGAATTCGACGCCCTTGCCGAAGGTGCCGTAGGAATAGGGCACAGCCACAAGCGAACCCAGTGCCAGAAGCAGCACGATCACCGGATGGCGGATCGCCTTGCCGACGACCCACATATAGGCACCGTCCTTGTGGACATGCGGTTCCTTGAACGGTTTCGCCAGGATCGCCCCCAGCACCGGCACGAAGATCAGCGCATAGACAAGGCTGGCCGACAGTGTCGCGATCAGGGTGATCGGCATGTATTTCATGAACTCGCCGACGATCCCGGGCCAGAACAGCAGCGGCGAAAAGGCCGCAATGCGCGTCACGGTTGACGAGATGACCGGCCCGGCCATGCGGTGGCTCGCCTCGGCGAAGGCCAGCTTCTTGTCCATGCCCTCGTTCATGCGGCGTTCGGCATATTCCGTCACGATGATCGCGTCGTCGACCAGCATGCCGACAGCCAGGATCAGGCTGAACAGAACGACGATGTTCACGGTGTAACCGGCGAGGTTCAGGAACAGGATGCCCATCAGGAAAGATGCCGGGATCGCGAGCCCGATCAGGATCGAGGACCGGCCTGACAGCGCATAAAGAATGACGATGAAGACCAGAATGACGGCTGTCAGGACCGAGTTCTGCAGGTCAGACAGAAGCTGGCGGATGTCCTTCGATTTGTCCTGGCTGAAGGAAACCGTGACGCCTTCCGGGACCGTCTTCTGCACTTCTTCCGTGATGGCTTTCACCTTGTCGACAGTATCGATCAGGTTCGCGCCCGTGCGCTTGGACACTTCGATGGCCACAGCGGGTGCACCGTCCAACCGCGTGATGGTTTCGGGGTCTTTGAACGTCGGTCGGATTTCGGCCAGATCACGGGCGCGCACTATGGCGGTTCCGTCCGAGATCACCGGCAGATTTGCCAGGTCTTCGACCGTTTCGATCAGCGACGGTACCTTGATCGCATAGCGGCCCTCGGCACCCTCCATCGACCCTGCCGCGATCAGCTGGTTGTTCGCCTGGAACCCGCCGATCAGCACGTCAGGCCGGATGCCGTAGGATGTAAGGCGCGCCGGATCGATGATGACCTCGACCAGATCGTCGCGCACCCCCTGCAGCGCCGCGTCGAGCACCCCTGGAATTTCTTCGATCCGGTCGCGCAGTTCGCGCGCCGTGCGGTTCAGAACCCGTTCCGGCACGTCGCCCGACAGGGTCACGACCAGCACCGGAAACTCGCTGATATTCACCTCGTTGACGCTTGGCTCGTCCACGCCGTCCGGCAGATCGCGCCGCGCGTCATCGACCTTGTTGCGCACATCGTCCAGCGCCTTGTCGAGGTCCGCACCCGCCTGAAATTCGATCACCACGTTGCCGCCGCCCTGATAGGCGTTCGACGTCATCTGCTTGATCCCCTGGATCGACTTCAGCGCCGTCTCCATCGGGCGCAGCAGCAGGCGCTCGCTGTCTTCGGGCGAAATGCCCGAGTAACTCATGCTGACATAGATGATCGGAATCTGGATGTCCGGTTCGGCCTCTTTCGGGATCGACTGATAGGCCAGCGCGCCCGCCAGCATCAGGAAGATCAGGACCGAAATGGTCAGCTTGGCATTGCGGATCGCCGTTTCGACCAGTTTCATTCGCTGACCCCGGCCTGATCCGCCGCATCGACGACCGTGACGGTTTCACCGTCGCGCACAAGGTCCTGCCCTGCCGTGATGATCCGCACACCCTCGGGCAGCCCTGCCACGACCAGTCCTTCCGCCGTGTCGTCAACCAGCTCGGTCGCGACAAACCGCGCGATGTTGTCCGCGCCGACCACGCGCAATCCGATCTTGCCTTCCGCCGACAGCGTGATCACCGACCGTGGGACCACGACCGCGCTGACCGGATCGGTGAACAGGCTGACCTCTGCCGTCATGCCGGACGGGATTTTCCGGTCGGGGTTCGGAAGCGATACATCGACCGCGAAGGTGCGCGTCTGGGCCGAGCTTTCGTTGGAAATCGTGCGGACCGTACCGTCCAGTTCAGCACCGCTGATCAGCCGCACGGTGGCCTTGCCGCCGACGGCAATCCGCGCGATGTCCAGTTCCCCGACCTCTGCCCGCACGATAATCGGGTCCAGCGCCAGAACGGTCGCAATGGGTGTGCCCGCCTGAACCCATTCGCCGCGCTCGACCTCGACCTTTTCGACCAGACCCGCGAAAGGCGCGCGGATGTTCAGCCGGTCTGCCGCAGCTTCGGCCTGCGCCAGCTGCGCCTCGGCCGCCGATTTCGCCGCCTTGGCGCTCGTAAGCTGGGTCTCCGATGAGTTTCCGGTTTCATAGAGTTTTAGCGCCACATCAAGCTCGCGCGCACGCTGCACCAGGTTGGCATTGGCCGTAGCGACCTCGGCCGCCACGTCTGCGCCTTCCAGTGTCAGCACAATCGCGTCTGCGGCCACAGCGGTGCCTTCCTGCACGCCGAGCGCCGTCACGATGCCGTTCGACCGCGCGGCAAGCACGGCCCGCTTGTCCGCCTCGGTTGCGCCCGAAACGCGGATCACGCGCGCATGGTCGGTCATCACCGGCGTCATCGCTGCGACCGTCCGGAGCGGCTTGGCAGCCGGTGTCCCGGCTTCGGCCTTGGGCGGCTCGGAAGCGGCAGCTTCCTCGCTTCCGACAGCGGCGAATTCACCGGTGGCGATCCAGGCCCCGGCCGCGACCAATACACCGATGGCCGCGAAGCGGTGGAGTTTGAATGAAGCTGCCATGTGATCGTTCCTGAAGGCTCTGCCGCCGCTGCGGCAGCGAAATGCATTGGCGCGATAGACCGGCCCAACTCGGCAGCCAGGTTCACGCTTTACCCCACCTTATGTGTATCTTTTGACTGGAACGTCAATGATACAAGGTTCTTTGCCGGAGGCGACCGGCGCTTTCGGCAAAAAATGCTTCAGAACGCAGCATCGACACCATTGGCGGTTCGCCGTGAACGCAGCCGCAGTCGATTGCCTTGCGGCAGGCCCGACGGTAGATATTGAGCCACGTTGCAGAGATCAGACTCCGGCCCCGATCCGGAGGCGAGGGAGAGCGCCATGACCAACGCCGCTGTTGAGACCCGCCGCAAGGCCGCCATGTCGCGCGGCGTCGGCGTGATGACGCAGATTTTCGCGGATCGGGCCGAAAATGCCGAAATCTGGGACAAGGAAGGCAACCGGTATATCGACTTTGCGTCCGGCATCGCAGTCCTGAACACGGGTCACCGCCACCCCAAGGTCATCGCGGCAGTCAAGGACCAGATCGACCGTTTCACGCATACCTGTCATCAGGTCGTGCCCTACGAAAACTACGTCCGCCTCGCCGAGCGCCTGAACCAGATCGTGCCGGGCAAGGGCGACAAGAAGTCGATATTTGTGACCACCGGGGCCGAGGCTGTCGAGAATGCGGTCAAGATCGCCCGCGCCGCCACGGGGCGGCAGGCCGTCGTCGCGTTTTCCGGCGCGTTCCACGGACGCACCTTCATGGGCATGGCGCTGACCGGCAAGGTTGTGCCCTACAAGATCGGCTTCGGCGCGATGCCCGCAGACGTGTTCCATGTGCCTTTCCCGATCCCGCTGCACGGCTTCACCACGCAGGACGCCATCGACGCGCTGCATTATCTGTTCAAGGCGGATGTGGATCCGAAGCGCGTGGCGGCTATCATTCTGGAACCTGTGCAGGGCGAAGGCGGGTTCTATGAAGCGCCGCGCGAGTTCATGGCGGCGATCCGCGCGATCTGTGATGAACATGGCATCCTGATGATCGCCGACGAGGTGCAGACAGGGTTCGCCCGCACCGGCAAGATGTTCGCGATGGACCACCACAGCGTCGCGCCCGACCTGACGACGATGGCGAAATCGCTGGCGGGCGGCTTCCCGCTGGCCGCCGTGACGGGTCGCGCCGAGATCATGGACGCGCCCGCGCCCGGCGGACTCGGCGGAACCTATGGCGGATCGCCCATCGGGATTGCGGCGGCCAACGCGGTGCTGGACGTGATCGAGGAAGAAGACCTCTGCAACCGCGCGAACCAGCTCGGGTCTCGGCTGAAGCAGCATCTGGCATCCCTGCGGGACGATGTGCCCGAAATCGTGGATATCCGCGGGCCTGGTTTCATGAACGCCGTCGAATTCAACGTCGGGGCCAAGCCCAGCGCCGACTTCGCCAACCGCGTGCGGACCGAAGGGCTGAAACGTGGCCTGATCCTGCTGACCTGCGGCGTCTATGGCAATGTCATCCGGTTCCTGTCGCCGATCACCATCCAGGACGCGGTCTTTACCGAAGCGCTCGGCAAGCTGGACGAGTTCGATCCGGGCTGCGCGGGCGCATTGAAGATCATTGCCAGTTAACCATTGCTTAGGCATGCCGCGCCAGACTGACCGCATGCCTTCTGCCCGCGCCTTTCACGAACGCCCGCAGCCGCCGCTCTTTGCGCCGGATGAAGCCCCCGCGACACCGTTGCCCGATGGCAAACGGCTGCCGTCCTATATCGGCGACCATCGCGTGCGGCTGCGCCAGCGCTTTTCGGGTGCCGGAGCAGGCGCCCTGCCCGACTACGAACTGCTGGAACTCGCGCTTTTTCCCGCGATGCCCCGGCAGGACGTGAAACCTCTCGCCCGCCGCCTGATCGACACCTTCGGCGACTTCAACCGCGTGCTTTCGGCCCCTTTCGCCCGGCTGACCGAGGTGGACGGGGTCGGCGAGGCCATCGCGCTGCACCTGAAGGTGATCGAGGCCTGCGCGCATCGCATGGCGCGGGCCCGCGTGCTGAACCGCCCCGCCTTGTCATCCTGGGATGCACTGCTCGATTACTGCCACACCGCGATGGCGCACTCCGACACGGAGCAGTTCCGCGTCCTCTACCTCGACCGCAAGAACATCCTGATCGCCGATGAGGAACAGGCGCGCGGCACGGTGGACCATGTTCCCGTTTACCCGAGGGAAGTCGTCAAGCGTGCGCTTGAACTCAACGCCAGCGCGCTGATTCTTGTGCACAATCACCCCTCCGGTGACCCGACGCCATCGGATCAGGACATCGCGATGACGGGGCAGGTCGCCGACGCGGCGCGCGCCCTGGGGATTGCGCTGCACGACCATCTGATCATCGGCAAGTCCCGCGAGCAGAGCCTGCGGGCGGCGGGGTATCTTTAGGTCGAAGGCCGGTTCAGTTCGAGGCTTGGGTCACGGGGGACTGCAACGCGGACGTGACGTCCATCACGACCAGATCGCCCGCCGCATCGCAGCCCGGCATGGCAAGGGACAGATCGCTCACCGAATGCGCTCCACCAGCCAGCATGACGGCAGTGCCCGAAAGCGGACGCCCGCAGGTTGCCGCCGTGACCGCGGCTTCGATCTCGAGCCGCGCGTCGCTTCCATCGGGCGCGGCGGTATAAACCTGTGCAAGCATGGGATCGGCACCCCCGGCGTCACCCAGAAGCATCATGTATCCACGGTCCGCAGCACCGGGCGCGCCGGGCGCTTCGGCGCGGATATGCCCCGCGCCGCCGAAGGCGGCACCGTTTTCGTATGCGTTCAGGCCGAAACCGGCGATTCCCGTCCAGCCTACAGCGACGCGCCGTATCGCAGTTGCCTCGGGAACGCCCAGAACGGCCTCTGCCCCGTCGCCTGGCGCGAAGGCTGCACCGATCCGCATGTTCCGGTCCAATGCGGGGACCGTCACCGAAAGACTTCCCTCGGGATCGGTCGTATAGGTCACTGCCAGCCCGCCCAGCGCAAGCGTGACCCGGTCATTCGGGTGGCAGGGTGCCGTCAGCCGGACGTCGATCAACCCGTAGGGTGCAGGCGTCAGCGCCAATGCCGCATCCGCGCAGGTCAGCCCGAAGGAATTGTAATCCGCATCAGCTGCGGATTTCGTCCGCGAGTAGCCCCGCTCGACCTTCACCATCCGTGCGGCAAGGGCGTTGCCACCCATCAGGGGGCTGCCTTCGGCAGACGGAAGTTCAGGGATTGCGGGCAGGGATGCGTCAACCGCCGTCAGTGCGGTATCCGCCGAAAGTTCGGTCACGGAGGCCTCGACAATGGTGACGGGTGCTGCGTCCGGGCCGACGGATGCAACGGGTTCGCTGCCCTTTCCAAGGTAGCTGGCAATGGCCGTGTCGTTCTGCATGAAATGACCCGTCGCCAACGCCAGAAGAAACGTCGTCCCCGCCGTAAGCACCCTGCGATTCATCTTATTCACCGTGTTGGCAGCACATCCCAGACGGGACCCTAGTCAGGGATTCGGGCAGAGGGATGGCTGTGCCAAGGCAGTCCGAATATTCGGTCAGCCGCGCGGGACGCACCGAATGCTGCACCTTCCGGGCACAAGGTGCCCGGTCAGGGGTGCCGAACTGCGTCATCGCCACAATTCCGGCGCATTGCGGACGCGCCGACGCCCGGCGCGAACGGCCCCAGAAGAACTTTGCGACTCAGACCAGGCGACCGTGGCAGTGCTTGAATTTGTCGCCCGAGCCGCAGGGGCATGGGTCGTTCCGCCCCGGGATTGCCCCAGGTCGCGGGATCGGCCTCGACAAACCCCGCCAGCAGCGGCACGCGCTCGGCTGCCTTCGGTGCCTCGGCCGGTTTCGATACGGCTGCCTGCTGCGCCGTGAACTGCTGCAGCATCGCCTGCTGTTCGGCTTCGGTCAGCGGGCGCACCTGCGACAGCTTCTGCGTCACATCCTCGCGCAAACTGTCAAGCAGGTTGCCGAACAGCTGGAAGGCTTCGGTCTTGTATTCGTTCAGCGGGTCACGCTGGGCATAGCCCCGGAATCCGACGACCGACCGCAGATGTTCCAGCGTCACCAGATGCTCGCGCCATTTCGCGTCGATTGTCTGAAGCAGCAGCTGCTTTTCGATCGAACGCAGCGTATCCGGCCCGAAAGCTTCGGCCTTTTCGGCCATGAAGCGATCCGTCGTCTCGTAGAGACGTTCGCGGATCGTGTCCTGGTCCACGCCCTCTTCCGCCGCCCAGTCGATGACCGGCAGGTCCAGCGCCAGCTTGCTGCGCACAGCGTCGCGCAGCGCCTCGCTCTGCCATTGCTCGGGGTAGCTTTTCGGCGGCATTGCCTCGTCCACCAGATCGTCGATCACCTGATGGCGCATGTCCTGCGCGATTTCCTCGATATCGTCGGCTTCCATGATTTCCCGGCGCTGACCGAAGATCGCCTTGCGCTGGTCGTTCATCACGTCGTCGAATTTCAGAAGCTGCTTGCGGATGTCGAAGTTGCGCCCCTCGACCTTGGCCTGCGCGCGTTCCAAGGACTTGTTCACCCAAGGGTGGATGATGGCCTCGCCTTCCTTCATCCCCAGCGACGACAGCACTTTTTCGAGCCTATCCGACCCGAAGATGCGCATCAGGTCGTCTTCGAGCGAGAGAAAGAACGACGACCGCCCCGGGTCGCCCTGCCGCCCCGAACGGCCGCGCAGCTGATTGTCGATGCGGCGGCTTTCGTGACGTTCGGACGCCAGAACGAACAGTCCGCCGGCAGCGATAACCTTTTCCTTGTCCTCGGCGTGTTCGGCCTCGATCCGCGCACGGAGTTCGTCGGGATGCGCCGCAGGATCAGCCGCCAGCGCCTCGAGCACCTTCATCTCGACATTGCCGCCGAGCTGGATATCGGTTCCCCGTCCAGCCATGTTCGTCGCAATCGTCACCGCACCCGGCTTTCCCGCATCGGCGACGATCTGCGCCTCCTGCTCATGCTGGCGGGCATTGAGGACGTTGTGCGGGATACCTTCCTTCTTGAGCATCTCGGACAGCATCTCGGACTTTTCGATGGACGTCGTGCCGACGAGGATCGGCTGGCCTTTTTCAGCCGCCTTCTTGACCTGACCGATGATCGCTTCGTACTTTTCGCGCGCCGTCCGGTAGACCTGATCGTGGTTGTCCCGGCGTGCCACCGGTCGGTTGGTCGGCACTTCCACCACGCCCAGCCGGTAGATTTCCATGAACTCCTCGGCCTCGGTCGTCGCGGTGCCGGTCATGCCGGCCAGTTTTTCGTAGAGGCGAAAATAGTTCTGGAACGTCACGCTTGCCAAAGTCACGTTTTCGGGCTGGATCCGGGCGTCTTCCTTTGCCTCGATGGCCTGATGCAGGCCGTCCGACAGACGGCGGCCGGGCATCATCCGGCCGGTGAATTCGTCGATCAGGATCACCTCGCCGTCACGGACGATGTAGTTCACGTCCTTCTGGAACAGCTTGTGCGCTCTGAGCGCCTGGGTGACGTGATGCACGATGGTGGTGGATTCCGGATCGTAGAGCGTCTGGCCATCGGGCAGCACCCCCGCCTCGTGCAGACGGTTTTCCAGATGTTCGTTACCGTCCTCGGTGAAGGTCGCGTTGCGCTGCTTTTCGTCGAGCTTGTAATGCGCCTCGGTCAGTTCGGGAATGTAGGCGTTCAGAGTCTTGTAGAGATCGCTGCGGTCCTGGCTCGGGCCGGAAATGATCAGCGGTGTCCGCGCTTCATCGACCAGGATGCTGTCAACTTCGTCGACAATGGCGAAGTGATGCCCGCGCTGCATCATCTCGGGGATGGACGACTTCATGTTGTCGCGGAGATAGTCGAAGCCCAGTTCGTTGTTCGTCGCGTAAGTGATGTCGGACTGGTAGGCGGCGCGTTTCTCGGCCTCGCCCTGATAGGGGTAGACGACACCGGTCGTCATCCCCAGCGCCGCGTAGACCTTGCCCATCCAGGCGGCGTCGCGCTTGGCCAGATAGTCGTTCACCGTGACGATGTGCACGCCCCTTCCGGTCAGGGCGTTCAGATAGGCCGGAAAGGTCGCGACCAGCGTCTTGCCTTCGCCGGTCTTCATTTCGGCGATGTTGCCCTGATGCAGGAAAATGCCGCCCATCAGCTGAACATCGAAGGCCCGCAGACCCAGCGCGCGCCGGGCTGCCTCGCGGCAGTTGGCAAAAGCTTCGGGCAGCACGGCGTCCAGATTTTCGCCCGCCGAGACGCGGGCTTTCAGCGCCACCGTGCGCTCTTTCAGCCCGTCATCGCTCAGCGCCTGCATTTCGGGTTCCAGCGCATTGATCTTGTCGATCATCGGGCGCGTGGCCTTGACCTTGCGGTCGTTCGGGGTGCCGAACACCTTTTTCGCAAGCGTTCCGAAGCCTAGCATGCTGTCTCCCGCCGTCATGGCGATATCTCGTGACGTCTTTGTGTGAAAGCTGACCTTGCCGGTATCGCCGGGCTTGCCTAGAAGACAGCGGACAGCGGGAAAGGCCCGTCCTTCACAGGACGGTCGCGATGTAAGGGGCCACCGCTTGAGTGTCAACGCCGCTGGCCCTGCCTCGGCCCTGTCAGGAGTTCACCAGATGCTGAAGTTTGTGACGTTGCTGGGCGTGGCAGCTCTTGCGTCGGGGTCCGTTCTGCCTGCCCTGGCCGAAGGGCCGACAGCGACCACTGTCATCGCCACGGTGAACGGAACCGATATCACCCTCGGGCACATGATCGCCATGCGCGAGGGGCTGCCCGAGCAGTACAAGGACCTGCCGGACGACGTTCTGTTCAATGGCGTTCTGGACCAGATCATCCAGCAGACGGCGCTGACCCAGATCGCCGAAGGTGAGATTACGGCACGCGACACGATCGAGTTGGACAATCAGCGCCGCACTTACCTTGCGGCCGCGGTGCTGAACCGGGCGGCGGATGCCGCCGTGACGGACGAAGCGCTACAGAGGCTGTTCGACGAGACGTATTCCAAGGCTGCGCCGACCAAGGAGTTCAACGCCGCGCATATTCTGGTTGCCACTGAGGATGAGGCAAAGGCGCTGAAGGCGGAACTGGACGGCGGCGGTGACTTTGCCGAACTGGCCAAGACCAAGTCCAGCGACCCGGGGTCGGCGCAGAACGGCGGGGATCTGGGATGGTTCGGTCCGGGCATGATGGTCGAGCCCTTTGAAAAGGCAGTGATGACGATGCAGCCCGGACAGGTGTCGGACCCGGTCCAGACACAGTTCGGCTGGCATGTCATAAGGTTGAGCGAGACGCGCCTCGCAACCGGTCCGACCCTGGAAGAAAAGCGCCCCGAACTTGCGGGCGAACTGCAAAGCAAGGCGGTCGAGGACTATGTGACGGCGCTGACCGCGAAGGCGGATGTGAAGAAGATGACCGACGGGATCGACCCGGCGATCCTGAAAGACCTGACGCTTCTGGGCGACTGACGGAGACGACAAGAAATGGCAGTAAAGACGGTCTCGCCGCTGGCCCCGAAGGGCGGCTTTCCGAAACTGCCGCGGATCGCGGGGGCGGAGTTTGCGGCGGTCGAGGCAGGGGTGCGCTATGCCAACCGCACCGATGTCATGCTTGTCCGGCTTGCCCCCGGCACCACCGTCGCCGGTGCCTTCACCCGCTCCTCGACCCGCGCCGCCTGCGTGCTTGACTGCCAGGGCAAGCTTGCGGGCAAGCCCGACAGCGCATCCGGGGCCGCGATCATCGTGAACTCCGGCAATTCAAACGCGTTCACCGGCAAAGTCGGCGTGGCGTCCGTCAAGGCGGTGACCGGGGCCGTGGCCAAGGCGCTGGGCCTGCCTGCCGCGCGTGTGTTCTCCTCCTCGACCGGCGTCATCGGCGAGCCGATGCCGCATGATCGGATCGTGGCCAAACTCCCCGACCTGACCGCTGCGCTGGACGAGGGCGCGCTGGAGATGGCGGCCCGCGCCATCATGACGACGGACACCTTCCCGAAGGGTGCCGCCGCCGAAATCGCAGGCGACGGCGGTCCGATCCGTATCGCGGGCATCGCGAAGGGATCGGGCATGATCGCGCCGGACATGGCGACGATGCTGGTCTATATCTTCACCGATGCGAAGATCAGCGCTGCAAATCTTCAGAAGCTGCTGACGCGCAACATGGATGCGACGTTCAATGCGATCACCGTGGACAGCGACACATCGACATCCGACGCGCTGATCCTTGCCGCCACGGGCCAGTCGGACGCTGCGCCGATCACCGACCTGGGCAGCCCCTTCGCCGGGGTATTCGAAGCCGCCTTGGCCCGCGTCATGCGCGACCTGGCCCATCAGGTCGTGCGGGATGGCGAGGGCGCGACGAAATTCGTCGAAGTCCGGGTGACGGGTGCTGCCAGCACCCCGGACGCGCGAAAGGTCGGCATGGCGATCGCCAATTCGCCGCTGGTCAAAACCGCGATTGCGGGCGAGGATCCGAACTGGGGACGCATCGTTATGGCGGTCGGCAAGTCGGGTGCCATCGCCGACCGGGACACGCTGTCGATCTGGTTCGGCGACCTGCCGATGGCGACAAAGGGCTGGCGCAGCGCGGACTACAGCGAAGACAGCGCCGCCGCATACATGAAGGAGCAGGACATCCTGATCCGCGTCGATCTTGGGGTCGGCCACGCATCCGACACGGTCTGGACCTGCGATCTGACGCATCGCTACATCGACATCAACGCGGACTACCGGTCTTGAGGATTCTGCTGGTCGCGGCGGTCGCGCTGATCGACGCGGACGGACGGGTGCTTCTGGCCCGTCGGCCCGAGGGCAGGTCGCTGGCAGGGCTGTGGGAGTTTCCGGGCGGCAAGGTGGAGGCGGGCGAAACGCCTGAAGCGGCGCTGATCCGGGAACTGCATGAAGAGATCGGGATCGAGACCTGGTCAAGCTGTCTGGCACCGCTGTTCTTCGCCAGCCACACCTACCCCGACTTTCACCTGCTGATGCCGCTGTTCGCCTGCCGCCGCTGGCAGGGCAGCGTGCAGCCGCGCGAGGGTCAGGAACTTGCCTGGGTGCGCGGCAACGATCTGAAATCATACCCGATGCCGCCCGCCGATATTCCCCTTGTTCCGCTGCTGCGCGACTGGCTCTAAGCGTCGTTTGCGCGTTTCATGTGCCGGTCAGAAATTTATTTCACACGCACTGAGTGATTATTGTTTCCAAAGCAAAGGAAAGATGGCAATTTTGTGACCGACGAACAGGCAGTATATTAACGATTGATGGGGAGAGTAGGGGCAGCCCGCAAAGTTGGGGAGGACTGGGATGCTGAGAACGATCATCATCGGAAGCTGTGTGTCCGTTCAGGGGACGTTCGAGCGGCAGCTTGAGAACGGTATGATCCTTGTTCGCGTCGGAAGCCGACTGTTCGAAGGGTTCCCGATCGTCAAGAAGGCGGCCTGATCCTACCCGCACATAGGGATGGGTCCAGCCGAACGAAAAGGGGCGTTTCCGCCCCCTTTTTTGTGTCCGGATGGCCGATCAGCCCAGCCTGCGCTCGACTTCTTCCCGCTCGAAGATTTCGATCACATCGCCTTCGCGGATATCTTCGTAATTCTCGAAAGCCATGCCGCATTCCTGGCCCGAGATGACTTCCTTCACCTCGTCCTTAAAGCGTTTCAGCGTTTTCAGCGTGCCTTCGTGGATCACCACGTTGTCGCGCAGCAGGCGCACGCCCGCCGACCGGCGGG
Organism: uncultured Alphaproteobacteria bacterium; assembly: GCA_963738635.1. GTDB lineage: Bacteria > Pseudomonadota > Alphaproteobacteria > Rhodobacterales > Rhodobacteraceae > JAOADN01. Next base: position 135,013 of record CAVTXE010000008.1, on the reverse strand, counting down.
CCACGCCTTCGGTGACCAGACAGCCCGCGACCTTGCCAACGTTCGAAACCTTGAAGACCTCTTTGATCGTCGCATAGCCGATGAATGTCTCGCGGATTTCGTTCTTCAGAAGGCCCGAGGCGGCCGCTTTCACGTCATCGACCAGATCATAGATGACCGAGTAGTACCGGATCTCGACGCCCTTCTGGTTCGCCGAGTTCCGCGCGGGCGCATTGGCCCGCACGTTGAACCCGATCACCGGCGCGCCGGACGCCTCGGCCAGACTGACATCGCTTTCCGTGATCGCCCCGACGCCCGAATGCAGCACGCGCACGCGCACCTCTTCGTTGCCGATTTTTTCCATCGCCTGAACAATCGCCTCGGCCGAACCCTGCACATCCGCCTTCACGACGATGGGCAGTTCCGACACCGACTTGTCAGCCTTGGCCTTCGCCATCAGCTGTTCCATCGTCGTCGCCGCACCCGCCGCCGCGCGTCTGTCCTTGGCGGCCTTCTCACGGTAGGTCGCAATTTCGCGGGCCTGCGCTTCGGTCTCGACCACATTCAGCACGTCGCCTGCCTCGGGTGTCGCCGTCAGTCCCAGAACCTCGACCGGTACCGGACGGCCCGGCCTCGGCGACGCGTTCGCCCTGATCGTTGATCAGCGCCCGCACCTTGCCCCAGACTTCGCCCACGACAAAGATGTCGCCCTGCCGAAGTGTTCCATGCTGCACCAGGACCGTGGCGACCGGGCCACGGCCGACATCCAGCTTTGCCTCGATCACTGCGCCCTGCGCCGCCCGGTCCGGGTTCGCCTTCAGGTCCAGGATTTCCGCCTGAAGCGCGATGCTTTCCAAGAGCGTATCCAGCCCCTGCCCGGTGACGGCCGACACTTCGACATCCAGCACGTCGCCCGACATCTTTTCGACGACGACTTCGTGCTGCAGCAGGTCTGTCCGGACCTTCTGCGCATTCGCCGAATGCTTGTCGATCTTGTTGATCGCCACGATCATCGGCACCTTCGCCGCCTTCGCATGCGCAATCGCCTCGATCGTCTGCGGCATGACGGCATCATCCGCCGCCACGACCAGAACCACGATATCCGTCACCTGCGCGCCGCGTGCGCGCATCGAGGTGAAGGCCGCGTGGCCCGGCGTATCGAGGAACGTCAGATGCGCGCCGCTTTCGGTCGTGACCTGATAGGCACCGATATGCTGGGTGATACCGCCAGCTTCGCCCGATACGACGTTCGTCTTGCGGATCGCGTCCAAGAGGCTGGTCTTGCCGTGATCGACATGGCCCATGATGGTGACGATGGGCGGGCGCGCCACGGTGTTTTCGGCAGTGTCCTGAACGCTGTCGATGACCTGTTCCACGTCGGCATCGGACACACGGACAGCCTTGTGCCCGAACTCCTCGATAACCAGTTCTGCGGTGTCGGCGTCGATGGCTTCGTTCATCGTGACCATCAGGCCCATCTTCATCAGGCTTTTGACGACATCGGCGGCACGTTCGGCCATCCGGTTCGCCAGTTCCTGAACGACAATGGTCTCGGGCAGCTGCACATCGCGCACCTGCTTTTCGGCATGACCTGCCATGCCGAGCGCCTTGGCACGCGCCTTTTCCTGCTTGCGCTTCATCGCGGCCAGCGACCGTTGGCGGCCACCTTCGCCATCAAGCGCGTCCGACAGCGTCAGCTTGCCGGTCCTGCGGCTGTCATCGCGCGCGGCCTTTGCCTTTGCGTCGCGGTCCCCGCCCGGACGGTCATCGCGTTCGCGGTCCGTCTTGCGCGGGCCGCCAACCGCCACGCCCTTGGTTGCCACGCGGCTTGCTGCAGCTTCCGCTGCTGCCGGATCGGCCGCCGGGGCAGCACCGGGCGCGGGCTTGCGCACGTCTTCCTTGCGCTGGGCGCGCACCTCGGCCTCGCGCACCTTGCGCGCTTCGTCTTCGGCCTTTGCCTTGAGCGCGTCTTCGCGTTCGCGGTCTTCCTTTTCCTTGGCTTCGATCTCGGCGCGACGGACGCTGCGCTCTTCTTCGCGCTGCTTTTCGTCGGCCTGACGCTGGGCAGCTTCTTCGACTTCGCGCGACTTGTGCGCCTGAAGGGCCTTCACCCGGCGATCGATCTCGGCATCCGAAATGCCGGCCGGGCGACGCGACGGATTGCCCTGCGCCAAAGACCCCGCAACAGGCTTCGTCGTCGCAGGCCCGACGGGTTTCTGCGGCACGACCACGCGCTTGCGCTTCGTCTCGACGACGACGTTATGCGTCCGGCCATGGCTGAAGCTCTGCTTCACCTGGCCCGAACGCCCGCCGCCAAGCCCGAGGGGCTTCTTTCCGTCTGTATCGTTCATTCGGACTTCGTATCCTTCCCGGCGGAAATACCGCCGTCAGCCAGCCGAAAGCCTGTTAGCTTTGCGGCTTCCTCTACAACACGCGTCGCCAATCCACCAGCCGCCAAAGCCGCATGGATGACAGAATCCCGGCCGAATGCCAAGCCGAGCTCGGCCGAGGTCAGGCACCCGAACCAGCGTCCCCCGGGCGGCGTCCAGAGCTTGCCCTTGCCGCGGTCCGATCCGTCCGATGCCTGAAGCAGCACTTTCGCCCGGCCTTCGGACAGCCAGCCCTTCACCTTTTCAAAGCCGCACACCGCCCGCCCGGCCTTGCGCGCCAGCGACACATGATCGACGATGCGCCGCGCCAGTCCGGCCTCGATCAGGTCCGACAGCCCGTCGGCCACCGTCACCGGCTGCTTCGCGGCCCGTGCGAACACGCCCTTGGCAGCACGGTCCATGACCGGCCGGTCCGCCGCAACCCACAGGCCCCGGCCCGGCAGCTTGCCCGCCAGGTCCGGCACGATCTGTCCGTCAGGCCCGACGACGAAGCGGATCAGCCCGTGCTTCGGCTGCACCTCGCCCGTGACGATGCAGCGCCGCTCGGGTCCGTCCGTCTCGGTTTCGCTGCCGCCCCGCGTCATATCGCCCTGTCCGGGACCCGTCGTCAGGCCCCGGCCTCCGCTGTCTCTTCGGCGGCGGTCCGGTTCAGTTCCTCGGGATCGACCCAGCCCAGCTGGACGCGCGCCGTCATCACCAGGTTCTGCGCCTCTTCCAGGCTGACATCGAAGGACTCGAGCAGACCTTCGTCCTTGACCCGTTCGCCATTCACGGTGGTCCAGCCGCCCGCCAGCTCCCAGTCAGCGCAGGTCGCGAAGTCTTCCAGCGTCTTGATCCCGTCCTTCGCCAGCGCCTCGATCATCTGCGGCGTCAGCCCGTCGAAATCGACCAGGCTGTCCTCGACGCCCAGCGCCCGCGCGGCCTCCAGCGCCTTGCGGTTCTGCGCGTCCAGGAATTCCCGTGCGCGGGTCTGAAGTTCAGCCGCAGTGCCTTCGTCAACGCCTTCGATCACCAGAAGCTCGTCAAGGTCAACATAGGCGACCTCTTCAAGACTGGTGAACCCTTCGGACACCAGAAGCTGGGCGAAGAATTCGTCGAGGTCCAAAGCGTCAACGAACAGCTTCGTCCGTTCGGCGAATTCGGCCTGCCGGCGTTCGCTTTCCTCGGCCTCGGTCATGATGTCGATGTCGAGCCCGGTCAGCTGGCTGGCGAGCCGCACGTTCTGGCCGCGACGTCCGATGGCGAGGCTCAGCTGTTCGTCCGGCACCACCACCTCGATCTTGCCCGCTTCCTCGTCGATCACGACCTTTGCGACTTCGGCCGGTTGCAGCGCGTTCACAAGGAACGTCGCCTGATCCTGGTTCCACGGGATGATGTCGATCTTCTCGCCCTGAAGTTCGTTCACCACAGCCTGCACGCGGCTGCCCCGCATCCCGACGCAGGCCCCGACCGGGTCGATGGAGTTGTCATAGCTGATGACTGCGATTTTCGCCCGGCTGCCCGGATCGCGCGCCACGGCCTTGATCTCGATCACGCCGTCATAGATTTCCGGCACTTCCATCTTGAAGAGTTCCGCCATGAACATCGGGTCGGTCCGCGACAGGAAGACCTGCGGTCCCGCGCGCCTCGCGCCGGACGTCCTTGATGTAGCAGCGGATGCGGTCGTTAGGACGATAGCTTTCGCGGCCGATCTTTTCGTTGCGGCGCAGGATCGCCTCGCCGCGCCCGATATCGACGATGATGTTGCCGTATTCCTCGCGCTTGACGACGCCGTTGATGATCGTGCCCTTGCGGCCCTCGAATTCCTCGAACTGACGGTCACGTTCGGCTTCGCGCACCTTCTGCAGGATCACCTGTTTCGCCGACTGCGCCGCGATCCGGCCCAGATCGACCGGCGGAACCTCGTCAACGATGGCATCGCCGACTTTCGGGTCCTCCAGATAAGGCTTCGCCTGCGCGACCGTCACCTGCGCCTGATAATTCTCGACCGCATCGTCTTCGACCACCGTGCGCACCCGCGTGAAAGAGGCGCGGCCCGTCTTGCGGTCAATCGCGACGCGGATATCCATCTCGGCCCCGTAGCGCGACTTTGCCGCCCGGGCGAGGGATTCTTCCATCGCCTGGATGACAAGCTCGGGGTCGATCATCTTTTCGCGCGCGACGGCTTCGGCTGTCTGCAGAAGCTCAAGCTGGTTGGCGGATGTAATGGCCATCAGGGGGTCTCCTCCGGGTGTCCGGTTTCTTCTTCTATTTCGTCGAATTCGGTGTCGTCGGCGACAACTGTCGTCTTCCGCTGGCGCAGCATCTCGGCGATCAGCTCATCCGTCAGGATCAGCTTGGCATCCGCCAGCCAGTCGAATTTCAGACCGATGGTCGTGATGCCCTCCGGGCCTTCGGGCAGGTTGATCAGGACCTCGTCGCCCTCGGTCCCGGCGAGAATGCCCTTGAACCGCTTGCGCCCGTCGATCCCTTCTTCAGTCTCAAGCCGCGCCTCGTAGCCTTCCCAGAGCGCGAAATCCTTCAGCCGCGTCAGCGGACGGTCGATCCCAGGGGAGGAGACCTCCAGATTGTAGTGCTCATCGATCGGGTCCTCGACATCCAGGGTCGCCGACACCGCCGTCGAAATTTTCGCGCAATCCGCGACGTCGATCCCGCCCTCGGGCCGGTCCGCCATGATCTGCAGCGTCTTGGTGTTCCCGCCCATCAGCCGCACGCGCACCAACTCGAACCCCAGCCCTTCGATGGCAGGGCTGATGATCTCGGCGATGCGCCGGTCGATGGCGGTCTTGGCGATGAGGTCGGTCATGCGGAGACAAGGCTCAAAAACAAAAAAACGGGCCGCAGCAGCCCGTCGGTTCATCCCGGTGGGCTGATGGTTTGGACCCGTCAGCCGCGCTGTTGAAGGGGATATAGGGGAAGGGGGCCGGATGCAAGCGGGGATGTCGAGCTACCCCCGCAGCCCGTCCATCACCCGCACCAGTTCCGCGCTGATCCCCGGTTCGCTCAGCGCATGGCCCGCGACAGGTATCATCCGAAGGTCCGCACGGCCCCAGGCCTGCGCCAGTTTCCATGCGCTGACCGGCGGGCAGATCATGTCGTAGCGGCCCTGGACGATCACGGCCGGAATGTCCTGAATCCGCCCGACGTCGCGCAGGATCTGCCCGTCCTCCTCCAGGAAGGCGCTGTGCGTGAAGTAGTGATTCTCCAGCCGCGCGAAGGCGCGGGCATAGTCCGCCGGGGCCTCGCCCAAGGGGCCGTCGTGATCAATGGAGGCCAGCGCGTTTTCCCACGACGCCCATGTCCGGCTGAACCGCGTCTCGGTCATCAGGTCGCCCGAGAACAGCCGCCGGTGATAGGCCGCGATCAGGTCGCCGCGTTCATCCGCCGGGATCGCGCCCGAGAAGTCCCGCCACAGGTCAGGCCAGAAGGTGCCCGCCCCGCCGCCATAGAACCAGTTCAGCTCGGCTTTGGTCACCAGGAACACGCCGCGCAGGATCAGCTGCGTCACCCGGTCGGGATGCTTCTGAGCGTAGAGCAGCGCGAGCGTCGCGCCCCAGCTGCCGCCGAAGACGAGCCATTGGCCGATGCCCAGTGCGCAGCGGATACGCTCGATATCCTCGACCAGGTGCCAGGTCGTGTTCGCCTCGACCGCCGCGTGAGGCCGCGACCGCCCGCAGCCGCGCTGATCGAACAGCACGATGCGGTAGACCAACGGATCGAAATAGCGCCGCATCGCTGGCGAACACCCGCCCCCCGGTCCGCCGTGCAGCACGATGACCGGCAGGCCCTGCGGATGTCCGCACTGTTCGACATAGACGCGGTGGCCGTCACCCATGTCCATCAGACGCTGATCGAAAGGTTCGATCTGCGGGTAGAGGAAGGCGCTTGCGCGCTTTTGTCCGGCGACACGGTCCATCGCTGCACTATATATCGTAAATCCGCGCCCCCGCCACGGGTGCGGACAGGATAGAGGCACGGACAATGATGCAAATTGCCGCCAATACGGTCGATTCCGCCGAAGTGGCCAAGTTCGAGGCGATGGCGGCGGAGTGGTGGAACCCCGAGGGCAAGTTCAAGCCGCTGCACATGCTGAACCCCTGCCGGCTGGACTATATCACCGCGCAGATCGCCGCTGAATTCGACCGCGATCTGACCGAACCGAACCCGTTTTCGGGTCTGCGCCTGCTGGATATCGGCTGCGGTGGCGGGTTGCTCAGCGAACCCATGGCGCGGCTGGGGGCCGATGTTGTCGGGGCGGATGCGGCGGCGCGGAACATCCCCGTGGCGCGGATCCATGCCGAGCAGCAGGGTCTGACCATCGACTACCGTCACACCACGGCAGAGGCGCTGGCCGAGGCGGGCGAGATGTTCGACGTGATCCTGAACATGGAGGTGATCGAGCATGTCGAAGGTCCGCAGGGATTCCTTGACACCTGCCGCGCACTTCTGAAGCCGGGCGGTCTGATGGTCTGCTCGACCCTGAACCGCAATCCGAAAAGCTTTCTCATGGCGATCATCGGGGCGGAATGGGTGATGCGCTGGCTGCCGAAGGGCACGCATGACTGGGCCAAGTTCATCACGCCGGACGAGCTGTATGGGATGATCGGAAAGGCGGGGCTGGACCCGGTGGATCGCAAGGGATTTGTCTTCAACCCTGCACTGTGGCGCTGGTCGATTTCGGACCGCGACCTGTCGTGCAATTACGTGACGGCGAGCATCCGGCGGTGACGGCGATTTCCCCGCGGGGAAATCCTCAGCCCCCGCCGAGCCGGAGGCGAAGGTCGCGCAGCACGGGCAGGGTCGCGCGGACCTTGTCTGCGCCGATATCGGCCACGACATCGCCGATCAGGGGTCCGATCGCCGCGACGGCGGCATCGCGCGCGGCGCGGCCCGCCGGGCTGATCGCCACGAATTTGCGGCGCGCGTCGTCCCAGTCGGGGCGGATATGGACCCAGCCCGCCCATTCCAGTTTCGACAGCGTGTTTGTCATCGCGCCCCGCGTAACGTGAAAGGCATCGGCCAACTGGGCAGGCGAGCGTTCCTCGCCGATTCCTGCCAGATGGTTCAGGACCGAAAAATGCGACAGCTCCATCCCCTTGGGCAGCACCTTGCCCACCTTTGAGCGGGCCAGCTGATCGACCATGAACACCTCGGAGAACAGTGACGTGGCCAGCGACTCGTTGCTTTCGCTCATCTGGCGGCCCCCGCATCCGGCCCGTCGAACGCGCGGTCATGCGACAGCGACGGAATGCGCGACCGCGCCTTCGCCACTTCCTCCATATCGAGCGTCAGGCAAGTCACGCCGACCTCGGTTCCGCCATCCGCCAGAACCTCGCCCCAGGGCGATACGGCCAGCGAATGGCCATGCGTCCCCCGGGCAACGCCGTGCGGAGTGGAAAGGCTTCCGCATTGCGCCGGGGCGAGAACATAGCAACCCGTTTCGATCGCTCGCGCCCGCAGCAGCGGTTCCCAGTGCGCGACACCGGTGGTGTCATTGAAATTGGACGGAACGGCCAGGACGGTGGCGCCGGATTTCGCCAGCGCTCGGTAGAGATAGGCAAAGCGGAGATCGTAGCAGACGGTCATGCCAATACGGGCGAAGGAGGTATCCACCGTAACGGCGCGGTCGCCGGGGCGGTACCCAGAGGATTCCCGGTATCTTTCCGTTGGGCTGACATCGACATCAAACATGTGAATCTTGTCGTAGCGGGCTGCGACGGACCCGTCGGGGGCGATCAGGAAGGACCGGTTGGCGAAACGTCCGTCGGGGTCGTCCGTCTTGATCCCCAGCGATCCGATCAGCAGCCATATTCTCAACTCGTCCGCCACGACGCGCAGACGTGCAAGCGTCCGGTCGTCAGCCTCACTCCGAAGGACGGCCCTTTGATGCGCACGGTCCGATGACCGGCAGTTCGTGACTTCCGGCGTCAGGACAAACCCGGCACCTCCGCCCGCCGCCTCGCGCACCAAGGCCTCGGTCACCGGAAGGTTCTGCAACGGCTCGTCCGACGCCGACAGCTGAATCAGCGCCGCCTTCATGCCTCAACCCGCCAGCAACACGTCGAGCCTGCCCTCGCGGTCCAGCGCGTGCAGTTCGTCCGATCCGCCGACATGGCGACCGCCGATGAAAATCTGCGGCACGCTGCGCCTTCCGCCCGACCGCGCGATCATCGCGGGCAGCGCGGCGGGGTCCGCCTCGACATCCGTTTCCTCGAATGGCAGTCCCTTGCGCGCCAGCAGCCGCTTGGCCGCCGCGCAGTAGCTGCACCAGGAACGGGAGTAGATTTCGATGCGCGGCGCGGGTGCGGGCATGGCCTGATCCTTTGGTCGGGGCGACTATAAGGATTTAGGCATCCTTCGCAACGCGTGCCAGCGCGAGGACCGAAACCGAGGCGGCGCCCGCCTCAAGGCATGCTTCGGTCGCGGCGGCAAAGGTCGCGCCGGATGTCATCACGTCATCGACCAGAAGAATTTGGCGCCCCGACAGCCTGCCCGCACGGGCGGGATGGGCACGGATGGCGCCCGCGACGTTGCGGAAGCGCGCATCGCGGTCGCGGTGGTCCTGCGGGGGTGTGGGTCGGGGGCGGACCAGAAGATCGGGGCACCAGTCGAGCCCCGCACCTCGCGCGAGGGCCTGGCCCAGAAGGGCCGACTGGTTGTAGCGGCGGCGCAGCAGTCGGAGCCAGTGCAGCGGGACGGGAGCTACTAGGGGATCGCCGGTCAGAAGTGGCGCACCGGCGCGGCGCATCCATCCGGCGGCCGGGCCGACAAGGTCGATGCGGTCGCCGTGCTTGAGGCCGAGGACCATGCGGCGGGCGGAGTCCTTGTAGAGGATTGCGGCGCGCCCGCGCGCCCAGGGCCGCGCCATCGTCAGGCAGTCGTCGCAGTATTCCGGACGGCCTGTATCCTCACCCGGAAGCGGCAGGCCGCATTTGTCGCAGACAAGGCCCTGGATGAACGGCGTTTCGCGCCAGCAGGCACCGCAAAGACCCGCCTCGGTTGTTACGGGTCGGTCGCAGACAAGGCAGGTCGGCGGCAGAAGCAGCCGCAGGACGCTTTGCATTCCAGAGGCGATATCCCTAATTTCGCCCAGCATGACCCATCCGCCCCTTCTGACCGACCGCGCCGCGCTGGACCGCAACCGCAAGCGGGCCATGCGCCTTGGATTCGAGCCGTTCCTGCACGAGGACGCGGCTGACGAGATCGAGGAAAGGCTGGCCGAGGTTAACAGACGGTTTACGCAGCCGGCCATCGTGACAGGATTTCCGGAATTCTGGCAGCGCACGATGCCTGAGGCGCTGGTGACGGGGGACGCAGAGCTGCTGGACCTGCGGCAGGGGGCGCACGATCTGGTGATCCATGCGCTTGCCCTGCATTGGGCCAACGATCCGGTCGGGCAGCTGATCCAGTGCCGCCGGGCGCTGCGACCGGACGGGCTGTTCATAGGGGTCATGTTCGGCGGGCGGACGCTGTCGGAACTGCGGGCGGTGATGGCGGAGACGGAGACGCGCCTGCATGGCGGGCTGTCGCCGAGGGTCGCACCGATGGGCGAGATCCGCGATCTGGGGGCGTTGCTGCAGCGGGCGGAGTTTGCTTTGCCGGTTGCGGATGCGAGCGTCCGGACGGTGAGTTACGCAGGGATGGCGGGCTTGACGCGCGACCTGCGGCGGACCGGCGAAGGGAGCGCGCTGGCAGCGCGGGGCAGTGCGCTGAACGGCCGCTTTGCGAAGGCGGCGGACGACCTGTACCGTGAGGTCTTTCCGGCGAGCGGGGGGCGCATCCGCGCGACCTTCGAGATGATCTTTCTGACCGGATGGGCCCCGTCGGAGAGCCAGCCGAAGCCGCTGCGGCCCGGAACGGCGGCTGCGCGGCTGGCGGATGCGCTGGGCAGCGCGGAAATGCGGCTGCCGGACACGGCCCGGCCTGATGCCGATTGACGCAGCGCGGTTTCCCTTTATCTCCCCGGGCAAACGGCGCATAGGGCGGGACATGAAGGACGCGACACAGAAGGCAGGCCTCGGTCGCCTTGCGCATGCCCCGGCGGACCACCCGTCTGTGCGTCAGGCGCGGATCGGCGTGCTGTTTGCCAATCTGGGCACACCTGATGGCTATGACTACTGGTCGATGCGCCGGTACCTGTCCGAGTTCCTGTCCGACCGCCGGGTCATCGACTATCCGGCCTGGAAATGGCAGCCGCTTCTGCAGCTGGTGATCCTGTCAAAACGGCCCTTCACGTCGGGCGCGAACTATCGCTCGATCTGGAACCACGACAAGGGCGAAAGCCCGCTCATGACCATCACGAAGCAGCAGGTCACAGCCCTGCGCGCCGCGCTGACAGCGCGCTATGGCGACACCGTCGTTGTCGATTTCTGCATGCGCTACGGCAATCCGTCGACCGAAAGCGTCGTCAGCCGGATGGTTGCCGAGGGGTGCGAGAAGATCCTGTTCATGCCACTTTACCCCCACTACGCAGGGGCGACATCGGCGACGGCCAACGACCAGTTCTTTCGAGCGCTTCTGAGGCAGAAACGCCAGCCTGCGGCGCGGACCGTTGCGGAGTATTTCGGCGATCCGCTCTATATCGACGCGCTGGCGCAGTCTGTCAGCCGCGCGTATGCCGCGCTGGACCATCGCCCGGATGTGCTGGTCGCATCCTATCACGGGATGCCGAAGCGGTATCTGATGGAAGGCGATCCCTATCATTGCCAATGCGCCAAGACCTCGCGCCTGCTGCGTGAACGGTTGGGCTGGGACAAGGACAGCATCGACACGACGTTCCAGTCGGTCTTCGGTCCCGAGGAATGGCTGAAGCCCTATACGGTCGAGCATGTGGTCGAGCTGGCGAAGGCGGGCAAGCGCAATATCGCGGTGATTTCGCCTGCGTTTTCAGCGGACTGCATCGAGACGCTGGAAGAAATCAACGGTGAGATCCGCGAGGCGTTCGAACATGCGGGGGGTGAGAGGTTCACCTACATCCCATGTCTGAACGACGACACCGCGCATATCGAGGCTCTGACCGAAATCGTTGTCCGCAACCTGGCAGGCTGGTCAGCCTGACGCGGATCAGCCGCTTTGTATCGGCGCCGCAGGAAGCGCCACTTGAAGCGCCACTGGAATAGAAAAAGGCGGTGGCAAGCCACCGCCTTTTCCATAGAGAACGTCGTCTCGATCAGTTGCTGGAAGCAACGGCCGCAGCAACGAGGACGAGCAGCAGCAGCGGGATCAGAGCGCCCGAGGACGAAGAAGCTTCCTCGACGACGACTTCCGGTTCCATCACCGGCTCAGCCATGCCACCAGCGAAAGCCGACGTGGCAGCAACCGAAAGAGCGGCAGCAAGCGCGATCTTTTTCATTTCATGTCTCCATCTGCGCCGGGGCAAAAAAGGAATTGAGGATGGCCCAGGCTTTCATTCTGTACCTCGTAACCTCGTCTACCGAACAAGGTTCCCGGTATGCAACCGCGCAAAGTCCAAAAAGTCAAAGGATTCGCGCTGTCGTCAAATTAGCAACACCTGAGTTCCGACCGTCGCAAAGCTGAACAGTTCCTGAATATGTTCGTTGTAAAGGCCGACGCAGCCGTTGGACGAACGCCGCCCGATCTTGCGCGTGTCATGGGTGCCGTGGATACGGTAATACTGCCAGGAAAGATACAGCGCGAAGGGTCCGAGCGGGTTGTTCGGGTCGCCGCCAGGCACCATTTCCGGCCATTCGGGATTGCGTTCGCGCATCGCGGGGGTCGGACGCCAGGGCGGGTTCGTGACCTTGTCCACAACCTCGGTCCGACCGCGGCGCGTCAGGTCTTCGGTCAGCGGAACACTGGTCGGATAGAGGCGGTAGATCGTCTGATCCTCGGACCAGTAGTGCAGCGCGCGCGAGGTGATATCGACCAGAATCGCGCCGTTTTTGGTGTCGCTGAAATAGGGCTGCCATTGCAGCGACCGGAAGCTGGAAGCGTTGCGGCGGAAATTCCGGTTCGGATCCTGCTCGATCTCGGTGGTCGAGGCTTCGGTCTGCGCGAACGCGGGCGCGGCCAGTGCGGCGGCAGCACCGAAAGCGGCGGTGCCAAGAAACCTGCGCCGTGACCAGGCGGGGGGTGCGGAGTTCATCCGTCTTCTCCTGTCGATGAAACCGGCGGCCTTATCCGGCAAATGGCGCCAACGCACAATAGTGTCACGGGACGGAGCCGACAAATCACTCCGCCGTCAACAATCGGGGCGGCTCATGCGGGCAAGCGGGATTGACAGACAGGGGGCGGCACATAGGGTTCAGGCTGCGGGATTCGTTTGGTAAATTCGGAGGCGGACTTTGGCGCGCTGGCAGGATCGGATTGCTATCGGGGTATCAGTCGCCGGATTTGCGGCCCTTATGTGGATGGTCGGTGCGCTTTCCACGCGGTTCGGCGTGCCACCCGGCCCGACCTTCAACCGCGCAGTCACCGCGCTGCGTGAAACCGCCGTTGCGCCGCAGCGGTTCTACGTGACCTCCAATGACTTCAACGGCGCGAAGGTCAGCGACGCGGCGGCGATGTCACCGGGCGTCACCCTGGTCACGTCCTATTTCCCCGACCGGGACTGGCGAGCGGGTGTCCGCCTGATCGACGCCGAGGGCAAGACTCTGCATAACTGGCCGATCGATCTGACCAAGATGCTGCCCGGCCGCACGGACGATCAGGACTATATCCATGGCAGCTATGTGTTCCCGAACGGCGACATCCTGTTCAATGTGGAATATGCGGGCGTCGTGCGCATGGACCGCTGCGGCACGGTACTGTGGCAGAACGACAGCTTCGGGTCGCATCATTCGGTCTATCCCGCAGAGGATGGCGGATTCTGGCTTTCGGGCAACGTAACCTGGCGGGACGATGCCGAAGGCAAGGACTACTTCGATGCCTACGCGTTGATGGTTCCTCCGATCAATGAGGATCTGTTCGTGAAGGTGTCGCCCGACGGCGAGGTGCAGAAATCGATCAGCGCGACCGAGGTGCTCTACAAGAACCGGATGCAGAGCGTCATCGTGAAGATGGCGCGGGGCAAGGTGATTGATACGGGCGACCGGCGGGGGATTTCGGGGGACGTCTTCCACGTGAACGATGTCGAGGAACTGTCAGCCGAGATGGCCCCGGCATTCCCGATGTTCGATGCGGGCGACATTCTTGTGTCGCTGCGCCAGCTGCACATGGTCATGGTGGTCGATCCGGACGATTTAAGGGTGAAGTGGTACACGATCACCACGTCGATTTCGCAGCATGACCCGGATTTCATGGCGGACGGACGGATCGGGATCTTCGACAACAACCTCGATTTCACAAAGCGCGGCAGCAACAGCGGCGGGTCCCGCGTGATCGCGGTCGATCCGACGACGGGTGCCGAAGAGGTGCTGTATCCGAACGGGGGCGCGCCGCCGTTTTTCAGTGAATACAGCGGCAAATGGCAGGCGCTGCCGAACGGGAACCGGCTGATCACCATCGCACGCGAAGGCCGGGCGCTGGAAGTGACGGCGGGGGGAAAGACGGTCTGGGAATGGATCACGCCGCTTTATGGCAGCGACCGGGTGCCCGAACTGATGGAGGCGACGCGCTATGACATCCCGGCAGAGGTCATCTCGGGGTGGACCTGCCCGGGCTGAGGTCGGGACCGCACTGGGTCACGCCAAAGCTGTTTGAACCTTGCGTGACAAGCCTGTAAAGGACGCCCCGACAACAGACAGGGACGCAGCATGACCCGCATTTCCGGCTTGATCCTGGCCGCAGCACTGGCCCTTGCGGCCTGCACGGCCCCGGTGCGCCAGCTTGGCCCGGACGGTCTGCCCTTGCCCGAGGTCTATGTGATCAAGAAGGTCGACGAGGGGCGCGTCACTTTCTCGATGGTCGATTCGGTCAACGAACTGCGCCGTGCCGCCGGTGCCCCGCCCCTTGCGCTGAATGCGCAGCTGACCGCCGCCGCCGCGACGCATTCGCGCGACATGGCGGTGCAGAACCGGCCCTGGCACTTCGGATCGGACGCATCCTCGCCGCTTATCCGGGTGCAGCGGACGGGATACCTGGGCATGATGCTGGGCGAGAACATTTCGGAGACCTACGAGAACGAGGTCGAGACGCTGACCGCGTGGATGGCCGAAGCGGATACGCGCGCAGTCATCCTCGACCCCGCCGCGCGGAACGTGGGCTTTGCCTGGTTCCAGGAACAGGGCGGCAAACTGTGGTGGACACTGGTGACCGGCAGCTGACCTGCCGAGTCATCAGGGGAAGATGAAGATCGGCGTGCCGACGCGCACCATCGCGTAGACCTTCTCCATCTGGCCGTCCTTGACGGCGATGCAGCCGACTGTCCAGTCCGGCCCCTTGCCGCGGTTCTTGCCGTCGCGTCCGTGAATGAAGATGTCGCCGCCCGGTTCTTTCCCCAATGCCTCTGCCTCGGCGCGGTCCTGCGCGTTCGGATACGAGATGCCCAGCGACAGGTGGTACTGGCTGCGCGGGTTGCGGCGGTCGATGTAGTACAGACCCTCGGGTGTTTTGCGGTCGCCCTCGAACTGCTTGTCGCCGACGGGGTTGCCGCCCAGCGCGATGTCGAAGCTTTCGAGCACGGTGCCGTTGTGCAGAAGCACCATTCGGCGCTGGGCCTTGTAGATCTGCACCTGCGTGACGGCGGGGCCGTCATAGCTGCGGAACTTCGACCCGCAGCCGGTCAGGCCGACGATGACGGTCAGCGCCGCCAGACATTTCAGCATCAGTTGCATTGCGCCCTGCCCGATCCCCATCCGGGTCTGACATGCCCGGTCCGCGCCGTCATACACGCTGTCGGGCAAAGTTGAACAGATGGCGCGGAGCCTGCGCGCGAAATCGTGTGGGCGGAGTCAGCGACGGAAGGCGGCCGCCATTTCGACATGGGATGACCATCGGAACTGATCGACGACGTCGATCCAGTCCGGACGGAAGCCCGCATCGCAGAGCAGGCGCGCGTCATGGGCGAAAGTGACGGGGTTGCAGGACACCATCGCGACGGCGGACAGCGCCGACTGCGCAACTTCCGCCACCTGCGCCTCGGCCCCGGCACGCGGCGGGTCGATGACCACCGCATCGAACCGCAGCAACTCGTGCTTCAGCAACGGGCGGCGGAAGAGATCGCGCGTCTCGGTGGTGAGGGTGCGCAGGCCGGGGTTGGAGCGGGCGGCGCGGGAGAGGGCGGCGAGCATGTCGGCATCGTTCTCGACAGCGTGCACGGCGGCACCGCGCGCAAGGGACAGCGCGAAGGTTCCGCACCCGGCAAAGAGATCGGCAATCGTGCCCGCGCTGCCGACACCCTCGGCGACTGCGGCCTGCAGCGCGGCCTCGCCATGTTTTGTGGCCTGCAGGAAGGCCCCTGCGGGCGGTTCGAACCGGATTCCCGCGATGGTCTGGCCCGGTGTCCGGCGGACCGCGACAACATCGGCACCCCAGGTCAGCCGGGCCAGATTGCCGTCCCCGGCAAGACGCACCAGGTCGGCAAAAAGGTCAGGCGTCATCGGCTTGCCGCCCTCGACGACCAGATCGATACCGTCATCCGTCAGCGTCGCGGCCAGCGCCAGCGTTGCCGACCGCGATGCCCCCGCGCCGGTGATCGCTGCAAAGACGGGCAGTGCAGCCATCAGGACGGGGTGAAGCAACCGGCAGGACGGGATCGCCACGACGGTGCCCGAGGCGCGGGCATGAAAGCCGACCAGCGCGCCCGACTTCGTCCGCTTGCCTGCGAGAGTCGCCCGACGGCGCGAGGATGGGGGCGATATATGCAGATGCCGGATCGGTGCGTCGATTCCCTGCGCGGCAAGCGCCTGCCGGACGACGCCCGCCTTCCAGTCCGCCACAAACGCGTCCGAGCCGTGCATGACGCCGCACCCGCCGCAGGCGGCATAGTGCGGGCAGGGCGCGCGGACACGGTCGGGCGAGGGGGTCAGGATGCGCGGCGCAGCCATGCGCCCGCCTTCGACAGTGCCTTCCACAACCTCGCCCGGAAGGGTCAGGGGTACATAGATCGGGCCTTCTGCGATGCCATCGCCGTGATGCCCGAGACGGTCGATGGTCAGGATCACTCAGCCGCCTCGCTTGCCCCGCGGTCCTCGGTGCCGATGAAGCCGCCCGACTGGCGGTTCCAGTAGCGGGCATAAAGCGCCCCGCGCGCCAGAAGTTCGGCATGGCTGCCGTCTTCGACAATGCGCCCCTCTTCCAGCACGATTATACGGTCCATCTCGGCGATTGTGGACAGGCGGTGCGCGATGGCCAGCACCGTCTTGCCCTTCATCACGCGCGCCAGCGCGCCCTGGATCTGCGCCTCGACCTCGCTGTCGAGCGCGCTTGTCGCCTCGTCCAGCACAAGTATCGGCGCGTCCTTGAGAAAAGCACGCGCCAGCGCGATGCGCTGACGCTGCCCGCCCGACAGCTTGACCCCGCGCTCGCCGAGATAGGCGTCATAGTCCCTGCGGCCCTGGTGGTCGGCCATGCCCATGATGAAGTCATGCGCCTCAGCCGCCCTTGACGCCGCGATCAGGTCAGCCTCGGACGCGTCCGGGCGGCCATAAAGGATGTTGTCGCGGGCCGAGCGGTTGAACATCGCGGTATCCTGCGTGACCATGCCGATCTGCCCGCGCAGGGATTCCTGCGTGACATCACGGATGTCTTTACCGTCGATGGTGATGCGGCCGGTTTCCACGTCATAGAGCCGCAGGAGCAGCGAAACGAGGCTGGATTTCCCCGCGCCCGACGCCCCGACAATGCCGAGGCGTTCGCCCGGCCGGATCGTCAGGTCGATCCCGGATACCCCGCCGCGCGCGCGGCCATAGGCAAAGCTGACGCCGTCAAAGCGGATCAGCCCCCTGACCGGCGGTAGGTCAACCGCCCCGTCGCGGTCGGCCAAGTCCATACGGAGCCGACAACGTGCGCATCCCATCCTCGACCTCGCCCACGCTGGTGTAGATCGACAGGAACGACAGGCTGACCCAGCCCGACATCTGCGCGATCCGCATCGAGATCGCACCCGCCGCCGCGATGTCGCCCGCAGTGGCCGCGCCGGACTGCCACAGGATCAGCGTGCCGCCGATCAGGATAATCGGCAGAAGCCCCGCCAGCGCCATCAGGGCGAGGCGGAACCACGTGGAAATCACGCCGTACTCGACGGAACGGGCGCGGAACACCTCCATTGCCTTCAGTGCCACGCGATCCTCGAAGGCGGAATGGGCGAACAGCTTCACGGTCTTGATATTCGTGATCGTATCGACGACCTGCCCCGTCACCATCGCGCGCGATGATGCGCGCGCAGCCGAATTTTCGCGGACAAGCGGCAGGAAATGCCGGATCAGGGCGACATAGGCGACCATCCAGATGGCAAGGCCCAGCGCCATGCGCCAGTCGATGGACATGAGGTAAAGGACTGAAGCAACGACGGACGCCAGGGCAAAGCAGCCCGTATTGATGATTTCGGTCACGACATCTGTCACGGCGCGCGCAGCCTGCATCTGCTTCTGCGCCAGCCGCCCGGCAAAATCGTTGTCGAAGAAACTGACGGCCTGACCCAGCGTCCAGCGGTGCAGGCGCGACAGGACAAGGGGCAGGACATTCGGCCCGACGATGATCGCGTTCGAGGCGGACGACGCCGCAAAGGACATCGGGCGCAGCAGCAGGTAGAAACCGACGGCAGCCGCGAGAAGCCCGACATTGGCCGAGAAATAGTCGGGTGGCGAGGTGCCGATGGCCGCATCGATGACGCGCCCCAGAACCAGGGCCGAAACGACCTCGAACGTCCCGGCCAGCGCCGACAGAACTGCGGCGACGGCCAGCATCCGCCAGGACCCGTCCAGGCACCAGCGCATGAAGGACCAGAGCTTCTGCGGCGGCGGGCCATCGGCGTGGCGGAAGGCATCAATTAGCCGACCGAGCCGCGACAGGCCGGTCATTCCGCAGCCTCGCGCGTATCCGTGCCGATGAAGCCACCCGACTGGCGGTCCCAGAACTTGGCATATAGCCCGCCGCGCTGCAGAAGAGCCTCGTGTGTGCCGTCCTCGGCAACGCGCCCTTCGTCCAGGACGATGATCCGGTCCATCCGGGCGATGGTGGACAGCCTGTGCGCGATGGCGATGACCGTCTTTCCCTCCATCACGCCATAGAGCGTGTCCTGGATCGCCGCCTCGACTTCGCTATCCAGCGCCGACGTTGCCTCATCCAGCACCAGGATCGGCGCGTCCTTGAGAATCACGCGCGCCAGCGCGACCCGCTGACGCTGCCCGCCGGACAGCTTCACGCCCCGTTCGCCGACCTGTGCGTCGTAACCTCTGCGCCCCTCGGGGTCGATCAGCTGCAAAACGAAGTCATGGGCCTCGGCCCGCTTCGCTGCCTCGACCATGTCGGCTTCGGTCGCTTCGGGTCGGCCATAGAGGATGTTCTCGCGCACTGACCGGTGCAGCAGCGAGGAATCCTGCTGCACCATCCCGATCCGGGCCCGCAGGCTGTCCTGGGTGACCGACATGATGTCCTGGCCATCGATCCGGATGCGCCCGTCTTCCATGTCGTAGAAGCGCAGAAGCAGCTTGACGAGGGTCGATTTGCCCGACCCGGATCGCCCCACAAGACCGACCCTTTCGCCGGGCCGGATCGACAGAGTGATACCGTCAAGCCCGCCGGAGCCGCGTCCGTAATGGTGGCTGAGACCCTCGATGTCGATGCGTCCGCCCTTGAATGCCAGCGGCTGCGCGCCCTTGGCATCCAAAAGCGTGATGGGCTGGGCGATGGTTTCCATTCCCTCGGCGACCACGCCCAGCGCCTGCACCAGCGAGGTGGTGGCCCACATGATCCAGTAGGTCATGTTGTTAAGCCGGAGGACGAGCGCCGTTGCCGCCGCGACGGTGCCGACGGTCGCCGATCCCTGATACCAAAGGAGCAGGGCCAGGCCCGTGACCGACACGATCAGCGCGGCGTTCAGCAGCGTCAGCATCAGGTCCATCGCCGTTACGATGCGCATCTCGGCCATGAACTTCTGCCGCGCGATCTCGATCGCTTCGCTGGCATAAGCGATTTCCTGGTCATGATGGGCAAACATCTTGACCGAATGGATGTTGCTGTAGCTGTCCACCACGCGCCCGGTGATCAGCGACCGCGCATCCGACGCGGCCTTTGACGCGGGGCCGGCACGGCGCACCGTCCAGCGGATCAGCGCCAGGTAAAGCGCGATCCAGATCAGCAGAGGCGCGACAAGACGCGGGTCGGCATCGGTCAGCAGCCAGACCGAACCGATAACAGTGGTCAGCGCGAATGCTATGGCGTCGAACGTCTGAAACACGGCGTCGCCCGCGGCGGGGGGCGTCTGCATGATGCGGTTGGCGATGCGACCGGCAAAATCGTTCTCGAACCAGCCGACGGGCTGGCGGAGAACGTGCCGGTGCGACCGCCATCGGATCAGCGTCCCGAAGTTCGGCAGAATGGTGTTGTGGAGAAGCGCTACGTCGAGGACGGCGAAGAGCGGGCGGATGAAGAGGACGCCAAGGGCCGCGAGGATGAACTCGGTCCCGTGGGCGGCCCAGACCTGTGCAGGCGCGCCCTGCGCAAGCAGGTCGACCAGACGCCCGACATACCAGATCAGGGCGATTTCCATCGCCGAGACGAGGGTCGTTCCGATGGCGGTGACGATGAACACGCCCCGGAACGGGCGCGCGTATTCCATGAGAAAGGGCAGCAGACGCCGGGTCGGCGCATCCTGTTGCTCATACGGCGAATAAGGATCGACGAGGTTCTCGAAGAACCTGAACATGACGGGACCTATCGGGTTGCCTGACAGATATAGCGGCAAATTCCGCCGAGGGAAATGTCAGTGGCGGAGAAGTTCGGCGATGCTGAGAACGATCAGAAACGCCATCGCGATGTTGAAGGCGCGGAGCCGCCGGTCGGAGGTGAGGAACCGGGCGATGGCCTGACCGGCCAGAACCCAGGTGGCGCTGGACAGAAGGCCAAGGGCCATGAAGGTCGCCGTGACGATCGCGGCGGTGGTCAGGGGATCGCCGGGATGGATGAACTGCGCGGTGGCGGCGATGGCCATCGGCCAGGCCTTTGGATTGATCCACTGGAACCCGGCTGACGCGAGGAAGCTCATCGGGCGAACGGTGCCGCCGGAGGCGCCGGTTTTGGTCGAGATGGCGACTTTCCAGGCGAGCCAGAGGAGAAGGGCGATGCCGCCCCAGCGGAGGCTTTCACGCAGCAGCACGCTGGTCTGGAAAAGCTCGCCGAGCACGAGACCTACGATCAGAAGCATGGCGGCGAAGCCGAGCGAGACGCCGAGTACGTGGGGGATCGTGCGGCGGAAGCCGAAGGTTGCGCCCGAAGCGGCGAGCATGGCGTTGTTCGGGCCGGGGGTGAACAGCGTGCCGACGGCCAGCGCGACGAGGGCGGTGAAGGTCTCGGGCGGCATCGGCAGGCGGTCCGGGGGCGCGGAATTGCGCAAGGCCTTCCTGCCGAAGCACGGGTCGGGGATCAACCCAGCAATTGTTCCCGTGACAATTCAAAGCCAGAAGCGATCCAGCGGGTCTCCAGATCGCGGAGGCGGGCACCCAGCGCGCGGCCCTGAAGGGCGGGCATCAGGTCGGCGGCGGAGACGGGGAAAACCGCCGCAGCACCGCGCTGCGCGGCTTTTGCCCAGTCCGGCGGCAGGGCTCTTCCAGTCAGCGCGGAACGGATCAAGCCCGCGTCCCGCGCCATCGCGCTGCCGAGGCGGTAGGCAATCTCGCCCGCGCTTTGGCCGTTCAGCGCGCAGGCGCGCAGGTCGGCCACATGCCGATCCTCGTCCCGCGACAGGCGAAGCGCATCGCCGACCCCTGCACCGCCGAGCAGGGCAAGCCTGCGCCGCCAGTCGGCTGCGACGCCGTCTTCAAGATGCACCAGGACCGCCAGCGACTGCGCGTCCGACCCGGGAAGGACGCGGGCCAGAATGCCTGTCGACTGCATCGCCGCGACGGCAGGGGCCGGGTCGGGAGCAGCGAGCAACTTGCGCAGTTCAGACCCGATTCTTTCACGCGAAAGCGTCTCTGTTCCGGCAGAAAGTGCCGTGCAGGCGGCCAGCCCCTCTGCGTCGATCCCCTGCGCGGGATCGCCATACCAGGCAAAGAACCGGAAGAACCGCAGTACGCGCAGATAGTCTTCGCGGATGCGCATCGACGGATTGCCCACGAAGCGCACCCGCCGCGCGGCGATGTCGGCCAGACCGCCGACCGGGTCAGTCACAGCGCCCGCCGCATCGGCATAAAGCGCGTTGATCGTGAAGTCCCGGCGTGCCGCGTCCTCGGCCAGTTGGTCGGAAAAGGCAACGACTGCGCGCCGCCCGTCGGTCGCCACATCGCGGCGAAAGGTTGTCACCTCGTGCGGAACTCCGTCCACGATTACGGTCACTGTGCCGTGGTCGAAGCCCGTCGGGACCACGCGCAGCCCCGCAGCAGAGGCAAGAGCGGTCACGCGCAGGGGGGCAGCGTCCGTGGCGATGTCGATATCGGCGACGGGCTGGCCGAGAAGCGCGTTGCGGACCGCGCCGCCGACAAGAAAAGCCTGATGGCCGCCCTCGGTCAGGCAGGACAGGACGGCCTGAAGCGGCGCTGCCGTCAACCAGTCACCCTTGATCTGCACCATCTGCGGCCCCATCAGGCCATGCGGTCGGCCAACGCCCGCAAGATACGCGCAGTCGCGCCCCAGATGTAAT
The DNA here is from genome assembly GCA_963738635.1 of uncultured Alphaproteobacteria bacterium. Lineage (GTDB taxonomy): Bacteria > Pseudomonadota > Alphaproteobacteria > Rhodobacterales > Rhodobacteraceae > JAOADN01. The sequence continues at coordinate 112,945 of CAVTXE010000008.1, read as the reverse complement.
AGGGACCATAGGGCACCGCATAGTATCGGCGCAGCTGTCCGCGCCACAGCCGCTGTTCCACGCGGAAATTTGCGGTGTCTGTCAGATGCGCAAGGGGAACCGAAAAGACTTCGTCGACTTCGCCCGCTTCTGGCGCGGGCGCAAAGGCAGACCTGACGCGGCCAAGCACGGGCGTCACAAGAAAACCCGTCACCGTCTCGTGCGGCGGAAGCGTGCCCAGCACCCCGACATTTGCCGGATCGAGGCCGATTTCCTCATGTGCTTCGCGCAAGGCCGCCGCAGTCGCATCGGTGTCACCCGGATCGACCTTGCCGCCCGGAAACGCGATCTGGCCCGGATGGTGCTGCAACTGCGACGCGCGCTTTGTCAGGATCACGCGCACCGCGTCCGGTCCGTCGAGGAACGGCACCAGCACCCCCGCCGCGCGCAGCATGCGGGGCTTGGGCAGTGCCAGGTCGGGGTTCAGATCATAATCCGAACTTCTGCGCCCGGGCCGCGACATAGCAGCGATAACCGCCAGCAGCGGATCACTTGCCACGCGATGCCCCCGCAGCCTCGATTCCCAGCGCAGACGGGTCGAATTCGTAATGCGCCCCGCAGAACTGGCAGTCGGCGGTCACGATGCCCGCATCCGTGGTCATCGTGGCGATGTCCTTGGCGGAATAGATCGACAGGCTTTGCTTCACCTTGTCAGCCGAACAGGTGCAGCCGAACTTGACGGCCTGCGCGTCATAGACGCGCGGCGCTTCCTCGTGGAACAGGCGGACCAGAAGCTCGGTCGGCTGAACGGTCGGGCCGATCAGTTCAAGCTCTTCGACGGTGTCCAGAAGCAGGTTGGCGCGCGCCCAGTTTTCGCCCTCCTCGCCGCCAAGGATGTCCATCGCCGACAGAAGCCCGCCCTCGCCGCTGCCCCCCTCGGACGCGGCGAACGGCGAAGCTTTGGGCATGTGTTGCAGCATGACGCCGCCAGCGCGCCAGCGCTCGGCCTCGCCGGGCAGGCGCGACCGCCCGAAAGCCAGGCTGAACCGCGTCGGCAGCTGCTCTGACTGCGCGAAATACGTCTCGGCGCAGGACGACAGCGAGCCACCCGAAATCGGCGTGATACCCTGATAGGGCACGGTACCTTCGCCCTGATCGATCAGGATCGCGAAATAGCCCGACCCGATCTGGTCGAACGGACGCCGGGCCGGATCAAGGCGGTCGGTATCGTAGCTGGCCCAGCCGCGGATCTGCGCCAGCCCACCATTTTCAGCCGGGCCGTAATAGTCGGTGGCGATGGTGCGGACCGGTCCATCGCCCCGCACCTGAAGCGACAGCTTCCAGCGCAGCTTGATCGTCTGGCCGATCAGCGCCGTCAGAAGCGCCATTTCGGCCACCAGGGCCTCGACCGCCGGGGGATAGGAATGCTGCGCAAGGATGTGGTCGAGCGTGCCGTCAAGACGCGCAACCCGGCCCCGGATGTCGGAATTGTCCAACTGAAACGGCAGAACGGTATCGTCCCATGCGATCTGCGAAAGGCGGGTCATGCGCGGTCCTTCGGGGATTTCTTTTCTGTAGGCGCGGGGGCATACCGCGCGGATGTAGGATCGGCAACCCATAGGACCAAGCGAACCATGATCCGGCGTATCGGCGAAAGGGTCGTGTCCGGCCAGCGTTACCGGGTGCGTCCGGGTGTCTATGCGGTTCTGCTGCGCGGAACCGAAGTGCTGCTGACCTTTCAGGAAGCGCCAGTGCCGGAGTTTCAGCTTCCCGGCGGCGGTATCGACGCGGGCGAACACCCGCTTCCGGCGCTGCACCGCGAGGTGATGGAGGAAACCGGCTGGACCATCGGCGCGGCCCGGAGGATCGGGGCATTCCGGCGCTTCACCTACATGCCCGAATATGACCGCTGGGCGGAAAAGGTCTGCGCCGTCTATGTTGCGCGACCTGTCTTGCGAATCAGGCCGCCGACCGAACCGGGCCATCGGGCTTTCTGGGTTCCGAGCGATGCGGCAGCCGCGATGCTGGGCAATGACGGCGACCGTTTGTTTCTGCAGCGGGCACTGGCAGCCGCGACCTAGTCCGCGTTCTGCTTTGCGCCGCCGAATTCGAACAGGGCCGCGGATACGTCATCGGCAAACTCATCCGACGTGTACCGCGACAGATCCCAGATCATCGCGTCAAAGAACGCTTCGCCCCGCAGATCGGCATGGCGCAGCATCAGCTGACTCAGCCCGTCCTCGCCCAAGAGAGTGCCGTCTGCATCGGCCGCCTCGGTGATGCCGTCGGACATGAGGAACAGCCTGTCGCCCGGCAGCAGGTCGATCCTGAATTCGTCGTATGCAGCGGCGCTGAACATTCCGATCGGCAATCCGCCCGACCCATGGTACTCGACCCGCCCGTCGGCGCGCTGAACTGCCGGATGCGGGTGGCCGGCCTGACAGATGACCGCCTTGCCCGAGATCAGGTCGACATCCGCGACCGCCAGCGTGAAATAGGTGTCGGTCTGCATTTCCTCGATCACGATGCGGTTCAGTTCGGCTGCGATGACCGATGGCGGATGCGCGTCGCAAATGCCGAAATCCGACAGGACCAGCGCGATGTTCTGTTCCGGTGACGCGCCCGAAAGGTAGCCCGCCAGGCGCGCGGTCATCATCGCCGAAGCAATGCCATGTCCGGCAACGTCGATCGCAAAGATACCGATGCGCCGGGCGTTGATTGGAAAGAACCCCACGAGATCGCCGCCGACATGGCCCGAGGGACGCAGGAGCAGGCTGATCTCGGAGTTTCCGAAACTGCGGTGGCGTTCCTTGATCAGGCTCTGCTGCAGCTTCTGCGCCTCGACCAGATCCCGATTGATCGAATCGTACAGCCCCTGGATTTCCTGCAGTGTCGCCGAGACGAGTCGGTTCTTTTCCTTCAGCTCGTGCTCCATGCGCAGGATACGTTCCCCGGCCTCGATCCTCGCCCGAAGCTCTGCGCCATTCACCGGCTTTGTCAGGAAATCGTCCGCGCCGATTTCCAGACCTTGCGCAACCTCGGTCTTGTCGGTCTTCGAGGTCAGAAGGATGAAGTAGCCATAGCCTTGCCGCTCCATCCCGCGGAAGGCCCTGCAGAATTCGAGGCCCGACATCCCCGGCATCATCCAGTCCGAGATGATGAAATCCGGTTCTTCGGCAGCGCAGATCGCCAGCGCCTCGGACCCGGAGGCTGCTTCGAAAACGACATGTCCCGATGCCGCGACAAGCCGGCTCAGGATCATCCGCTGCGCGCGGCTGTCGTCCACGACAAGAATCTTCCGGCGGCGCGACGGTGCCGCCAGCCCAATCGCGATCTGCGGCTGTTCCCTGACTGCCTGTCCCAAAGCCTGTCCGACCGTCCCTGGCTGCGCCGTGCGGACGGTCTAGGCGACCCCGGTTAAAGTCCCTTGAATGAAACTGGCTGCATACCCGATGCACGTCCGCAATCGTTCAAATTTGCGCCTTAAGCCATGGTCAAGGAAGGAGGTCTAATCCTGTTTGCGGGTGAGTGTGATCCAAGGGGTTGGATACGATGATCGACTGGGCACGCGTGAATGAGCTGCGCGCGGAAATCGGGGACGATGGCTTTTCCGAAGTTGTGGAGCTTTTCCTGGACGAGGTTGAAGACGTGATCCGACGGCTGTCATCGGCCCCGGACCCGCTTCGGTTCGAAGAGGATCTGCATTTTCTGAAAGGCAGTGCCTGGAATCTCGGTTTCCGTGAGCTGGGACAGCTGTGCCAGGCCGGGGAAAGGCGTGCGTCCGGCGGCGATCTTGCAATCGACATCGCGGAAATCCTTGCAAGTTACGGCGGATCGAAAGACGCATTTGTCCGGGGGCTTGCCTTGCAGGCTGCGGGCCAAGGGTCGTCCGCGGCGTAAGACATGCGTTGTTGCGCCTTCAGATCAGGAACTCGGCCAGCGCCTCATCTTCCGTGATGTCGCGGTAGCTGAAGTCCGCAAGGTCCATCTTTTCGCGGAAGGCAATGAAGTTGGCCGCCTGTTTCGTCTCGATCCCGATCAGCACCGACCCGAAGTTCCGCGCCGACTTCTTCAGATACTCGAAGCGCGCGATGTCATCCTCGGGCCCCAGCATCTCCAGAAATTCGCGCAGCGCACCCGGGCGCTGAGGCATCCGCAGGATAAAATACTTCTTCAGGCCGGCATGGCGCTGCGCGCGTTCCTTGACCTCAGGCAGGCGTTCGAAGTCGAAATTGCCGCCCGATGTCACGCAGACCACGGTCTTGCCGCGGATCAGGTCGGCAAGTTCCGGCAGCACATCGACCGACAGCGCGCCAGCGGGTTCCAGCACGATCCCCTCGACGTTCAGCATGTCAAGCATGGTAATGCAAACGCGGTCCTCGGGCGCGAGCAGGATGTGCCGCGAGTCCACGCCCTTCAGCCGCGCGAAGGTCAGATCGCCCACCCGTGCCACCGCCGCGCCATCCACGAAGCTGTTCACCCGGCGCAACGTGACCGGAGTGCCCGCGTTCAGCGCACTGCGGAGGCTGGCACCCCCAGCGGGCTCGACAAAGCGGAACTTCGTCCCGGGCGATGTGTCGGCCAGATAGGTTGTGACGCCTGCGGACAGCCCGCCGCCGCCGACCGGCAGGATGACAAGATCAGGCGCTGCCGTCAGCTGCGCCATGATCTCGACCGCGACGCTCGCCTGACCTTCGATCACATCCGCGTCGTCGAAGGGTGACAGGAAATGCGCGCCTGCGCCGATGCAATAGGCCTGCGCCGCCGCAAGCGACTGATCGAAATAGTCGCCGGTCAGCCGCACCTCGACCTTTCCGCCACCGAACATGATTGTCTTGTCGATCTTCTGCTGCGGCGTCGTGACCGGCATGAAGATTGTGCCGCGAACGTCGAAATGGCGACAGGCAAAGGAAACGCCCTGGGCATGGTTGCCCGCGCTGGCGCAGACGAAGTGCGTCTGATCCGGCACGCACTTGCGCATCGCGTTGAAGGCACCCCTGATCTTGTAGGACCGGACCGGCGACAGGTCTTCGCGTTTCAGCCAGATCTCTGCACCATAGCGGGCCGAGAGGTGGTCATTGCGCTGGAGCGGCGTCGGCGGGAACAGATCGCGTAGTGCAGTTTCGGCGGCGCGGGCGGCTTGGGCGAAGGGGGTCATCCGGGTCGTCCTGAAGGTCACTGCGTCTACCGCCCATGATCCGGCACGCCTGTCAAGCGAGGCGGCAGCCATAGTTTTGCCACGCCACCGCTGTTTTCTGCCGACCTGCGTGGCGGGCCCAGTTGCACAAAGAACGGAGAGCGGAATGCTGAAGGTAGTGACAAGGACGATCGCGGCGGCCGGGATTGCGGCGCTGACGCTTGGCGCGGTGTCCGTCGTATCCGTGGTGGCTGGGCAGGACGGTGCCTATGCCAAGAGCGGCGGGGGCAATGGCGGCGGAAACGGTGGCGGAAACGGCGGAGCCAATTCTGGTGGGAACGGCGGTGGGTCAGCCAGCAAATCGGCAAGTGCCGGAACCAAGACGACCGGCGCGGGCGGCAGCAAGAAAGCGAAGGCCATCGTCACACAAGAGGCGGCGGTTGCCGCGCCGAACGCGAATGGGAAACTGCGTTCCGAGCTGAAGGGGCTGAACGCGGTCCGCGCCAACCCGCAGGCGCTGGCCAATGCTGCCCCTAACAGCCAGGTCGGGCGCATCGCCACCTACAAGGCCGCGGCGCTGGGCACTCTCGCGGCAGCGGAGGCTGCGCTGACGGCACAGGCCGACAAGGATGCGGCGCAGACCTTGCTGGACGCGGCGAACGCCGATCTGGCCGCGCTGGACGAGGCATATCCGGGGCTGTCCACGGCGGAGATCGACGTGGCCATCGCTGCGCTCGACCTGGCTGCGGCCGATCATCAGGAGCAGCTTGATGCGCTGAACGCGGACCGCGTGCTGGCGCAGCAGTATGAGGCGGAGCGGGCAGTGCTGGTTGCCGAGGCCGCTGACGCGAAGACGGCCGTTGCCGACGCCGACGCGATACTCGCCGAAGCCGAAGCGGCTACTGAGGCGGCGACAACTGCCGAGTCGGATGCGCTTCTGGTGGCATCGGGCGGGCGCGAGCTGTCGGACGAGGCCATCGCGTACATCCGCGACGCCCTGGGACTCTGATCCCGCTTTGCGCAGAACCTGACCCGGCCTTGCCGGGTCGGGTGAAAGCCAATAAGACCGCAGCCCGAAGCGCATCAGCGGAAGGTTGCCCATGACCGCCCCGAAAAAAGTCGTCCTTGCCTATTCCGGGGGCCTCGACACCTCGATCATCCTGAAGTGGCTGCAGAACGAATACGGCTGCGAGGTGGTGACCTTCACCGCCGATCTGGGCCAGGGCGAAGAGCTGGAACCGGCGCGGGCCAAGGCGGTGATGCTGGGAATCAGGCCGGAGAACATTCATATCGAGGACGTGCGCGAGGAATTCGTGCGCGACTTCGTATTCCCGATGTTCCGCGCGAACGCGCTGTATGAAGGGCTCTATCTGCTGGGAACGTCGATTGCCCGGCCCTTGATCGCCAAGCGGCTGGTCGAGATCGCGGCGGAGACGGGGGCTGATGCCGTGGCGCATGGGGCGACGGGCAAGGGCAACGATCAGGTGCGGTTCGAGCTGTCGGCGCTCGCGTTGAACCCGCATCTGCGGGTCATCGCGCCCTGGCGCGAATGGAGCCTGCAAAGCCGGACGCAGCTGCTGGCCTATGCCGAGGCGAACCAGATTCCGATCGCCAAGGACAAGCGTGGCGAAGCGCCGTTCAGCGTCGACGCGAACCTTCTGCACACTTCGTCCGAGGGTAAGGTTCTGGAGAACCCTGCCGATGAGGCGCCGGACTACGTCTATCAGCGCACCGTCGATCCGGAGGATGCCCCGGAGAAAGCAGAGATGGTGGAGATCACCTTCCTCGGCGGTGACGCTGTCGCTATAAACGGCGCTGCGATGTCCCCGGCGACGATCCTGACGCAGCTGAATGAGATCGGCGGCAGGCATGGCGTCGGCCGCCTTGATCTGGTCGAGAACCGGTTTGTCGGCATGAAGTCGCGCGGTGTCTATGAAACCCCCGGCGGGACGATCCTGCTGGAGGCGCACCGGGGCATTGAGCAGATCACGCTCGATGCGGGGGCGGGGCATCTGAAGGATTCGGTCATGCCGCGCTATGCGGAGCTGATCTATAACGGCTTCTGGTTCAGCCCGGAGCGGGAGATGCTGCAGGCACTGATCAACCGGTCGCAGGAGCATGTCAGCGGCACGGTCCGCGTGAAGCTCTACAAAGGGTCGGCGCGGACGGTGGCGCGGTGGTCGGACCATTCGCTCTATTCGGAAAAGCACGTCACCTTCGAGGAGGATGCCGGGGCCTATGACCAGAAGGACGCGGCGGGCTTCATCCGGCTGAACGCCCTGAGATTGAAGCTGATCGCGACAAGGAATGCTCGGGTCGGAAAGTGATGTCCCGAGTCGGGACCGTTTTCTGAGCGTTTGGAATCAATGGGTTACGGGCGCAATTTAGTGGCTTGTTAACTTCTGGGTGCCGGAACTGTGGGTTGGAAACCCACCCTACAGCCGATACGACGCCAGCCGTTCGTACATCGGCAGCGCCTGATCCGCCAACCGCTGATACTCCGCTGGAAGGTCAGGCAACGCCCCCTCGGCTTCCTCAAAACCCGTCGAGCGGTGCACAGCGCCATACCAGTGGCTGGCCCAGATGCCGTCATAGGGTTTCCGACCGGCGGGCCAGGTCAGCATCCGGTCGGTGAAGCCGATTCCCAGCCCGTCGCAGAGCTTCCCGAGCATTCCCGCCGGATCGGCACGGATGTCGGCTGAATCAATCACCAGCGGCACACGCCCCAGCCGGTCCGTCACCTGGTCGAACAACTCGGCCTGCTGGACGAAGCCGATATCCGTCAGCGTCGGGCCTTCGCGCTTTTTCGCGTAGCTCGCGACGACCCGTGCCGGATGGCGGATCAGGAAGACATTCGTCAGCCCGTCCATGAAGCCCCGGTCAAACCCCGGGATCATATGCAGCGTCATGTGTTTCTGGTAGAACAATGTCTGTTCATGCGGAATCGGCCCCAGACAGGCCGCGCCGACCTCCGCCGGATCGGTCTGCCCCGCCCCGATCACCGCATCGCGCATCGGATGGTCGATGCCCGTCACCGCCAGATAGGCCGCATAGAACGGCTCGTCCCAGACGGCGCAGTCGCCGCGTGCGGCGAAGGCATACATCATTGCAGTGGACAGGTTTCGGGGGCCGGACCACATGGCGATACAGTTGGGCGTAATCATGCGCCCACCATAGCTTTGTAGAGACCGCGCAGACGTTCTGTGACCGGCCCCATCTGCCCGGTTCCGATGGTCCGTCCGTCGATCTCGCCCACCGGGGTCTGCGCGCCGAAAGTGCCGGTCAGAAACGCCTCATCGGCCGAATAGGCGTCGACCAGGCTGAAGTTGCGTTCGGACACCGGGATGCCGTTGGCACGGCACAGATCGATGACCTTCTGCCGCGTGATCCCGTTCATGCAGTAGTCGCCCGTGCTGGTCCAGACCGCCCCCTTGCGGACGATGAAGAAGTTGCAGGCGTTCGTCGTGTTCACAAAGCCGTGCACGTCGAGCATCAGCGCCTCGTCCGCGCCGGCCTTCTGGGCGGCGATGCAGGCGAGGATGCAGTTCAGCTTGGAGTGGCTGTTCAGCTTCGGATCCTGCGTCATCGGCAGGCCGCGCAGATGCGGAACGGTCGCAAGCCGGATCGGCCGAGGGGCGTTCGGACGCGAATGCTCCATGATGATCGCGATGGTCGGACCCTGTTGCGAAAGCCGCGGATTCTGGAACGGCCGCGTCTTGACGCCGCGGGTGACCATCAGGCGCGCATGGGCATCGGTTGTCATGCCGTTGGCCTTCTGCGTGTCTGACACGGCGGAAATCACGGCATCGCGGGCCATTCCGATGTCCAGATCGATGGCTTTGGCAGCCTCGAACAGCCGGTCGATATGTTCGTCGATGAACGCCCAGCGCCCGTCGTAGAGGCGGATGCCTTCCCAGACGCCGTCGCCGAGCATGAAGCCGGAGTCATAGACGCTGACCATCGCCTGCGCCTTGGGCACAATGCGGCCGTTGACATAGATCAGGATCCTTTCGTTCCGCGCATCGTCTTCGGCCTGATGCGTGCTGACATGGTCGGTCATCGGACATCCTTATGCGTTTGTTACAAAGCTAGGCGATGCGCGCAGTCACGGGAAGATGAGTTGATATGTCAGCGGCCCCGCGCGACGACCGGCAAAACGGGGAGGCAGATCATGCGGATTATTCTGGCTATGCTGGCGTTGATGTTCGCTCCGCTCGCGGCACGCGCCGACACGGCGATTTTTGCGGGCGGCTGTTTCTGGTGCGTCGAATCGGATTTCGACAAGGTGCCGGGGGTGACGGCGACGGTGTCGGGCTTTACAGGCGGCAATGTTCAGAACGTGACGTATGAGCAGGTCAGCGCGGGCGGCACAGGGCACTACGAGGCGGTCAGGATCACGTTCGATCCGGGGCGCGTCAGCTATGAGGAACTGGTGCGCCTTTTCTTCCGGTCTGTGGATCCCACGGATGCCGGCGGGCAGTTCTGTGACCGGGGCGACAGCTATCGCACGGCGATCTTTGCCAAGGGCGGCCAGAGGGCGATTGCGGAAAAGGTGAAGGCCGAGGCGCAGGCGGCGCTGGGGCAGGCGATCGTGACGCCGATCAAGTCTGCGGGGGCGTTTTATGCCGCGGACGACTATCATCAGAACTACTATCAGCAGTCCGAAATCGTCATCACGCGCCGGGGGCCGAAGTCGAAGGCAAACGCCTACAAGTTCTATCGCAAGGCCTGCGGGCGCGATGCGCGCGTCGGCCAGCTCTGGGGATCAGAGGCGGCGTTCACGCACTGACCCGGCTTTCCCCGGCCGAGGCGGTTCGGTAGGGTCGCCCCGCAAGCAGGCGGGGGCCCGATGTCCGACAGCGTCACGCCGATGATGGCGCAGTATCTGGAGATCAAGGCGGCGTATCCGGACGCGATCCTGTTCTATCGGATGGGCGATTTCTACGAGATGTTCTTTGCCGATGCCGAGGCGGCATCGGGGGCGCTGGACATCGCGCTGACCAAGCGCGGGCAGCATCTGGGCCAGGACATCCCGATGTGCGGGGTGCCGGTGCATGCGGCCGAGGGATACCTGCTGACGCTGATCCGAAAGGGCTTCCGCGTAGCTATCGCGGAACAGATGGAGGATCCGGTCGAGGCGAAGAAGCGTGGCTACAAGGCCGTCGTCGCACGGGATGTGGTGCGGCTGGTGACACCGGGGACGCTGACCGAGGATACGTTGCTTGAGGCGCGGCGGTCGAACTGGCTCTGCGCTTGGGCAGAGGTCCGCAGCGAGGGCGCGCTGGCCTGGGCGGATGTTTCCACCGGAGAGTTCCGGGTCATGGCCTGTCCGCGCGTCCGGCTGGGTCCGGAGCTGGCGCGGCTGGCCCCGAAGGAAGTGCTGGTCAGCGAGGCGAATGATGCCGATCTGGCCGGAATAGTGTCTGAAATCGGGCGCATCGATCACGCCGTTGGCGCGGGCTTCGTTCGACAGCACGGGCGGGGTGCAAAGGCTGAGTGCGTTGTTTCAGGTGGGCAGTCTGGACGCCTTCGGGGTGTTTGACCGGGCCGATCAGGCGGCGATGGGCGCGGTCGTGGCCTATCTGGAACTGACCCAGCGCGGCAAGCTGCCTATGCTGCGGCCCCCCGTGAAAGAAGCCGCAGGCGGGTCGATGCAGATCGACGCGGCAACCCGGCGGAACCTCGAGATCGCCCAGGCCCTGTCAGGCGGGCGCGAGGGGTCGCTGATCGCGGCGATCGACCGGACGGTGACTGCAGCAGGTGCGCGGCTGCTGGAGCGGCGGGTGTCCGCGCCTTCGCGCGACCTGGTGGAAATTCACGGGCGGCTGGAGGCGGTTCGGGCGCTGGTTGCCGATAGTGCGTTGCGCGACGGTCTGCTGGACATGCTGCGGCGGGTGCCGGACATGGACCGGGCGCTGTCGCGGCTGGCGCTGGACCGGGGCGGGCCGCGCGACCTTGGGGCGATCCGGGCAGGACTGGTACAGGCGGTGGCCGCTGCGGGTCGGTTGGCAGGCGCGGACGTTCCCGAGCGGCTGAAGGGCGCGGCGCTGACTGGACATGGAACACTGATCGGGCGACTTGAGAAGGCTCTGGTGGAGGAGCCCCCGCTTCTGACCCGGGATGGCGGGTTCATCGCAGCCGGGGTGGACGCCGATCTGGATCAGGCGCGCGAGCTGCGCGACCACGGGCGCGGCGTGATCGGGCGGATGCAGGGGGAGTACGCGGCTCTGGCGGGCGTTCCCGGCCTGCGGATCAAGCACAACAACGTTCTGGGGTATTTCATCGAGACAACCGACACCCATGCCGCACGGATGCTGTCGGCACCACTGAACGAGACGTTCATCCATCGGCAGACCACGGCCAATCAGGTGCGGTTCACGACGGTGGCGCTGTCCGAGATCGAGACGCGCATCCTGAATGCGGGCAACCTTTCGCTGGAGATCGAGAAGCGGCTGTTCGAGACGTTGAGGGGCGAGGTGCTGGCCGAGGCGGGGCGGCTGTCCGATGCCGCGCGCGCGCTGGCCGAGATCGACCTGACAGCGGCGCTTGCGGACCTTGCGGTGGGCGACGACTGGTGCGAGCCGGTCGTGGATGACAGCCGCGCGTTCCAGGTGACGCGGCGGGCGGCATCCGGTGGTGGAACGCGCGCTGACACGGCAGGGCGTGGCGTTCATCGCCAATGACTGCGCGCTGACCGGTGATGCGACGCCCGCGATCTGGCTGCTGACCGGGCCGAACATGGCGGGCAAGTCGACCTTCCTGCGGCAGAACGCGCTGATCGCGCTTGCTGGCGCAGGCGGGGTCGTTCGTGCCGGCCGCAAGTGCGGCGCATATCGGGCTGGTCAGCCAACTGTTCAGCCGGGTCGGCGCGGCGGACGATCTGGCGCGGGGGCGGTCGACCTTCATGGTCGAGATGGTCGAGACGGCCGCGATCCTGAACCAGGCGGATGACCGGGCGCTGGTGATCCTGGACGAGATCGGGCGGGGGACGGCGACCTATGACGGGCTGTCGATTGCCTGGGCGGTGCTGGAGCATCTGCATGACGTGAACCGGTGCCGCGCGCTGTTTGCCACGCACTACCACGAGATGACGGCGCTGGCGGGCAAGCTGCCGGGGGTGACGAATGCGACCGTGGCGGTGAAGGAGTGGGAGGGCGAGGTGATCTTTCTGCACGAGGTCCGTCAAGGGCGCGGCGGACCGCAGCTACGGCGTGCAGGTGGCGCGGCTGGCGGGCCTGCCGGGGGCGGTGATCGAGCGGGCGCAAGGTGGTGCTGGAGGCGCTGGAGAAGGGCGAACGGGAGGGCGGGACGCGGAAGGCGGCGCTGGTCGACGACCTGCCTTTGTTCAGCGCACTCCGCCAGCCGGGCGGCACCAAGATCCGTCAAAGACGAGCGGCGAAGGGGCTGCATCCGGACGAGATGACGCCGATGCAGGCGCTGGCGGCGCTGTATGACTGAAGGGCGGACCGAGGATGACGGCCGTTGCCCAGGTCGCGTTGGTTCGGCAATGCCGTAATGAGTTGAAAAGTTCGGGAGGCTAGGATTGGCGAGTGCAGCCGGCTGTGCGCCCTCGATGCGTAGCACGCGCGCCTGCCGTGCCGGAACGGAACGCTTCAGGCGTCCTCGCTGGTGAAACCCCGACGGATCCGCAACAATCAGCCGCAAGCGACGAGGCCGAAGCGCTGTGGTTACACGACCACAGGGAGCGACTTCTAGGCAAGAACCGCAATCGTTCAGTGAACGATCGTTCCTGGTCAGATGGCGCGAAGCGGCATTGACTTGCAAGGCTCTGCCAGCGCTCGGTTCAGCGCCGGGGATGGACAGGGTGCAGCGCCTGGACCGCCTACGACTTCGGCGTCGAACTGACCCCGACCTGTGCCGGACGCAGCAGGCGGTCGTGCAGCATGAAGCCTTCGGTCATCACCTGGATGATGTCGCCCGCCTTTGTCCCCGGCAGCGGGGCTTCGAACATCGCCTGATGATGCTGGGGTCGAAGCGGTCGCCGACCTGCGGCATGATCGGTTCCATCCCGTGCTTGGTGAAGACGGAGATCAGCTCGCGCAGGGTCAGTTCGACCCCCTCGATCAGCGCCTTGGCGGCGGCGCGCTGTTCGTCGCCCGCCGTGTCGAGCGCGCGGCGCATCGCGTCATAGACCGGCAGCAGGTCACGGGCGAGTTTCGATCCGCCGTACTGGCTCGCCTCGGGCCGGTCCTTTTCCGCGCGTTTCCGCGCGTTTTCGGCATCGGCAAGCGCCCTCATGAAGCGGTCGCGCATTTCATCACGCTCGGCCCGCAGCGCCTCAAGCTCGGTATCGCCCTCGGGCAGGATGTCTTCCGCAACGTCATCGCCCGCCAATGCCTGATCTTCCACAGTGTCTTCTTTCCTGGTCTTGGTCATCCGTTCATTCCCTTGGCGTCCCGGTCAGCAGCCGCCCGACAAGCTGCGCCGTGTAATCGACGATGGGCACGATCCGCCCGTAGTTCAGACGGGTGGGCCCGATCACCCCGACCGCCCCCATGATCTTTCGGTCAGCGTTCATATAGGGAGAGACCACCAGAGAGGAACCCGAAAGTGAAAAAAGCTTGTTTTCCGACCCGATGAAAATGCGCACGCCCTCGCCGGCCTCGGCCAGTTCCAGAAAGTCGGCGATGTCGCGCTTGCGTTCGAGATCGTCGAACAGCGAACGGATACGGTCGAGGTCGACCTGTTCGGTCTGGCCCAGCAGGTTCGCCTGACCGCGCACGATCAGGCGTTCCTGCACCTCGCCCGTGGTGTTCCCAGATTGCAGCGCCGCTTTCGACCAGGGCGCGCGCAAGGTCGTTCAGTTCCTGCCGGTGCAGAGCGATCTGTTCGCGCATCTGGCTGCGAAGTTCGGACAGGGTGCGCCCCTCGGCAAGGCTGTTCAGGAAATTTCCGGCTTCGCGCATGGACGCCGGCGTCTGGCCCGGCGGCGGTACAAAGACGCGGTTTTCGACATGGCCGTCGGCAAACACAAGAACCACAAGGGCGCGGTCGGCGACCGAGAGAGACGAATTCGATATGCCGGATGGGTGCCTCGCGCTTGGGCGTCAGAACGACGCTGGCCCCGCGCGTGATGCCCGACAGGGCAGCGCCCACCCGATCGAGCAGCAGGCCCACATCAGGGTCCGGGTGCTGGCGGTCGCGTCGATCGCTTCGCGGTCCTGGGGCGAAAGGTGCCCGACCTCCATCAGCCCGTCGACGAACATGCGCAGACCCATCTGGGTCGGCACGCGACCGGCCGAGATATGCGGGCTGTCGAGCAGGCCAAGCAGCTCGAGATCCTGCATCACGTTGCGGATCGTGGCGGCGGACAGACGTTCGGACATCACGCGGGTCAGCGAACGGGACCCGACCGGGTCGCCCGAATCGAGATAGCCTTCGACGACGCGGCGGAAAACTTCGCGCGTGCGGTCGTTCATTTCGGCAAGAATCGCTGGTCCGTCAGACATTGTGCCAACTGATATGGGGGCAGGGGGTATTAAGGGACCGGGCGGGGGAACGTCAACCAGCGACGGCCGGGTCTTCGGGGTTGCATCGGCACCGGGCGCGCCTGTATTGGGCCGCGATACCCCGTTGAAAGGACGACCATGCGACCCTCTGGCCGGAAGCTGAACGAGATGCGGGCCGTCACGATCGAGACGGACGTTCTGAAGCACGCGGAAGGGTCGTGCCTGATCCGCTGCGGGGATACGCATGTGCTGTGCACGGCGAGCGTCGAGGACAAGCCACCACCGTTCCTGAAAGGCACCGGGCTGGGCTGGGTGACGGCGGAATACGGGATGCTCCCACGCGCGACGAACACCCGGAACCGGCGCGAGGCGGCGGCAGGCAAGCAATCGGGCCGGACGCAGGAAATTCAGCGGCTGATCGGGCGGGCGCTGCGGGCCGGGGTGGACCGCGTGGCGCTGGGCGAGCGGCAGATCGTGATCGACTGCGACGTGATCCAGGCGGATGGGGGCACGCGCTGTGCTTCGATCACGGGCGGCTGGGTCGCGCTGCGGCTGGCCGTGAACAGGCTGATGAAGACGGGCATCGTGATCAGCGATCCGATTCTGGACCATGTCGCGGCGGTCAGCTGCGGGATTTATGCGGGTCAGCCGGTGGTGGATCTGGACTATGCCGAGGATTCGGCGGCAGGGACCGACGGGAATTTTATCCTGACAGGGCGCGGCAAGCTGATCGAGGTGCAGATGTCGGCCGAGGGCGCGACCTTCAGCCGGGCCGAGATGGGACAACTGCTGGACCTGTCGGAGGCCGGGACCGCGACGCTGGTCGCGGCACAGAAAGCCGCGCTTGGATGAGACGTCTTGCGGGCGACCGGCTGCTGATCGCCACGCATAACCGGGGCAAGCTGGCGGAATTCGCTGCGTTGCTGGCACCCTACGGGATCGCGCCGGTGGGCGCCGGCGACACTGGGTTTGCCGGAGCCGGAGGAGACCGAGAACAACCTATGTCGGGAACGCCCGGATCAAGGCGCATGCCGCGGCGAAGGCCGCGGGGATGCCCGCGCTGGCGGATGACAGCGGGATCGAGGTGGACGGTCTGAACGGCGCGCCGGGGGTGCATACGGCGGACTGGGCGGTGACGCCGGCGGGGCGGGATTTCGGCGTGGCGATGGAGCGGACCTGGGCCGCGCTGGAGGCGGCGGGTGCGCCCTATCCAAGGACGGCGCGGTTCCGGGCGACGTTCGTTCTGGCCTGGCCGGATGGTGACGAGGCGGTGTTCGAGGGGCAGGTCGCAGGGCAGGTCGTCTGGCCGATGCGGGGGGCGAACGGGCATGGTTATGACCCGATGTTCGTGCCGGACGGGTATGCGGTCACATTTGCGGAAATGGACGTGGCGGAAAAGGACCGGATCAGCCACCGGGCGGATGCGTTCCAGAAGTTTGCCGTGATTCTGGGGGCTTGAGATGGGTGCGACGCTGATTTCGACGGGATCGCCGTTTGAGCGGACGATGGGTTATTCGCGGGCGGTCGTGAAGGGGCCGTGGTGCTTTGTATCGGGCGTCACGGGATACGACTATGCGACGATGGTGATGCCCGAGGGCGCAGCGGAGCAGACAGAGAATTGCTTCCGAACGATCATCTGGGCGCTGGAGCAGGGCGGGTTCGAATTGGGGGACGTCGTGCGCGTGCAGTACACGGTGGCGGAGACGGGCTTCGCGGACGAGATGCTGCCGGTGCTGGAGCGTCATTTCGGCGAGATCCGGCCGGCCGCGACCATGGTGATCGCCGGACTGATCCGCCCGGAGATGAAGGTGGAGATCGAAGTCACGGCGTTCAAAGGTTAGGCCGCGCGATGGAGGATTGGCGCAACGGCGGCTTCGGGCTTTACCTGCACTGGCCGTTCTGCGCGTCGAAATGCCCGTACTGCGATTTCAACAGCCATGTTACGGCGGAAGTCGACCAAAACCGCTGGAAGAGAGCCTATCTGGCCGAGATTGCCCGGGTCGGCGCGCTGACCGAAGGACGGGTGCTGAGCAGCGTCTTTTTCGGCGGCGGCACGCCTTCGCTTATGGATGCCGACCTTGTCGCGGCCATCCTGGATGCAGTCCGGAACACGTGGTCGCTGGCGAACGACATCGAGATCACGCTGGAGGCGAATCCTGGCAGCGTCGAGGCGGACCGGTTTCGTGGTTATGCCGATGCTGGCGTCAACCGCGTGTCGATGGGCCTGCAGGCGCTGAACGATGCCGACCTGAAGCGGCTGGGGCGGCTGCATTCTGTGGCAGAGGCGCGAGCCGCCTTCGACATCGCACGCGCTACGTTCGACCGGGTCAGCTTTGACCTCATCTACGCGCGGCAGGACCAGACGCTGGTCGCCTGGCAAGCTGAGCTGCAAGAGGCCCTTTCGATGGCCGCCGACCATCTGTCGCTGTATCAGCTGACCATCGAGGACGGCACGGCCTTTGGTGCGCGGCACGCCGCCGGGGGCCTGAAAGGCCTGCCCGACGAGGATCTCGCTGCAGATATGTACCTGACAACGCAGGATATTTGCTCTGATTCGGGCCTGCCGCGCCTATGAGGTTTCGAACCACGCGCTGCAGGGTTCGGAAAGCCGCCACAACCTGATTTACTGGCGCGCCGGGGACTATGCGGGCATCGGGCCCGGCGCGCATGGGCGGCTGACTTCGGGCGGAGAAAGGTTAGCCACCGAGACGGAAAAGATGCCATTGCCCTGGCTTTTGCAGGTCGAACGAAACGGCAATGGCGAAACGGCAGCGGTGCCGCTGTCCCGCACCGAACAGGCGGAGGAGTACCTGATGATGTCGATGCGCCTGCGCGAAGGGATGGACCTTGCGCGCTATGCCCAATTGGCGGGCGGGCCCGTTGCCGACCGAACCATCGCCGAGCTGATCGATGACGGCATGGTCACGCGAGCGGGCGACCGGCTGATGGCAACGGCGCAAGGCCGTGCGGTCTTGAACGCCGTCATCCGCGCGCTGGCCTAGGCGTCGGTCCCGATCTAGACGCCCCGCCCCAAGAGCTGGCAAAGCTGGTCCAGCTGATCAAGCGATCTGTATGTGATCACAACGCTTCCTGCGTCATCCGAACGATGGTCGATCACCGTCTTCATGCCCAGCGCGGCCGAGACGTCCTGTTCCAGCGCTCGCGTGTCCGCGTCCTTGTCCGGGCGCTGCAGCCCCTTGGCCACCGCCTGATTGCGCGGCGCTTTGGCGAGTTTTTCCGTCTGCCGCACTGAAAGCCTGCCGGAAATCACCTGGCGCGCGAGCGCCACCGGATCATCGGTGGTTATCAGGGCGCGTGCATGGCCCGCCGTCAACTGACCCTGCCGCAGCCAGTCCAGAACCTCGGGCGGAAGCTGGAGCAGACGCAGCAGGTTTGCGATGTGGCTGCGGCTTTTTGACAGCGCCTCGGCCAGACGCTCCTGCGTGTGGCCGAAGCGGTCGATCAGCTGCGCGATAGCCCATCGCCTCGTCCACAGCGTTCAGGTCGGCGCGCTGGATGTTTTCAATGATCGCGATTTCAAGCACCTCGGCATCGCTGAAGTCGCGCAGCAGCACCGGCAGGTCATGCAGTTGCGCCATCTGCGCGGCACGCCAGCGCCGCTCTCCGGCAACGATCTGGTAACGGCTTGAATCAGATGGATCTTTCTGACAATCAGCGGCTGGATGACGCCCTTTTCCCGGATCGAAGCCGCCAGTTCCTCCATGCTATCCGTGTCGAAGGTCCGGCGCGGCTGATCGGGGTTCGGGTCGACCAGGTCGATCGGAACAAGCGACGGCGTCCGGGACGGATCGTCACCCGGCATCCCGTCCTGCTGGGGCGCAACATCGGCCATCAGCGCGGACAATCCGCGGCCCAGCCCACGTCTTTCGGGTTTCCTGCTCATCCCGCTTTCATCCTTGTTCCGGTGCCTGCGTGGCGCGACAGAAATTCCCGCGCAAGCGCGCGATAGGCCGCGCTGCCGCGCGATCCCGGGTCGTAGGAGGTGACCGGAAGTCCGTAGGACGGCGCCTCGCTGACCCGGACGTTGCGCGGAATCACGGTCCGGAACACAACTTCGCCCAGTGTCGAGCGCGCATCCTGTTCGACCTGCTGCGACAGATTGTTACGGGAGTCGGACATCGTCAGGACCACACCCTCGATCCTGAGCGCTGGGTTCGCGGTCTGGCGGATGTCGCGGATGGTCAGCATCAGCTGCGACAGGCCCTCCAGCGCAAAGAACTCTGCCTGAAGCGGGATAAGCACCGAATGCGCGGCCACCATCGCGTTGACCGTCAGAAGGGACAGCGAAGGCGGGCAGTCGATCAGGACGTAGTCGAAGCTGAAGGCATCGATCGAGGGCTGGCGGAGCGCGTCGTGCAGCAGAAAGCTGCGCTTTTCGTTCGCCATCATCTCCACATCCGCCGAAGAGAGGTCGGTGGTGGCGGGGCAGAGCCAGACCTTTTCGGTCGCCGTTGTGCGGACCACATCCGCAAGGGCAGCATCCTCGATCAGCAGATCGTAGGTGGTCAGGCCGCGCGCGCTGGCCTCCACCCCCAGCCCGGTCGAGGCGTTGCCCTGCGGGTCGAGATCAAGCACCAGAACGCGCAGGCCGTCCTGTGCCAATGCGGCTGCCAGATTGATGGCTGTCGTGGTCTTGCCGACGCCGCCTTTCTGGTTGGCGACGGCGATGATGCGGGGTCCGGCGGGGCGGGTTGGGTCAGACACGCGACACTCCGGTCAATGCAAGGATCGTGGCGGACGGGTCCGTCAGACTTGGGTGCTTCTTATAGGAGAAGCGCCAGTTCGCAAGGGCGTCCCCGATTTCCGCCTCATGCCGCGCGCCTTTGTGGAGCAAGGCGGTCGCGCCGGGCTTCATATGCCGGGCCGACAGGTCAAGCAGGCGCGGCAAGGGCGCAAGGGCACGGGCGGACAGGATGTCAGCGTGCTGGTCGGCGATCGATTCGATCCGGTCGGCCAGGATCGTCGTCCGGATGCCGGTTTCGCGTGCGGCGGCCGACAGGAATGCCGCCTTGCGGAGGTCTGATTCGACAAGGATCACGGTCATGCCGGGGCGTTCGTCCGCCGCCATGATCGCAATGACAATCCCCGGAAAGCCTCCACCCGACCCAAGGTCGACCCAGCGGTCGCCAACCGGGGCCAGATCGAAAAGTTGCGCGGAATCAAGGATATGCCTGGTCCAGATGTGGTCGACAGTCGCCGGGGCGATCAGGTTGACGCGCGCCGTCCAGCGCCGGAGAAGCACCGCGAACAGCTCAAGACGGTCCAATGTTTCACGTGAAACATCGCGCGCAGCGCGGAATTCGTCAGGCCCCTGCATCAGGCGCTTTGGCGCTGGCTCTGCCGCCGCAAGGTTGCCAGGATCAGGGCGAGCGCCGCCGGTGTGATGCCCTCGATGCGGTTGGCATGGGCGATAGAGGCGGGCCGTACGCGCGAAAGCTTCTGCTTCAGCTCGTTGGACAGGCCCGACAGGGCGTCATAGTCGAAGTCCGGCGGGATTCGATGCGCCTCGTCCCGACGCAGGCGATCAGCGTCCTGCTGCTGGCGGTGGGCGTAGCCCCGGTAAATCGCATCGCGAGCAAGCTGGTCACGGGCGTCCGGGGCGATGCGCTCAAGTGACGGATCCAGGGCAACGAGCTGGTCGAAGGTCACGCCGGAATGGCCAAGCAATTCATAGGCGCTGCGTCGTGCGCCGTCGCGGCTGAGCACGATACCCACTGCGGCTGCCGCCGCCGGGGTGAGACTGACAGCGTCAAGCGCCACGCGCCCAGCTGCCAGCGCCTCCATCTTGCGCGCGAAAGCGTCTTGCCGAACCGAACCGACCGCCCCAAGACGAATGCCCTTCGGCGTCAGCCTCTGATCTGCGTTGTCCGCGCGCAAAGTCAGCCGGAATTCGGCGCGTGACGTGAACATGCGGTAGGGCTCGGTCACGCCACGCGTGATCAGATCGTCGATCAGCACTCCGATATAGCTGTCGGTCCTGCTGAATTCCTCCGGCGCATCACCGCGCGCGGACAGCGCCGCGTTCATTCCCGCGACCATGCCCTGCGCGGCTGCCTCTTCATAGCCGGTCGTTCCGTTGATCTGGCCCGCCAGATAGAGACCGGGCAGGGCGCGCAGCTCCAGCGCCGGCGTCAGTTCACGCGGGTCGACATAGTCATATTCGATGGCATAGCCCGATTGGGTGATATCCGCCCGTCCCAGCCCGCGGATGGTGCGGATATAGTCCAGCTGAACCTCGGCGGGAAGCGAGGTGGACAGGCCGTTCGGATAGACGGTCGGGTCGTCAAGCCCCTCCGGCTCGAGGAAAACCTGGTGCGAGATCTTGTCGGCAAAGCGCACGACCTTGTCCTCGATGGACGGGCAATAGCGCGGCCCGACGCCGTCGATATGCCCGCCATACATCGCCGACCGCGGCAGATTGCGACGCACCACATCATGCGTCGCCTCGTTCGTATGGGTGATGCCACAGGCGATCTGGCGGGCGCAGGGCGCGGTGCTGAGAAAGGAGAACAGCGTCGGGACATCGTCGCCCGGCTGCGATTCCAGCACATCCCAGTCAATAGTCCGCCCGTCGAGGCGGGGCGGCGTGCCGGTTTTCAGGCGTCCCATCCGCAGGCCCAGCGCGTCCAGCCGTTCGGCCAGCCGCACCGAGGGCTTGTCGCCCATCCGCCCCCCGGGCGCTGTGCTGATCGCCGATATGGATGATACCGCGCAGGAAGGTGCCCGTGGTCAGGACAACCGCGCGCCCCGGAACGGCAGAGCCATCGGCCAGAACGACACCGGAAACCCGGCCGTCCGCGACCGTCAGGTCCGCAACCTCGCCTTCGATCACTGTCAGGCCCGGCAGATCAAACAGAATGTCCTGCACTGCGGCCCGATACAGTTTTCGGTCCGCCTGCGCGCGCGGACCTTGCACCGCAGGGCCTTTGCGCCGGTTCAGCAGGCGGAACTGTATGCCCGCCCTATCCGCAGCGCGGCCCATCAGCCCGTCCATCGCGTCGATCTCGCGCACCAGATGGCCCTTGCCAAGCCCTCCGATGGCCGGGTTGCACGACATCACGCCAATGCCATCGCGCCGCAGCGTGACAAGCGCCGTCGCGCGGCCCATGCGCGCGGACGCATGCGCGGCCTCTGCCCCCGCATGACCGCCGCCGACCACGATGACGTCGAAATGTTTCACGTGAAACAGGCCTCACTTGCCGATGCAGAAGCTCGCAAAGATCACATCGAGCAGGTGCTCCACATCCACCCGACCGACCAGCGAGTTCAAGCGCCCTGATCGCCTGCCGCAGGTCTTCGGCGACCAACTCCGCCTCCGCTCCCGCCGCCAGACCGTCAACCGCGCGGTCGATGTGGTGCGCAGCGTTTTGCACAGCCAGCCGTTGGCGTTCGCGCACCACGATCCCGGCCCCGGCGACTCGGCCCGAAAGGATTTCTGTGACTGCGCCCAGAAGCCGATCCAGGCCCTGGCCGGTCTTGCCGGACACCGAGAAACCCTGCGCCTCGTGCCGCTGGTCCGCCTTGCCCTGCACGACCAGATCATCCAGTCGAGGCGTCAGCATCGGGACATCATAGTCGCCATCGAGCAGGAAGATGCGCAGATCAGCGCCTTCTGCGCGCGCGATGGCGCGGTCGATGCCCATGCGTTCAACCGGATCGTCCGATGTCGCGCAGACCGGCCGTATCCAGCAGGGTCACGGCCAGTCCGCCCAGCGACATCCGCACCTCGATCACATCCCGCGTCGTTCCCGCAATTCCGAGGTCAGCGCCGCATCACGCCCGGCCAGCGCATTCAGCAGCGTGGACTTTCCCGCGTTGGGTCGCCCGACGATGGCCACTTCGAACCCGTCGCGGACGCGCTCGGCAGCGTCTGACCCCGGCCAGCTCTCGGGCGCAGATCCGCGCGGAGCCCGGTAAGAAGGGCCTGCACCTCGGGTCCGACATCAGCCGGCACATCCTCATCCGCAAAGTCGATCGTCGCCTCGATCAATGCGGCAGCGCGAATCAGGTCATGCCGCCAGCCCTCGGCGCGCCGACCGACCGCGCCTTCAGAGCACACGCATCGCCTGCCTGCGCTGCGCCTCGGTCTCGGCATCGATCAGGTCGGCCAGACCTTCGACCTGAGTCAGGTCCAGCCGACCGTTCTCCAGTGCGCGACGGGTGAATTCGCCGGGCTCGGGCAAGGCGCAGTTCCGGCTGCCTTCCCAGCGCCGCCAGAACCGCGCGAATGGTGGCAACCGACCCGTGGAGGTGAAGCTCGGCCGACTTCTTCGCCGGTGAAGCTGCGCGCCTTTCGCAAAGGTCAAGACCAGCGCCTCGTCCAGCACATCGTCGCCGTCGCGGATAAGCCGCAGCGAAGCGCGCGCGGGGTTCGGGCACGTCGCCACAGAGCATCCGCACCGCGCCCAAGGCCGCGGGCCCCGAGATGCGGACCACGGCAATCCCCGCCCTGCCCTGGCGCCGAAGCCAGCGCAAATATCGTGTCCATTCCGCTAACCTATTGGAATGAAACGAAAATCAGGCGTTCATCGATTCGAAGAACTCGCCGTTCGTCTTGGTCTGCTTCAGTTTCCAGATCAGGAATTCGATCGCATCCGTCGTGCCCATCGGGTTCAGGATGCGGCGCAGGACATAGGTCTTCTGCAGGTCCTTCTTGTCGACCAGCAGGTCTTCCTTCCGGGTGCCGGACTTGAGGATGTCCATCGCCGGGAAGACGCGCTTGTCGGCGACCTTGCGGTCGAGCACGATTTCCGAGTTACCCGTGCCTTTGAATTCTTCAAAGATCACCTCGTCCATCCGGCTGCCGGTGTCGATCAGCGCGGTGGCGATGATCGTCAGCGACCCGCCTTCCTCGATGTTCCGCGCAGCGCCGAAGAACCGCTTCGGGCGCTGCAGCGCATTCGCGTCCACACCGCCGGTCAGCACCTTGCCCGACGACGGAACGACCGTGTTGAAGGCGCGGCCCAGGCGGGTGATCGAATCGAGCAGGATGACGACGTCACGCTTGTGTTCAACCAGACGCTTGGCCTTTTCGATGACCATTTCGGCGACGGCAACGTGACGGGTGGCGGGTTCGTCGAAGGTCGAGGACACAACCTCGCCTTTCACCGACCGCTGCATGTCGGTGACTTCCTCGGGACGTTCGTCGATCAGAAGAACGATCAGATAGCATTCCGGATGGTTCGTCGCGATCGAATGCGCGATGTTCTGCAGAAGCACCGTCTTGCCGGTGCGCGGCGGGGCCACGATCAGGCCGCGCTGGCCTTTGCCGATAGGGGCAACCAAATCGATGATGCGGGCAGACCGGTCTCGGATCGTCGGGTCCTCGATCTCCATCTTCAGCCGCTCATCGGGGTAAAGTGGCGTCAGGTTGTCGAACGCGACCTTGTGACGGGCCTTTTCCGGGTCCTCGAAATTGATCTGGCGCACCTTGGTCAGCGCGAAATAACGCTCGGTCTCACCCGGTGCACGGATCACGCCTTCGACGCTGTCGCCGGTGCGCAGGGAATGCTGGCGGATCATTTCGGGGCAGAGATAGATGTCGTCGGGGCCGGGCAGGTAGTTCGCACTGGGCGAGCGCAGAAAGCCGAAACCGTCCTGCAGGACCTCGAGCACGCCGTCGCCGCCGATCTCATACCCTTCCTCGGCGTATTCGCGGAGGATCGAGAACATCATCTCGCCCTTGCGCATGGTCGAGGCGTTCTCGATCTCGAGCTCTTCGGCCATCGAGAGAAGGTCAGCAGGGCTTTTTGCCTTCAGGTCGGCAAGGTTCAGACGCTCTTGGGTCATGGGTTTCCGCGAAATTGCGCAGGCCGGGTCCGGCGGCGCGTTGGGAAGGAGAGGGAGGTGCTGTGGGCCGGACGGCCCTGCGGGGCAAGACCTACACGCGAAGCGGGCGCGAAGTCAACCGACGCTCAGAACCGCAGGATGACCGAGAACACGATCACGATCATCAAAATGGTCGGAACCTCGTTCATCATCCGGTAGCTGCGGCCGGAGAGACGATTGCGCCCGGCGGCAAAGTCCTTGCGGCGAGAAGCAAGCCAGCCGTGGAACCAGGACATCGTCAGCACCGACGCGGCCTTGGTCCAGGGCCAGACCTGACCCCAGTCGACAATGCCGGGCGTCAGCACAAGAATCAGGCCGAATACCCATGTGGCGATCATTGCGGGATTCATGATCGCCTTCAGCAGACGGCGTTCCATCGCCTGGAACATCACGTCTGTTCCGCTGCCCGCCTCGACGTCTTCCGCGTGGTAGACGAACAGCCGCGGCAGATAGAACAGGCCCGCCATCCAGGCGATCACCGACACGATGTGCAAGGCTTTGGTCCAGGGATAGGCAGTCAGAAGCAGATCGGTCATAGCGCTGTCCGGGCGTTCTAGGCGACGGCGGCACCCTTACTTAAAGTTAAGAATATAGAAAGGATGATGATGATGTAGGGCCTGTGGGTGATGTGGACGGGCTACCTATCCCATTGTCAGCCCACCGGCGGGGTATTGCGGCAAAAGTCTGTGGCCAGCTATCTTCGGTCGCATTGGGAGAAAAGAAACATAGTTATATCAACAAGTTCTCGACTTGGCGCGCATCGCCTGCCTGTGGATGATCCTCGGGGCAAGAAGCAGCACGCACGGCAATCCACAATGAAGGCGGTCGCGCGATCCACCGGTGGGCAACCCCGGGGCAGGCTTGACAGCATCTGTGTGGATCGTGGCATGTGCCGGGCGCATGGGGTTTTCAACCGCTTTGCCCATCCGTCCATCCACAGGGTTTCACAAGATGCACCGCGACCCCGGTTTTCACCTGATCCTTGCCTCTGCATCTGCCGCCCGCGCGGGGATACTGACGGCAGCGGGACTGCGCGTAACGGCAGAACCCGCGCGGATTGACGAGGAAATCCTGCGCCAAAGTCTGACTGCCGATGGCGTGTCGCCGCGGGATCAGGCGGACCGGCTGGCGGAAGCCAAGGCGGTGAAGCTTTCGGCAAGGTGGCCTGACATTCTGGTTCTGGGCTGCGACCAGATCCTTGATCTGGGCGGAACCGTCTTTGCCAAGCCGTTATCGCGCGATGAGGCGGCTGACCAACTGCGCTGTCTGTCCGGGCGGACGCACCGGCTTTGGTCGGCCGCTGTCGTGGCGCGGGGCGGACGGCCCGTCTGGCGTCATATCGGCGAGGCCTCGTTGACGATGCATCAGCTGACGGATGCGGAAATCGATGTCTATCTGAAGCACTGCTGGCCGGGCGTCGCTGATTCGGTCGGGGCCTACAAGGTGGAAGAGCAAGGCGCGCGGCTGTTCTCCGCCGTGTCCGGCGACCATTTCACCATTCTCGGCCTGCCGTTGATCCCGCTCTTGACCTGGCTGCGGGATCGGGGCGACATCACCGCATGACGGACATTGCAAGAATACCCCTGGCCGGTGTCATCGGTTCACCCGTGGCGCATTCGAAATCGCCGCGCCTGCACGCGCACTGGCTGAAGGTCCACGGCATCCGCGGCCACTATGTTCCGATGGATATCGGCCAGTCGGATCTGCGCGAGGTGCTGCGCGCGCTGCCGAAGGCGGGGTTCGTGGGCTGCAACGTGACGATCCCGCACAAGGAAACGGTTCTGGGCCTGGCCGACATCGTGACCGACCGCGCCGCACTGATCGGGGCGGCAAACACGCTGATCTTCCGCAAGGACGGCCGCATTCATGCGGATAACACGGACGGCTACGGCTTTATCGCCAATCTGCGCCAGAACGCGGCGGGCTGGGACCCGGCGGCGGGACCGGCAGCAGTGATCGGCGCAGGCGGCGCGGCGCGCGCCGTCGTGGCGTCGCTGATCGAGGTCGGCGTGCCGGAAATCCATATCGCCAACCGGACGCGCGCGCGCGCCGAAGCGCTCCGGGCCGAATTCGGGGCAAAGCTGATCGTGCATGACTGGGTTCAGGCCGGGAACATGATGGACGGTGCCACAACGGTTGTGAACACGACAGCACTGGGGATGGAGGGCAAGCCCGAGTTCCGCGTTCCCCTCGATGCGTTGTCGCCACGCGCGGTTGTGACCGACCTTGTCTATACGCCCCAACAAACCGGCTTTCTGACGGCGGCTGCGGCAATCGGGTGCCGGACAGTCGATGGCTTGGGAATGCTGCTGCATCAGGCGGCCCCGGCCTTCGAGCGCTGGTTCGGCGTTCGCCCCGAGGTGGATCAGCGGACGCGCGATGTGGTCCTGGGGCCATGAGACGGCCCTTCCGGCTTGGGCTGACCGGGTCGATTGGAATGGGCAAATCTACAACTGCGGCGATGTTCCGGGACGAGGGCGTTCCGGTCTGGGACGCGGATGAGGCGGTGCGGCGGCTCTACGCGCCGGGAGGGGCGGGGGTCGAGGCGGTCGCGCGTGTTTGTCCAGACGCCATCGACGCGGATCGCGGTGTGTCTAAGGATTCGCTGAGGCAAAGGATTGCGGCGGACCCGTCGCTTCTTGATCGCGTGTCGGCAGAGGTCCATCCTTTGGTGAAGGCGGACCGCGAAGGTTTTGCCGCGGGCGCCAGGGCGGACATCGTGGTGCTGGACATCCCGCTGCTTTTTGAAACCGGAGCCGAGCGAGACTGCGACGCGGTTCTGGTCGTGACGGCACCTCCGGACGAGCAGCTTGCGCGGCTGAGGGTGCGGGGCGGGATGACCGAAGCGGAACTGGCGGCGATCATGGAGCGCCAGATTCCGGATGCCGAGAAACGACGACGGGCGGATTATGTGATCGAGACCCGGACAATGGATCAGACGCGGGCCGAGGTGCGGGCGCTGCTGATCCTCCTGCGCAAAAGGATGGCTGATGCGTGAGATCGTGCTGGACACGGAAACCACGGGGTTCGAGCCCGCCGAAGGTCACCGCATCGTGGAAATCGGGGCGGTCGAGCTGTTCAACCACCTGCCGACGGGTCGCACCTTTCATGTCTATCTGGACCCTGAACGACCGATGCCGCCCGAGGCCTTTGCCGTCCACGGGCTGGGCGACGATTTTCTGCGTGGCAAGCCGAAGTTCGCCGCCGCCGCCGCCGGCTTTCTGGATTTCATCGAGGCGGATGCGCGGCTTGTGATCCACAACGCGGCTTTCGACATGAAATTCCTGAACGCGGAATTATCGCGGGCCGGGCTGCCGCTGATCGATGCCGCGCGCGCAATCGATACTGTCGCCATTGCCCGCCGCCGCTTTCCAGGGTCGCCCGCCTCGCTCGATGCGCTGTGCCGCCGGTTCGGCGTGGACAATTCGGCGCGTGAAAAGCATGGCGCGCTGTTGGACAGCGAAATCCTGGCCGAGGTCTATCTGGAACTGATCGGTGGCCGTCAGCCGGATTTCGGTCTGACCGCCGCCCCGGTCGATACGGCGCAAGCAGGCATCGCCGATGTCATGCGGCCGCTTGCGCGTCCGGCACCGCTTGAACCCCGCCTGACGGCAGAGGAATCAGTGGCACATGCTGCCTTTGTCGATACGCTCGGCCCCGCCGCGGTCTGGTTGCGCGACGGCTGAGGGTTCAGTCGTCAGACGCCGGTGCCGCGCAGGACAACTGCGAAGGTGCGCAGCAGAATGCCGAGATCGGACCCGAGCGAGATCGACTGCGAATACTCCCCGTCATAGACCGCGCGCTCGGCAAAGGTGCCCTTGCTGCGCTTGCTGATCTGCCAGAGCCCCGTCAGGCCGGGCCGCATGCGATAATAAGGCGCGTCGGCGGAACCCGACAGATACAGCGTGCGCTGCGCGGGCAGGAAGGGCCGGGGGCCGACAAGGCTCATCGTGCCGTTCAGCACGTTCCACAGCTGTGGCAACTCATCGAGGCTGGAGCGGCGGAGCAGCGCGCCGATCCGCGTGATGCGCGGATCGTTCGACAACTTCTGCTTGTGTCCCCATTCGGCGGCAAGTGCCGGATCGCTGGCCAGCAGATCGTGCAGGACGCGGTCGGCGTTGCACACCATGGTGCGGACCTTCCAGCAGCGGAACACATGTCCGTCCTGGCCGACCCGGTCCTGAGAATACAGCGGCGTGCCCCCGGTCAGCGCGGTGACCAGCAGCAGCAGCACCATGACCGGCAGAATGACGGGCGACATCAGCATCAGCAGGACCAGATCCAGCGCGCGCTTTCCTGCGGACGCGTAGCTTATGGCGCTGGCAGATTCCTGAGGGAAATCACGGAATTCGAACGGCGGGGCCGACATCCAGTTAGTACTCCCATTCACGTTTCGGTCGGACTCAGCCCCAAAATCCGCCGTTGCGACTTGCTACACTGGCGATCGTTACCGAACCTTTAACGTTGATCGGGCCACAAATATGACATCCCGGCGGCATTGGTACGAAACCACGGTCCAAACGGAATGCCATATTGCGGCACCGGCCATCGCCATCGTTGACCATGGATGCCGCCGCCGCGTCAAGGGTTCGTTCCAGCGACCATTTCCCCCGACAAGTGCCCGGCGGTACTCGCCCTAGGATTGAGCGCAGATTGTGGACAAATGCCGTTTGCAGATGCAGAATGTTGACGGAACCGGCTCGGTCAGGCAGGCCTTGCGTAGCGGACATAGGCAAAGCGCTGCCCGTCCGGCGACCAGCAGGGGACGTTGATCGTGCCCTGGCCGCCGAATAATGAGGCGATCCGCCGCGACTCGCCGCCCCCTGCAGGAATCACCCGCAACTCGACGTCAAGATCGCGCGGGTGGCCATCGGTTCCCGGCGGATAGGCCAGGTAAAGGACCAGCGCACCATCCGGCGAAGGATGCGGGAACCAGTTCACGGCGTGCTCTTCGGTCATCTTCTGCCGGTCCGTCCCGTCCGCCCTGACCCGCCACAGCTGCATCGATCCGCCCTGATCGGAGTTGAACCAGACCCATTCCCCGTCCGGCGTATAGTCGGGCCCGTCGTGGTGCCCGCCGCCGCCTGCGATGCAGGTCTCGGCACCGCCGTCGACGGGAATGGTCCAGATGCCGAACGCACCGCCGCGCACGGCGGTATAGGCCAAGGTCCGGCCGTCGGGCGACCATCCGTGCCACCATGACGGGGTGTTCGCCGTCACGCGGCGCGGCTCGCCCCCCCCAGACGGCAGGGTGTAGATGCAGGACTGGCCGATGACCGTGTGGTTCGAGATCACCAGCATCGACCCGTCCGGCGAAATGCCGTGGTCATTGTTCAGCCGCGTCGCAAATCCGGTATCTATCGCGACAAGTGCGGGCCGGTCGAGCGGCACACGGAACAGCCGCCCGTCGCCATTGACGATCAGGGCAGCGCCATCGGGCGTCCAGTTTGGTGCCTCGATCAGAAGATCGGTTTCCAGCACGATGGTTTCATCGCCGGACGGCAGGTCATGGATGATGAGGGACGACATCATGCTGCACCATAAACGAACCGCGTGAACCGAGCTTCGCGCGCGGCGCCCGAGGTGTCAAAGGCCAGCATCCCGACAAAGGCCCCGGTGAATGACCCGTGTTCGCCCCGACCACCCTCGTCCGATATGACCGCCGCGTTCAGTGCGGGGCCGATGGCGCGCCAGTCACCGCCCTGCCGCCAGTGGAACTGCTGGGTCGCGCAGTCGACCTGAACCCTCAGGTCGACCGGCCCCGCACCGACCTGAACTGGTGCGGCGGGCAGCGACAAGGCACCGTCCGGCCAGTCGCCGGCGCAGGACAGGACCGACAGGCAGCGACCGAGGCCGGGTTCATGTGTCACGACAACCGCATGGAACTTGTGGCGGTTGTAGTAGGTCGTCAAACCGGCCCCCTGCTGGTAAGTCATCGGGTCGAAATCGACCCGGCATTCGGCGGCGTAGGCATGGTGTTCCTGCCGCCGCGCAACCAGAGATTGCTCGAACCATGATCCGACCGATTCGCGGCCGGTCAGCGTAAGCGCTCCATCAAGGCGGAAGAGTCGTTCCGGATTCGGGTGGCGCAACCATTGAAATTCGGGCGGCAGATGCTGTCCTGCGAAATCGTGCGCGACAAGGCCCGCCACGTCGCGGTCGGGTCCGGGGATGGCGCTGCGCGGAACCGTCCCGCCGTTTTTCAGCCAGAGCCAGCCATCGCGCCAGACAACTTCCTCGATTCCCGTCTCGCGCCCTAGCGGGCACCAGGCCCGACCCTCGGCGCGGATCGGGCGGCCCATCAGAAACGTGTGCCAGTGCCGCCCGTCATGGCCTTCGACATATTGCCCGTGGCCTGTGCGCTGGATCGGGCTGTCAGGGGTCTGCGCGGTGGTGATGACATGTTTCGCGGGATGCGTTTCGTACGGCCCCCAGAGATCACGCGACCGGGCCATCGTGACCGCATGGTCATATCCTGTGCCGCCCTCGGCCGTGGTCAGGTAATACCAGCCGTCGCGGCGGAACAGATGCGGGCCCTCGGTCAGGCCGCGGTCGGTGCCGTCGTAGATGCTGCGCGCCTCGCCGATCAGGCCGTGGTCAGGCGACCATTCCTGCATCAGGATGCCGTCGAAACTGGCGTGCCTGGGGTTGCCGCCGGTGCCCATGCCCCGATGATTCCAGCGCTGGTTCAGGAAATACTTGCGCCCGTCCGTATCGTGGAACAGCGACGGGTCGAAGCCGGAGGAGTTGACATAGATCGGGTCGGACCACTCGCCGTCGACGCGGTCGCAGGTCACGATGTAGTTGTGCGCGTCCTTGAAGGCCCCATCGAAGCGCTTCACGTCCGTATAGACCAGCCAGAATTTCCCGTCTGCGTAGGACAGGCAGGGCGCCCAGATGCCGCAGCTGTCCGGATTGCCGCGCATGTCGAGCTGGTCCGCGCGGACCAGCGGGCGTGAGACCAGCCGCCAGTTTGCCAGATCGGTCGAATGGTGGATCTGGACGCCCGGATACCACTCGAAGGTCGATGTCGCGATGTAGTAGTCCTGCCCGACCCGGCAGAAGCTCGGGTCGGGGTTGAAGCCCGGAAGGATCGGGTTCCGGATCATCAATCGCCCTCAGACGACCGCGCCCAGAGGTTGATCTCTTTCTCCTCCGAAATCGCGTCGATGGCCGCAAGCTCCTCTGCCGTGAAGGACAGGTTCCGCAGCGCACCCACGCAGTCCGTCACCTGTTCGGGCCGCGACGCGCCGATCAGTGCCGTTGTGATACCGCCGCCGCGAAGCACCCAGGCCAAGGCCATTTGCGCGAGCGTCTGCCCGCGCCCTTCGGCCATCGCGTTCAGCTTGCGGACTGACCCGATGGCTTTTTCCACCACCGACGGATGCAGCGACTTGTCCTGCGCGGCGCGGCTACCCGCGGGAATGCCGTTCAGGTATTTGTTGGTCAGCAGCCCCTGTGCCAGCGGGATGAAGGCGATGGAGCCGATTCCGAGATCGGCGAGTGTGTCCTTCAGCCCATCGGTTTCGACCCAGCGGTTCAGGATATTGTAGCTCGGCTGATGAATCAGGCAGGGCGTGCCGAGGTCTTTCAGAATCGCAGCCGCCTTGCGCGTCATCTCGGAATTGTAGCTGGACAATCCGGCGTAGAGCGCGCGGCCCGACCGGACAATGTAGTCGAGCGCACCCATCGTTTCCTCCAGCGGCGTCTCCGGGTCGAAGCGGTGCGAATAGAAGATGTCGACGTAGTCCACGCCCATCCGTTTCAGCGACGCATCGCAGGACGCGACCATGTATTTCCGGCTGCCCCATTCGCCGTAAGGGCCGTCCCACATCAGGTAGCCCGCCTTGGACGACAGGACCAGTTCGTCGCGGTAGGGACGGAAATCCTGCCGGTAGAGATCGCCGAAGGCCTCTTCCGCGCTGCCGGGCGGCGGGCCGTAGTTGTTGGCGAGATCAAAATGCGTGATCCCCAGATCGAACGACGTCCGCAGGATGTCCCGCTTGGTCTGGTGCGGCGTGTCATGGCCGAAATTGTGCCAGAGCCCGATGGAAATCGCAGGCAGCTTCAACCCGCTGCGACCGCAGCGGTTGTAGATCATGCTGTCATAGCGGCTGGCGGCGGCGACATAGGTCATGGTGCCCTCCAGAGGGTCGGTGCCGGCCCGGTTCGGGCCGGAACAGGGTCTATTTCATCAGCGCGCGCGCCTCGGTTGCCGACAGGGCAGCCGGGCGGTCGCAGGTCGTCGTCATGGTGACGAACTGCCCGGACTCGCCCGATTTCAGGCAGGCCGTCATCACCTCGACCGCGTGCAGTGCCAGTTCCATCGAACAGCGGTGCGGACGCCCTTCGCTGATCGCCACGGCCATGTCGGCCAGCCCTGCCGTGCGGTAGTTGGCATGCGGCCCGGCAGAGGGATGGTCGGAATTGTGCTTGCCCAAGGGGTGTCCGTCATCCGGCACGGCCGCGAACTTGCCGTCGATCCCCGCCATTTCGACGGTGCCCGAGAACATATTGGGGTCCGGCACGGTCAGCGAGCCTTCGGTGCCGTAGATTTCCATGTTGACGCGCTTGTGCGCGCGGACATCCCAGCTGGTGGACAGGCTGACCGTCGCGCCGTTCACGAATTCCAGCAGGGCATGGATGTTCGTGGGCGTCTTGACCGGAACCTTCTGCCCCTGACGCGGGCCTTCGGTCAGGATCGTGCGCTCGGGATAGGCCGACGAGGTCAGCGCAGCAACACGTTTCACCGGGCCGATCAGCTGGATCAGGTTGGTGACGTAGTATGGCCCGAGGTCCAGCATCGGCCCCGCACCCGGAAGGAAGAAGAAATCGGGGTTGGGGTGCCAGTGTTCCATCCCGTGGTTCAGCACAGCCGCACTGCCCCCGGTGATCTTGCCGATCTTCCCTTCGTCGATCAGCCGCCGCGCGATCTGGTGCGACCCCCCGAGGAACGTGTCGGGGGCGGAGCCGATGCGGAGACCCTTTGCCTTGCAGATGGCGCGCAGGTCTTCGCCCTGTTCCAGCGTCAGGACAAAGGGCTTTTCCGAATAGGCGTGTTTGCCGGATTCCAGAATGCGCTTCGTCACCGGGTAGTGCGCGTCGGGGATCGTCAGATTGACGATGATGTCGATGTCCTTGGCCGCCAGCAGGTCATCGACCGACATCGCTTTGACGCCGAACTCCTTGGCGCGAGATGTTGCCGCATCCATGTTCATGTCGGCGACGGCGCGGATTTCGAGGCCCCTGAACAGGGGTGCCAGCCTCAGGTAGCTGGTCGAGATATTGCCGCAGCCGATGATGCCAATGCCCAGATTTGCCATGATGCCCTCTCAATAGGTCTTGGCCGAGGCAAGCGCGCGGGTGGCGAAACGCTTGTCGTCAGACGGGTTGTCGTGCTCCAGCACGAAGTAGTTGGCGCCGTAGTTACGCAGAGCTTTGACATAAGACCCCAGGGGCAGCCGTCCGTGACCTGCGTCGGCCCAACCGCCTTCGTCGGCATTCTCGCCCTCGGGCGCAAGATCCTTGACGTGCGCCGCCGTGATGCGACCCTTGTAGCGGTCGATCCAGTCCATAGGGTTCGACCCGCCGCGCACGATCCAGGCGAGGTCAGCTTCCCATTCCAGATCTGGTCCGCCCTCCATGATCGCCGCCTGCGGGATCGCTCCGTCGGCGCAGGGAACGAATTCGAAGTCATGGTTGTGCCAGCCGAAACCGATGCCCGCTGCGCGGAGCGGCGCACCGGCCTTCTGAAGCCGTGCGCCGAACGCTTTCCAGCCGGGCCCGTCGGTCGGGCGGTCGTCGGGCATGACGTAGGGAACATAGGCCTTTGCCCACCCAAGCTGCTTGCCGATGGCGACGGTGAAGTCCGGCTGGTTCTCCAGCATGTCGAGACCGATATGCGTGGTGCTCATCTTGAGCTTGTTGGCCTTCAGCCCCGCAGCAAGCTCATCGACTTGGGCCTGGCTCTGATAGAGGCCGCCGAAGCCCTCGATCCCGTCATAGCCGAGATCGCCGAGCATCTTCAGTGTGGCGGAAAGCGGCGGGAAATTGCGCGAGGAGTAAATCTGGTAGCTGATCATGGGGTGTCCTTTCCGTAGGTGGCAGAGTGCAGATCGCGCAAGGTGAACTGCGGCACGGCGTCCGGGGTGTCCGGGGTGAATGTGATGGTCGCGGGATAGCCGGGGAACAGGGTGAAGGCATTGTCGGAGAAGCGCCCGGGCGCATCTGCCTCAAGGGCGACAAAAAGGGCGAGGCTTTCGGCGGAAACGGTTATTGCCCAGCCATCTCCCGAACGTTCGGCGATGTGGGTCAGTCCGGCGGCGACCAGATCGTAGGCCTTCCATGGCTTAGGGGCATGGATGTCGCCGGAGATGGATTTGCCGGATTCGCGCCATGTGAACGAGAGGATTTCATCGTCCTTCAGGGTGCCCGGAGCGAGTCGCGTTACGTCGGCGGCGCGGTCCGGGGGTCCCGACGCACGATGCGTTCCAAGCGAGCGGATGCCGCCCCCGGGCGTGACGGCATAAAGATCGACCTCAAGCGTGACTTCGTCGGCGGTATCGTTGACCGCCTTGAGCACGATGGCCTCGCCATCCGGCACCGCTGTCACGACGATAGGCGCATAGAAGTGCCGCGCCATGTGATGCAGCAGCTTCCAGTTCCCGCCGTGGTCGAGGCTGGACCAGCTGCATACGGGCCAGGTATCGTTCAGTTGCCAGTAGAGCGTGCCCATGCAGTGCGGTTTCAGGCTGCGCCAGTGGGTCACGGCGGTCTTGATCGCCAAGCCCTGCTGGACCTGGCTCAGATAGACGAAGTTCTTGAAGTCCACCGGAAAGCGGAAATAGCGGAACATCGTCTCGGCGATCCGTGCGTTGCCGCCCGTGTTCTTCTGGTGGCTTTCCATGACGGGGGACGCGATGTTCCAGTCCTTCGGATCGGCGAACTTCCGGATGACGGATAGTGACGGGTAGGACTGGAACCCGAATTCGGAACAGAAGCGGGGCGAGACGTCGCGGTAGTGGTCGAAGTCGCGCCCCTCATGCCAGACCGACCAGAAATGCATGTCGCCCGACCGGTCGTCATGCCAGGCATCACCGAAGCGACATGAGGCCGGGGGAGGGTGAGGAGGGCCACCAGATCGCGTCGGGGGCGGTCTCCTTCATCGCGCGCTCGATGGTCCGGTTCAGCCGGTCATAGGCGACAAGATATCGGTCGCGGTTCTTGCGGCTTTCCTCGAACCAGGTGAGGGCGCCCAGCAGCTCATTGTCGCCGCACCAGAGCGCGATGCAGGCATGGTGGCCGATCCGCCCGACTGCTTCGCGCACCTCGCGGTCGATCTCGGCCAGGAAGACATCGTCCGATGGGTAGAGGTGGCAGGCGAACATGAAGTCGTGCCAGACGAGCAGGCCAAGCTCGTCGCAGAGGTCATAGAACCAGTCCGGCTCATACCGCCCGCCGCCCCAGATGCGTATCATGTTCATGTTCGCATCGACGGCGGACTGAAGCACCGGGCGGACGGCTTCGGGCGTGACGTTCGACCCGAGCGCGTCGGCAGGAATCCAGTTCGCGCCGCGCATGAAGGCCTCACGCCCGTTCACTGTGAAGGCGAAGCGCGCGCCGGTGTCGTCGGGCGTGGTCAGAAGGCGGATGTCGCGCAGGCCGATGCGGCGGGTTTCAACGGTGTCGCCGACCGTGATCGTCAGGTCATGAAGTGTCTGCGGGCCCGATCCGCTGGGATGCCACAGCGCCGGGCTCTGGAGCGTTACGGACAAGTCCATGCGCCCGCCTTGGGTCACACCCCGCGCCGTCACGCCGCAGATCGATGCGATTGCTTCGGTGCCGTCGGGTGTCAGAGCGATTGCGGCAGTCACGTGAATCACGGCGGCGCCATCGGAATGCGACTGGCTGATCGTCAGACCCGAAATGACGCCACCGCCCGAAGGCTCAAGCCTTATCCCCTCATAAACTCCGAACGGGGCCAGCGCGATGTTCCAGTCCCAGCCGAAGTCGCACTGGGGCTTGCGCAGCATGTTGCCGTTCGGGATCGGGCAGTTGTTCCTGCTGTAGGGGATGTAGAACGGCTGGGCTGCCTGCCGCTCGGCGGCTTCCTTAGCAGAGGAGCGGAAGGTGATCTCGATCACGTTGGTGCCGACCTTCGCGGCATTGGACATATCAGCCCGCTGCGGCCGGAACATGCTGTCCGCCTTCAGCACTTCGACCCCGTTCACCCGCACCTCCGCGACCGTATCCAGCATGTCGGCCACGAAGACGTAGTCTGTTTGGCTCAGCACGACCTCTCGCCGGATCGTCCAGTCCCGTTCGCATATCCAGCGCAGCCCGTATTCATTCCGCCCCCAGTACGGGTCCGGGATCAGCCCGGCCTTGTGCAGCGCCGTGATGCCGTCGCCGGGCACCTGCATGGGTGCCTGATACCGACCGCTTTCATCCGAAAGGGCCCATGTGCCGGACAGGTCGATCATGCAGTGTCAGAGACGCTTTTCCGTGCCCTGGTCGAACATGTGGGCCCGTGCCGCCGTGAAGCCGACGAAGATCTTGTCGCCTTCGCCGACGCGCGCCTGTCCGTCCATCCTGATGCGCAGGTCCTCGCCGCCGACCTTTGCCCAGACCAGCGTGTCGGACCCCATCGGCTCGACGATGTCCACCGTCGTTTCAAGATGGAACGGCTGCGCTTTGGCCGCGTCGCCCGTCTCAACATGTTCCGGCCTTATGCCGAACCACGCGGGGCGGTCGGCGCGTCCGCCGTCAAATCCGTAATCGCCGACGGGGATGCTGACGCCGTTCACCTCGAACGCGTTGCCGCGCAATTCGCCCTTGAACATCGTCATCTCGGGGCTGCCGATGAAGCCCGCGACGTATTTGTTGACTGGTCGGTTGTAGATGTCCGCCGGGCTGGCGAGCTGCTGGATCAGACCCGATTTCATGATCGCGATCCGGTCCGCCAGCGTCATCGCCTCGATCTGGTCGTGCGTCACATAGATCATCGTGTTCTTCAGGCGCTGGTGCAGACGCTTGATCTCGACCCGCAGGTCTGCCCGCAGCTTCGCATCGAGGTTTGACAGCGGTTCGTCGAACAGGAACACATCGACATCCCGGACAAGCGCCCGTCCGATCGCCACGCGCTGGCGCTGACCGCCCGACAGGGCCGCAGGCTTGCGGTCAAGCAGGGGGCCGATCTGCAGGATTTCGGCCGCACGCGCGACGCGCTTCTCGATCTCGTCCTTGGCCATCTTGGCAATCTTCAGGCCGAAGGTCAGGTTCCCTTCGACCGTCATCTGCGGGTAAAGCGCATAGGACTGGAACACCATGCCGATGCCGCGCTGGGCCGGCTCTTCCCAGGTCACGTTCTTGCCGCCGATGAAGATCTGGCCTTCCGACACGTCGAGCAGCCCGGCAATGCAGTTCAGAAGCGTCGATTTCCCGCAGCCCGACGGACCGAGCAGCACCAGAAACTCGCCGTCGGCAATATCGAGATTCAGCTTGTCGAGAACCGTCACCGATCCGAATGTCAGGGTCAGGTCATTGATTTTGATGGTCATCTTGGGTCAGCCTTTCACGGCACCGGCGGCGATACCGCGGACGAAGTACTTGCCAGACAGGAAATAAATGGTGAGCGGGACAAGGCCGGTAAGAATGGTCGCAGCCATCTCGACATTGTATTCTTTGACGCCCTGCAGCGAATTGACGATGTTGTTCAGTTGCACCGTCATCGGATAGTTCGTCGGTCCGGCATAGATCACGCCGAAGAGAAAGTCGTTCCAGATGCCGGTGACCTGCAAGATCACGGCGACGGTGAAGATCGGCAGGGACATCGGGACAAAAACGCTGAAGAAAATGCGCCAATAACCCGCTCCATCGACTCG
This sequence comes from uncultured Alphaproteobacteria bacterium, assembly GCA_963738635.1. Taxonomy (GTDB): domain Bacteria; phylum Pseudomonadota; class Alphaproteobacteria; order Rhodobacterales; family Rhodobacteraceae; genus JAOADN01. The sequence continues at coordinate 74,627 of CAVTXE010000008.1, read as the reverse complement.
CGCGGCCTTGAAGAGCTCGTCCGGCAAGGACGCGAAGTAGTTGCGGAACAAGAGGGTCAGGATCGGCAGGCCAAATACAGTATGCACAAAAATAACCGCGTAGAGCGTGGAATAAATGCCCATTTCCCGCGTGATGATGACCAGCGGGTACAGAAAGACCTGATAGGGGATGAACGAGCCGACCAACAGAATGGTAAAGCACCATTCCGCAAGCTTGAACGGCCAGTTCGCCAGCGAATAGCCGGAAACCGACGCCACAGCGATCGATACGATGACCGAGGGAATTGTGATAAACACAGAATTCCAGAAACCTGGCGCAAGCCCCGTGCAGTTCAACCCGGTGCAGGCGGCGGACCAAGCCTTTACCCAAGCGTCGAACGTCGGTCGCAGGGTCGGAATGAAGATGTTACCCTCGCGGATCATTTCGAGATCCTTGAGCGAGGTGATGATCATCACATAAAGCGGGACAAGATAGTAGATCGATGTGACGATCAGCAGGGTATAAATCAGCACACGGCCAGGCGCGAACAACGGCTTGGGCTTGGCCCCCGATGGGTTGATTGCGGTCGCAGACGACATGGCCATGATAAGTTTACACCCTGTTCTTCTTGCCGAACTCGACGACAATCCATGGGATCAAGATGATTGCTGTGGCTAGCAGCAATACCGATGAGGCGGCGGTGCCCTGCGCCAGCGCGCCCACGAAAAGCTTTTCGTAGATATACATGGACGGGACTTGGGACGAGTTGCCGGGACCACCCTGGGTCAGGGCCAGCACCAGATCATAAACCCGCACAGAGCCCGATGCGACGATCACAAAGATCGTGATCATCACGGGGCGCATCATCGGCACGACGATCTGAAGGTAGGTCCGCCATTTCGGGATCCCGTCGACCCTTGCCGCACGCCAGATATCGTCGTCGATCCCGCGCAGGCCGGCCAGCATGAGCGCCATCACAAGACCCGTTCCTTGCCAAAGCCCGGCGATCACAACAGTGTAGATCGCCATGTCACGGTTGGTCAGCCAGTCGAAAGAAAAGCTTGTCCAGCCCATGTCACGGACGGTCTTTTCAAGTCCGAAGGCCGGGTTGAGGATCCATGCCCAGACCTTGCCGGTCACGATGAAGGACAGCGCGAACGGATAAAGATAGATTGTGCGGAACACCCCTTCAGCGCGGATCTTCTGATCCATGAGCACCGCCAGCAGAAAGCCGATGACGAAGGCAAAACCCGAATAGAGGATGCCGTAGATCGCCAGATTGGTGATCGAGGTGATCCAGCGCGGCGTGTTCCAGAGCCGCTCGTACTGCGCGAAGCCGACCCACGCATCGTAAAACTCGCGCGGGGTGAAGATCGGCAGCGTCTTGATGCTGGTGAAGGACGAAGCCACCGTCCACATCGTGCTTCCGATGAAGACAACAAGCACGATGAAGATCATCGGCGTCGCGGCAAGCTTGGATGTCTTGTTCCGGAAGAGGGGATTTGGCCGCTTCATGTCCGAGGTTCCTGTTTCGGCCTGCACCAGTCGAATACGGCCCGGCATTTCTGCCGGGCCGGGCTTCAGATTGCGACTGATCCGGAGATCACTTCGGTGCCGCTTCGATGATCGCCGCGAACTGCTCCTGTGCCGCTTCCGGCGTGATCGAGAGGTCCGAGAAGAACTCCTTCATCACGTCGTTGATCTGGTTAAGGGAATCACGATCCAGCATCTGCGAGTTGTTCGGGAACACTTTCGTGCCCTTGTCGAGGATCTCGAGGCCTTTCTTCATGCAGTCGTTGGCCGCGGACAGGTCCACGTCAGCGCGCATCGGCAGCGAGCCTTTCTTCAGGTTGAAGGCGACCTGGACTTCCTTGGTCACCATCGACGACGCCATGGCCAACTGGGCCTTGGTCACTTCCGGGTCTTCGCTTTTCGGGAAGTAGAACACGTCGCCGCCCGTTCCGAGAACCGGCTCCACGCCGAGGCCCGGAAGGCAGTCGAAGTCTTTCCCGGCGACCATACTGGCGACGGCGAATTCGCCACCAGCCCAGTCGCCCATGACGTTAGCCGCGGCCTTGCCCTGGATCACCAACGCCACGGCGTCGTTCCACTGCGGAACCGTTGCCTTGGGGTCGGCGATCTGTCGTGCTTCGTCGATCGCCTTGAAGACGGCTGCGAATTCCGGGCCGCGTGCCATGTCCAAGTTGCGATCCTGATAGACGGCAACGTAGTTGTCGACGCCTGCAGTCGCGATGATGAGGTTTTCAGTCAGCAGACCCACAGGCCAACCTTCGGCAAGTGACAGCGGGATGATCCCCTTTTCCTTCAGCGCAGGCGCCGCGGCTACCATTTCTGCCCAGTTTGTCGGCGGAGCAATGCCCGCATCTTCATAAACCTTACGATTGGTCCACATCCACTGGCCCGAGTGCAGGTTCACCGGCACGCAGTAGACCTTGCCGTCAAGGGTGCAGCTGTCCATCTGCGATTTCGGGCGCAGGATGGTGGCCCAGTCCTCGGCCGTCGCCAGCTCGGTCAGGTCCTGCATGAGGCCGGCCGCGATCAGGTCATCGGCGTCCTTGCCAGGGTTGAGCTGCGTGGCGCACATCGGGTTTCCGCCGAGGATCCGGCTGATGATGATCGGGCGGGCGACATCGCCCGAACCGGCGATCGCGCCATCGACCCACTTGTTGCCGGTCGCGTCGAACGCCTTGGCGAATTCAGCCACGGCGGCCGCTTCGCCGCCCGAGGTCCACCAGTGAGTGACCTCGCAGTCGGCGGCCATCGCGGATGTCGCACCGCACAGTGCGGTGGCCGCGAGCAGAGTTGTCGTCAGTTTCATCAGCAAACTCCTCCCTGAGTTTTTCTAAAACGTTATAGACGAAGCCTATATCGATTTAGACTTTTCGATCAAGCTGCAATAGCATCGTCGGAAACCGAGGCCCGCGACGTCTTTCTTTGCCGGAAATCCTGCGATTTTGGCAGGCAGTCTTGCAAGCGAAATCGGCGGCTGCGGCCCACAGGAAGCAACAAGGACGATTGATCAGCAATGGACCGAACCACGCCGACGCACGACAATGATTCGGCGCAAGGCGAGGTGATCGAGCGCCCGACGCTGAAGACCATCGCGCGGCTGTCCGGTCTGGCAGTGCCGACCGTATCGCGCGCATTGAACGACGCGCCCGACATCGGGGACGAAACCAAGCGCCGCGTGAAGGAAATCGCGCGCCAGATCGGATATCGTCCGAACCGCGCGGGCGTGCGCCTGCGCACGGGGCGCACGATGGTCGTCTCGCTGGTTCTGTCCACCGAACACGACATGATGAACCACACGGCGCGTCTGATCTCGTCGCTGGCGGGCGCGCTGCGGGGCACCAACTACCACATGATCGTGACGCCCTATTTTCCGACCGAAGACCCGATGAACCCGATCCGCTACATCGTCGAATCAGGGTCGGCAGACGGCATCATCATGAACCAGACAGAACCGCGCGACCCGCGCGTCGCCTATCTTCTGGAACGGGACTTTCCCTTTGCGACGCATGGCCGGACCGACTGGTCGCACCCTTGGGCCGACTTCGACAACGAGGCCTTCGGGATCAAGGCCGTGCGGATGCTCGCGGCCAGCGGCCGCAGGAAGATCGCATTGCTCCCCCCGCCGCTGAACCAGTCCTACGCGCAGCACATGCTTGCGGGAATCAGGGCAGAATGCGCGCGGCTCGGGCTGTCGCTGTCGGTTGTCGAAGGCACGACGGCGCATGGCAGCAGTGTTGAAATCGAATCGGTCATTCCCCCCTGGCTGACGGGACCGGGTGCCTGTGACGGCTTTGTCGTGCCCGCCGCCGGTGCCACGATGGCGGTTGTCTCCGCCGCCGAGGACCTGGGTCTGGCGATAGGGCGCGAGATCGACATCGTGGCCAAGGACGCGATTCCGTTCCTGCCGCGGTTCCGCCGCGAAATCATGACGGTGCACGAAGACATCATCCCGATCGGCGGTTTCCTTGTGAAGGCGCTGATGCGCAGGATCGCCGATCCGCGCGCGGAACCGATGCAGTTTCTGGACGCACCGCGCCTGGACTGAGCGCCCGGTTGTAACGTTTGCCCGGCATCCCCGTTGAGGCTACATGTCCAGTTCATGCAGGTGGAGTGACGGGCCCTGAAAGCGCAGCGACCACGTTTCCTGAAAGCGCTGGCGACCGGCGTATGGGAGGCGCTTGACGACCGGAACCTCGGTCTGATCGCGGCGGGCGTGGCGTTTTACGCGATGCTGGCCGTGTTTCCCGGTCTAGCCGTAACCATTGCCGTCTGGGGGTTCTTCTCGGACCCCTCGCTGATGCGCGACAACTTTTCGATGATCGAGGAATTCATCCCGCATGACGCCTACCTGATCGTGCTTGATGAAGTCGCGCGGCTGGTCAGCTCCAACCCCTCTGCGCTGGGCTGGACGACTGCCCTGTCGCTGACAGTCGGTCTTTACTCCGCCCATAATGGCGTCCTGGCACTGGTTTCGGGCCTGAACGCCGTCCACGCCCGCGAACCGCATCCCGGCTTCACGCGCTATCTGATCTCGACCATTCTGACCTTTGCTCTGATCGGCCTGATGATCGTGACGCTGGCGACGGTCGTTATCGTTCCGACTGCTCTGAACTGGGTTCCGCTTGGCCGGGCAGAAGCCTGGCTGCTGAAAGTCATCCCGGTCCTTGTTCTGCTGATTGCGGTGCTGGTGTTCCTGGGCATGTTCTATCGCTGGGGGCCGAACCAGCCCGAGGCGCGGCATAGCTGGATGACACCCGGCGCGCTGCTGGCGGCGGTCCTCTGGGCCGCTGCCTCGATCGCGTTTTCGGTGTATCTGGCGAACTTCGGTACCTACAACCGCATCTACGGGTCCATCGGAGCCGTCATCGCGCTGCTCATGTGGTTCTACATCTCGGCCTACATCATTCTGCTCGGCGGCATCGTGAACGCGGAAATCGCCCGGCTGCGGCGCTTCCCGCCTCAGTAGTCCCGTTCGACAAAGATTCCGAGGCCGGTCTGGCCATCGCTGCCCAGCGATCCGCGCAGCTTGATGTCCTTCGTGATGTCCAGGTTCAGCGTCACCTCGGTCTTGCCTTTGGCCCCGATGGCCAGTTCGGTATAGGCATTGCGCGAGATGTATTTGCCGGCACGCAGGGCGACATTTCCGGTCTCGTCGCTGGTGACGTCCAGATCGTCGAGACCGAAGGATGTCCGCAGCCGCCCGACGATACCGGCACCGCCCCGGCCCGAAAGCGTCGCAATGGCGGATGCAAGCTGCGCCGCCTGGAACGCCGAAATCGTCCCCAGTCCGCGCCCGAACAGAAGCTGCGCCACCACCTCTTCCTCGGGCAGTTCGGGAACCGAGGAAAAGCTGATGGCTGGCGCTGTGGCCGGCCCTTCGATCAGCACGGTGGCGGTGACGTTGTCAGTGGCCGTCGAAGCCGAAAAGCGGATTGTCGGAACCAGCGCGCCCTGCAGCTGGACGCGGCCATCGTCGATGGTCAGCCGCTTGCCCAGCAAGTCGAGACGCCCGCGGATCAGGTTGAATTCCCCCACCGGAACGATCGCGTCGGTACTGCCGGTCAGCCGCAGAGACCCGCCCAATTCGGCATCGAGTCCCCGCCCACGGACGAACAGGCGGTTCGGCGCCGATATCGTGACATCCAGCGGAAACCGCGACCGGCTGCGCGATGATCCTGGCGCGCTTCCGGGTGTGCCGCCCGACAGACCCGCCCGGGCCCGCGTTTCCCGGACGGCAGCCGAATCGCGCTGGTGGCGGATATCGCCGTCAAACGCACTTGCAGCAAACCCCGCCGCAGCGATGCGGATTTCGGTTTCCTCAAGGTCGAGGCGCCCGGAAATCAGGGCGCCCGCAAGCGCGGGACCGGCAATCGACAAGCCGCCGCTGACACGGGTGTCATAGAGTGCCGGACTGCGCAGGCGCACACGCGACAGCGTCACCGAAAGATCGGCGGAATAAGGCGCGTTCAGATCGACCGGGCCCTGCAGGGCGACTGATCCCCCATCCCGGACCGTGCCAGCGGCTCGGATGTCGGCCCGCCCGACCGACAGGTCTGCCCGAAAATTCAGATCGCCGACGGCAATTCCGTAGGTCGGGGCGATCAGCCTCGCGCCCGTCGCCTAGATGCGCCCGGTCAGAGACGAAAGCCCCGGCTGCCCGACCATGCGCAGGTCGAAGGCAACAGGCCCCGCGACGTTCCGGGGCGCAAGCAGCGGATTCAGGATCTCCGCCTGGACCGTGCCCATGGCGGCAAGATCGACGTTCTGGCCGGACATCGACACGCGCCCGTTCAGGGTCGCGTTCGTCGCGCCAGGCCCGGTTCCAGTGAGGTCGACCGCCCAATCGCCGCGGTCCGGGGCAACCGTGCCATTGACAGCCACCGGTCCCGGAAAATCCGGCGCAAAGACGGCCAGGTCGGCAAGCCGCGCCGTCAAGGCAATACGTCCGTCCGACCCTGCGGATGTGGCCTGAAGGCTGGCCTGCGGATTCGACAGACTGAGGTCGGTCACACGGATCTCCCCGCCTGCCTCTGACACGTCGAAGGACAATGTCGATGTTCCCGCAAGCAGACGGTCCGCTTCAGGTTGGCCAACGCGCAATCCCACCGCGGTGCCGGTGCCGCGCAGGCGGCGCTGGCCGTCGCGTTCCGTGTACTCGGCCATGGCGGACAGGCTGCCGCGATAGCTGCTGCCAAGCGACGACAGATCGCTGAAAACCGCCTTGCCCGTCAATTCGGCACGGTCCGGATCAAGGCGGCCCGACACCTGCGCCATCAGGGTCTTCGCCGAAACCGCCAGGCTGCGGATTTCGGTGCCCGTGGCGTCGCGCCGCACCGACACGGCGATCCGCGAGGGGCCGGACAGCAACCGGTCGATTTCCGGCTGCGCGAGCGTCAGGCCGATCCCGGTCACCGTCAGATCGGCGTCGAAGGCCCCGGTCAGGATCGAACCCGACCCGGTCAGCGACACCTCGGCCGACCCGCCGACCGGACGCCCCGCCAGCGACGAAAACCGGCCCATATCGGCGATCTTTGCGCGCAATGTCCCACTTGTCGCGAAGTCCTGATCGAACCCGGCGACGGACAGGTCGCCGTCGGCGGAATATCCCTGTCCGACAATCGACAGCGCCCCTAGCCGCAGAGCGCCGCCGTCCTGCCAGTTGAACCGGGTCTCACCCGTCAGGAACGGGCCGACCGCTGACTGAAACCCGGTGCCATCAAGTGCGATGCCGCCTGCGGCAAAGGCGAGCGTTCCGCCGATGCTGTTCTTCGCCGTCGATCCGGTAGTCAGGCGCGCAATGCGCCCTGATCCGTCCAGGCGCACAGTGGCCAGTCTTACGCCCGAACGCTGAAACCCGCTGAGACGCCCGTCGAGCGTCCAGCCATCGCCCTTCGCCGCGTCGAACCCGATCACCAGGTCGCCGCCTGTCACGGTCGTTGGCGCGCCGGGGATCGGCAGAAGGACGGGCGTCCGGTTGTCGATGCCCAGGGATACCTGCAGATCGGCCCGCTGCGGCAAACCGTCGGGCAGAACCCGCGCCGTTCCGGACACCCTGATGGCCCGCGATTGCAGGACAAGTTCGGACAGATCGAGCTGCCCGTCAGGGGTCCGCCGCCCCGCCGCCCTCAACGACAGGCCCTCGCCGAAAAATTCCCGGTAGGCTGGCAGCAGAAGCGGCGCGATATCTCCGCTGACGTCCGCGCGGAAGCTGCGCGCCGGTTCCGCGCCAGGCTGCGCCGCAGCCGAGAGGAACTCCACTTGCCCCGTCAGCCGTGGCGTGCCGTCAGATGACAGGCTGACCTCGGCAAGCACATCGTCGATGGGTCCCGCCGCCCGGACCGCCAGCGTCATGGCGGGCTTGCCCGGGATGCTCAGAAGCGCCGCCGCAATCCCGCCATCGCCCTCGGTGACCAGAAAATCCAGCCGCAGCGCGCGCGTCGCGTTGGCGTAACCGGCGGTCAGCGTCAGGTTTCCCTCGGCTCCGTCTTGCCGCGCGATGGTAAGGGCCGCTTCGCCTTCGCCACCCTCCAGCTGCATCGACCCGTCGAGCGTCACGACCGCCGCCTGCCCCAGAAGGTCCGCTCCCAGCGTCACGCGCCCCGCCCTGATCGTGCCGATTCTGATCGCGACCGGCAGCTCGGGCAGGCTGAATTCGCGCGCGGCCCGGCTTGTGGTCTCGCGCCCCCTTGGCGCTCGTGGCAGGTCGATGTCCTCGGCGGTCAGTTCCTCGATCTCGATCCGTCGCTGCAGCAGGGCCGACCGGTTCCAGCGTATCGTGCCCTTGCGGATCGTGATCCAGACCCCGTCCGCGTCCGCGATGGTCATGCTGTCGAACGTCGCGCGCGACGACAGCGCGCCCGCGAACCCCGTGATCCGCACCGTGCGCCCAAGGTCCGACAGATTGTCCTCAAGGAACGCGGTCAGAAAGCTGCGGTCGTCATCGGCTTGTGCCAGGGCGGCGGCGGGCAACAGGCACAGCATGACCCAGACCAGCAACGCACGCATCAGAAGGACTGCCCGATGCCGACATACAGCTGCACCCCGTCGCCAGTCGCGCCCGCGACAGGCCCAGCCAGATCGATGCGTATCGGCCCTATGCCAGTGTCGTATCGCAGGCCAATGCCCGCCCCCGCATGAAAGCCGTCGGCGCCGCCGAACAGATCGCCCGAAGACACGAAGCCCGCATCATAGAACGCGACCAGTCCCAGCTTCTCGCCGATTCTCGCGCGCAGCTCGCCGGACAAGGCCGCGAAACTCAGGCCCCCGGACCGGACAGTTCCGCCGCCGATCACCTGCACGCCAAGGGATTGATAGGGCTGCCCCCGCACCGATCCGCCACCGCCGGTGTAGAACAGATAGTCGCGCGGTGTGCCTGCGACGGAAGACCCCAAGATCGTGCCCGCCTGAACGCGGCCCGCCAGCACGAGCCGGTCATCCTCGCCGAAACCACGATAGGTCCTAAGGTCGCCGGTCACGCGGGCACCGTTTTCGGGTACTGCCGAAGCCGAGAAACGGTGTGGCTTCCGCTTTCAGGTAGTAGCCCTTCGTTGCGGCAAGCGGCGCGTCGCGCCGGTCCCAGATCGCGGTCAGCGGCAGCGAAAGCTGGCGGTACCGCGACGTGCCGGACACATCGGTGACCGTCGATGCAGAATAGAGGATCGATGCTTCGGCCGTCCGCTGTTCATCGAAGATATGTGTCAGACCGAAGCCGAAGGTGAACGTTTCGGCGTCGAAATCCTGCTCGTCGGTCTTGTCCGCGCCCAGTTCCAGGAACGCCCCTGTATCCGGCGTGAAGCTTGCCGGGCGGTCCAGCCGCAGGCCGAGGCTGTAATCCGCGCCGCCGGTCGCCCCCCCAATTCCTGTGATTTCCCCGTCCAGCCGCAGACGCTCGCCGCCGCCGAACAGGTTTCGGTGGAGCCAGAATCCACTGAGCGTCAGGCCGTCGAGGCTGGCCACTTCGGCACCGAAGCCGAAGCGGCGCAACGTCTCCTCGACGACCACGATAGCCACATCCAGTGTACCGTCCGCGTTCGGACGTTCCGCTTCCGTCGCGGTGACCGACCGGAAGACACCGGTGCGGCGCAGACGATCCAGGACGCGGTCCAGATCATCGGGATCGAACACCTTGCCTGCAGGATAACCGGCGATCTTGACCAAGCGCCGCAGTCGCAGCCGTTCATTGCCCGCAACGTCCAGCCGCCCGAAACGCAGCTTCGGTCCGGGGTCCAGAAGGATCAGCGAATCGATCTGCGCGGCGGCGTGGTCGGCGACGACTGTCTGGTCAGATACGCGTGCCTTGGCGTGGCCGGTTTGCCGCCACCCGTCGACGCCCGCAGCCGCCGCTTCGCCGATGGCGGTCGACCGGGCCAGGGCGGTGTCGGCATAGGCCGCGGGAATCTCGGTTCCGGGGGCGTATGGGCGCATCCGGGCGCGGAGGAAGGTGAAGGGTGGTCCCGGCTGCACAGATACGACAACCGACCTGACAGCCGAAGGCGCATCCAGCGGGTCGATGTCCGCCGCCTCGCGCCCGTCGATCCGGATCGAGATCACGCCGGAATAGCGTCCCTCGGCGTACAGCGCCGCAAGGATGCGTCCGTAATCCGACAGAGCGGCGGCATAGATCGCCTGCCCGTCCTGTCCACTGTCACGCCGCAGTTCGGCCAGCAGGGACACCGCGGCCAGACGGTCGCGCAGATCGTCCGGCGCACCCGGCGTCGCAAAATCGAAACGCTCCAGCGCGACCGCGGGTCCGTAAGGATGCAGGATGGCCGCCCACGCCAGAGCGGCAGCAAGCGCGTGTCGCAGACTGATTGCCCTCAGCCGACCGGTCACGCGCTGCCCCCGACACAACTCTGGTTCCACGGCCCCGAGTTCCTGACAGGATTCGCGCGACCGCACCAGTGGCGCACCGCCGGTCATACCAGTTGTTGGCAGCGTTCTGCCCGGAATGTGAACGATAGCGGTCGAGTGTCAGGACAGGGCTTCAGCCGGTTTCTGCTGCGCCGCGCGCCGTGCGATCTCGCCGCGATAGAGGGCGAGGAAATCGACCGTATCGACGTTCAGCGGCGGAAAGCCGCCGTCGCGCGTGACGTCAGAGATGATGCGGCGCACGAACGGGAACAGCATCCGCGGACATTCGATCAGCAGATACGGGTGCATCTGGTCATCGGGCACGCCTTCGATGTGGAAGATGCCGCCGTAATCCAGCTCCATCAGGAACAGTGGGGCCTTGTCCGCCTTGTTGGACGACGTGATCTTGAACTTGGTGATCACCTCGTATTGGTGATCGACCGGGCGCTTGCGCGCGTCCAGGCTGACCTGAACCTGAATATCGGGCTGCACGTCCGCGTTGCTCAGCCCCTTCTGCGCCACCGCATTCTCGAAAGACATGTCGCGGATGAACTGACCCAGCACCTGCATCCTGACCTGCGGCGCCTGAGGTGCCGCATCGGCACCGTTTCCTGTCTCGGCCATCGGTTTTCTCCAATCCCTTCGGGTTGGCGCGCGGTTTAGCACCTTGCCCTTCCCCCCTCAATGCAAAGTCTCTGGCAAAACGGCCCGATCGCAGGGGCTGTGGCGTCAGCGACGGGTCCAGCCTGAAGGCAGGTTCTGCCGGGCCGCGAGGGGGGCCGCATCCTGCGAAACATCGGTGTATTCGCCGTCGATCACGTCGGACCTATATCGCGGCCCGCCATTCCTCGGGCCTGCACCGTGAACGGTGACCCGCGATGCAAGCGCCTTCAGAAGCGCCGCACGGAGCGGCGGGATCAGCAGCGCCAGCCCTGCAATGTCGCTGAGAAAGCCCGGAACAATCAGCAGCAGTGCCGCGACCATCACGACGGCACCATCCGCCAGATCCATCGACGGGTTGCGCATGCCCGCGACCGCCTCCTGCAGGCTGAGTGCCGTCCGGGCACCTTGCAGGCGCAGCAGTAGCGTCCCCGCAAACGCCGACAGCAGCACAAGCCCCACGGTACCGAGCACCCCGATCCATCCGCCCACGATGACAAAAGCGGCGATCTCGGCGATCGGCAGGGCGACAAACAGGAAAAGCGGCCACATCGACGGTGTCTCCGGGTTACGCGGTCAGGTGGACTTGACCCGCCTGTGCCCTTACATAAGTGCAGACTGTCCAGGTTTCCATTCCCGCAAGGGTCCGAGGTTCATCGCAATGTCCAGCGCCGTCATTCAGCTTCTCGTGCTTGCGGGGATCGCAGTGTTCCTGATCCTGCGCCTGCGCAACGTGCTGGGCTCACGCGACGGCTTCGAGAAGTCGGCTGCTCCGCTGCCCGCCCCCGAAACGTCCCGCACCCGCAAGGGCTTCGAGGTGATCGAAGGCGGCCCGGACCGCGACATCATCGACCACGCGCCCGAAGGCAGCGAGGCCGCCAAGGCGCTGGCCGCGATGAAACTGGTCGAGCCGTCGTTTTCCGTGTCAGACTTCCTGCAGGGCGCGCGCGCGGCGTACGAGATGATCCTGACGGCCTTTGACAAGGGCGAGATGGAGCGGATCAGGCCGTTCCTGTCGCAGGATGTGTTCGACAGCTTCAGCGAAGTTGTCGCGGCACGGAAATCGCGGGGCGTGACCGTGACGACCGAGTTTCAGGGGCTGCGCGAACTGACCCTGGCCGATGCGACCTTTGACCGCGCGGCAAGCGAGGCCGAGATATCAGTGCGGTTCGTGGCCGAACTGGTCTCGTCCGTGCGGGATATGGGCGGCCACGTGGTCGAGGGCGATCCGAAAGCGTCACGCAAGCAGAAGGACGTCTGGACTTTTGCGCGGACGATGGGCGCGAATGACCCGAACTGGCAGCTTGTCGCAACCGGGGACTGAGCGTTCGTCGTGGCGACGGGGGATGTGGCCGGACTGGACGGCTGGCGCGCGGATGACCTGTCGGATGCACTTGCGGCCTATGGGGCGACGCGGCCGCACAAATGGCCTGGTCCAGACGGAAACGATGCGCGGGCGTTTTTCGAGACACGGTTTCGCGCCGCTTCCTTGAATGTGCCCCCGGGTCGGCTGACGGGATATTATGAACCCGCGATTCCGGGGTCCCAGAAGCCGACGGACGATTTTGGCGCGGCCCTTTACGCTGCACCGGTCGGACTGTGCGCCGACAGGCCTTGGGCAACGCGGACCGAGATCGAGGAAGGCGACCTTCTGCGCGGGCTGGAAATTGCCTACGTCGCCGACCCGGTCGACGCGTTCCTTGCGCAGGTGCAGGGGTCGGTGCGGATCGGCCTTCCGGGCGGACGCACCCTGAGGCTGGGATACTCCGGCAGAAACGGGCACCCCTATCGTTCAATCGGCGCAGAACTTGTCGCGCGCACCGGGGTTCCGGCTACCGAAATGACCGCACAGACCATCCGCGACTGGTGTCGCGCGCACCCCGCCGATGTTGCGGGTTTGCTGCGGACCAATCCGTCGTTCGTGTTCTTCCGGCGTCTCGACCTGCCCGACGAAACGGGGCCGATCGGTACCGCCGGGGTTCCCGTCACCGCGATGCGAAGCCTGGCTGTCGATCCGGCGCACATTCCGCTCGGCACGCCGGTCTGGATCGAAACCCTCGGCCCCGACCCGATCCGACGCCTGTGCATCGCGCAGGATACCGGCAGCGCGATCAGGGGTCCGCAGCGCGGCGACCTGTTCTGCGGCACCGGTGAGGCGGCTGGGCGGTTTGCCGGGTCGCTGAACACACCCGTCCGGATCACCCCGCTGGTTCCCGCGGCCGCGCCGGGCAATGCGCCATGACCCGCCGCCCGCGTGGACTGCGTCCTGACGAGCGCGAACTATGGGAGCGCATCGCGCGTTCAGCGCATGCCCTTCACCCCGGTGCGCCGCGCGGCGCGCATCCGGAAGACAAGCCGAAGCCGAAGAAACCCAAGACCCCGCTGGCACCTTTCCGCATCGGCGAGACCGCGCGCTCTGCGCCGTCCGGCACGATGCTTGCACCAGGTATGTCCGAAGACCTCGCGCGCCAGCCGCTGCGCATGGACGCGCGCCTGCATAGGCAGATGACACGCGGCCGCACTGCGCCGGAGGCGCGCATCGATCTGCACGGAATGACCCTGTCAGAGGCGCATCCCGAACTGATCCGCTTTATCCTGAACGCTCAGGCTCAGGGTCTGCGGCTGGTGCTTGTCATCACCGGCAAGGGCAAACGCCGCGACGATCACGGCCCGATCCCGGTGCGCATGGGCGTGCTGCGCCATCAGGTTCCGGCTTGGCTGGCGCAGATGCCGCTGGGTCCGGCGGTCCTGCAAATTGCGCCCGCGCACCTGAAACATGGCGGCGAGGGGGCCTATTACGTCTATCTGCGGCGGACCTGACAGGTGGCCGACGTGCCGGTCAGGTCCGGCCCACGACCTGAGCCACCGGATACAGGATGATCTCCGTCGCGTTCCGGATCGTCAGGATGACCCCCGGTAAGAGCCCCGAGGGACGTCGTTCATCGCCTGACAGAATCGCATCGACCTCGCCCAGACGCCCCAGCAGCGCGATCAGCGCAGGTGAGTTGCCGATGTTGAAATGACCCGACCCGACCGAAAAGGCCGAGGTGTCGATCAGCGTCACCTCAAGATTGCCGATCTCGTTCAGGTCGCTGACATTGCCGAGCCGGTTGCCCTGCCCCGTCAACCGCGCGGACAGGGCCAAAGCACGGTCCCTGCTATTGGTGAAGATGACGAATGGCTGCGGCAGCTTGCCGATCCGGCGCGCCTGCGACTGGAACACGTCGACGTCGATATCGGGTGACATCAGCGCCACCCCCGACAGTCTGGAGCGTACCCGCGTCTCGCCCGAAATCGCCATCTGGCGCAGCGTCTCCATCGTCAGAAGTGCCCCCATCGAATGGCCCACGATGAAGATGCGTTCCGGGTTTGCCGCAGCGACCTCCTGCAGCAGGCGTTCCAGCCCGTCGCGCGAAAAGGCCGCGCTGTCGCGGTCGTAGACATAGCCCAGCACGTTGGCGCGGGACGGCCAGGAATAGCTCACCAGCACACCGCCGCTGCCCAGATCCCGGCCAAGCTGCGCCAGCCGATAGACGCCCTCGGCGAAATTCGTGTTGTAGCCGTGCACAAACACAAAAACCTCGCGCCTGCCCGCAGGAGCCGCCCGCAGCGCGCGCGACAGGTCTTTCCGGAACTCTTCGGCACCGCCGAAATCGACCTTGTCCGCCGTCAGAAAGTCGCGGGCCGGGTCGGGCGCCCGTCCGCGCCGCGGCCAGGTGATCTTGCCGGTCTTCTGGTTCGGCGGGATCGACACGTCAAAACGCGCATACCGTTCCTCGAACCGGCGCGCGATTCCGAACTCCGCGCCAGTCTCGGCATCAGGGCCCCGGTTCGTGCTGACGAACACGGTCTGGATGTCTCCGACGCCCCGCGCCGCTGGATCGATCACGACCTGCCCCCGATGCCCGCAGCCGGACATCAGCGACACCGCGATCACCAGCGCAAGGACAAGGCGCATCAGGCATCCATCCGGACAGAGCAAAGGACGAACGCGCAGTCTAGGTCGACAAGGGGAGAATGTAACCCCCGCAGGCGTGCTGCTACCGATGCCTGCCCGCCGGGCCACGCCCCGACTGTCCTGCGCAAAGCGACGGGGTCGCGCTTCCCTATCTGCGGTGATTGTGATCCTGGCCGATCCAGCGGAAATAGCGACCGATCAACTCGCCCTCGCAGATTTTGTAGACCAGATAACAGCACAATGCCGCTGCGCCGGTTGCAGCAAGCCCGGCCAACTGCATCAGTCCGCCGTCCATCGCGGCCTCCCAGCCGTAATCGGTCAGCAGACGGAAATTCGCCAGCGTCTGCGTGAACAGACTGACCGTGACGAGGGCGAAGACAACCAGCGAGAGGCCCGCCAGCGAAAAGACCGCGAAGACGGGCCAGCGTGTCACATCGAGGACGCGGCGGAGCATCACAACACGTACCGGCTTATGTCTGCCGACCGCGACAGATCGCCCAAGTTCTTTTCCACAAACGCTGCATCGACTATCACCCGGTCCCCCGACCGGTCAGGCGCGGTGAACGACAGCTCCTCGAAAACCCGCTCCATCACTGTGTAAAGCCGCCGCGCGCCGATGTTCTCGACCGTCCGGTTCACCTCTGCCGCGATCCGGGCCAGTGCCGCGATGCCGTCCTTCGCGAATGTCACTGTGACTTCCTCAGTGCCCAACAGCGCTGAATACTGAAGCGTCAGGGCGTTGTCCGTCTCGGTCAGGATGCGCACGAAGTCGCCTTCCGTCAGCGGCTGAAGTTCGACCCGGATCGGCAGGCGTCCCTGCAGTTCGGGCAAAAGGTCCGACGGCTTGGCGATATGGAAGGCTCCGCTGGCGATGAACAGGATATGGTCCGTTTTCACCGGCCCGTATTTCGTGCTGACGGTCGTCCCTTCGATCAGCGGCAGCAGATCGCGCTGCACGCCTTCACGGCTGACATCGGCCCCCCGTGTCTCGGCCCGCGCGGCGACCTTGTCGATTTCGTCGATGAAGACGATTCCGTTTTCCTGCACCGCCGTGAGCGCGGCCGCCTTGACGGCCTCGTCATCCAGCAGCTTGTCCGCCTCTTCCGCGATCAGCGCCTCGTAGCTTTCGGCCACCGTCATCTTCCTGCGCGTCTTCCGCCCGCCGAAGGCTTTGCCGAAGATGTCGCCCAGATTCATCATCCCCATGCCGCCCGGCTGGCCCGGCAGCTCGAACGACGGCATTGCGGACGCTGTGTCGGCCACGTCCAGTTCGATCACGGTCTGGTCCAGTTCGCCGCGCTTCAGCTTGCCCCGGAACATCTCGCGCGTCTGCTCGCGCGCATCCGCGCCTGCGACCGCCTCGACCACCCGGTCCTCGGCCGCCTTGTGCGCCCTTGCCTTGACCGCCTCGCGCATCCGGTCGCGCGTGTCGGCAATCGCCGCATCCATCAGGTCGCGGATGATGCTGTCCACGTCGCGGCCGACATAGCCCACCTCGGTGAACTTCGTCGCCTCGATCTTCAGGAACGGCGCTTTCGCCAGCTTCGCCAGACGCCGGGAAATCTCGGTCTTGCCGACGCCGGTCGGCCCGATCATCAGGATGTTCTTCGGATACACCTCATCCCTGATGTCATCGGGCAATTGCTGCCTGCGCCAGCGGTTGCGCATCGCGACGGCGACGGCGCGCTTGGCCGCGTTCTGGCCGATGATGAAGCGGTCCAGCTCGGACACGATCTCGCGCGGGGTCAGGGTGGTCATCCGAGGCAAACCTGTCATTGGCTGCTGCCTAACTAGACGCGCAGAGGCGAAACGCAAGGCCCGGGCCTTCGTTACAGGCGCACAACACACCGCGAGATGCGTATCGCCTCGCGCCCGTCCGGTCTAGGGTCAGCAAACGGTTTACGAAAGGACATCGCCATGCCGACCCCGTTCAAGGTGCTTGCCGCTGCGGTCTTTGCAGCCGCGACTTTGGTGCTCGCCGTCCCGATCCAGGCGGAAGAGATCCTGAAATCCGGCACGTTCAGCGGGGAAAACGGGCACGAGACGTCCGGCACCGTTCAGATCGTGCAGATGGACGACGGTTACGCTGTGCGTTTTGACGCGGATTTCGCGCATGACGGGACGGCGCCGGATGCCACAGTGGGTCTGGGAAAGGACGGTTATGACGCCTCGACGAACCTCGGGCCGCTGACGGCAAATGAAGGCGCGCAGACTTACGCGCTGCCGGCAGGCTTCGATCCGGCTGCGGCGAACGAGGTCTATGTCTGGTGCCGCAAGTTCTCGGTCTCGCTGGGTGTAGCGACGCTGAAATAGGTCCCCGTCAGGCGAATGGCGGCAGGCGGGCCTTGCCCGGAAAGGCGGGCAGCGCGCGCATCACTTCCCGGCGCAGCGGCACCCACCAGGTGCCCATCGCGGTGATAAACGAGCCGAGGATCAACAGGATCGCCACCCAGTTACCGAACCCCGCTCCGCCCGTCCCCTGAACCGCCCAGGCAATCAGCAGCGCGATATAGACGATCCCCGCCGTCAGGAATGACCGGCGGTCGATGACCAGCGCCAGAACCGCGATCACCGCCAGCACCGCTGCCGTCGTCAGCATGCCCATCGTCCCGCCGACATTGTAGAGCGTCAGCGCCACCGTGTTCACCAGCGCGGGGGCCGCCAGCAGATGCAGCCAGAACCCAGTCGCCGCGTGACGGCCCAGCCGATGCGGGTCGCGCGTGTCGAACCACATTCCGGCGGCGAATGCGCCAAGCCCGAAGACAAGCGTGGCCGTTGCGAAGGCCGCGCTGTTGCGCAGGTCGAACAGGCTGCCGATGCCGGCATTGCCCTTACCCAGTTCGAACAGCACTTCGGTCGACAGAGTGAAGCCGTACATTGCGCCCAGACAGGCCAGCCCCACGAAGAACATCGTCACCGGCAGCCGGAACCGCCAGTACCAGACGCCCAGCCCGACCGCCGAAACAAGGCTGGCCACGATCATCATGCGCCGCGGGTTGGGGAAATCCGCCTGCCCCATCAGGCCGAGCGTGAAGGCGCAAAGACCGATGCCAAAAGCGGCTGCAAGGATCATGCTCGGCAGGATCATCCGGCGACGCAGCGTGAAATAGCCCGCCATCCACCAGACCACGCCTGCCATCGCCAACGGAACGATCAGGAACGCGCCCGAGGTGAAGCCGACCCAGGACAACAGCGCGAGGATGCCCGACAGCAGGATCGTCAGGCCCAGCGCGATGAAGATCTCGGAGAACCCCCGGAAGAACTCGAAAGGCTCATCGTCCGCCGCCATGTGCGCGCGCTGCCCCGCACGGCCCTGTGCCAGCGCCATCAGGCCCGCCGCCTGCGCCTCGGTCAGGATACCTGCTGCGACGGCGGCGCGCAGGTCGTCCGGTCCCATCGTACGCGTGTCATCCGGCACGGATCGTCTCCACCGTCAGGTTGCCGTTGGTGTAGACGCAGATGTCTGCCGCGATCGCCATCGCCTTGCGCGCGATTTCCTCTGCCGTCATCGACGTTTCCATCAGCCCCCGCGCCGCCGCCAGCGCAAAGTTCCCGCCTGATCCGATGGCGGCCACATCGTTCTCTGGCTCCAGCACGTCGCCAGCGCCCGTCACGACCAGAAGCGCCGTGCCGTCCGTCACGATCAGCATCGCCTCGAGCTTCTGAAGGTATTTGTCCGTGCGCCAGTCCTTGGCCAGCTCCACACAGGCCCGCGACAATTGCCCCGGCGCCGCCTCCAGCTTTTTCTCCAGCCGCTCCAGCAGTGTGAAGGCATCCGCCGTCGATCCCGCAAAGCCCGCGATCACGTCATGCCCGCCCGCCGTCAAGCGCCGCACCTTGCGGGCCGTGCCCTTGATGACCGTCTGGCCCAGGCTGACCTGTCCGTCCCCCGCGACCACCACCATGCCGTCGCGCCGCACGCCGATGATCGTCGTGCCGTGCCAGCCGGGAAACCTGTCATCCGCCATGTGCGCCTCCGCTCTCGGGGCAGAGATATGGGTGGCGGTCGGCACCCGCAAGCGCGCATGCAAAAGGGCACCCGGTCGGGGTGCCCTTGCCAAGACCAGTCAAGGCCTCAGATCGACGCCTGAATCCAGTTCTGCAGCGCCGCCTTGGGCGCGGCACCGACCTTGTTCGATACCGGCTGGCCGTCCTTGAACATGAACAGCGTCGGGATGCCGCGCACGCCCAGCTGCGCAGGCAGGTCAGGGTTCTCGTCGACATTCACCTTGACGATCTTCACCTTGCCTTCGGTACTGCGTCGAAAGCTCTTCCAGTGCTGGACCGATCTGCTTGCACGGCCCGCACCACTCCGCCCAGAAATCGACGACCACCGGGATCGGCGATTTGCGGACCTCGGCATCGAAGGTGGCATCGGTGACGGCAACGGTGGCCATGATGGGACTCCAGTGAATGGGTTAGGCTGGGAACCTAAGGTCGCGCCCCGGCAGCGTCAAGGGATGGGGTCGACTGCAACGCCGACCTCACGATATCGGGAGGGAGTGGCATAAGCGTTGCTGTCGCCGTCCACAGGATCGCGGTTTCGATGGCCCGGTCCGGATAGATCTGTGCCAGCAACTCGGCGGTCACTCCCATCTGCCGCAGGATACCAAGGGGCACCGATTCAGCATGGTCAGGGACATCCCGGTTCGACTTGTAGTCGATGGCCAGAACACGGTCGGGATCAATGATCAGCCGGTCGATCACGGCCTGCGCCCGCCGACCACCCAAGATCTGGACCTCACCGCTCACGGCCACTTCGGCCAGCGTGTCTGGCCCGAAGACCGAAGCCAGGGACGGTGTCGCAAGAACCGTCGCGGCGGCTGACAGGGCAAGCGCCGTTTCGCCCGCCGTTGCCGGCTCATCGCCCTGCGAAAGCAACATGTCCGCAGTCTGCGTCCAGTCGGACCGGGGCCAATGTGGCAGATGCTCCAGCAGCAGATGCAGCCGCGTGCCGAACAGGCGTGAGGCCGCGCCGTCGCTGAGGTCGTCGCGCGATCCTGCAAGCACCTTGGGTCCCGGCAGGCCCGAGGCCCGCAGGGGCCGGATGATGTCAGGGACGGGCATGATGTGCGCTTGGGTCCAGTCCGGCAGCGGTGGGTCCGCGGAGGCCCCGCCCGGCGCGGTATCCCCGCGCATCAGGCAAGTCTCCGATGCGGCGGGCCATCGCCCGTAAGAATGCCTCAGAAACGGCTCGTCGGCGCCCTCCACCGTATCCGCACCCGCTTTCTGCACGCCTGCCGAGACCAGATCATGCCAGGACGGTGGTTTTTCCGACGCTTTCTGCGACTTCGTCGCCGACCCGTCGATCCCGCAGACGATCAGCCAGGATTGCGCCCGCGTCATTGCCACATAAAGCAGTCGCTCCGACTCCTCGCGTGCCTTGGCAAGTTCGCTCTCCCGCGCGGACCTTACAAGCTTAGGCTGCTCCTCCGTCCTACCCTTCCAAAGCGGCAGCCCATCCGTGTCCTGCAGAATGCGATCCTTTTCGCGCGGAGCCGTGGCCGCCGTATCGGGCAGGATGACGACCGGTGCCTCCAGCCCCTTCGCGCCGTGCACCGTCATCACCCGCAGCGCATCCGACGCCTGCGACATCTCCCGGCGCACCTCGATATCAGCCTGAAGCATATGTCCGAGGAACCCCGTCAGACTGGGCACATCCGTCTGTTCATAGGCCAGTGCCTGCGCCAGAAGCTCATCGATGCCGTCCTCGGCTTCCGCCCCCAAGCGCGCGATCAGTCGGCGTCGCCCATCATGCCGGACAAGGATGCGCTCGATCAGCTCATAGGGCCGCAGAAAGTCGGTCCGGTCGCGCAGGTCCTGCAGCAGCGCAGCGGCCTCGGGGAACTCATCGGCCCGGTCGCGCAGCTCCGCCCACAGATAGCTGCCCTTCGCCCGCGGCTGGGCCAGCCGGAAAAGCTGGTCCTCGGTCAATCCGATCAGCGGCGAGCGAAGCGCCGCGGCCAGCGACAGATCATCCTCGGGCAGCGCCAGAACCGACAGAAGGGCTAGAATGTCGCGGACGGCCAGTTCGTGGCGCAGCGTGATCCTGTCGGCCCCCGCGACCGCCAGACGCTGCCGCTTGCACGCCCGGATGATCGACGAAAACAGCGGACCGCGCCTGCGCACCAGGATCAGGACATCGCCTTCGTGCATCGCCCGCACCGTGCCGTCGCGCAGGCTGATCTGTGTTCCCGCGTCGATCTGGCTGCGGATCGTCTTTGCGATCCGCTCCGCCAGAATGAACTCGGACGGCGGCGCAAACCGCGTCTGCCTTGCACTGCCGTAATCCTCGGCCTCTGGCTTCTCCGATGCTGGGATGACAGGCCAAAGGTCCACACGTCCGGGCAGCGACACGTGATGGGCCGTATGTTCCGGGGGCCGCACCCCTAGCCCAGAAACGTCCTCGCGTCTGAATGTCAGGTCCACTGTGGCCAGAATGGCAGCTGACGAACGGAACGACGTAACGAGCGATGCCGTCACCAGCTTGTTCCCAGCGGCAAGCTGACGGTCGAAGTGCGCCTCGCGTGCCGTGAACTCGCTCAGGTCCGCGCCCTGAAAGGAATAGATCGACTGCTTTTCGTCGCCGACGACAAACATCGTGCGCGGCAGCCGTCCGTTCCGGCCCGCCGCGCCCTTGCCCGCGACAATCTCTTCGACCAGACGCGCGATCACATCCCATTGCGCGGGGCTCGTGTCCTGCGCTTCGTCGACGAGGACATGATCGATCCCGCCATCGAGCCGCCACAACACCCAGGCCGCGACTGACCGGTCCGACAGAAGCGTCCCTGTGCGCCCGATCAGATCGTCGAAGTCGATCAGCCCGCGCGTCGTTTTCGCCGCTTGATAAAGCGGCAGATAGCTTTCCGCGAAGCGATGCATGTCGGCGGTGGCCCGCGCGCCATCCAGCCGTTTCAGGAAGTCCCGCGCATCGGCGACGCGCAGCATGAACGCATCGAAGTCTTCCGCCAGATCGCGAAGCTCTGTTCGGACGGATTTGGTCGGAATCGTCTTCTTCGGATTGCCCTCTGACTTGGTCAGAAGACAATCCATCAGCGCGCCAAGGGCCGCAAGATCGCGCGTTCCGGCAGCCACCGACCGTAGAAGAACCGCTACATCGACCATCGTCGGGCTTGCCTTGGCAAAGACCGGCGTGACCGCGTCGAACAGCGCATCCTCGCTGCCGTCGAACACCATCGCCGCTGCATCGTCTTCCGACGCGCTTTTGCCCAACCCGAAACGCCGAAAGATATCCTCCTGCGTTACCCTCACATAGAAAGCGTCTCTTTTCCGGCAGATCTTCGCTCAGAAAGCCATCAAATTTCGTTTCATCCAGCCGCCTGACCACGGCGTCCAGAACCCTCGCATCCGGGCCCATCGCCAACTCCTCGGCCACCATCCTGCGTATTTCCGCCGCCTGGAATTCGTCCAGCTCGCGGAACCCCGGCGCGACCCCCGCCTCGACCGGAAAACGTCGCAGAAGCCCGGCACAGAACGAATGGATGGTCTGGATCTTCAAGCCGCCCGGCGCGTCGATCGCCTCGGCGAAAAGCCGTCGCGCCGCCGACAGGTCTGCCTGACCGGCGAGTCCGCGATCCGGGTCCAGCCGCGCCAGCGCTGCGGACAGGGCGTCATCGGGCAGCACGGACCATTCGCCGAGGCGCGCGAACAGTCGGTTCTGCATCTCGCCAGCAGCGGCCTTGGTGAACGTCAGGCACAGGATCTTCTCGGGCCGCGTTCCCCACAGCAGCAGCCGTGCAACCCGATCGATCAGGACCGATGTCTTGCCCGCTCCCGCATTCGCCAACAGCCACACCGACTGCGCCGGATCGGACGCCCTTCTCTGGCTGCTTTCCGCTTGGGCCCGCGTCATGCGCCGCCCCCGCCGCCGACATCCCCGGCATCTGCGTTGTCATGCAGCTGCCACTCACCAAACCGTGCCAGATGGTCATAGGACCCCTCGTAGCGGGTGTCCTTCCACTTTGCCCGCGCGACATAGCCGGTTCCGGGGTCACGGTAGTCTTCTGTCAGTCGGATCAGATCGTCCCAGACGTCGGCCAGCTGGCCGTCTTCCAGCGCGACCTGCCGTTCCTGACCGTCTGCCGCGATGTGGACATAGGTCAGCCGCCCCACGTCGGCGCGCAATCCGCCGAACGCCCCGGCTTCGGCCATGATCGCCTCCAGCGGCAGCTGGCGTTCGTCCTCGAACATGGCGGTTGCCGAAGGAAGTCCGCCGGTCTTGTAATCGAGGATATGCAGCCGCCCGTCCGTCATCCGGTCGATGCGGTCGGGGCGGCCCGTCAGGACGAAGTCGTCCGGAACCTCAAGCGATCCGTCACGCTCAAGGAAAAGCGGCTCTCCTTCAGCGGAACGCCGCAGTTCGTTCGTCAGAAACGGACCGGCGAAGGCCTCCATCCGCAGCATCCAGAAGCGGCGTTCGACCGGCCAGGGCACATCTTCGTTCAGCCTGCGCGCGGTTTCGGAAAGCAATCTCCGCCGCAGGCCGGACAGGTCGCTGCGCATATCCGGCTGCGAGAGCAGATCCTGCACGACGCGGTGCAGGACGCGGCCCCGAAGCCGCGGCTCCGGTTCTGCGCGCAGCGGGTCGAGCGGCCGCAGCCGCAGGACCTTTTCCGCATAGATCGCGTAGGGGTCGCGGATCAACGTGCGTATCTGTGTCACGCTCAGCTGCGTCGGGCGCACATGAACCGGCGGACGTGGTGCCGGTCTCCGTGCGGGTCGCGGGTTGCCCGGTGGCCGGTCCAGCGCTTGGGCAAGGTCCGTCCAGACCCGTCCGCGCTGACGCATGGAATCCAGCGCATCCTTCCCCTCTGTCAGACCCGGCAGAAGGTTCGTCAGGCGCAGCAGCCAGCGCGACGGAACCGTATCGGTGCCGCTGTCCCTGACCGACCGGCTGAGCACCACGTCGGCTCCACAAACCGCCTGCTGAAAATCATGCGCCGAAAGCCCGATCCTGCGTTCCGGCAAAAGCAGCCCGACACGTCGCCGCATCTGCCGCGACATCCACGGGTCCGGCGGCGGCCTCTCGGGCCACGTGCCCTCGTTCAGTCCTGCCAGCACAACCAGATCGGCACCCTGCACCCGCGATTCCAGCGTGCCCCAGATCGACACGCGCGGGTCGGCCGCGACAGTTTCGCGCACCGGGACCGCTGAAAGATGTGCGAGCAGCAGGGTCTGGAACACCGGTGCCGGCTGAATGCCG
Source organism: uncultured Alphaproteobacteria bacterium (assembly GCA_963738635.1). Classification (GTDB taxonomy): domain Bacteria; phylum Pseudomonadota; class Alphaproteobacteria; order Rhodobacterales; family Rhodobacteraceae; genus JAOADN01. Next base: position 50,423 of record CAVTXE010000008.1, on the reverse strand, counting down.
CCAACCGTCGCTTCCGCCGCAAGTTCGTCCATGGCGCGCCGCAGGGCCGTGCCCGCTTTTCCGTCCCAGAGCCCGTGCTGCCCCGTTGCGCCAGGTCCGGACGCGAAGCGGTCCGCCATCCGCATAAGTGTTTCTGTCCATGCGGAAAGCGGCAGGTCCGGTCTTGTCGGAGCAGCATCCAGACCATCCGCAACCCAGTTCGCCCAGCCCCCTTCACCCTGAATGTCACCCCAGGTCCGGACATCGTCGGCAGTCGGAAAGGCCGGGCCATGGCGGCGCAGGCTCAATTCAAGGTCGCGCGTCCTGAGCAGATGCGGCCCGCGTTCCCCGGCTGCACTTGCCGTCATCGGATGCTTCAGCACGATCAGCAGCGCTTCCGACGTGAGCGGTGTGCCGAACAGCCCTGCGACATGACGCAGGAACCGGCCCGGCGGCGTCTGCGACAAGGGCTCGCCCGCAGAATCGTCCGGGATGATGCCCCAGCGGTCCAGAATCGCAGACACCCGGCGCGCCAACGTCCTGTCCGGTGTGATCAAGGCGGCCTTCCGCCCCTCTCCCGCCGCTTTTCTCAGACAGAGCGCGATGGCCTGCGCTTCTTCGACCGGCCCGCGGGCTTCGATCAGGCTTAGTCCGTGCGTGGCCGTGCGGGCATCGCCGAGGTCCGGGCCATCGCGCAGCCAGTCATCCGTCATCGGCGCCGGACGCAGTGCCAGCGAAATCAGGCGGTTGCGTGACGGGTCGGGTGCCGCAAACGCATCTGACCAGACCGGAATATCCATCACTACCGGTCCCATTGCCCGCCGCAGCGCCGCAAACCGGTACTGCGGATGGTCTTCAGCGGCCGGATCGGTGTCTGAAAGCGTTGACCAGACCTGCGGCGGCAGATCGTAGTCATATCCGGGCAGCACCACCGCGCCCTGCGGCAGTGCGGCCACCGCCAGCATCAGGCGCATCGTTGTGCCGCGTGATCCGGTCGATCCTGCAACGATGACGGGCGCAGAAGGAATGTTCGCTTGCCAGTCCGCAATCAACCGGGCGACGGCTATCTGCTGGCGTCCGCCCCCATCCGCCGCCGCATCGGCACCCGTGAAGCCTGTCGCAATCCGCAGGAATTGCAGGCTGCGCTGCCAGTGTTCGGCGTGATCTTCGGCCAGCGCGAGGTCTTCCAGCCGGTCGGGGGAGACACCTTCATCCTGCATCTCGGCCAGAAGTGCGACAAGGTCTTCCGCCAGACCGAAGGCCGCCGTCGCGGGCGCGATGCCCGGTTGACGCGCGATCAGCGCTTCGACAAGCCGCATCACCTCCAAAATGCGTCGCAGCTTCGGGACAGCCGGACGAATGCCCGGCAACGGATCGTTCGCCAGATCGGTGACAAGGTGCAGTTGCGGCAGAAACCGCGCACCGTTCTCCATCAGAGCGTTGCGGACAGCATCCTGCATCCGCCGTGTGTTCACGAAGACAGTGGTCCGCGCAGCCAGGTCCGGCGGGTGGTTTGCCAGACGTCGGATCAACCCATCCGCAAAGGCCCGCGGAAAATCTGCGCCGGGGCCGAGGCCGAACACGCGGGGCTGGTCCGACGGCTCAAACATCGTGCACCTTTGCCAGCATCGCTTCGGCCAGCGCGATCGACTGCGGCTGGCCCACATCGCACCATTGCCCCGGATAGATCGCCCCGAACAACCTGCCTGCGGTGGACATGTCATCCCAGATGCGGTTCAGCGAAAACACGCGGTCGGGCACCGCCGACACGGCTTCGGTCCGGATGATCTGCGCGCCGACATAGACAAACCCGTCGCCTCTCCGCAGCCGCCCTGCCGCATCGGCGGCAAAGTCGCCCCTGCCCCGATGCCCGATCGCGCGGTCAGTGGGGACCATCAGCAGGAGTGCATCCATCCGGCCGCCGTCCCAGGCGTCGCCCAGGACAACAAGGGGATTGGGGCCGGACCAGACGGCATCGGTGTTCAGCGTCAGAACCGGGCTGCCCCGCAGCATTGGGAGGGCGGCTTTCAAACCGCCGCCCGTTTCCAGAATCGTCTCTGTTTCAGCCGAAAGCAAGATATCGGTCCGGTCCTGCAGATGCGTTCGGATCATATCCGACCGATAGTGCACGTTCACGACGATCCGTTTCAGCCCGAGCCCCTGGGTCAGGTCCAGAGCATGGTCGACCAGCGCTCGCCCCGCAATCGGGATCAGCGGCTTTGGCCGCTCGGCCGTCAGCCGACCCATCCGCGTGCCGAACCCGGCGGCAAAAAGCATCAGGCTGTCCGGTAAGTGCCGCATTTCATCCTCAGGCTTTCAAGCGCTGCCTCCCCCGGCGCGGGCAGCACTGCATCGCTCAGTTCCTTGAGCGACCGAAGTGCGGGATGGCGCAGATTGCGGTTCAGATATCCGAATTCGCGCGGTATCATCTGCAGATACTGCGCCTTGCCGTCTGCCAGACAAAGACGGGCGAAGACGCCGATGATCCGCAGCGCGCGCTGGGCCCCAAGCAGCGCATATATTGCCGCAAACCGGTCCTGATCCTGTGCAGTTTCCCGGGCAAAACGCCGGATCATCCGGGTTTCCAGCTCTGCGGGCACATCCCGCCTCGCATCCTGCAGCAGCGAGACAAGGTCATAGGCGGGATGGGCGGCAAGCGCGTCCTGATGGTCCAGAACACCCAGCCGTGCCACACCAGTGCGGTCCGGAAGCCAGATCAGATTCTCGGCATGAAAATCCCTCAGCGACAGAACCGTCTCTTCGCCCCCCAGCGCGTCGTACAGCCTGGCAATCTCACACCCGATCCGGTCGGCCCCTGCATCCCCATGCCGCCCCGTTCCGGCCAGGTACCAGCGCGGGATGACGTCAACCAGATCGGCAAGTGCAGCTCCGTCAAGGCGGGCTGCGAAATCCGGAGGCGCGTGCCGGTGCAGGTCGATCAGAAAATCCACCGCCAGCGCATACAGTTCGTCTGCCCTGTCCGGGATCGACGCAAGCTGCCGGGCGATCAGGTTGTCGCCAAGATCCTCGATCAGCAGCCAGCGCAGCGTTACATCCTGCGCAATGATCGCCGGGGCTGAATAGCCGTGCGCGCGCAGCCAGTCCGTCATGCGCAGAAACCGCCGGGCGATGTCCTCAGACCCCTCGGGAAGCGACATGAGGATAGCTGTTCCGGACCTGCGCACCAGCCGCGCATAGGACCGTGACGACGCATCACCTGCAAGCTGCACGCGGACAGCGTCACCCCACCCGGCTGCCCTCAGAAAGCGGTCATCGTCGGTCACGGACCGAAATTCCGGGCCGCATCGGCGATCAGCGCCGCCCACCTGTCCGATGCCGACGACAGCCGGACGACGCGCGCATCGCCCGATCCGTCCGGTGCCATCCGCACCGTCAGCGCATCGGGCGGGATCAGCGCCCCCAGCTTTGCCGGCCATTCGATCAAAGTGATCGATGTACCGAACCCTTCGATCAGGCCAAGCTCGAACGCATCGCCAGCATCGGCCAGCCGGTAAAGGTCCGCGTGGACCATCGGAACGGCACAATCGTAGACCTGCGCTAGCGTGAAGGTCGGCGATGGCACGTCTTCATGGCGTCCCTCGCCGGTCAGGCGCGTCTGGATGATCGCGCGGGCCAGGTGAGACTTTCCTGCGCCCAGCGGCCCGTCAAGAAGCAGCACATCCCCCGCATCCAGATGCGGCGCGATCCAGCGGCCAAGATCCACCGTCCGGTCCGCTCCGGCAAGGCAAAGCACCGCTTCCGAAGGGGCCCATCGCGTCATGCGGGCAGTCATACATCGCCCCGATCCGCCTGCAAGCCTCCGCCGCGCAGGCCCAGCAGGTCCGGCGACCCTCAGAACGCGGCCGGGGCGACGTCCAGCTCAGCCCGCGGCTTTTTGCGAAGTCTCCGCGCGGCGAGCCGCTCCGGGGCCAATGTGCGGAACCCGATCAGGCTGGACCCGCCCGGCAGCCGCCGGAACCGGCAGGTCACGACGCGGCCGTCGGCAAGCTCGACGTTTGCCTGATCGGGCGCTTCGGCATCTATGTCGCTGACAAAATCCGCAGCCCGCAGCCACAGGTCCCAACTCTGGCTTTGCGACGACCACAGGCGGACCGAATCCTGTGCCGTGACGCCGCCGATCGTTTCCCCGGCATCCGTATGCCAAAGCGACGCATAGGCAGCGTTCGACACGACCAGCTGACCTGCAGGCGAGAAGATCGCCACAGCTTCGTCGAAGGAATCGATCGCGCTCTGGCCAAGCTCAAGTTCGGATCGGAACCGCCGTGTCAGCGATGTCTCAGCGCTTATGTCCTCGAACAGGAAGGCCACCGCACCATCCGGATGGGGGCGTCCGATCACGCGATAGGTCTGGCCGGTCGGCAGCGTCCAAGCCTCGTCATAGGCACCGGTTGCGGCGCGCTTTTCAAGGTCTGACATGCTTTCCCGCCAGGTCGGATAGTCCTTGATCTCGGGGATCATGCGGATTTCGCGCAAGCGGTCCAGAAAGGCGAACAACGTCGGGCGGGCCGACAGGAATTCGCCGCCGATCTGGGTCAGGTCGACCAGCGCCGGATTGAACAGCGCCAACTGCCGCTTGCGATCGAAGACAGCCAGACCGATCGGAAGGTCAGCAAAGGTCTTCGTCAGCGTCTGGACGAAGCCGCGAAGCGCCGTCTCTGCCTGCACGGCACTGTCGCAGGACAGCGCAAAGTGCAGGCCACCGCGTGCGGTCGGATAACCAACCCTGTCGAACCAGAGCGTCGCAGGTGCAGGCCGGACCGCGATGCTGACGCGCATCGGCAGGCCGGGCTGCGTGCCCGCGTCTTTCGGGAACAGCACGGGAAGCGGCCAGGCCAGTTCAGAGACATCGACGCCAAGGCTGCGGGCGGCCAGCCGCATATAGGACCGGTTCGCCCAGATCAGCGTGCCGTTCACGTCAAGCCGCCACGCGGGCGACGGGCCCAGTGCCACGACTTCGCGCAGGTCTGACAGCTCTTCGGCTTCGGCCAGTCGGCTGTTCGAGCGGGTTGTGCCCGGCGCCGCAGCGCCGCACGCCGACAGAAGCTCGATGCGGACAACTTTGCCGAACGTTTCGGCCACCAGGGAGAGATCTTGTGACATCAGGTCGATCCTGCCGCGTGTGTCCAGCGCGTCGAAGTCGGCAGCGATATCGGGAAAGTCGGGTTCCAGTTCAGCAATCAGACGCTCCCAGTCCGACTCCGCGGTCGGGGACGCATTGAATACGGCCAGCGCGCTGGGCGATGCATCTGCAAGGGTCGCGCCCTCGAACAGGAATATCGTGCGGTCATCCGGGCGGCCCATAAGCGCCGCACGTCCTGCATCCCGTTTGCGCGCGATCCCATAGGACGCAATGACCATGGCCAGAAGCGCCGCGGCGACAGATGTCGCAAACACGGCTGTTCCGAATGCGATCTGCATGTGCATCGAATCGTCACCCCCTCGATCACGGGGTTTCCACCCCGGATGCAAGAGTTTTTCAGGAATGGTTAATGTGCCGTTAAGGATGTAGGCCGACGCCCCGCTTTCTCTGCCGGGCTGGCACGATAACCCCAGGTCCGGCTCAAGGGCGCAACTGCGGATTCTCCCCCAGACTGTCGCGATCCCATGCTTCGATCGCCGAACGCGGCCAGCCAACGGTTACGACCGCGCCGCGTGACGCGCCCGCCAGGTTTGCCTCGAAGTCGTTGGAGAAGCTCAACCGCGCCCCAGTCCGTTCAAGAAGCGTCTTGGCGATGAACAGCCCCAGCCCCATCCCCTCATAGCCGGGTCGTTCCGCACCGCCCGCCCGTTCGATCGGCCCGCCCCGCTGCCGGACATAGGGGTCACCGATGCGGCCGATCAGACCCGGCGGAAACCCGTCGCCGTCGTCCGAAATCGTGACCAGAATGTCCGCATCGGTCCACTCGGCATCCAGCCGTGCTTCGCGCGTTGCGAAATCGACGGCGTTCTGGATCAGATTGCGCAGACCGTGCACGATTTCCGGGCGGCGCAGTACCACGGGCTGCGGCAGGCCCGAGGCGCTGTAAGCCGCCAGTTCGATGGTGATCTGCTTTCCCCGCGCCATGTGAGGGTCGGCGGCCTCTTGCAGCAGGGCTGCAAGAGGCGTCGCCTTCAGGTGCAGGTCATCTTTCCCGGCGCGACCCATCGACCTAAGGATATCGCGGCAGCGGTCGGCCTGCGTCGCGGATCAGCACCGCGTCCGCTGCCAGCACGGGCCTGTCCGCCAGCTCGTCCGCCAGCTCGGTGCTGACCAGCTTGATCGTCGCCAGCGGCGTGCCCAGTTCATGTGCTGTGGCCGCAACCACGCCGCCCAGGTCCGTGAGCTTCTGTTCCCGCGCCAGCGCCATCTGCGTCGCCAGCAGCGCGTCACCCATCGTGTGGACCTCGGTCGCCACGCGGCGTGCGTAAAGCCCCAGAAAGACCACACCGATCACGATCGCCAGCCAGAATCCGAACTCGAATATCTGCGGAACCGCGATCGGGCCCTCCGCATCCTCAAGCGGACGATGAAACAGCGCAACAAGGGTCACAAGCGCGATGGTCACACTGCCTACAAACAGCGATGACCGCGATTGCAGCGTTGTCGCGGCAATAGTTGCAGGTCCCAGGAACAGCACCGCAAACGGGTTCGCCAGTCCCCCCGTCAGCATCAGCAGCAAGGCCAGTTGCGCCACATCGAACAGGAAGGTCAGCATCGCCTCGGTTTCGGAGAGGCGCTTGTTGGCCGGAAAGGCGAATGTCTGGACCAGGTTGAAGATCGCCGACGCAGACACGATTGCAAGCCCGGTCCACAGGTCGAGCCTGATGCCGAACCCCCAGACCGCTACCAGCAGCGCTGCCGCCTGACCGAAAATCGCGGCCCAGCGCAGCAGGATCAGCGTGCGCAGGCGCACCCAGTCGCTGCGCATGTCCCGTCCGGCGATGTCGATCATTGTCACGGGTCCGGGGTTCCTCCGCTTGTCCCGGCATCCCGCCCCGGAACGGCAAAGGCGATTGATACCGGTCGCCGGATCGGCAATCAATGCGGCACAACCGACCGGTAAGGATACCAATGCCCATTTCCACGCGCATGTATGCGGCTGCAGCCGGTGCAGTCACTGCCGCAGCACTCCTCGGATTCGCGATCATTCCCGCGTTCCGGCCGGACCGTGATATCTTTGCCGATTGCCGCGAAACCGCGGTATCGGGCGGGAACGGCGCCATCGGCGGGCCGTTTTCCCTGACCGACGAAGACATGAGGCCTGTCACCGAAAGCGATATCCTGCAGAAGCCGGCACTGGTCTACTTCGGCTATTCCTTCTGCCCGGATGTCTGTCCGACGGATCTTTCCCGAAATGCTCAAGCCGTAGATGCGCTCGAGGAAACGGGCCATGATGTCACACCGGTCTTCATTTCGGTTGACCCAGTGCGCGACACGCCTGCCGTGCTGAAGGAATTCACCGACGCCCTTCATCCGCGCATGATCGGCCTGACCGGAACCGCCGAACAGATCAGCCTGGCCGCGAAGGCCTACAAGACGATCTACCGCGTTCCCGAAGCGCCCGACGACATGAACTATCTTGTCGATCACATGACCTATACGTACCTGATGCTGCCGTCTGTCGGATTTGCGGAATTCTTTGCCAGCGAGGACGCTGCGGATGACGTTGCAAAGCGGGCAGCCTGTTTCATCGATGCCGCTGGTCCGGCTTAAATTGACCTAGGTGCCTCACAGGCCTATCTGATCAAACGGGATGCAGGGAAAGGCCGAAAATGCCGGATGACTTCGCAGAACTTGGACGCGACCGGTCCCTGCTTCTGGTCGACGACGACACGCAGTTTGTCCAGCGCCTGGCCAAGGCAATGGAAAAGCGCGGCTTCGTGCCGGAAACTGCCGAATCCGTGTCAGAGGGCAAGCGCATCGCAGAAGCGCGGTCGCCGGCCTACGCCATCGTGGACCTTCGCCTGGAAGACGGCAATGGGCTCGATGTCGTGGAAACGCTGCGCATGCGTCGCCCGGATTGCCGGATTGTGGTCCTGACGGGTTACGGCGCCATCGCAACCGCCGTCGCTGCGGTGAAGATCGGCGCGACCGATTATCTTTCAAAGCCGGCCGATGCCAATGACATCACGACGGCGCTGCTCTGCCGTTCTGCCACGCTTCCCCCACCGCCGGAAAACCCGATGTCGGCTGATCGTGTGCGTTGGGAACATATCCAGAGGATTTATGAACTCTGTGATCGGAACGTTTCGGAAACCGCCCGCCGCCTGAATATGCACCGCCGTACGCTCCAGCGGATTCTGGCCAAACGCAGCCCGCGATAAGCACGCGCAGGTAATTTGCGCTGGCCTGCTCTTGCGTCCGTTTTCGCTTCGCGGCATTTATCAGGTATCCCCGGAGAAATGGGGAAGAAAAGGAACATCAACGTGAACACAGATCTGAATGCCCTTTCGTTGAAAGAGCTGAAGGATCTTCAGTCCCAGGTTGCAAAGACGATATCGGGATATGAAGACCGCAAGAAACAGGAAGCCATCGCCAAGCTTGAAGAGCAGGCAAAATCGATGGGCTTCGCGCTGAGTGACCTCGTCGGCGGCGGCATTGCCCGCAAACGCAAACCGGTCAAGGCGAAGTACGCCAATCCCGCAGATTCGTCCGCCACCTGGACCGGCCGCGGGCGCAAGCCGCGCTGGGTCGAGGCCGCCCTGAAGGCTGGGAAAAAGATCGAGGATCTGCTGATCCGCTGAGCTCAGGCGCTTGCCTTCAGCCAGCGAATGAATGTCCGGGCCGCCGCACGCAGCGGCCCGGGCGGCGTGACGATGAAATAGGCCGGCCGGTCGTCCTTGGGGTCGAACACGACTCGCAGCCGGTCTTCCGCCACATCCTCTTCGACCAGTGCAGCGCTCACGATCGACAGGCCATAGCCCTGCCGCGCTGCCGTCAATGCCAGCTCTTCGCTGGGCAGCATCGTCAGTTCGGCTGTCGCGGGATTGATCCCATTCGCCCTCAACCAGCTTTTGCCCTCTGGCCAGTTCTCCTCGAAGACCCACGGCATGGCCTGAAGATCGTTGGTGCTGAGCTCGCGCCTGTCGCCCAGAAGCGACGGTGCGCCGACGACGACGAAGCGCGCCGATGTCAGAAAGTCGGACTGCACGCCCGGCCAGGCCCCGTTGCCGAACCGGATGCCCAGATCGATCCCTTCCCGCCGCAGGTCCAGAACCCGGTGGTCGGGCCGCAGCGACACGCCGATCTCCGGGTGATCCTCCCAGAACTTCCACAGCCGCGGCATCATCCACTCGGTCGCAAACGTCGGTGACATCGTCACGGTGATCGGGTCGCCGTCCCTCTGGCGGCGCAATGTGGCGACTGTGCTCTGGATCAGCCCGAAACCTTCGGTCAGCGACGCCCCCAGCTGCGCGCCCGCAGGCGTCAGCATCATGCCGCGCCCTTCGCGGTGGATCAGGGCCGCCGACAGCTCCGCCTCCAGCGCGCGGACCTGCTGGGCCACGGCGGCAGGCGTGACATTCAGCGCCCGTGCTGCAGCCGTGAACCCGCCCATACGTGCCGCCGCCTCGAACGCGCGCAGCGCCGAGATCGATGGAAAGTGCCGCCAGTCCGGGTCATCCATTTGATAGCCTGACTAAAGTATAAGGAAAACTGCTGATTGGAAGAATTCCCCTGAATTGGCTAGAACTCAAGCGATGTTGTTAGATGGAGTGAAAGAAATGCTATCCCTTCTGGCCGATTCTCTGATGATCGCGACCCGCATGGGCCCGGCCCAACGCGACCTGCGCCACAACTATCCGTCGCATATGACGGAGCAGATCGAAAAGCGCAGATGGTACCTGTTCGCCGGTCTTCGGGGCTAGCCCCCGATGTCTTCCAGCAACTGCCGGTGCCGTTCGACATAGTCTGCGCGCACATCCACGGGTGCGCGCAGGCGGATTTCCAGCCCCCGCAGCGCACCGTCCCCGGGCCGCCCGAAGAACCGGTCCGCCTCGGCCATCGTGAACCCCGCAATCTGAACCGCCTCCAGCCAAGCCGACACTTTGTCCGCCTGCTTGATCGCCTTCTTGACAGCGACCGGCAGAACAGCAGGCAGCCCGAAGCGCAGATGCACGGCGGCCGTCAGCCGTTCGTCCATCTCGCTATATCCCGGTCCCACAGCCGATTTCACCGGGCTTATCATGTCCCCGATTACATATTCCGGCGCATCATGCAGCAGCGCCGCCAGTTTCCAGCGCGGCTGGGCCTGTGGGTTCAGGCGCGTGTAGATCGCCTCGACCAGCAGCGAATGCTCCGCCACCGAATAGGGCCAGTCCCCGCGCGTCTGGCCGTTCCACCGCGCGACAAACGCCAGCCCATGTGCGATATCCTCGATCTCGACATCCAGCGGTGCCGGATCCAGCAGGTCCAGCCTGCGGCCTGAAAGCATTCTCTGCCAGGCGCGGGGTCGGGGCGATCTGTGCGGCATGGCCTGTGCGAAGGTGTCTCGGGGTATCGGCAGAATGACTGGACGCATCGGCGCTGTGAAGGCCGTCGCGGATGTTTCAGCAGCACTTCCTTGCCCATGAGGGCCGAATTGCGGCGGCAATACCTCGTCCGTGACGCGCCTTGGGGCAAGAATCGCCGCTATTCCGGCGCAGCCTTCCTCTCACAAATGCAGTCTGCCTGGGCCGTCATGCCCGTTTCGGGCCGGCCCTTTTCGGGAAGGACCTGACTATGTCTGCAAGACCCATCGCCCTGGCCTCTGTCGCCATCGCCCTCCTCTGCTGTCCTGCCTACGCCCAATCGGCCTCCGCCTGCTTTCAGCGCGATATCCTGGTGAGCACGCTCGCCGAGAAATACAGCGAGGCACCCACCGGGGGCGGCATGCAGAACCAGTCGCAGGTCATCGAAGTCTGGAGCTCGCTCAAGTCCGGCAGCTTCACGATCTTCGTGACGCAGGCGAATGGTGTCAGCTGCGTGGTGGCCACCGGAAAGCACTGGCAGTCCATGACGCCCGTCCGGGAAGAAGGCGTTGCGGGTTAGGCCGTCCCGCCTGAAGGCAACTTCCTTCATTGCCCGCAGGCCTGTCCGATGGTATCCGCCGCGCATTCGCGGATGCGCAAGGAGCCTGCGTCGTGGCCAAGGACTATATCGTTAAGGACATTTCCCTCGCCGCCTACGGCCGCAAGGAACTCGACATCGCTGAAACCGAGATGCCGGGGCTGATGGCCCTGCGCGAAGAGTTCGGCAAGGCGCAGCCCCTTAAGGGCGCACGCATTGCCGGGTCGCTGCACATGACGATCCAGACCGGCGCGCTGATCGAAACGCTGAAGTCGCTTGGCGCGGATGTGCGCTGGGCGTCCTGCAACATTTTCTCGACCCAGGACCATGCCGCAGCCGCAATAGCCGAGGCGGGCACACCGGTTTTCGCGATCAAGGGCGAGACGCTGGAAGACTACTGGGACTATACCGACCGCATCTTCTGGTTCGGCGGCGAGGGCGGCACCTGCAACATGATCCTGGACGATGGCGGCGACGCCACGATGTATGTCCTGATCGGTGCACGGGTCGAGGCGGGCGAAACGGGCATCATTGAAGTCCCCACCTCTGACGAAGAAATCTGCCTGTTCAACCAGATCAAGAAGCGGCTGAAGGCCAGCCCCGGCTGGTTCACCAAACAGCGCGATGCGATCAAGGGCGTGTCCGAGGAAACCACGACAGGCGTCCACCGTCTCTATGACCTGCACAAGAAGGGCCTGCTGCCCTTCCCCGCGATCAACGTGAACGACTCTGTCACCAAGTCGAAGTTCGACAACAAATACGGCTGCAAGGAATCGCTTGTGGACGGCATCCGCCGCGCCACCGACACGATGATGGCGGGCAAGGTCGCCGTCGTCTGCGGATACGGCGATGTCGGCAAAGGTTCCGCAGCCTCGCTGCGCGGCGCAGGCGCGCGCGTCAAGGTCACTGAAGTCGATCCGATCTGCGCCCTTCAGGCCGCGATGGACGGGTACGAGGTGATCACGCTTGAGGATGTTGTCGCCGACGCCGACATCTTCATCACCACGACCGGCAACAAGGACGTCATCCGCATCGACCACATGCGCCAGATGAAGAACATGGCCATCGTCGGCAATATCGGCCATTTCGACAACGAAATTCAGGTCGCAGCCCTGAAGAACCACAAGTGGACCAACATCAAGGAACAGGTGGACATGATCGAGATGCCCTCGGGCAACAAGATCATCCTTCTGTCCGAAGGCCGCCTGCTGAACCTCGGCAACGCGACCGGCCATCCGTCCTTCGTCATGTCGGCCAGCTTCACCAACCAGGTGCTTGCGCAAATCGAACTCTGGACGAAGGGCAAGGAATATCAGCCGGGCGTCTACATCCTGCCGAAACATCTCGACGAAAAGGTCGCGCGCCTGCATCTGGCCAAGATTGGCGTCAGGCTGACGGAGCTCCGCAAGGATCAGGCCGACTACATCGGCGTCAAAGTCGAAGGCCCGTTCAAGTCGGACCACTACCGCTACTGACCGTTTGCGGCGGATCGGCCACGCGGACGCATTCATAGGGCGGCGCGGCTATCCCGGCCGCGCCGCTTTTTCTATGATTGCGTCAAATCGCGACAGCGGCTGCAGGCGCCGGAGGATGAGGGCAGATCATGGAAGAAGAATCCAAACGCGAAAAGGTCAGGGCCCGGCTTCTCGGCAAGATGCCAAAGGGCGGCATCGCTGCCGAGATTGGCGTCTGGGAGGGCAACTTCAGCGAAAAAATCGTCGAGATCACCCAGCCGAAGGAACTCCACCTGATCGACCCCTGGCTCTATCAGCCGGAGTTCGGCAATACCGGCTTCGGTCGCAAGAAGAACGAAACCCGCATGGACGAGATGTTCCATGAAGTCGCGGCAAAGTTCGCATCGAATCCCGGCGTCAGGCTGCACCGCGCGATGTCCAGGCCCGCCCTCGAATCCTTTCCGGATGATTACTTCGACTGGGTCTACATCGACGGAAATCACAACGAGCCCTTCGTCGGCGAAGATCTTGATCTCTGCCGCCGCAAGGTGAAGCCGGGCGGGATCATTTCCGGTGACGATCTGAACTGGCAGACCGAACAGAGCGGTGCACCGGTGCGCAGGGCGGTCGATGCGCTGCTCAAGTCCCTCGGTCCGACGGCAAAGCTGACCGTGATCGCCAATCAGTATTTGATTCGGCTTCCGTCCTGACATCGTCCCGCGCAGCGGAATCTCGCCGCAGTTGACGTCGCGGAATAAAAATTCTGCTTTGCGTTTCGCAGCGCCAGCGCCATACCTACGCTGCCGCGCGTGGGACGCGGCAAGGCAAGTTTCAGCGCTGGGACGGGGGACACCATGAGCAAGCGTGACGAACTGATTGCGAAATACGCGGACGATCTCAAGAACAAGTGCAAGATGACGCCCGACATGGCGCTTCTGACCAAAGTGACGATCGGCTGCGGACCGGCGATCTACAGCCAGGATTCCGAAACGGTTGCGGGCTCACAGGCCAGCGAGCTTGAAACGGTCAAGAAGAACTTCCTGATCAAGAAGCTGGGCCTCAAGGACGGTCCGCAGCTGATGGACGCGATCCATTCGGTTATCGAGACCTACGGCAAATCCGAGCGGAACAAATACCGCGCCGTCATCTACTACATGCTGACCAAGCACTTCGGCAAGGAAGCCGCGTACAAGTAGGCGCAAGAGCGGAGGTTGCAGGGCGCCCGCAACTGCGGGCGCTTTTCATTTCGAGATCTGGCACCGTTTCGTTAACAAATTGATTTGATAAGATTTTTCAGTATTCGATCCTTGCGCAGACGGAATGTATCGCGCTATTCATCCCGTAACAGGCCAGTATGGCCGAGACCCTTTCAACGTACACGTGTGGTGGTTCTTGGGAACACGTGGGGTGGCAAAGGGTCCCGGCTTGCCGCCGTGGGCCCTTTGCTTTTTGCGGGGTCTTTTCCCGACCAATCAGAACAGGGTCAGGATCACGCCCATGATCGTGCATCCGGCAACAGCATTCACGCTGTCGATCCACCACAGCGAAAATTTCCGCATCCCGAAGGCATAGTTCATCCCGACCCAGGGCGTGATGAAGAACGCGCCGACACCTGCGCCGCCCATGAATCCGTCGCTGATCGTATCCAGACCGGATGTCGCGAACACATGCCGCATCATTCCCGCGACCAGCACCAGCGCCACAAAAGCGATGACAAACGGCATCGCGCTGCCGTTGCCCTGCGGCTTGCCGCTGGCATCCGTCGGGATGCCCGCCGCTGCGATCCAGCGCTTCGACATCCCGATGTACCAGACCGCCGAAAAGGCATAGGCACCGAAGGCCGCCGCCAGAACGTTCAGATATTCCATCACTTCCCTCCTTTTCGGCAGCCCGCCAGGACCGGCATTGCCGCAGGCAAGAATTGGTTACCAGAGTATGAATTTTTTCCGAGAAACCGTCTTATTTCAATAACTTGACATCATTGTCCACATGTGGACACGCACAAAACTCACGGATTCACCCCGCCCAGACCGCAGACCACCGCCCATTCCTCGGGGCTGACCGGCTGCACCGACAGGCGGCTGTTGTTCACCAGAACCATCCCCGACAGCCTCGGATCCGCCTTCGCTTCTTCCAGCGTCACCGGTCGCTTGAACGGCCGCAGCGCCCGGATATCCACGCAGTCCCATCTCGGATCATCAGTCGTGCTGTCAGGGTGCGAAAGGGCGCAGACCTCCACAACCCCGACGATCTCTTTCCCGATGTTGGAGTGGTAATAGAACCCCTGATCGCCGATCTGCATCGCCCGCATGTTGTTGCGCGCCTGATAGTTGCGGATGCCGTGCCACTCCTCGCCCGCCGCCCCTTTCGCGGCCTGATCGTCCCAGCTCCAGACATCCGGTTCCGACTTGAACAACCAGTACCGCATCAGCCGATCACCTTCTTCCATTCCGTCATGCTGACGCTTTCGAACAAACCGGCCTTGCCGTAGGGATCGCCCGCCACCCAGTCCTTCGCATCCTCCAGGCTGCCGGTTTCCAGCACGATCAGCGACCCGCACATCTGCCCGTCCTCGATCAGCGGCCCCGCCATCGCGACGACTCCGGTCACCTCGATATAGGCCAGATGCGCCGCCCGCGTGGCAAGCCGGACCTGCAGCGCGCCCGGCTTGTCGCGGGCCATGACGGCAAACAGCATCCCTATTCCTTTCGCAGGGGGCGCGACAACAGCGCCCGGACAGCTTCCTCAAGACCGACGCGCCGGTCAATCAGATCGGCGACCATCGTGCAGACAGGCATGTCGGTGCCGTCACGCGCAGCAATCTCAGAGACGGCCCGCGCCGTGCCTGCGCCCTCGACCGTGATAGCCGGATCAAAGCCCTGACCCGATCCAAGCGCCAGTCCATATCTGAAATTCCGCGACTGCGGTGAGGTGCAGGTCAGCACGAGATCGCCCAGTCCCGACAGCCCCGCCAGGGTTTCCGCCTGCGCACCGCGCTGCGTGGCGAAACGGACCATCTCGGCGAAGCCCCGCGTCGTCACGGCCGCGCGCGCGGAATCCCCAAGTCCCGACCCGATGACCACACCTGCGGCGATAGCGATCACATTCTTCAGCGCCCCGCCCATTTCAGCACCTGCAACGTCAGTGGTCCGGTAAAGCCTCAGAACAGGCGTCGACAGCGCCGATTGCAGCATCGACCCTGTTCCGTCATCCACGCAGGCAAGCGTCAGCGCCGTCGGGAGACCGCGCGCGATGTCGGTCGCAAAGCTGGGCCCGGTCAGCACCGCATGCGCGGCATCCGGTGCGCAGCGCGCCATGATCGCCGAGACACCCTCGCCCCGGTCAAGATCGATGCCCTTCGCACAGGCAACGATCACGCGTCCTGGTCGATCCGGCAGGCCCGCCAGAAGCACGCCCACCGCCCGCATAGGGACCGTCACAAGGGTGATCTGTGCTGCCGAAAGCCCGTCCATCTCTGCCGAAACGGTTACGCTGTCGGGTAGCCTGCAACTTGGCAGATAACGCGCGTTTTCGCGTGCCTTTCGGATCATGGCGGCCTGACCTGCATCCCGCGCCCACAGCCCGACCGGCGCCCCGTCCCGCGCCAGCGCAATGGCCAGCGCTGTCCCGAAGGCCCCCGCGCCCATGACCGCCACCTTCATGCCTTCGGCCCCTTCTTGCCCGATCCCAGCATCGATGGTGCCGACCGGTCCAGTGGCCAGCGCGGCCGCGCGATCAGATCGCCCGCGTCCGGCGGATCCAGCTGCAGCATCTCGATCCCCGCCCATGCGATCATCGCGCCATTGTCCGTGCAAAGCGACAACGGCGGCGCAACAAAGCCCGCTCCTGCAGCCCCTGCGACAGCCTGCAAAGCAGCCCGAATCGCGGCATTGGCGGCCACGCCGCCCGCTACGGCCAGAACCGGCCGCTCGGGGCCTGATGCCAGATAGATCTCAAGTGCGCGGCGCGCCTTTTCCGCAAGCACCTCGGCCACAGCCGCCTGAAACCCTGCGCAGAGGTCGGCCCGGTCAGCCACTGTGAGGCCGCCCGATCTCGACACCGCATGATCTCGTGCGCGAAGCAGTGCCGTTTTCAGGCCGGAGAACGACATGTCGCAGCCCGGCCGGTCCAGCAGCGGGTGCGGAAAGGCGAACCGTCCCGCGTCGCCTGACTTTGCCGCAACCTCCACCGCAGGCCCGCCCGGCTGCGGCAGACCCAGCAGCTTGGCCGTCTTGTCGAAGGCCTCTCCGGGCGCGTCGTCGATCGTCCCGCCCAGCCGCCGGAACCGGTCGGGCCCCTCGACGATCAGGAACTGGCAATGCCCGCCTGACACCAGCAGCATCAGATAGGGAAAGACCAGGTCATCCGTCAGCCGCGGCGTCAGCGCATGGCCCGCAAGGTGGTTCACGCCAACCAGCGGCAGGCCTGCCCCGGCGGCAAGACCCCGCGCGCACATCACCCCGGCCAGAAGCCCGCCGATCAGTCCCGGCCCTGATGTCACCGCCACCGCATCCATGTCCCGCAGACCGACGCCCGCATCCCGCAGCGCGGCCTCCACGGCCAGGTCGATCTTCTCCGCATGCGCCCGCGCGGCGATTTCGGGCACCACACCGCCAAAGGCCGCGTGCAGATCGGCCTGACCCAGCACAACCGACGACAGGACATGCCCGCGTCCGGCTGCCAGACGCACCACGGCCGCTGCTGTGTCGTCGCAGCTGCTTTCCAGTCCTAGCAGGGTAATTTCGCGGATCATGGCTGGGTCGGATTGCACGGGAACGAGGCGGCAGGTAACACCCAAGCCACCGCAGGCACAATGCCCCGAGGGTTCATGCAGACCGACCTGCCCCTGTTGTCGCAAACGGCACGCCCGGGCTTGCTCTTGACCCGCCCTGCCGAGCAGTCCGCGCCGCTTTGCTGCGGCCTTCGGCGACCGCTTCGGACCCGGCTGGAAGATTGTCATTTCGCCCTTGACCGAGCTTGTGGTGCTTCATGCGGACCTGAATCTGGGCGGAATTTCGACCCTGATCTTCACCTCGGAAACGGCTGTCACGGTGTTTTCGCGGCAGTCGCAGAACCGCAGCCTGCCCTGCTGGTGCGTCGGTGCCCGGACGGCAGACGCGGCGCGCCGGGCGGGGTTCGACGATGTCCGTCACGGGACCGGTAACGCGACCGATCTTGCCCGGGCGATGATCGAAGGCGGCGTGCAGGGTCCGTGCCTGCATCCGCGCGGCGTCCATGCGGCATGGGACATGAAGAATTTCCTCGATTCCGCTGGGATAGAGACGCACGAGGTCGTTCTCTATGACCAGCCATCCTGCCCCCTGACGCTGCAGGCGCGCGGGCTTCTGAGCACGCCTGATCCGGTGATTGTCCCGCTTTTCTCGCCGCGCGCGGCGTCCCTCGCCGCTGCGGAGATGCTGGGCCGCCGCTGCCCGCTCTGGCTTGCAGCGCTCAGCCCGGCAGTGGCTGATGCCGCCGCATTGCTGAACGCCGAACGCCTGGTCACGTCCATCCGTCCGGAGGCCGGAGCAATGCTCGATGCGCTCGCGCAGCTGACGCCCGCCGACGGATCGGCTTGAGGCGTCCGGTCCCGGTCATTAGATTGAACGTGTGGCGTCGGCTGCTTCCGCGACCCATCGCCCGAATCAGAAGGACGTGACGCCGTGGCCCGAGCCAAGAAAAGCGATCCCACGGACACTGATGCCTCCACGGTCGCAGCGGACGACGTGTTTTCCGGCCAACCAGAACCCGAAGTTGCGGTGAGCGGACCTTCCGACGACCATGACCAGCCCTTCGTCCTGGCTGAACCCGTACCCGAGGCTCCATCTGCCGCCCCTTACGCGGCGTCGGAGCCGCGCGTTTCCACACCCCCGTCTCCGCCCGCCCGCCGCAGCGTCTTCCTGCCGCTGTTGTTCGGCGGAGCGCTTTCGGCCGGTCTGGGCGCAGCGGCGGTTCTGTACACGTTTCCGAACGGTTTTCGGCCTGCCATCCAGGCCCCCGACCTGGCCCCGCAGTTCGCGGCCCTGTCCGAGCGGATCGACAAGGCACAGTCCCTCGCCGAAACCGCCGGGGCCGACGCGGCAAAACTGCGCGCGGACCTGGACGCGCAGGCGATGTTTCCCGGCCTGACGGACCTGCAGAACCGCCTGACGCCGCTCGAAAACGGGTTCGCCGACCTCGACACGCGCATGGCGGCTTTTGACGCCAGGCTGACAGACCTTGAACAACGCCCCCTGACCGGCGGGGGCGCATCCTCTGCCGCGTTCGATGCGTTCAGGCGCGACATGGACGCGATGCGCGCCGAAGTTGCCGCGACCAAGACCGAGCTGACCTCTGCAGCCGCCGATGCTGCATCCCGGATCGCGGCAGCCGAGGCTGAAGCTGAAAAGACCCGCGAAGAAACGATGGCCGAGACGCGGCGCGCGACCGCTCGGGCCGCCCTGTCCCATGTGCAGGCTGCCCTGGAAACAGGTGCGCCGATCGAGGGCGCCCTGGCCGATCTCGCATCCGCAGGCGTGTCTGTTCCGGCGGAGTTGACCGAGCAGTCGGCCGGCGTCCCCAGCCTTGCGAACCTGCGCACGGCCTTTCCCGAAGCGGCCCGGGATGCCCTGGCCCTGTCGCTCCGCGACACGGCGGGTGACGGCATGATCGACCGCACTCTCGCTTTCCTCCGCAGCCAGTCGGGCGCACGGTCGCTATCACCGCGTGCGGGCGATGACCCTGATGCGGTGCTGTCCCGCAGCGAAGCAGCGCTCGGTGTCGGCGATGTTGCGACCGCGATCAGCGAATTGTCGGGGCTGCCCGAGTTCGGGCAAGGCCCGCATGGCCGAATGGATCGGTCTGGCGCAGCGCCGCATGGCCGCGACGGAAGCAGTCGCGGCGCTTTCCGGCTCGCTGAACTGACGGGAGCGGGCATGATCTGGTCATTCACAAAAATCGCCATCTTCGTCGCCCTGATTGCGGCAGGTGCGCTTGGCACCGCATATCTGATGGAGAATGGCGGCAATCTTCGGGTTTCATTCGCCAACTTCGAATTTACGTTCGGACCTGTTCAGGCGGTTATCGCCGCAATTCTGCTTCTGCTGGCCCTGTGGCTGACGCTTCGCATCCTTGGCCTGATACTGGCCGTCTTCCGGTTCCTGAACGGCGATGAAACCGCGATCAGCCGTTACTTCGACCGCAACCGCGAACGCCGCGGGTTCCAGGCCCTGTCCGAAGGGATGCTCGCGCTCGCCTCGGGCGAGGGTCGGGTTGCCATGGCAAAGGCCGCCAAGGCCGAAAAGTATCTGGCCCGTCCGGACCTGACCAACCTGTTGTCGGCGCAGGCCGCAGAACTGTCGGGTGACACAAGGACCGCGACCGAAGTCTACAAGCGGCTTTTGTCCGACGATCAGACGCGGTTTGTCGGCATGCGCGGGCTGATGAAGCAGAAGATCGCCGAGGGCGACACCGAAACCGCGCTGAAGCTTGCCGAAAGGGCCTTTGCGCTGAAGCCGCGGCATCAGGAGGTTCAGGACGCGCTCTTGAAGCTGCGATCCGATTCCGGCGACTGGAAAGGCGCGCGTGCGGTCCTGGGTACAAAGATGCGGCAGGGCCTGCTGCCGCGTGATGTGCACAAGCGCCGCGATGCCGTCATGGCTCTGCAGGAAGCCAAGGTGATTTTTGACGATGCGGCCTCCATCGAAGCGCGAGAAGCGGCGATTGCCGCCAACAAGGCCTCGCCCGACCTCATTCCGGCTGCGGCGATGGCCGCGCGCAGCTACGTCACGGCCGGAAAACCGAAATATGCGGACCGCGTGCTCAAGAAGGCGTGGGAGGCCCAGCCTCACCCGGACCTTGCCGCCGCCTATGCGGCCATCGCCCCTGATGAATCGCCCGCAGCGCGCCTGCGCCGTTTCGACAATCTGCTGCGGTTGCGCGCGGACCATCCGGAATCGCGCATGCTGCGGGCCGAGTTGATGATTGCCGCCGAGGATTTTCCGGGCGCGCGCCGTGCGCTGGGCGATCTGATCGAAACCCATCCGACGGCCCGCGCCCTGACCATCATGGCGGCGGTCGAACGGGGCGAGGGCGGCGAGGATGCCAGCGTGCGCGCTTGGTTGGCCCGTGCCCTGACGGCAAGCCGCGGCCCGCAGTGGATCTGCGACAAGTGTCACGCGGTTCATGCGGACTGGGGCCCTGTCTGTGACAACTGCAACGGCTTCGACACGATGTCATGGCGCGAGGCACCGAAAAGCGCGAATGCGATGGCGAACGGGGCCGACATGCTGCCGCTGATCGTCGGACGTCCGAAGCCCGAGCCCGAAGACCTCCCCAATGAGGCCGAGGTTTCGCGCTAGGGCAGGCCATAGCTGTCACCTTTGAAATCCGCGATTGACGCGCCGCGCCGATACGCTAGAAGCGGCGCGTTGTCAGGAGCGGCGGTAAACGCGGTGCCGTGACGAGAGAAGTGCCGGTGTAGCTCAGCTGGTAGAGCACGTCATTCGTAATGATGGGGTCGGGAGTTCGAGTCTCTTCACCGGCACCACTTCTCTCCCTCCTCCCGTAATTTGGATGATCAGTCGGGCGGACCCTCGCCATGCGACGCCGCATCACAGTTTCGTGGACAACCAAGCCACCTGTTGCGCCGGCAAGCCGCGCACGGGGATAAGCGCGGGGAAGACACAAGCTTGGGG
Organism: uncultured Alphaproteobacteria bacterium; assembly: GCA_963738635.1. Lineage (GTDB taxonomy): Bacteria > Pseudomonadota > Alphaproteobacteria > Rhodobacterales > Rhodobacteraceae > JAOADN01. The sequence goes on along the minus strand of CAVTXE010000008.1, from coordinate 29,268 downwards.
ATACTCGCGTGAACATTCGGTCCGGGTCACTTCTGATGGCGTTTGCCGTGTCGGCAGCCTCGCTTCCCGCAATCGCTGACACCGCTGACGGCACGTCCCTGATCGGCACGGATTGGGACACGATTGTCGGTATGGCACGCGGGGGGCAGGTCAACTGGTTCCTCTGGGGCGGCGCGGACAACATCAACCAGTATGTCAGCGGCTACATCGGCGGCATCCTGAAAGATCGCTACGACATCACGCTGAACCGTGTCGGACTGACCGATACAGCAGAAGCGGTGAACATCGTCCTTGGCGAGAAAGAGGCAGGGGTGACGGATGCCGGGGCCGTGGACCTGATCTGGATCAACGGCGAGAACTTTCGCACGATGAAGCAGGGCGGTCTGGCATGGTGCGGCTACACCGACACGCTGCCCAACAGCGCATTGGTCGACTGGGAGAACCCGGCCATAGCCAATGATTTCGGCGTGCCGGTCGAGGGCTGCGAAGTGCCCTGGAACCGAGCACAGTTCGCCTTTGCATATGACAGCGCCGCACTGCCGGAACCGCCGAGGTCGATCCCTGCCCTTCTGGACTGGATCAGGGCCAATCCGGGCCAGTTCACCTATCCCGCACCGCCCGACTTCACCGGATCGGTTTTTGTGCGCCATGTCTTCTACCATGCCGCTGGCGGAGCCGAGGGTCTGATGGGCGGCTTCGATCAGGCAGCCTACGACTCCGCTGCAGCAAAGACCTGGGCCATCATGAACGACATCGAGCCGTTCCTCTGGCGGAACGGAGCAACCTATCCGACGTCGCTGAACCAGCTGAATGACTTGTTTGCAAACGGCGAAGTGGCACTGACCTTCAATTACGACCCGGCACAGTTCGGGCTGGCCGTGGCCGCAGGCACCTACCCCGATACGGTGCGTTCCTATGGGCTGTCAGACGGAACCATCGCCAACACGAACTATACGGTCATCCCGTTCAATTCGCCGAACAAGGCCGCGGCGCTGGTTCTGCAGAACCTGCTTCTGTCGCCCGAAGCGCAGCTGCAAAAGGCTGACCCGGCGGTCTGGGGGACAAGCCAAGCCATCGAGGTCGTCAGGACAGATGCTGCCACGCAGGCCGCCTTTGCCGCCATCGATCTGCCGCCGTCCGTCGTCTCGCCTGCCGAACTGGCCAAGACCGCGCTGCCGGAACTGCAGGCCGACTGGATTGCCGCCATCGAACAGGGCTGGATTGCCGAAGTCGGTCAGTGAATAGTGCGGTTGGACCGCGATTTGCACCGCGCGATTTTCTCGGACAAGGTCGCCACACGGATGTCGGATCGCCTGAAAATCGCCATGCTTCTCGCACCCGCTCTGGCGATGATCGGCCTGCTGTTCTTTGGCGGGCTGGCGATCGGCATTCTGCGTTCGCTCGGCTATCTGTCCGTATCGGGTGTATCGGAGCCAGGGTTTGGTGCATATCGCGCCGTCCTGTCCGATCCACGCTTTTTCCGGTCATTCCTTCTGACGCTGCATATCGCGCTGACCTCAACCGTGCTGTCCGCAGGCATCGCCCTTTGTGCCGCACTGCTCTTGCGCCAGACCTTTGCCGGACGCAGGTTGATAGGTTTTCTGTTTCAGCTGAACCTGACCATCCCGCATCTGGTCGGCGCCATCGGCATCCTCTACCTCTTCTCGCAGTCCGGCAGTTTTGCGCGCCTGGCGTTTCAGGCGAACCTGATCGCGCGGCCGGGCGAATTTCCCGCACTGGTCTACGATCCCTGGGCCATCGGCATAATCCTGCAATACGTCTGGAAGGAAGTTCCCTTCATCGGCGTCGTCCTTCTGGCCAGCATGCAGACACCCGAAACCGACCATGAGGCGGTGGCGCGCACGCTTGGCGCGACGCGCTGGCAGACCTTCCGCCATGTCCTTCTGCCGCAGGTCCGCCCGGGACTTCTGGCGGCTTCGGTCATCGTCTTTGCCTTCACTTTCGGGGCCTACGAAATCCCTGCCCTGCTGGGTCCGAGCCATCCGCCGACACTGCCGGTTCTCGCCTACCGCAGTTATGCAGGTGTCGATCTTGCCGGGCGACCGCAGGCCATGGCGATGGGCGTGATCATTGCCCTGCTGTCCTGCGCGCTGATTGCACTGTTCCGGAACGTCCTGCTGCGGGGCATACGGCGATGACGCGGGCGCGCTTTGCGACCGGTTCGTTCCGCACCGTCCTGGCCGCTCTGCTGGCCCTCTGGCTGGTGCTGCCGCTTGTCCCGCTCGCTGTCTGGTCCTTCGCGCGCGGGTGGCGCTTTCCCGACCTGCTGCCACCTGACTGGTCGCTTCAGGCCTGGCAATATGCGCTTGATCCCGTGTCCGGCGTGTTTCCCGCGCTTGGACTGTCGGTCACGATAGCTCTCTGCGCCACCGCCCTTGCCGTCGCCATCGGCTTTCCTGCCGGCTGGGCGCTCGGTCGCTACGGATTCCCTGGCAAGGGCATCGTCGAACTGGCCGTACTGGCACCTGTCATCGTTCCCGGCCTGACGGCGGCGATGGGTATTCATTCGGTCTTCATCGGCCTCGGCCTGACAAACAGCATAGCCGGAGTTGTGCTTGTTCACCTGATCCCGACCCTTCCGTACATGATCCTGATCTCCTCCGGCGTCATCGCCAACCACGACCCTGCCGTGGCCGAACAGGCGCGCAGCCTCGGCGCATCCCCCCTTCGGGCATTCCGGTACGCCACGCTGCCAGCCGTCTTTCCCGGCATCCTCGCCGGGGCTCTGTTCGTCTTTCTGGTATCATGGAGCCAGTATCTGCTGACTCTGCTGATCGGCGGCGGGCGTGTCGCAACCCTGCCGCTGGTCCTGTTCAGCTTTGCGGCGTCCGGGCGCAATGACATCGCCGGCGCCATCGCCATGATCTACATTCTGCCCGGCATTATGATCCTTGTGATCACGTCGCGCCTGCTTTCGGGCAAAAGCGCAGCAGCCCGGGGCTTTGCCCAGCTGTGACCAGGGTATCCGTGACCGACCTCAGCAAGACATTTCCCGGCATCGCGCGCCCGGCGCTGGACGGTCTGTCGCTCGACCTTGCCGGGGGCGAGCTTGTCGCGCTTCTTGGGCCTTCGGGCTGCGGCAAGACAACCCTGCTGCGCATCGTTGCAGGTCTGATCCAGCCGACATCCGGTGATCTGCGCTTTGACGGCCGCCCGGTTCTGAATCTGCCGCCGGAACGCCGGAACGCCGTCATGATGTTCCAGAACCACCTGTTGTTCCCGCACATGACCGTTGCGGAAAACGTGGGCTTCGGTCTTCGCATGCGGGGTGCTGCGTCCGCCGATATCGCCGCCCGCGTGGACGAGATGCTTTCGCTTGTCCATCTGCCCGATATCGGCACGCGCCGACCGCATGAGCTGTCCGCAGGCCAGCAGCAGCGCGTGTCCCTGGCCCGCGCGCTGGTGCTGAAGCCGGGCGTCCTGCTTCTGGACGAGCCGCTGGCAAATCTGGACACGCAGCTGCGCGCCGGGATGCGCGATCTGATCCGGTCGCTGCAACGTCAGCTTGGTCTGACCATGCTGTTCGTGACGCATGATCAGGAAGAGGCTGCGGCAATCGCCGACAGGGTAGCCCTGATGCTGGCTGGTCGCCTGCGCCAGGTCGACCAGCCGGAAATCCTGTTCAGGCGACCGGCAGACCGCGCAGTGGCCGAATTCATCGGGGCGGGCAACTTCATCCCCGGTCATTCGGAGGGAGCGATGTTTCAGTGTGCGCTCGGGCCAATGCGGTTGCCCCCCGGCGCGCTGCGCGGCCGGGCGACGTTGACGATCCGGCCCGAAGCTATCTGTCTGGGTCCGGGCGAAAACGCTCTGCAGGCAACCGTAAGGTCCCGCAGCTTTCTCGGCACCCGCACCTATCTGCTGCTTGGCACGGACGGCCCGGACCTTCAGGCGATCCTGCCGCCCGACCAGGCCAGTGCGCTTTCGCCGGGGGACAGCGTCACGATCCATCTGCCGGTCGGCAGCATCTGGGTCATTCCCTGAGCGCACCGGGAGTGCTGCCTTACTCTGGACGGCCGTTCACCACACGGACCGGCGCGTCAGTGTCCGATCCGATGCCCGCCTTTCGATAGGTCGTGATTCCCGCGGTTGTCAGCATCGATGCTGCTGTGCCCGTTATCCGCTCCGAATGCCCGATGAAAAGATGGCCGCCGTCGCACATCAGGCTGGCGAACCGGGTCCACAATCGTGCCTGCACTTCGGCGTCGAAGTAGATCGCCACGTTCCTGCAGAGGATGATGTCGAAACGCCCGCGGATCGGCCAATCCTTGATCAGGTTCAGTTCGCCGAAACGAACCAGCGCGCGCGGCTGTGGTCCGACCGTGAGCGTCTCGCCCCGATCGTCCCCGGCATGAATCATAGTGCCGCGCGCCGACTCCGGCAGGGCCTTCATCTCGCCCTTCGGATACCGCCCGGCCCTTGCCACGGCCAGAATCGCCGGATCGACGTCGGTCGCAAGAATGCGAAGGTCCAGCGTCTCTGCCTCGGGGCACAGCGCCAGCACGGTGAACGCCAGCGAATAGGGTTCCTGGCCCGCCGAACACCCTGCGGACCAGAGCCTGACACGCCGTCCGGCCCGCGCCGCCGCGATCAGTGGCGGAAGCACGGTTTCGCGCAGCGTGCGGAAGTGATGCTCTTCCCGGAAGAACTGGGTCACGTTTGTTGTCAGTGCCGACAGAAGCTCGATCTGCTCTACGCCCCCCCGAGGCCCGTCAAGCAGATCGCAATACGCCCGGAAGTCCGGAAGGCCGAGTTTGCGGAGACGCCGGACCAGGCGGGAATAGACGAGATCCTTCTTCGCCGCTGGAAGATGCAGGCCGAACTCCCGGTGCGCCCGGTCGGCGATCCTGGCGAACTCTGCGTCGGAAAAGGCATAGTCCGTCGCGGCGCGGCGGGCGGAACGCGGAACTATCTGGGTCATCTTGTCCCAACCGCCGGAAATCGCACTGATGAGCGGTCCGCGGTGCGGTTGGCCGAACGCCGGACCATGACACCGCCTCATCCCAAGCGTTGTTGCGCAGCAGTCTTGAGGAATCGTTGACCCACGCACAATATTTGCTCGACCATTGCGGCCACATCCGGTTTCCGGCCCGCCTGTTTCCGTCTAGTCTGTTCCGCGTGGGCGGAGCGGACATGGCGGACACAGGCAGACCAGACCCGAAGAAGCACCCTGCCGAACTGACCTTGCGCGGTCTGCGCGTTTTTGTTGCGCTGGAAGAGACGGGCTCGGTCGCGGACGCGGCCCGCCGTATCGGGGGGTCGCGCTCGGGCGTCAGTCAGCACATCAGCGCGCTGGAAACCGCTATCGGCGCGCGGCTTTTTGATCGTAGGGCAAGACCCGTGGCGCTGACGCCCGCCGGCCAGCTTCTGCGCGCCTACGCCCATCGCATTCTTTCGGTCGTGTCCGAGGCGCAGGCCGAAATGGCCGGAATCAGCATGGCGAGCCTGCCGCAGCTAAATCTTGCGATCATCGACGACCTTGATGCGTCATTGACCCCTGTTCTGGTCAGCGCGCTGCAGACCCGCTTCACCGGATGCTTCGTCCATGCGTTTTCGGGCCGGTCCGACCGTATCATCGAGCGGCTTCAATCCCGCGAGGCCGATATCGGCGTCACGGCGCTGCTGCCCGAAAATTCGCAGGCGTTTCGCGCCATTCCGATCCTGAGCAAATCCTTCGTGCTTGTCGTGGCAAAGGGCGCGGTTGCCGCCGGGGGCGACGTTCATGGCGCGCTTCTGCGGCTGCCTTTCGTCCAGTATTCGGAATCACTTCCGATCGGGCAGAAGATCGCGCGGCATCTTAAGCGCGTCCGCCTCAACGTGCCTCGGCGCTATGCGTTCGAGGCAACGCGTTCGGTGCTTGCGATGGTGGTTGAAACCGGCGGCTGGGCGATCACAACGCCGCTGAACCTGATGGATGCCGAACGCTTCCTGCCCGAAGTTCAGGTGCTGCCCCTGCCCTTCGCGGGGGAAACCCGGCATGTCTGGCTGATCGCGCGCGCGGACGAGTTAGCGGGCCTGCCCGAAGATCTGGCGGCGCATTGCCGTGCTCTTGTCCGGGAACGGCTGATCCCGCGCTTTCAGACCTATGCACCCGACCTTGCCGGCGCGCTCGAGGTGATGTCCGACGGCCCCTGATCCAGCGCAAACCGGCGGATCGCCGTCACCAGACAGTCGAGGCTGTCGGTCCAGGCCAGTCCATCAAGCCCGCCGGTCAGCAGCGACAGCTCTGTGCAGGCGACCAGAAGATGGTCCGACCGCGCGGCCAGCACCCCAGCCTCTGCGGCAAGTGCCACTTGCGCAGCCTTGCCCGTATCGCCCGCCTTCACCCGGCGGATAAGTCCCAGCACCGCATCATCATCATTCGGCCAGACCATCGTCAGGCCCGCCCGTGCGAAGGCCGCGTCGAACGCCCCCGCCAGCCGCACACCAGGCGAGCCAAGCATCCCGATCCGGCCCTTGGGCAACACGGCTGCCGTCGCTTCGCGCATATCCAGAAACGGCAGGCGGGTCGCCGCCCTGATCCGGTCCGTGTAGGCATGTGCCGTGTTGCAGGGCATCGCCAAGGCCTGCGCGCCCGCCGCCTCCAGCCCCCGCGCCATCGCCTCCAGCACCGGGCCGGGGTCTTCGCCCGTGCCGTCGATCAGATGCTGAATGCGGCTTGGAACCTGCGGGTTCTGGTGCACGATCAGGGGAATGTGGTCTGAATCATCCCGCGCTGGTGTCGCCGCGATCAGGCGGTGCATCAGCAGCACCGTTGCCTCCGGCCCCATCCCGCCCAGAATCCCGACAGTCTTCATGCCGACCGTTCTCATGCGTGCGGCAGCACATGTGTGTAACCGGTCAGCCCGATCGCCCCGCCGGTATGCAGGAACAAGATCCGCTGGCCTTTGGAAAAATGCCCCCTTCGCACCAGGTCGATCAGCCCCGCCGCGCCCTTGCCGGAATAGACCGGGTCCAGCAGGATCGCCTCTTGCCGCGCGAACAGATCGATCGCCTCCAGCGTGCTCTCCGCCGGAATGCCATAGCCCTTGCCGATATAGTCGCAGTTCGCCACCACGTCCCCAGGCGCTACCGCGCCCTGTATGCCCAGCTTTTCCTCGACAGCCTGCGCCAGGCGGAACACGTTGGCCTCCTGCGTCTCTTTCGGCGCGCGCACCCCTATCCCCAGCAGCGGCAGCTGCGCGTTCAGCGCCTTCAGCCCGACGATCAGCCCCGCATGCGTTCCGGCGCTGCCCGTCGCAGTGACCATGTGGTCAAAGGTCAGTCCGCCATCGGCCATCTGGCCCAGCAGTTCCAGCGCGCAGTTCACATAGCCCAGCGCGCCCGTCGGGTTCGACCCGCCCCCCACGATGGCATAGGGGTTGCGGCCCTTCGCGCGCAAGTCTTCCGCCACCGCCATCATCTCGGCATTCATGTCCAGACCCGGGCCGCGATGCTCGATCGTCGCGCCGTGCAGCACATCCAGAAGCACGTTGCCGTTCAGCCGGTAGTTCGGCTCGTTATACCCCGTCCGGTCCTCCAGCAGGATGTGGCAGTCCATCCCCAGCTTCGCCGCCGCCGCCGCCGTCTGGCGCGCATGGTTCGACTGCGTCGCGCCCTGCGTCAGAACGATATCCGCGCCCATCGCCACCGCTTCGGCCATCAGGAATTCCAGCTTCCGCGTCTTGTTCCCACCCGTCGACAGCCCGGTGCAGTCGTCCCGCTTGATCCAGATCTCCGGCCCGCCCAGCAGCGCCGACAGACGCGGCATCGGTTCCAGCGGCGTCGGCAGATGCGCAAGCCGGATGCGCGGGAAGCGGGAAAGTTGCATGATGTGACCTTTCAGTTCCCGGCAGCTAAAGCCGCCGGTCCAAATCGTTCAAGCCGGATCTCTGCCGACCGTGCATGGCCTTCCATACCTTCGAAGCGGCTGATCGACGCTGTGACCGAGGCAAGATCGGGCAGCGCCTCGGCGCTGACACGCTGCCAGGTCACGGTCCGCAGGAACTTGTGCACCGACAGCCCGCCCGTATACCGGGCAGCTCCGTCGGTCGGCAGAACATGGTTCGTGCCCGCCGCCTTGTCGCCGAAGGCAACCGTGCTTTCCGCCCCGAGGAACAGCGACCCATAGGCAGTCAGGCGCGTCTTCCACCAGTCCAGGTCCGCTGCCTGCACGTGCAGATGCTCCGGCGCGATGCGATCCGCCTGCACCGCCATCTCCTCACGCCCGTCGCAGAGGATGATCTCGCCCAGATTCGCCCAGGCAGTTTCAGCCGCCGTACGGTTCGCCGGCGGAAGCTCCGCCGCGCAGAGCGGGGCCAGCCGCGCCGTCTCGCGCGCCAGCCGGGCATCGTCCGTCACCAGCCAGACAGGCGATGTCGCGCCATGTTCCGCCTGCGCGATCAGGTCCCAGGCCACGGTCAGCGGATCGGCCGAAGCATCTGCGATCACCATGCTGTCCGTCGGACCTGCCACCATGTCGATGCCCACGCGCCCAAACAACTGACGCTTGGCCTCGGCCACATAGACGTTGCCCGGCCCGACCAGAATATCCGCAGGCGGCAACCTGAACATCCCGAAGGCCATCGCCGCCACACCCTGCACCCCGCCCAGCGCCAGAACCCGGTCCGCCCCGCAGACTTTCAGCGTGTACAGGATCGCGTCCGGAATCCCGCCGGGTGCTCCCGCGCGCGGCGGCGACACCGCCGTCACATGTCCCACGCCCGCCACCTTCGCAGTCATGACCGTCATCATCGCGCTGGCGATGTGGCTATAGCGCCCGCCCGGCACATAGCAGCCTGCCGAACGCACAGGAATCAGCTTCTGCCCGGCCACCAGCCCCGGCCTCAGTTCGACCTCGGTCTCGCGGACCGAGGCGCGCTGGGCCTCGGCAAAGCGCACGATGTTCTGGCGCGCATAGGCGATGCCGTCTTTCAGATATTGCGGAACGCGGTCGCAGGCGGCCGCGATCGCCTTCTCGGATATCTCGATTTCGCCCGCGAACCGGTCGAGATCACGGGACATCCGGCGCGCGACTGCGTCGCCCCCTGCCTGCAGATCTGCAAGCATCCGCGCCACGATTGCCGACAGGTCCGGGTCGGATACACCCGGTGCGACAGAGGCGCGCTTGATATAGTTCAGTCCCATCCGACCTGCATCCACAGCTGCGATCGTCAATACCGCGCTATTCTGCAGCATTGCTTCGCACCGGGACGAAAACGCAATCTCCACGCTCTTGGTTAAGCCAATCCGAACGATCCAGTAAGTTCCGTTGAACTTGCCCTGACCGGCGTCACATCCCCTGCCTCGCTAATCATGGCAAGGGACGTTTCGGCGGTCACGTGATGGACCACGTACCTGTGGATGCCGCGCCGGATGGCCGGGTGCATATCGTCCCAGCACCGCGGGCGGTGAAATGGCCCGCCCTCCCGCAACTCTTCGGAAGAGCAAAAGGCCCGTGCGTTGCCGCCCGGGCCTTGCTGTCAGTGGTGAGCCGGACAGGATTCGAACCTGTGACCCACTGATTAAAAGTCAGTTGCTCTACCAACTGAGCTACCGGCCCGTCACAGGCCGCGTCATTAGGGGTGCCTGCAGGGACGGTCAAGCGGAAAAGCCCTTGGTTGCGCGGCACTCTGGCGGAAACGGCCATGCGGGCGTATATGCGCGGCCATGAAGGATCAGCGCGCCTCCCAGGGCCTGCCGTTCATGAAAATGCACGGTGCGGGCAACGACTTTGTGGTCATCGATTCACGCGGGCGCACCCCGGTGACGACGCCTGCGCTTGCCCAAGCGCTGGGCGACCGGCACCGCGGCGTGGGGTTCGACCAGCTGGCCGAAATCCATGATGCGCCCGGCGTCGACTTCGCTTTGGATTTCTGGAATTCCGACGGATCGCGTGCGCAGGCCTGCGGCAACGCCACCCGCTGCGTGTCGGACTACATCATGCGCACCACCGGCAGGACGTCGGTGACCATGACCACAGCGCGGGGCGGCCTTGCCGCAACGCGCCTGCCGGATGGCCGCGTCAATGTGAATATGGGCCCTCCCCAGCTCGACTGGTCCGAGATCCCGCTCGCCCGCCCGATGGACACGCTGCACCTGCCCTTGCACGGCGAGCCGGTCGGCGTCGGCATGGGCAATCCGCATTGCGTGTTCTTTGTGGCGGACGCCGAGGCCGTTGCCGTCGAAACGGACGGCAAAAGGGCCGAAACAGACCCGCTTTTCCCAGAACGCACCAATGTCGAATATGCCGCTCTGACCGCCCCCGACCGGCTCCGCATGCGTGTCTGGGAACGCGGCACCGGCATCACGCTGGCCTGCGGATCGGGTGCCTGCGCCACCGCCGTTGCCGCCCACCGCCGCGGCCTGACCGGACGGCGCGTCACCATCGACGCCGATGGCGGCACGCTTGACATCGATTGGCGCGATGACGGCGTCTGGATGGCCGGACCCGTCGCCCATGTCTTCGACGGCATCCTGTCGCCCGTCTTCATCGCCGCCCACGCATGAACGCCCCTGTCTTCGCCACCCTCGGCTGCCGCCTGAACGCCTACGAGACCGAGGCGATGCGCGAGCTTGCCGAACAGGCGGGCCTGTCGAACGCCGTCATCGTCAACACCTGCGCCGTCACCGCCGAGGCCGTGCGTAAGGCGAAACAGGATATCCGCCGCCTGTCCCGCGAAAACCCCGGCGCGCCGCTAATCGTGACGGGCTGCGCCGCCCAGACCGAACCCGCGACCTTTGCCGCGATGCCTGAAGTCACCCGCGTCATCGGCAACACCGAAAAGATGTGCGCCGACACGTGGACCGCCCTCGCCGCCCCCGATCTGATCGGCACGACCGAACGCATTCAGGTCGACGACATCATGTCTGTCCGCGAAACCGCCGGGCACCTGATCGACGGCTTCGGCAGGCACCGCGCCTATGTTCAGGTCCAGAATGGCTGCGATCACCGCTGCACCTTCTGCATCATTCCTTTCGGCCGCGGCAACTCGCGCTCCGTCCCGGCAGGCGTCGTGATCGACCAGATCAAGCGCCTCGTGGACAAGGGCTTCCTCGAAGTTGTCCTGACCGGCGTCGATCTAACGTCATGGGGGGCCGACCTGCCGGGGCTCCCCCGCCTCGGCGACCTTGTCCTGCGCATCCTCCGCCTTGTCCCCGACCTCCCGCGCCTGCGCATCAGCTCCATCGACAGCATCGAGGCGGACGACGCCCTGATGCAGGCCATCGCCACCGAGCCGCGCCTGATGCCGCACATGCACCTGTCGCTTCAGCACGGCGACGATCTGATCCTGAAGCGGATGAAGCGCCGCCACCTGCGCGACGACGCGATCCGGTTCTGCGAAGACGCGCGCCGCCTGCGCCCCGGCATGGTCTTTGGCGCAGACATCATCGCGGGCTTTCCGACCGAAACGGATGCGATGTTCGGCCAGAGCCTGAAGCTGGTCGATGACTGCGGCCTGACGTTCCTGCATGTCTTCCCCTATTCCGTTCGCGCTGGCACCCCTGCCGCCCGCATGCCGCAGGTGAACGGCAAGGCCATCAAGGATCGCGCGGCACGCCTCCGCGCCAAAGGCGACATCGCGCTGGCGCAGCATCTCGTCTCGCAGGTCGGCCAGACGCACCGCATCCTGACCGAAAGCCCCCGCATGGGCCGGACCGAGCAATTTGCGGAGGTGACGTTCGCTTCGGATCAGCCCACGGGGTGGATTGTCGAGAATCGGATCATGGGGTCGGACGGCGCGCGACTTCTGGCGTAACCGACACAATTACCGCGCTGACACGCGCCTATGCGCGAGATAGATGCTGTGCCATGCATCCGAACCCCGCCTTCCGTCAGACGCCATCCGCACGGAACCTCGCCTTCGCTGGCGAGCGTGGTTTCGGCATCCTCACCGTGAATGGACCGAACGGCCCGCTCGCCGCGCATGTGCCTTTCATCCTGTCCGCTGACGGGGGGGTGGCCGAATGCCACCTCGTCCGGTCCAACCCCGTTGCCCGCGCGCTGGATGTCCCCCAGCCCGCGCTGCTCGCGGTGTCAGGTCCGGATGCCTATGTCTCGCCCGACTGGTATGGGACAGACCATCAGGTGCCGACATGGAACTATGTCGCCGTCCATCTTCGCGGCACACTGGCGCTTCTTCCCGAAGATGACATGCGCCCGCATCTCGACGCTCTGTCCGCCCGGTTCGAAGACCGCCTGCGGCCCAAGAAACCGTGGCTGACCGGCAAAATGCCGGAAGACACGCTCACCCGGATGATGCGCCAGATCATCCCGGCCCGGTTGAAGATCGCAGACATTCAGGGCACCTGGAAGATCAATCAGAACAAACCTGCCGAGGCGCGGCTTGCGGCAGCGCGACATTTGGCGAACTCGCCGGTTGGCAGTGATCCAGCCGCGATAGCCGCCCTGATGGGCGATCCCCCGGCCTGAACTGCAGCAAGAAGGACAAACGGACATGCGTCTCTACCATTCCCCCGCCTCGCCCTATGTCCGCAAGGTCATGGTCCTGTTGATCGAAACGGACCAAGCCGCCGATGTCACCCTGGTGGCGGCCACCGGCAACCCGCTCGATCCCGGCTCGATGCCTGTCGCGCAGAACCCGTTGGGCAAAATTCCCTGTCTCGAACGCGACGACGGGCCTGCCATCTTCGACAGCCGGGTCATCTGCCGGTTCCTCGATAGCCGCGCAGGCGGTCGGCTCTATCCCCCTGCTCCCCGCTTGTGGGAAACTCTGACTCTCGAGGCGCTGGCGGACGGCATCCTCGATGCCGCCATTCTGATGCGCTACGAAACCCACGTCAGGCCGGAAACCGCCCGTTCACCCGACTGGATTGACGGACAATGGGCAAAAATCGCCCGTGCCCTTGATGCTGTCGAAGACCGCTGGATCGCCCATCTCAGCGCGCCCCTCGACATCGGGCAGATCGCCCTCGCCTGCGCGCTGGGCTATCTCGACTTTCGTCACGCCGAGCGTGATTGGCGCACCGGTCGGCCGCTGCTTTCGCAGTGGGAGGGCCGGATTGCAGTCAGGGAAAGCCTGGCCAGCACCGTCCCTATCGGCTGACGCCCGGCCATCCGGGCAAGCCGGCCCCGCCCTGCGCCGCTTTGTCCGCTGGACGCCCCCGGTTTTGGCGGCTAATAACCGCGCGTGAAGATTGCCTAAATCCTTGTCGCCGCTATGTGCCGGGCGAAAGATGACGGCCACCTGAAGTTCCGCCAAGGGAGACACGTGCCCCATGTCCCATGCCGATCAGCCCGCAGGCACCCGCCGCGACTTTCTCTACTATGCCACCGCCGGTGTCGGAGCCGTCGCTGGTGGGGCTGCAGCCTGGACGTTGGTGAATCAGATGAATCCCTCGGCCGACGTCCGCGCGCTGGCGTCGATCTTCATCGATGTCAGCGCCGTCGAGCCCGGCACGCAGCTCACCGTGAAATGGCTGGGCAAGCCGGTCTTCATCCGCCGCCGGACTCAGGAAGAAATTGACGCGGCGCGGGATGTGGCGCTGTCCGATCTGGTCGATACCAACGCCGAAAACGCGAATATCGGCCCCGAAGCTGATGCGTCCGACCAGAATCGGTCACTGGATGAAGCCGGTGAATGGCTGGTGATGATGGGTGTCTGCACGCATCTGGGCTGCGTTCCCTTGGGTGATGCGGGCGATTTCGGCGGGTGGTTCTGCCCGTGCCACGGATCGCACTACGACACCTCCGGACGGATCCGCAAAGGCCCCGCACCGACCAACCTGCCGGTGCCGGTGGCGGCTTTCACCGATGAAACCACGATCAAGCTGGGCTGAGGGGGTCTGACAGATGGCTGGTATCCCGCACGACCATTACGAGCCGAAGTCCGGCGGCGAAAAGTGGCTTCACAGCCGCCTGCCGATTGTCGGTCTGCTTTATGACACCTTGATGATCCCGACACCCAAGAACCTGAACTGGATGTGGATCTGGGGCATCGTCCTGACCTTCTGTCTCGTGCTTCAGATCGTTACGGGCATCGTTCTGGTCATGCACTACACGCCGCACGCCGACATGGCCTTCGCTTCGGTCGAGCACATCGCGCGCAACGTGAACGGCGGCCACATGATCCGCTACCTTCATGCAAACGGTGCGTCGCTGTTCTTTGTAGCCGTCTACATGCACATCTTCCGCGGTCTCTACTACGGCAGCTACAAGGCCCCGCGCGAAGTGACGTGGATCATCGGCATGCTGATCTACCTTGCGATGATGGCCACCGCATTCATGGGCTATGTTCTGCCCTGGGGCCAGATGTCGTTCTGGGGGGCCACGGTCATCACCGGCCTGTTCGGCGCGATCCCCGGCATCGGCCCGTCGATCCAGACCTGGCTTCTGGGCGGCCCCGCCGTCGACAATGCCACGCTGAACCGCTTCTTCAGCCTGCACTACCTGCTGCCGTTTGTCATCGCGGGGCTTGTGATGGTGCATATCTGGGCCTTCCACACCACGGGGAACAACAACCCGACCGGTGTCGAAGTGCGCCGCACGTCCAAGGCCGAGGCCGAAAAGGACACGGTTCCCTTCTGGCCCTACTTCGTCATCAAGGACCTGTTCGCGCTGGTCCTGATCCTGGCGGTCTTCTTCGCCATCGTCGGCTTCATGCCGAACTTCCTCGGCCACCCCGACAACTACACCGAGGCGAACCCGCTTTCGACGCCCGCCCATATCGTGCCGGAATGGTACTTCCTGCCCTTCTACGCGATCCTGCGCGCCTTCACCTCCGAAGTCTGGGCCGTGCAGTTCGTCCAGTTCATCACCTTCGGCATCATCGACGCCAAGTTCTTCGGCGTGCTCGCGATGTTCGGTGCCATCGTTGCCCTGGCGCTGGCCCCCTGGCTCGACACCTCCACAGTCCGTTCGGGGCGATACCGCCCGATGTTCAAGTGGTGGTTCGCGCTGCTGGTCATCGATTTCGTCGTGCTGATGTGGGTCGGCGCGATGCCCGCCGAGGGCATCTACACCTGGATCAGCCTGATCGGGGCGACCTACTGGTTTGCGTATTTCTTCATCCTGCTGCCGCTGCTCGGCGTGATCGAGAAACCGCTGCCGCAGCCCGCCACGATCGAAGAGGACTTCAACGCGCATTATGGCCCGGGCAGCGCGCATGGCACCGCCCCGCAGGCGGCCGAGTGAGGGACCATCAGATGACCAGCATCAAGATCCTCGCCCTGACTGCCGCAGCAACGCTGTCGCTATCCGCGCCGCCCGTCTTCGCCGCCGAAACGTTCGAGGCTGAAACGACTGACATCGCCTTTTCCTTCGAAGGTCCGTTCGGCAAGTTCGACGAGCACCAGCTGCAGCGCGGCCTGCAGGTCTATACCGAGGTCTGCGCGGCCTGCCACGGCCTGCAATACGTGCCCATCCGCACCCTCTCTGACGAGGGCGGACCGCACCTGCCGGAAGATCAGGTGCGCGTCTATGCCGAACAATGGACCGTCATCGACAAGGAAACCGGCGAAGAACGCGGTGCCGTGCCCGCTGACAACTTTCCGCGTTCGGCACTGGAAACCGCGCCCGACCTCAGCCTGATGACCAAGAAGCGCGCAGGCTTCCACGGCCCTTATGGCACCGGCATCAACCAGTTCCTCAAGGGCATCGGCGGACCCGAGCACATGTATTCCATCCTGACGGGATACACCGGCGAGGAAAAGGAAGAGGCGGGCACCGTCTATTACGAAAACCACGCCTTCTCGACCGGCTGGATTTCCATGCCCCCGCCGCTTGCCGACGATCAGGTCGCCTATGCCGACGGCACACCCGCGACCGTCGCGCAGATGTCAGAAGACGTCTCGGCCTTTCTGATGTGGACGGCAGAGCCGCATATGATGGCGCGCAAGCAGACCGGCTTTGTCGCCGTGCTGTTCCTCGGGCTGCTCGCGTTCCTGCTCTACCTCACCAACAAGCGCATCTGGGCCGGCATCAAGGGCAAGCACGCCTGACCCTGGCCGGGATGCCGGACCACCGACGGGCGCGGGCAACCCCCGCGCCTTATCCGTTTCCCAGATAGGCCCGCAGGGTGGGCGGCGGATCGGCCAGCAGTGCAGCAGTCGGCGCGGGCGGATGCGCGACGCCCTCGGCCACCAGCACCGTCTCGGGGCAAACCTGCAACGCATCCGCCGGATCGTGGCTGACCATCAGCACCGTCGCCCCTGATTTCGACCCGCACGCACCCTACGAGGCCACGCCGAGATCTTCGGCGACCGCTTCGCCGCACAGTCCGTACGACGGCGACATCGCCTTCGCCGACGTGCAGATCGAACGGCTCCTGCAGCATCTGAAAGACGCCGGACGGTACGACGACACGCTGATCATCGTCGTCGGCGACCACGGCGAAGGCTTCGGCGATCATGACGAACTCGAGCACGGCTTCCTGCTGTACAACTCCACGCTGCGCGTGCCGCTGATCTTTTCGTCGCCCCGGGCGCCGCGAGCAGGCACCCGCGTTGCGACGCCCGTCTCGCTCGTGGACCTCATGCCGACGGTGCTGGACTGCCTGCGATATTCCGTCGGACCGCACATTCCAGCGGGTCAGCATGAAGCCGCGCTGCACCGGCAGGGAATCACTTGACCCGAACGTGCTATTCGCGAGACGATCGCCGCATTTTCCGTGTTCGGCTGGGCGCCGCTGAAATCCGTCACGACCGAGGACTGGAAATACATCGAGTCGACGCACGACGAATTGTACGACCTGCATAACGACCCGGGCGAAATCGAACAATCTCGCGGCGACTCACACGCCGGAGCAGACGCCGCACATGCAGCAGTTGCTGGCGGATGTCCAAGCGCAGATGGCCGAGGTCGACGTCGCCAGACGTGAACTCACCGATGCCGACCGCCGCGCTCGCGAGCCCTCGGATACGTCGGCGGCGGAGCCGCAGCGTCGGCCGACCCCGGCGAGCCGCTGCCCGACGTCAAAGACAAGCTCCGCTACTACAACGCCGACATGTCTCGGCCCGCAAGCTGATGTCGTCCGGACAGATCGACGCCGCGATCGCCGCGCTGCAGCAGACGATCGCCGACGCACCGGACTATCATGCCGCGCCCGGCTCACGCTCGGCCGCCGCGTACCAGATGCAGGACCGGCTCGACGATGCGGCCGCCGTTTACGCAGAAGCGCTGCGCCTCGACCCGCATTCGCACGACGCGCACTTCGATCTCGCCACGCTGCAGCCAGTCGCAACGAAACGGCAGTCGGCGATCGAACACTATCGCGCGGCGATCAAGGCGCGGCCGTCGGCCGCGACGGCTCACATCAATCTCGCGACCCTGCTGTACGCCGCCGGCGACTCGCCGGCGCCGGCGAATCGTTCGAATCAGGCCTGAAAGCGTTTCCCGACTCGACCGCCGGCCACTTCAACTATGGCGTGTTTCTGGCCGAGCAGGGAGAACTCGAGGCCGCCGTGCAACACGTCACCGCGCCGCCGCACTGAGTCCCGGAACCCGCAGATCCAGTTCCAGCTCGGGAACTGCTGGTAGCAACGCCGGTTCGGAGCGCCGCCGAGCGCTTCGCCGAAACCCTGCGACTCAACCCGCGGTATCCGAAGGCGGCCGAACAACTCGCCGAAGCCGAACGCCGCGCCAGCGCCGTCGTGACCTGGCAGATGGCACTGAAAGCAATGTCTCGGGTGCTACTGGCTTTGCCAGTGCAGTGAAGTTTGACGCGGACTCACGCAGCCGCACTGGCAGAGCCAGTGGCACCCACCGCAGCATCTCAGTGCCGAAGGGTGCAGCACCGTCAATGAGCGCCCGGACACTGCGGTGGATCGTCCGCGCCCCGCTATACTCTGACATCCCACTCAGGAGCCTCTCATGAACATTCCCGCCGCACGTTTCTCCGCGACAGCCTGCTGTCACCTCCGGCGCCTGTGCCGGCTGGCTCGTCATCGTCCTCATCGCGGCTTCGGCCGAGCATCGCACGGCCGACGACAAACGCCGCAGCCCGGCACGAGCAGCGCCTCGCCGAACTCGGACTGGAACTCCCGGCACCGGCGAAACCGGTCGCCGTCTATGTCACCGCCGCCATCACCGGCAACCTGCTGTACACCGCCGGCCATATTCCGCTGACGGCCGAA
The DNA here is from genome assembly GCA_963738635.1 of uncultured Alphaproteobacteria bacterium. Taxonomy (GTDB): domain Bacteria; phylum Pseudomonadota; class Alphaproteobacteria; order Rhodobacterales; family Rhodobacteraceae; genus JAOADN01. The sequence goes on along the minus strand of CAVTXE010000008.1, from coordinate 11,175 downwards.
GGCAAGCCGCTCCCCGGCCGCGTCGGCCAGGATTTCACGCTCGAACAGGGACGCGACGCCGCCCGGCAGGTCGGACTCAGCATCCTCAGCACGGTCAGCAACAAGCTCGGCACCCTCGACCGCGTCGTCCGGCTCGTCAAGGTGCTCGGCATGGTGAACTGCACGCCCGACTTCACGCAGCAGCCGCAGGTCATCAACGGCTTCAGCGAGCTGATGATCCAGGTCTTCGGCGAAGACGCCGGCAAAGCCGCCCGCAGCGCCGTCGGCGTGGCGCGCTGCCGGCGAACGTGCCCGTCGAGATCGAAGCGAATCTTCCGAGAGTCCTCCCGGCCTGACGCCTCGGGAAATTGCACCTCCAGTGACATGACCCCGGGAGGGCGAGGCTCCCGCCGAGCCTCTCGTGTGCCAATGCTGTCGATCAACGACTGATATGCGAACGGAATTCGGCCCGGTTCTATGACTCTCAGCAGCCCTCCTCTTCTATCACCCAAATGTAGAGTCTGAAACCGCTCCTAAAGAATTTGCGAAAGAAAGCACGCTTTGAACCGTTGCTGGCACGGAGTCGTCTGACGACCGAACTCCAATAGCCACTCGCAGTTGCCTTCCGATACGATCGTACGAGTTGCGTAGACCGAAATTGCTGACGTCAATCGCGCGATCCGTCGGAGGCCCAACCGACAATGGCCGCTGAGCTGCGACAATAGTAAACCCTCGCCTGGCCGGCCCTGATCGCGCTCCCGTACTCCTGCTGCTATCCCGGTCCTGCCCCCGGCGAATATCCGTCGCTGGACGATTTCGATTACGCCGCTTCCGCCTGGCATCTCGCCAACACCGGCCAAACTCCGGCTCTCCGACTGGCCGGCCATGACGCTCTCGTGACCCACGTCGCCTGGCGCGTCGTCTGCAGACTGTTCGGCAATTCATTTTTCGTGCTGCGGTGCTCATGTTCGTGCTCTGCTCGCCGCCGCACTGGCGATCTTCGTCGGCTGTCGCCAAATGGACATCTCGGCGAGGTCTCCGCCTAACGGTGCTCCGCTTCGCCGTCAATCCGCTGATGGTCGCCCTGCAGTACACATTCATCACCGACATTACCGGCGCCGTGGTGCTGCACCCTGCTGATTGCCGCGGCCCCCGATCCGCACCGGGCCTCACTTCGCCGCTCTCGCAACTACGGCCTTGTCGCCGGCCTCGCCTACTTGGCCCGCGAAACCGCCCTGATCCCGTGGATCTGGCTCGTCCTGGCAACTTCCCGAGACTGCATCGCGGGAGCTTCAGTTCGGAAACTGTTCTGGCTAACGGCCCCGGTCGGAGTCCTGATCGTGGCCTACGCAATCTGGCTCAAGGCTTTCACGGCGTGCCGTTCAACCGGACCCTGTCGCTGCTGGACGCGTTGGCCATCATTGGCGATCTGCAACGACCTCTGTACCGTCGCGGGACTGGCCCTGGCCATGCTGCCGTTCGGGGCGACATTACTTGCGACCGCGGGAACGTGTCGCGCGACGGTGGGCAATTTGTTCCTGGCGAGGGATCGCCGGCGTTGCACTCGTTATCGCCGGATTCCCGCGACGCCGCCGTACCGCGAACTGTTGTTCGATCTCAAGTCTCTGTCCGCCCGAATCGCCGATCGACCGAATTCCGCCGCCTCGCGGCCCGGTCGTCCAACTCGGCCAAACAGCGTTTCCGTTTCCGCGGGGCGCGTTTACAGGCGTCGCCTGGATGTCCGCGACTGCGTTTTGGTGCAGCATTGTGCCGCGCCCGTCGCGATCAGCCCGCGACTGCAGCTCCGGCCGCGAGGTTTGCCCCTCGCCACGTGACGACGCTCTCTTACAGTGCTCTACCTTCGCCACCCGCGGCCTGACGGACCGCTATCTGCTCTCGCTCCTGCCGGTCGCAATCCTGGCTCTGTCGGAAATCCGGCCACCCCAAGCCTCGCGCCGGCTGGCGCTCGGCGGATGGTGCACGGTCCTGCTGGTCGGAGTCGTCACGCTCGTGGGCATTCAGGACGCCACCTCCCGCAGCCGCAGCTTCTGGACCGCGTCCGATCGTCTGCTGCAGCACAGGCATCGAGCCCCACGACATCGACGCCGGTCTCGCCTTCGGCGGCATGTACCGTTTCAATCCGATCTATCGCGGCCCGGCAACTACGGCCCGTTCTGGTAGCCGGATTCCGTTTGAATCGCCGGGACGCCTCCATCGGCTCAATCAGTCCGCTCACCACGATCGACGACCGGCACTACCGCATCAGCTTCGACGTCGAGCCCGGCTATCGCCCATCGACACCGTCCCATTCCGCTCCTGGTTTCGCAGCGGCGAGGTCACGATCTACCATCGCGATAAAACAGCTTCTCGCGCAGATCCCATTGACGCGCAGACGTCCTTGGATCCGCACGGGGTGCCACTGGCTCCGCCAGTGCGAGCCGCTGGGTGCCACTGGCTCCGCCAGTGCGAATCGGAAATCCGCGTCAATTTGAAATGCACGGGCAAAGCCCGTGGCACCCGCAGACGTATTCCAATGAAACGATATTTCCAATCGGCCAAATCGCTCCTCACTCGCGAGGTACGGAATTGAGCAACTCTGCCGGATCACACACGCGCCCCAGGTGAATCACGGCCCGAATCCGCCGCGTGTGGCGGATGTCGTCCAGCGGATTCGCAGCCAGCAGCACGATGTCGGCCAGCTTGCCCGCGGCGATCGAGCCGAGCCGTTCCTGCTGCCGCAGTGCCGTTCGCATTGTTCAGCGTCGCCGCACGCAAGGCGGCGGCGGGCGGCAGGCCGGACTCCACCAGCATCTCCAGTTCCTGATGCAGCGAGAAGCCGGGCGTGCACTTGCGGCTCGGGCGAGTCGGTCCCGACCAGCAGCGGCACGCCGGCGCGATACAGCTTGCCGGTCAGTTCCTGAAACTTGGCGAACTCGCGCCGCCGATCTTCCAGCGGACCCCCCTGCGGACAGCCGGTTCGCTGCAGGTAGACCGGCCAGAAGTCGCGCAGCCGTTGCGGGACCAGGGCGTTGTCCGGATGATCGCGAACCTCCGGCACGTCGGGCAGCAGGATCATGTTGCGAAACACGGCCAGCGTCGGATCGACGATACATCTTGTGCTTGCGCCAGTTCGGCGACCAGCGACTCGCAGAGCGGATTGTCGAGATCGAGCCGGCCGCGATGGCCCGGCTGCTATCGTCGACCTCCGGCGGAATGACGTAGTTGAACACCGACCAGATGTGCTCCAGGCCGTCGATGCCGTCGGCCACGGCCTGCTGCGCCGAGTACGGCCGAGGTGAGCCGTCACGAACAATCCGCGGCGATGCCCTTCGTCGATGATCGCCTTGCCGACGTCCGGCCCGGTGCCGGCGTAGATCTTGACCGTCGTGACGTTCCACCGCACCAGTTCGTCGAACAGCGCCGGCACCTGCGCCGGATCGGTGACGGCCCGGCCGACGTCGCGATGGATCGGCGGATCGGCGTCGAGCAGCGGGCTGCACGTGAACACCCGCGGCGACGACTCGGGATGCCGCTGCGCATACCGCGCCACCAGCGTGGCCGCCACGATCTCGTCCCCCGTGCTGCGAATCGACGTCACGCCCGCCGCCAGATACAGCGGCAGCACCTCGTCGCCGGTGACGTGCGCGAAATCGAGGACATGCACGACATGCACGTGGGCGTCGATCAGACCCGGGAATCGCGAACTTGCCGCGCCCGTCGATTCGCCGCGCATCCGCCGGCACATCGATCGCTCGCCTGCGGCAGCCACCGACTCAATCCGCTCGCCGCGAATCACGATCGTCCGCCCGGCCTGCATCTCACCGGTCGTCGAGTCGAACACCGAGCAGTTGTCGATGACGACAGCCGGCGGCAGGTCAGCCGGCGCAAAACCGCACTCGCAAATAGCACGAGCACGCCGTTACCAGCGATACAGATCGGTTTGTGCGGCTTAAGCATCATCTCAGTCCTCGGTATCCGGCAATGAATGCTTCGTCGGCATTGCGGCCGATATCTCTTTTCAGATCCGCGTTGGTAGTGTCCTAATTTGAAAATCGCCGCCGCTGAATTCGGCACGCGGGTTGCTATCGGGGCGTAGGTTTTTTTGCGGCCTTGGCCAGCTCATTACGAATGAACGCAGAACTCGTAGTTGTCCGCGATTGAGTCCCGTCGCCCGTTCAGAATCCACACTGTGACCGCTTGAAATCGGAGTCCCCCTGGAAGATCGGACCGTCCGTATTCATGCAATGGCTCAAAGAACGGCAATCCGTTCCAAATCCGTCCGCTCAAGCATGGCACTCCGCGACTGTCGGCCCAGCACGCGAGCCAGAACACGTTCACATACACGCACCCTAGCAGCACGACCCCCGCCAGCACCGCTACGGTGCGCCTGACGATCGGTAATCGGGTCGCTTTGCGTCGATCGCTCATTCGATGGTTTTTGACGCGCAGGGCTGCTCGAATCCTCGCGCGCTCGGCCTCGTTTTCTCGGCGACGCCGCTCAATAGGATTCACGAAGCGTTGAGCCTCTTCCCATGACATCCGCCCGCTCGTTCCCCAGACAACGAACGTGCGATACTGCGATGCACACGGAAGGTCCGATGAAGCGTATAGAAACAGAGGGGCAAAAAGTGGCTGGGAGCCGTTCCACACGTGCTGCGGAACATATCCGCGCACGAAAGCCCGTCTAAATCCGACATAGCCTACGGCATACCACGCCAGCAGAATCACCGTCCCCGCCGGCGCCATCACGGCGCGTCTCGACGATCCGGCGTTTGCCATGGGCTGTTGGACCATGCTGGCATTCTACCTCGGGCGAATGTAAAAACCCCGCCACTTCGGCGGGGTGGGGATCGGTTCGGCCTACACTCCGAATACTGCAATTGCGTGCCTACTGGCCGCGTGCGATCATTCCCACTGCTGCGGTTTCACGGTCCGCGATCACAGGGGTTTCCTATGAAACGGCTCATTACAGGCGCTGCACTGTTGGCGGTTGCGGTCGTCGCCCTTGGGCGGAGCGTCGTCAGTGAGGATCGCAGGCCATTACGGAAGCCGGCTGAAACTCGGGGTGGAGCGATTGATGACCGGCGAATACCGCGACTGAACTTTGGAGTCAATCTGGATCCGCCAAGTGATTTTCCAGGTTCAGGCTTCATGCGTGATCTCCCGAAGCACACACATTTCAGTCACATGCTGGAGGTTCAACGGATCAGCAACGAGAGGGAAGCATTGCGGGCGCTAAGAGCCTATCCGGTAAGTGGTTTCAGGCCGCAACTCGGTAGGTGAATGGGATTTGTTGCTGAGGCGGCGCCAGACGCCGCAGCATCCGGCCGATCGACGCCACTCGCACCATGCATTCACTGGATGAACTCAAGTGTTCGTAGTCGCGGCTCAATCTCCGCCAGCGGCCCAGCCAACTGAAGGTCCGCTCCACCACCCACCGCTTGGGCAACAGCACGAAGCCCTGCGCTCCGTCCGGCCGCCGCACAATCTCCAGCCGCCAGCCGATGCTCCGCTGTCGCGCCAGCCACGCGTACAGCTCGTAGTTGTGGTACTTGCTGTCGGCCCACACCACCGCGAGCCGCGGCTGCTGCAGCGGCTTGAGTTGCTCCAGCACCTGCGGCGCGGCCGCCGCATCGTCCACGTTCGCCGCCGTGACCACGATCGCCAGCAGCAGGCCCAGCGTGTCCACGGCGATATGCCGCTTGCGCCCTGTGATTTTCTTGCCGCCGTCGTAGCCGCGCTCGGCCGAACGTTCGCTGGTTTTGACCGTCTGCGAGTCGATGCTGGCGGCGGACGGATGCAGTTCGCCACTCGGCGCTTCGGCGAGACGCACGGCGCCGCGGAGCGCATCGACCATCCGCTGCCAGGTGCCGTTGTCGCGCCAGGCGGCGAAGTATTCGTAGACCGTGCTCTTGGTGGGCAGGTCGTGCGGCAGCATGTCCCATTGGCAGCCGCTGCGGGCGATGTACAGCATCGCGTTGACCACTTCGCGCATGTCGGCTTCGCGGGGACGACCGCCACGACCCGCCGGAGGAATCAGGAGTTCCATGAGTTCCCACTGCTCGTCGGTGAGGTCGCTGGGATACGGTTTGCGCGGCGTCGCTTCCATGCGGGCACTCCATTGCGGAGGGTTGAGGGTCGCGCGTTAGTCTCCCGGCGGCAGCACCTTACGACAAGAGGACTTTCCGGATAGGCTCTAAGTCGTTCACTCCGTGACGTGATTTCCCGCTTCCCAGGGACAGAAGCCGCAGAGTTGGCAGGGCAAGTCAGAATTGAACTTCGTGAGCGAGGGGAGGTGTATGAGCATCTTTACGAAAAATGGAAACCGCTGAACTCTCTCGGTGCGCCAATCGGTCCACTGGATGAGACTTTTGTAAAATAACCGCCGGGCGTTTGCAGCCGCCCAACGGCCCTTCCCGTCGCTTGAATCTCCCCCCGCCCGGCGACCGACTCACGTGACTGCTGCTAGCTCCGGGGAGGTTGTCGTCAGCACTTCGTGAGGTACTGCGCCGCTGCGGGAGGAGTCCCCTCAATTCGCGTGCAAAGCCGGGTGGGCGCATCAGCGGGTTGAGTTCGATGTCAGCCCGGCAAGCTGCAGGATTGCGGATGGGGTCGCATCCTGTGGGCAATGAAGGGGCTCGACCGGCACCTGCAAGGGACGGTGATGTTCGCTTGCGGTGCAGGATTGGTCGGGATCGCAGTGTCGATATGGCGGCCGTGGCGGAAGATGCCATCCCCCAGAAAAAAATAATTCAAATTAGGACACTACCTCCGCGTTCGCCGGACGTGTTGACTTTGACGCTGCACGCCCTCAACGCCATAATACCCGCAAACCCCGGACGGGCCGCTCTTGGCGGTTCCCCCCGACTTTCCGCACTAGCCTGCGGCCCCTCCGAACTCCGCTTTCCGCTGTCGGCTTTCCGCTTTCCTCCAGGAGTCCCCGACATGCCGCACTCACTCGCACCCCTCGCGTCGCAGCTTTCTCCGCGCCGGCGCCCTCACCCTCGGCGGCCTGACGCTCGGCGACGTCCTGCGGCTGCGGGCCGAGTCGCCGGCCCGCTCGCGGCCGAAGTCGGTCATCATGATCCACCTCAGCGGCGGGCCGTCGCATCTCGACATGTACGACATGAAGCCGGACGCGCCGGCCGAGTATCGCGGCGAGTTCCAGCCGATCGCGCACCAACGTGCCGGGCATGGACATCTGCGAGCTGATGCCGCAGCAGGCGCAGATCGCCGACAAGTTCACGATCCTCCGCGGCGTCCAGCTCGCGCATCTGCACACGGCCAACGAGTTCTACAGCGGCTTCCCGTGGCAGGAATCGCCGCGCGCCGTCGGTGCCGGGCGAAGCCCAGCGGCCGGCGCTCGGCTCGGTCGTCAGCAGGCTCGCGGCGCGGCGTCGGCGATCCCGCCGTACGTCAGCCTCGACAACAACGCCGACTGGGAGCGGGCGTATTACCTCGGCGCCGAGCACGAGCCGTTCCGCTTCGGCGGCAACAACGCCGCGCCGGAATCGCTCGCCAACATGGGCCGGCTGCAGAACCGTCGATGCCTCGCGGCTCGACAATCGCGCGTCGCTGCTGCACTCGTTCGACGCCGCTGCGACGCAACCTCGACGCCACGCCGCAGATGAGCGCGCTCGATGCCATCCAGTCGCGCGCGCTGGAGATCGTCACCTCCGGCGCCGTGCAGCGAAGCCTTCGAGGTCGAGCGCGAGCCGCAGTCGGTCCGCGACCGCTACGGCGAAAAGCAGTTCACGCGTCCGCAGCCAGGACTGCCTCAAGAACTATCACCAGCAGCGGCATCCCGGACGCGGTCTGCTGCAGGCCCGCCGGCTGATCGAAGCGGGCGTTTCCGTCGTGACCGTACTGCATCCACAACTGGGACACGCACCGCTACAACTTCGAGACGCTGCGCGCCGTGCTGCCGCATCTCGATCAGGCGCTGACGGCGCTGATCCTCGATCTCGAAGAGCGCGGCCTGCTCGACGACGTCGCCGTGCTGATGGGGGGCGAGTTCGGCCGCACGCCGCGCATCGGCGACATCCAGCCCGACGGCCGCAGCCACTGGCCCGAAGCCGGCTTCCTCTGGGTCGCCGGCGGCGGACTCAAGACCGGCCAGGTCATCGGCCAGACCGACGCCCGCGGCGAAGCGCGTCATCAGCGAACCGATCCGCATGCAGCACGTGCTGGCGACGATCTACCGCGTCCTCGGCATCGACCCGGTCGACGACCTTCCGCGACTACAACGGCCGCCCGCAATACGTGCTCGAGCACCGCGACGCTGTCCCGGGACTCGTGTGAGAGCCGACATGCCCCGCGGCCGGCTCCCGCTCCTCCCATCGCCGGCGTCCTCCCCATCGCCCACACGCCGTTCACCGAAAACGATGCCATCGATGAAGAGTCGCTCGCCCGCGAGATCGACTGGGCCTTCGCCCACGGGCCGACGGCTTCGGCACCGGCATGGTGTCGGAACTGCTGCGGCTCACGGCCGACGAGCGCGTGCACCTCACGCGGCTGCTCGGCACAGCTGAAGCGCGGCCGCGGCGTGTTCTTCGCCGGCATCGGCGCGGAAAGCACTGCCCAGGCGGTCGTCTATGGGCGCGCGGCCGAAGACGGCCGGCGCCGACGCCGTGATGGCCATCCCGCCGACGACGACGGCGCTGCCCGATGCCGCGCTGTGCCGAATACTTCACGACGATCGCCAAGCAGGTCGCCGCTGCCGCTGATCGTGCAGGACGCGTCCTCCTACGTTGGCCGCGAGATTCCGCTGTCGGTCTCCATCCGCCTGCTGGATGAGTTCGGCCCGGACAAGATCCTGTTCAAGCCGGAGGCGAATCCGCTGGGCCCGAACCTGTCGCTGCTGCGCGACGGGACCAAGCGCCGCGCCCGGATCTACGAAGGCTCCGGCGGCATCGCGCTGGTTGACAGCTATCGCCGCGGCATCGCCGGCACGATGCCCGGCATGGAGTTCCTGCCCGGCGATCGTCGCCCTGTGGCGCGCCCTCGAGCGCGGCGATGAAGACGCGATCTACCGGCTCTCGCTGCCGATCTGTCGCGCTGGTCTCGCTGCAACTGCAGGCCGGACTCGACGGCTTCCTGGCGGTCGAAAAGCACCTGCTGCATCGCCAGGGCATCTTCGCGACCGATCGCCGCCGCAAGCCGTACAAATGGTCGCTCGATCCGGAAACCGCCGCCGAACTCGACCGCCTGATGGAGCGCCTCAACCAGGCGGTCGCCGAAGAGTGCGTGACATAGGTCGAGGCTCAGCCGGTGACATCTGTGTGCAAACTAGCACTGGAAACCGTGTCACCGTCGATTAAGCCGCTGTAGGCAGGACTCACGCGCCACGACATCGCTTGCATGCGGCACACAGCTCTGCACGCTCCGCTGCGGATCAGCGGCTGACCTGACGCGCTTCGCCGCCAACAACTCGCGCGCGGCTTCGCACGTCTCCTTGACGAGGTGCCCCATCTTGGGATGCGACGGCTCCAGGTCGGGCGTGAGGCCCTCCTCGCGCAGCGTTTCGCTCGCGGTCGGGCCGATGCTGGCGATCACGCATCGGTTCGCCGCCGCGAGCCACGCGTCGCGCACCCCGAGTCGATCCGCGACCTCCAGCACGCTCGTCAGTTGATAGGCGCTGGTGAACATCAGCACGTCGAACTCGCCGGCGATCGTGTCTGCGAACGGCGGTCTCCAGCGGCGCTGTGTCCTCGGGCAGCATCCATCGATAGACCGGGCACCGTCACGACGATCGCGCCGCGCTCGCGCAACGCTGCGCACAGTTCGGGACTGGGCTTGCCGTACTCCTGGACGGCGACGCGTCGGCCGGCCAGCGGGACCTGTTCGTCGTCGAGCATCTGGACCAGCTCGCGCCAGGTGTTCGGTTCCGGGGCGCGATAGTCGATGCGGATGTTCCATTCGCGGAGGACGACGACCGGCTTCGGACCGCGGACGATGACGCAGCAGCGGTCGAGGGCGTCGAGGATCTGCTGCCGGTCGTAGCCGCTCGCAGATGGTCTCCAGCAGGGTGCGGGTGCCGACGCCGGTGAGGCAGATCAGGGCGTCGATCTGTCCGCTCAGCAGTCGTTCGGCAAAGTCGAATGCCGCGGTTCTGCTCCAGCGGGACTTCCCGCATCGACGGCGCGACGGTCGGCTCAGCTCCGAAGCGCTCGAGCAGTTGCTCGCATCTCGTCGCGGCGACGGCTTTCAAAGCTGCAGATCCGGAGCGGTGTCGTGCGGCGTCGCTCATGCGCCCGATTGTAAGCGGGACAAAGCAAAAAGAGACCCGGCTCCATGCGAAGCCGGGTCTCTCGCCGCGGGGGTAATTTCGGTCATGAACGGTGGCCGAGAGTGTGGGCGCTCGCCCGGCTGTGACCCGACACAGGTCGTGTCCGGCCACACCCCCGGCCATCGTTCATGTCCGCTGTCCCGTCCGTGCTGTCTTTACTTTCTGGTCAGCACTCGGTTGCACGCGAAGGAAGAAAAGCAAAGTGTGTGCCGAACGATTGGACCGCCCGGCCCACCACCTGCCGCGACAGGTCGAATGAGCACGAAATCCCCGAAATCCCACGATTTGTGAAAACCCCGGTCGTCGGTTCCCCCGCCGCCCGTGCCCGCTGACGGCTATTTCCGCGACAACCGTGCCCGAGGGTTCCGCAGTCCAGTGTCCCGGACAGTTGTCAAAGCGTCACTTCCAGGTGCGGACGGTCCGTTCAACTGTGCCAGGGGACACTTCCTGCTGTGATCCACACCTGTGCTCGAAGGCGGCGGTTTCACCCCCTGCGGACTAGGCGGCTGGTGCCGCCGGCGTAGAAGTCCACCCGGTCACGAGGTCTGCAATGCCCCAGAATCAATCCGACTCCCCCTCCCCCGACTCGATATCCACTCCGACGAGGACTGGAAGGATCGCGTCAAGTCCGAACCACGGCGCTCGCGATCAGCAGTCCTCGGCCGGATCGACACCGCCTCAGCCACAGACCACGGCATCCGACCGCATGCCGCCCGGCACTGACTTCTCGATCCTCGTCCAGATGTTTGCCACCCAGGCCATGACGGCAATGGGGCTGATCCCGCCCCCAGGGCGCCGCGGAGCCGATGCAGCATCTCCCCCTGGCGCGGCACTTCATCGATCTGCTGGGCGTGCTGGAACAGAAGTGCCGCGGCAATCTGACCCCGCAGGAAGACAAGCTGCTCACC
>CAVTXE010000007.1:0-186389 GCA_963738635.1 uncultured Alphaproteobacteria bacterium | reverse complement strand
GGTGCGTCTATGCCAAAGGGCCGCGGCCGATCCCGGCGACGCCGCCGTCCGCACCGCATTCCGCGCCGCTGGCTGGATGGACACAAAATCCAGCGCGGTGTCGGACCGGCTCACGGCGACCCGCTACAACCGCCCGGCCGCACCCTAAGGCGCTGACGGGGCTTGCGGCGCGGGCCACCTGTGGCCATATGGGCGGCATCCTTTCACCGGACGGGGCCAGACATGACCACCTTCGACGACCGCGAGAACGCCTTCGAGAGTAAGTTCGCGCATGACGCCGATCTTCAGTTCCGTGCCGAGGCGCGGCGCAACAAGCTTCTCGGCCTGTGGGCGGCGGGGCTGATGGGAAAATCCGGCGACGACGCGGCGGCTTACGCGAAAGAGGTCGTGGCGTCGGACTTCGAAGAGGCGGGCGACGACGATGTCTTCCGCAAGATTTCCGCCGACCTGGGCGGCAAGGCCGATGCCGGGGCGATCCGCGCGCAGATGGCAACGCTCATGGTCGAGGCCAAACGCCAGCTGATGAACGAAGCCTGAGCGGTTCGCGGAAACGCGCGACGTGGGCAGTTAAGCCCATCTGAACGCTTTGCCTGCTAGGCCTGCCCGAAGCTGCGCCCTGCAACAGGGTGGCGGGATGAGGGCACCTGTGGTCAGGGAACAAAAAGCGCGGGTCCGACTGTCCCTGATCGGCGGGCGGGACAAGATCGCCGGGGTGCCCGCGGGGCAGCCGCGCCGGTGGCGGACCTGTCTGACCCGGCCCTGCGCCAGGCCCTGCCGATGGCGGCGGGGCTGACCCTGACGCTGATCCTGCTGCGGCATCTGGACGGGATCGACTGGGCGCGCATCCGTGCGGCGGTGGCGGGCTTCGGCATCTGGCAGTGGACCGCAGCGCTGGCTGCAACCGCCGTCAGCTATTGGGCGATCGGGCAGTACGACCTCGCGATGCACCGGCACCTGCGCACGGGCACGGCCGCCGCGACAGCCCTGCGCGCCGGACGGGTCGCCATCGCGCTGGGCCAGCTTCTGGGATTCGGGCCGCTGGTCGGGTCACTGGCCCGCTGGCGGATGCTGCCGGGCATCGGCCCCCGCGCGGCAATGGGCCTGTCGGCGCCGGTTTCGCTGTCGTTCATCGCCGCGATGACCGTTGTCGTGGCGGCGTCCGTTACGATATCGGACCTGCCGCTGCCTGCCCCGCTGACCTGGGCGGCGCTTGCCATCGCGGCCCTGTGCCCGGCGCTGATCGTCTGTTGCGCCGTAGCGCCCGACAATCCGGCATCCCGGTTCGGGCGGATGGTGCCGGGCGTTGCGGTCGTCCTGCGGATACTGGCCTTCACCTGCATCGATCTGGCGGCGGCCGGGGCTGCGCTCTGGCTGTTCCTGCCCGCCGGAACCGGCATTCCGCCTGCGGATTTCATGGCGGCGTTTCTGATTGCGACGCTGGCGGGCCTGATCCTGTCGACCCCCGGCGGGATCGGGACGTTCGAGCTGCTGATGATCGCGCTGCTGCCTGCGGCGGAATCGAGGAATTGCTGGCTGCAGTCCTCTGCTACCGCGTTGTCTATTTCGTCGCGCCGGGGTCATCGCAGCGGCGATCCTGATCCTTGGCCCGGTCAGGCATGTGCGGCACGCAGAGGCCGGAGCAGCGGATGCGGTCCTGGTGCCGCCCGGCGGCGCCCTGATGTCCGCCGCCCTGCGCCGCGTAACGGCCAGCGGACCCGCCGAGGCGCTGGTCTGCCGTCAGGGCGAGCATGGTGCCCTGTCGCTTCCCGGCGGCGCGGTGATAGTCACGGCCATGACGCGCAACACGCTGGTCGGGCTGTTTGATCCTGCGGCGGCCGGATCGGGCGACATGCGGCCTGTCTTCGACGGCCTCGCCCAGGCGGCACGTCGGACTCGGGCGCGCGGCCTGTCTGTACCGGATATCGCCGCGCGCGGCGGCGGTCGCACGGCGAGCGGGCTGGCTTGTCCTGCCGGTCGCGCGCGCGGCGGTGCTGCGCCCGGCACGGGCGGACCTGTCGCAACCGGCCTGCGCGCAGCTGCGGCGCAAGCTGCGCCGGGCAGCGCGGGCGGGTGTCACCGTTTCGCTGGGAACCGACCTGCCGGTCGCAGAAATGGCAGCGGTCGCGGCAGACTGGACGCGGCTGCGCGGGGCCGAACGGGGCTTTTCCATGGGCCGCTACGATCCGGCCTATGTCGCGGGCCAGCACGTTTATCTGGCGCGTGCCGGGGACAGGCTTGCAGGTTTTGCGACCTTTCACGTCACGCCGGACGAATGGGCGCTGGACCTGATGCGGCACGGGCCGGACATGCCCGAAGGCACGATGCACGCGCTGGTCGCGGCGGCGCTGGCGGACGCGGCACGCCTTGGCGTCGCGCGCCTGTCGCTGGCAGGGCTGCCGCCGCGACCCGACCCGCGTCGCGGGCTGGCGGCGCGCCTTGTGGCGCGGGGGCTGTCGCGGCTGTCAGGACCGGGCCTGCATCAGTTCAAGGCCGCCTTCGCCCCGGCCTTCGTCCCGCAGTGACATCGCCGCCCCGCGTCTGTCGGACCTGTTGATCGGGGCGATCACCGTGGCGGCGCGGGTACGCTGGCCCGGCCCCCTGCCCGCAGCGCTGCCGGTCGCGGATGCCGGGGACGCAGTGGGCAAGGCAGCCGCCGGGCCGCATCACATGCCTGCGGTGATCCGGGCGGCTTGACCCATCGGTCCATCCGTCGCCCGACCAATCGCCCGGCATCCGAGAGGGTTTGAAATCCGGGCGGGACCATGCGAAACCGGGGTGACACGTTTTCGCGGCATCGCCGCGCCGCCAGAAAGGCAGACGATCCATGGCCGACACCCCGCCGAACGCCCTGTCGCGGTTGCTTGCGGCCAATGACTGGATCCTCGCTGACGGCGCGACGGGCACGAACTTGTTCAACATGGGCCTGTCCGCAGGCGAAGCGCCTGAACTGTGGAACACCGACGCACCGGACAAAATCACGACGCTTTACAAGGGTGCGGTCGATGCGGGGTCGGACCTGTTCCTGACGAACACTTTCGGCGGCAACGCTAGCCGCCTGAAGCTGCACCAGGCGCAGGGCCGCGTGCGCGAACTGAACCGCGTCGGGGCCGAGCTTGGCAGGGCGATCGCGGACAAGGCCGGGCGGACGGTCATCGTCGCCGGTTCAATGGGTCCGACGGGCGAGATCATGGTGCCGATGGGCACGCTGACGCATTCCCGCGCGGTCGAGATGTTCCACGAGCAGGCCGAAGGTCTGAAGGAAGGCGGCGCCGACGTGCTGTGGGTCGAGACGATCAGCGCGCCCGAGGAATACGCCGCCGCCGCCGAAGGCATCGCGCTGGCAGGCATGCCCTGGTGCGGCACGATGAGCTTTGACACGGCGGGACGCACGATGATGGGCCTGACTTCGGCCGCGATGGTCGCAATGGTCGAAAAGCTGCCGAACCCGCCCATCGCCTTTGGCGCGAACTGCGGTGTCGGCGCGTCGGACCTGATGCGGACCGTGCTCGGCTTTGTCGCGGCAGGGCCGGAACGCCCGCTGATCGCCAAGGGCAATGCGGGCATTCCGAAGTATCATGACGGACATATCCATTATGACGGCACGCCGGATCTGATGGCTGAATATGCCGTCCTGGCGCGGGACGCGGGTGTCACGATCATCGGCGGCTGCTGCGGCACCATGCCCGACCATCTGCGCGCGATGCGGGCGGCACTGGAGTCGCGCCCGAAAGGCGACCGCCCGACGCTGGAACGGATCGCGGACCTGCTGGGCGGGTTCTCGTCGGCCTCCGACGGGACCGGCGAGCCGGGACCGGAGCGCGAGCGGCGGAGCGGGCGGCGGCGGGGATAAGCCGCGGCGGACAGTAAGGCCCTATGCCTTCTTCAGCGCAAGCACCGCGTTCATCCCGCCGAAGGCGAAGGCGTTCGACAGCACCGCCCCGACCTTTGCCTGCCGGGCGGTGTTCGGCACCACGTCCAGCGCGCATTCCGGGTCCGGCTCCTCATAGCCGATGGTCGGCGCGATCACCCCGTCGCGCAGCGCCATGATGCAGGCCAGAAGCTCGACCGCGCCGGTGCCGCCGATGACATGGCCGTGCATCGACTTGGTCGATGACATCATCAGCCGGTCGGCATGCGCGCCCGAAGACATGCGCCACCGCCGCGCATTCGGATTTGTCATTGGCCGCCGTCCCGGTGCCATGCGCGTTGATGTATCCGACATCCGTCGCGTTCAGCCGCGCGTCGGCCAGCGCCCCGGCGATGGCGCGTTCGGCCCCCTGCTGCGACGGCAGCACGATGTCGGCCGCGTCAGATGACATCGCGAAGCCCACAACCTCGGCCAGGATGTCGGCGCGCCGCGCCTTGCGCGTGGTCCCAGTCCTCGAACACGAAGACCCCCGCGCCCTCGCCCTGCACCATGCCGTTGCGGTTCGCGGAAAACGGGCGGCAGGCGTCGCGCGACATCACGCGCAGACCTTCCCAGGCCTTGACGCCGCCGAAGCAGAGCATCGCTTCGGCCCCGCCCGTCACCATCACCCGCGCCATGCCCGACCGGACCATCTGGAACGCCAGGCCCATCGCGTGGTTGGAACTGGCGCAGGCGGTGGCCACCGTGAAGGACGGGCCGCGCAGTGCCCATTCCATGCTGACATGGGCGGCGGCGGCATTGTTCATCAGCTTCGGCACGACGAAGGGGTGGACGCGGTTCTTGCCCTCCTCATAGACCGCCCGGTAATTCTCGTCCCAGGTGTTCACCCCGCCGCCCGCCGTGCCCAGAACGACGCCTGCGTCAAGGCCCAGCTTGCCGCGCGTGTCGATGCCCGACTGGTCGATGGCCTGTTTCGCGGCGACCATCGTGAACTGTGTCACCCGGTCGTAAAGCGCGATCTGCTGGCGGTTGAAATGCGCCTCGGGGTCCCAGCCATGCACCTGACCTCCGATCCTGACGCCAAGCCGGTCCACGTCACGGAAGTCGAGCGCGGTGATGCCGCAGCGCCCTTCGCGGAAGGCGTCCAGCGTCGCGGGCACGTCAAGGCCGAGGGCGTTGACCGTCCCTGCCCCGGTGATCGCAACCCGCTTCATTTCGCGGCGATCAGCCGTTCGACCCCCGCGATGACCGAGGCGACGGAGGAGATGTCGAAATCCGACGCCGAAGGTTCGTTGGCATTGAACGGCACCGTCACGTCGAACGTCTCCTCGATGGCGAAGATCGCTTCGACCATGCCCAGACTGTCAACGCCGAGTTCAGCCAGTGTCATTCCGGGTTTCACCTCGGCCGGGTCGAGCACGGCCTGTTCGGCGATGATCGCGGATCACCTGGTCCTGCACCGGTCATTCCGCGTCCCCCTCGTCCGCGTGTTTCGCCTGTACCCGTAACGCCTTTGCGAAGCGCCGCCACATCTCGGAACAGGCGCGGCAGGCGGCGGATGTTCTTCCACGCCTCGATGTTCGCGTCCATCTTCATGGCGGGCGACCCGAGCAGCACGCGACCGGCGGGCGCGTTGGTGAATATCTTGGTGGCCCCGCCCGCGATGACATCGTCGCCGACAAAGATGTTGTCGCTGACGCCGCACTGCCCGCCAAGCACGACGCGGTCGCCGATGACCGCCGATCCGGCGATGCCGACCTGCCCGCAGAGCAGGCAGTCACGCCCGATGCGGACGTTGTGGCCGACATGGACGAGGTTATCGAGTTTGGTCCCGCTGCCGATCTCGGTGTCGCGGATCGTGCCGCGGTCGATGCAGGCATTCGCGCCGATCTCGACATCATCGCCGATCCGGACGGCCCCCAGCGAATGAATGCGGGTCCAGGCTTGCGGATCGGGATCATCGCGGGTGCCCAGGGTCTTTCGCACCGCTTCGACGCCCGATTTTTCGGGCGTGACAAAGGAAAACCCGTCCGACCCGATCACCGCGCCGGGCTGGCAGATGAAACGGTCGCCGATCATCGCGCGCGCCCCTATCCGCGCGCCTTCGAGAATCAGGGCATCCGCACCGATCCGCGCGCCCGCTCCGATGCTGACATGCGCCGCGATCCGGGCATCCGGGCCGATGACCGCGCCTGCGCCGATCACGACAAACGGGCCGATGGCGGCACCCGGCCCGAGGACAGCGGACGGGTCGATGACCGCCGACGCGTGCTGTCCGGGGGCAATCCGGGGACCGGGATCGAGGATACGGGTCAGGCCCGCCATGGCGAAGCGCGGACGCGGCACGAACAGCGCCGCCGCAAGACCCAGGCCCCGCCAGTCGGCCCCGTCCCAAAGGACGGCTGCGCGCGCACTGCCCACTGCAAGCCCGTCCGCGTATTTTGGGTCCATCGCCAGGGCGAGGTCTTCCGGCCCCGCCGACTGCGGTTCGCTGGCGCGGAGGATAACCAGGCCGCCGTCGCCCTCGACCCGCGCGCCGAGGGCCGCAGCAATGTCAGAAAGCCTGTGGCCCATTTCCGTCCGCCTGCGGGTTGCGCCTGCGGGATTAGCCCTGAACCGACGGCAGTTCCACCCCGGCGGCCTGAAGCGCGTCGAAAATCCGCCCATCCCTGCCATAAACATCACGGCGGTATTCGATCCGCCCACGTGCGTCCGGCCAGGCGGTGAAATAGACGATGTGCACGGGCACATGGTCCGTCAGCGGAATCGCGTTTTCGGCCCGCGTGTTCAGATGGCGGGCAAACTCGCCTTCCGGATCGTCAGTCTGGCGGGCGAGCAGCGCGTAGGCGAATTCGAACGGCGCACCGAGGCGGATGCAGCCGTGGCTGTAGGCCCGCACTTCTTTCTGGAACAGCGACTTCGACGGGGTATCGTGCAGATAGATGTTCCACTGGTTGGGGAACATGAACTTGACGAGACCCAGCGCGTTCTCGTCCGACGGGGCCTGCGACATCGAGAAGGGAAAGTTGCCCGCCGTGAACTGCGTGAAATCGACCGCGCCCCGGTCAACTACCCGCCCGCGCCGGTCGACGATGCGCAGATGACCCGCCGCATTCGGGTTCTTCTGCAGCATCGGCAGGTATTCCTTGACGGTGATGGACCGTGGCACATTCCAGGTCGGATTGATGACCATGAATTCCATCTCGTCCGAAAACTCCGGGCTGCGCCGGTCGGACTGATTCATCCCCACCACGGTCACAGTTTCAAACGTCACCTTGCCGTCGTCGATGATCTTCGCTGTGAAATCCGGCAGATCGACCCAGATGTGCCGCTGCCCAAGGTCGGTGCCGTTCATCCAGCGAAGGCGTTCCATCGCCACGACCACCGACCGCAGACGCGCTTCGGGACCGAGGTTGATCTCTTCCAGCGTCGCCTCGGACGCGACTCCGTCCGCAGTCAGGCCGTGGTTCAGCTGGAACAGCTGCACGGCCTTTTCCATCTCGGCGTCATAGACCGCGGCCGGACCGGGGCGCAGATAGCCCATCGTCGTCAGACGGTCGCGCAGGGCAACGACCGCCGGGCCTTCGCTGCCGGGATCGAGCTGCGCGACCGGAACGGCAGCGCCCCAGCCGCCGGTCGCCATCGCCGCCAGCAGATCAAGCCGCACCTTCATCAGAACAGCGTATTCAGGGGCGGAAGGCTGGAGGCCGCGCAGATACTCGGACGGGTCCGAGACGGCAAAGCCGCGCAGACTTGCCAGCGGGTCGCGCAGGTTCACGGCGCGGACGATGCCGCCGTCGACGGCCGAGGGCGTCAGCAGCCCCGTGCGCAGGTCCTTGGCGTAGTTCATGAACGTCTGCGACATCCGCACTTCCAGCGCGCCGCGCTGGCGTTCCGACGCCAGTGCCGCGAATTCCGCGCGCAGACCCTCGGCATCGTAGCGTTCCGGCGGCAGTCCGTGATCGGCGACACCGTCGAGCGCGCGGAAGAACGCCTCGCGCCGCGCCGCATCGGCGGCCGTCGTCCAGAGCGGGGCGAAATCGCGGCTGCGGTAGAAATCGGCCAGAGCATCGACGGACGACGCGGTCTCGGCCACCGACTGGCGGAAGGCGGCGAGATCGACGGCGGCGACCGCCGAACCGGGGGTGAAGACCGACAGCGCCGCAACGGCGCAGATCACCCGAAAGGCCGCCGGCGAAAAGCGGTCCACTGAAACCCTCATCTAACCCTCAAATTCTTTATCACGGCCACGTTATCGGCGACTTTCAGCCAAGCGATCAGGGCTGTCCACTCACGTTTCTGCCAGTGGATGCGCGGGTGTCGCATTCCGGCAACGGTCAACGGAAACGGCGGTTTTCGTGGCATCTGCGGTCCGCTTCAGCAAAAACCTGCCTACAGGGCGGGCATTTCCGATCCGTCGACAATTGCCGGGTTGGCGGGTCCGGCGCACTGTGGCATAAGCGTGAAGCACTTGGGGAAACTTCGTGACGATCAAGCCGCTGAAAAGGCGGCATAAAGCGACGGGACAGGCGCATCTGACATGGACGGATCGACACCGACGGGTATTTCGCGGCGTGGGCTGATTGCTGCCTTTGCCGCGACAGCAGTGGTCGCCGCACCGACTTTCGCCAACGCATTCGGGTTGCTTCGCGGCGGCGGCGATGTCCGCCGCATCCGGATGTATTCGGGCCGCACCGGCGAAAGTCTTGACACGATCTACTGGATCGAAGGCGAGTACATTCCCGAGGCCCTGAAGGAAATCACGTATTTCATGCGCGACTGGCGCACGGATGACCAGAAGAAGATCGACGCGCGCACCATCGACATCGCGGCTGCGGCGCATCGTCTGATGGATGTTTCGGAACCCTACATGATGCTGTCGGGCTACCGCAGCGCCTCGACCAACGCCATGCTGCGTGAGAATTCGCGCGGCGTTGCGCGCAATTCGCTGCACATGAAGGGTCAGGCTGCGGACCTGCGGCTGAAGTCGCGCAGCGTTGGCCAGATGTACAAGGCGGCGTCAGCCTGTTCGGCGGGCGGGGTCGGCAAGTATTCGCGGTCGAACTTCGTGCATATGGATTGCGGGCCGGTGCGCACCTGGGGCGGCTGACCCGCCCGTTCCGGCCCGATCCGTCTGACTGGCACCCTGCGGGGTGCCTTTCGTTTTTCGGCAAGCCACCGGCCTTCAGGACCGCGCCGGGCCGAAAATCCGGTCGGTGATTTCTGACAGGGCCAGTGCGGCCGCGCCATGCGCCCACAGCAGGTCGCCCCAGGCATGGATCTCGATCCTGGGCGGCACCCGTCCGGTCTGCAGCGACATCGTCTGAATCTCGGCCAGCGCGTCCCCGGCATACAGATAGTCGTATTTCATCCGCTCGCCCGACAGGATGATCAGCGCGGGATCGAAGATGTTGATCACATTCGCCAGCCCCAGTGCCAGATACCGCCCGGCCCTGTGAAAGATCGACCGTGCCGCCGGATTGCCCGCCTTGGCCTGTTCGAACAGCAATTCCAGCATCGAATTGACCGACCGGGCGTCACGGCCGCTCCAGTTCATCGCGGTTGTCGCCTCGCGCACCAGCGCATAGTCGGCGACATAGGCCTCGAGGCAGCCGCGCTGGCCGCAGCGGCAGAGCGCGCCGTCAAGCTGCACCTTGGTATGGCCAAGTTCCAGCCCGATGCCGCGCGCGCCGCGGTAGATGCGGTGATTGATGACGAACCCCATGCCGACGCCATGTTCGATGGTCACGACCGCAAAGTCCGACAGCATGCGGCCCGCGCCGAACCACAGCTCCGCGAGAGTGACAAGGTTCGCGTCGTTGTCGATGTAGACGGGAATGCCGATCCGGCTCGACACTGCGCTGACCAGCGGGGCCTCGCGTTCAGCGATGACCGAGGACCAGTGCACGACACCGCGCTGCGTGTCGACAAATCCCGGAACCGCCAGGCCGACAGCGGTCAGATCGCGCCGATCCACGCCGGCGCGGGCGCAGATGCGGTCCAGCAGTGTTTCGGTGACGTCGACCATATCGCGCAGATGCATCGCGCCGGGACGCCGCGGTATCGCCTCGTCCGCCACCAGCGTTCCCGCAAAATCGACGATCACGGCGGTATGTTCGCGGTCCGACAGCTTGATGCCCGCGACAAGATGCGCGTCGGCCCGCACGCCCAGCGACACGGCCGGGCGGCCGCGTCCGCCGTCAGTGTCGCGGGCCGTGGTCATTTCCATCAGCAGTCCGCGCTCGATCAGTTCGGACGTCAGCGTCGTCACCGTCGCGGGGCTGACCGACAGTTCCCTGGCAACCTCGACCCGGGGCATGAACCCTGCGGCGCGGACCCGTTCGAATATCTGCTGGCGCAGCGGCCGCATGGATTCCGACAGCGGCGGGATCAGCGGACCGCAACCACCGGATTCGGCCCCCATCCGAAGGCCGTCCCCTGAATCCGCCGCAGACATTACTTCGCCTCGCTAACTAAAGACGAAAGATATGACACCGAGTCCGACCAATTATTGCTGCATCGCAGCACATCGCTGCCCTATCCTTGTGCGCCGCAAGTCTGGGCGGTTCTTTTTAATTTGACAACTGAAATTATTGGCCGCATTTTCCCGCCACTGCGGCGAATCCGCCGAGAGGGGCCGGTGCTGGCCCGACCTGTGGGAGGTATATATGCACAAGACTCTTATTGCTGCCGTCGTTCTGGCGGCAGGGTTCACGACGCCTGCTTTCTCGGAAAGCCACGGCATGACGGTCTGCGTGTCGTGGTCGAACTTCCGCGAAGAGCGTTGGAAGACGGACGAAGCCGCAATCAAGGGCGCACTCGATGCAGCCGGGGCCGCCTATGTTTCGGCCGACGCTCAGACCTCGGCGACCAAGCAGCTGGCAGACATCGAAGGTCTGGTCACGCAGGGCTGTTCGGCGCTGATCGTTCTGGCGCAGGATTCGGCGTCCATCGGACCGGCGCTTGACGCTGCGGCCGACGCTGGCATCCCGGTCGTGGGCTATGACCGTCTGATCGACGACCCGCGGGCGTTCTATCTGACCTTCGACAACGTCGAGGTCGGCCGGATGCAGGCGCGCGCCGTTCTGGAGGCGATGCCGAAGGGCCGCTACGTGATGATCAAGGGCTCGCCCGTCGATCCGAACGCGGACTTCCTGCGCGGCGGCCAGCAGGAAGTGCTGCAGGCGGCGATCGACGCCGGTGACATCACCATCGTCGCCGAAGCCTATACCGATGACTGGCAGCCCGCCAACGCGCAGAAGAACATGGAGCAGATCCTGACCGAGGCGGACAACGGCGTCGATGCCGTGGTCGCCTCGAACGACGGCACCGCCGGTGGCGTCGTGGCGGCGCTGACCGCTCAGGGCATGGCCGGGATCCCGGTTTCGGGTCAGGACGGCGACATGGCCGCGCTGAACCGTGTGGCGCTGGGCACCCAGACCGTCTCGGTCTGGAAAGACAGCCGGGCCCTTGGCAAGGCGGCAGGCGAGATCGCCGTCGCACTGGCTGGCGGTGCGGCGCTGGACGCGGTTCCGGGTGCGATCAAGTTCACCACGCCGGGCGGCAAAGAAGTGAATGCGATGCTTCTCGCGCCGCAGCCGATCACCAAGGACAACCTGAACCTCGTCCTTGATGCGGGCTGGATCGCCAAGGACGTCCTCTGCGCGGGCGTCAGCGGCGTGGCCGTCTGCGAATAATCCCGGCTTCGGGTTGAAAATCTGGCGCCCCGGCCCCGTGCCGGGGCGCCAGGTCAACGGCAGACAGAACGAAAGTCTGAACAAAAGGGGCGCGCCGCAAAGGCGTATCGGGGGAGGATCGCGACATGACGGATGCTGGCCAGACTGCCCGCGACGGCGCTCCGCAGCGGAGCATAGCGGCGACATTGGAGCTTGACCCTCGGCTCCTGGGCATGCTCGCAGCCTTCGCCGCAGTCGCCGTGGTCTTCACGATCTGGACGGGCGGCACATTTGTCGGGCCGCGCAACGTCTTCAATATCGCGGTGCAGACCGTTCCGGTCGCCATCATGGCCTGCGGCATGGTCTTTGTGATCGTCGCGCGCCACATTGACCTGTCGGTCGGCTCGATGCTTGCCATGTGTTCCGCCGTGATGGCGATGAGCCAGTCGCAATGGCTGCCGAACCTTTTCGGCCTCGAATACGGCTCGCCCGTTATCCTGGTGGCCACCATCGTCGTCGGGCTTGCCGCCGGAACCCTGATGGGCGCGCTGACCGGCTGGCTGGTGGGGTATCAGAGCATCCCGTCCTTCATCGTCACACTGGGCGGCCTCTTTGTCTGGCGCAACGTCAACTGGTTCACCACCAACGGCCAGTCGGTGTCGCTGACCGATCCGAACCTTCTGATGTTCGGCGGTACCGAAGGCGTGCTGGGCGCATCCGCAAGCTGGGTGCTGGGCGTTGTCGCGGCAGCGGTCGCCGTCTATGTCGCCCTGTCGGCGCGGCGCAACAAGCAGCGGCACGGGTTCATCGTGAAACCGGTCTGGGCCGAGGGCGTGATGATGGCGCTGATCGTCGGCACCATCCTGCTGTTCGTCGGCTGGCTGTCGCGCTATCCGATCCCCGCAGCCAAGCTGAAGCGGCTGTTCGAGGCCCGGGGCGAGGTGATGCCCGAGGGCTATACCGCGATGCACGGCCTGCCGATTTCGGTCCTGATCCTGATCGCGGTCGCCGTCGCCATGACCGTCATCGCGCGCAAGATGCGGTTCGGGCGCTATATCTTCGCGGCGGGCGGAAACCCGGATGCAGCCGAGCTGTCGGGCATCAACACGCGGTTGCTGACGGTCAAGGTCTTTGCGCTGATGGGGTTCCTCTGCGGACTGGCAGCGCTGATCGCGCAGGCGCGCCTGCAGAGCCACGGCAACGACATCGGCATGCTGGAGGAACTGCGCGTCATCGCTGCAGCCGTCATCGGCGGTACCGCGCTGGCGGGCGGGGTCGGCACGATTTATGGTGCGGTGCTTGGCGCGCTGATCATGCAGTCGCTGCAATCGGGCATGGCGATGGTCGGCGTCGATACGCCATTCCAGAACATCATCGTGGGCCTCGTCCTCGTTATCGCCGTCTGGGTCGATATCCTTTACCGCAAACGTCTGGGGCTTTCGAAATGACCGATACCCGCACCCCTCTGGTCGAGATGCGCGACGTCTCGATCGCCTTCGGCGGCATCCGCGCGGTCGATCACGTCTCGATCGACCTTTATCCGGGCGAGGTCGTCGGGCTTCTGGGCCACAACGGCGCGGGCAAATCGACGCTGATCAAATGCCTGTCCGGTGCCTACCGGATGGATTCGGGCGAGATACGGATCAACGGCGACAAGGTCGAGATTCACAATCCCCGCGACGCCCGGTCGCTGAACATCGAGACGATCTACCAGACCCTTGCGCTTGCCGACAACCTCGACGCTGCCTCGAACCTCTTCCTCGGGCGCGAACTGGTGGCAAAGGGACTTGTGGACGACGCCAAGATGGAGGCCGAGACGCGCAAGATCATGAAGCGTCTCAACCCGAACTTCCGCAAGTTCAACGTGCCGGTCAGCGCCCTGTCCGGCGGCCAGCGGCAGTCGGTCGCCATCGCCCGCGCAGTGTATTTCAATGCCAAGATCCTGATCATGGACGAACCCACGGCGGCTCTTGGTCCGCAAGAAACACAGATGGTTTCGGAACTGATCCAGGAGCTGAAGGCCCAAGGGCTGGGCATCTTCCTGATCGAGCACGACATCCACAACGTGATGAAGCTCTGCGACCGTGCGAGCGTCATGAAGAACGGCCAGCTGGTCGGCACGGTCAATGTGAACGAAGTCACCGACGAGGATATCCTCGGGATGATCATCCTCGGGAAAAAGCCTGCCAAGGCCGCGTGAGCGATGTATCTGGGCCTCGACCTCGGCACGTCCGGTCTGAAGGGCATCCTGATCGACGATGCGCAGCGCGTCGTCGCCGAGGCTTCGGCCCCGCTGACGGTCAGCCGCCCGCAGGACAGCTGGAGCGAACAGGCCCCTGCCGACTGGATAGCGGCGGCGGACGCGGTCTTTGCCGCTCTGCCCGGCGATGCGCTGGCGAACGTGCGGGGGATCGGCCTGTCAGGGCAGCAGCATGGGGCAACGCTGCTCGATGACGCCGACAACGTGCTGCGCCCTTGCATCCTGTGGAACGACACGCGCAGTCATGCCGAGGCGGCGGCGCTGGACGCCGATCCGCGGTTCCGCGCGCTGACCGGGAATATCTGTTTTCCGGGCTTTACTGCGCCCAAGCTGAACTGGGTCGCGGCGCATGAACCGGCCATTCGTGCGCGCGTCGCAAGGGTGCTCTTGCCCAAGGATTACCTTCGGCTCTGGCTGACGGGCGAGCATGTGGCCGAGATGTCGGATGCCGCCGGGACCGGCTGGCTGGACACCGGGCGGCGGGACTGGTCGGACGCGCTGCTGGCGATGACCGGCATGGACCGCAGCCACATGCCGCGTCTGGTCGAGGGGTCGGACGTGTCGGGCACGCTGCGCCCGGAACTGAGCGCGCGTTTCGGTCTGCCGAAAGGCGTGGTCGTGGCGGGCGGCGGCGGCGACAATGCCGCGTCGGGGATCGGCGTCGGGGTGGTGAAGGCCGGTCAGGCCTTTGTCAGCCTCGGCACCTCGGGCGTGCTGTTCGCGGCCAATGACGGGTATCAGCCCGATCCGGCGACCGCCGTGCACACCTTCTGCCATGCTCTGCCCGGGACATGGCATCAGATGGGCGTGATCCTCGCCGCGACCGATGCGCTCAACTGGTTCGCGACCCTTGCAGGCACCGATGCCGCTGCGCTGACCGGCAATCTCGGGTCCCTGAAAGCCCCCGGAAAGACCCGCTTCCTGCCCTATCTGGGCGGCGAGCGCACGCCGCTGAATTCTGCCTCCGTTCGCGGGGCCTTCATCGGCCTGGAACATGCGACCGACCGCGATGCCGCAACGCGCGCGGTGCTGGAAGGCGTGACCTTCGCTATCCGCGATTGCCGCGATGCGCTGGCGGCGACCGGCACACGGATCGACCGGCTGCTGGCGGTCGGTGGCGGGTCGCGGTCGGATTACTGGCTGGCGGCAATTGCAACGGCGCTCGGGACGCCCGTCGCCCTGCCTGCGGCGGGCGATTTCGGCGGCGCCTTCGGGGCCGCGCGGCTGGGGATGATGGCAGCTACGGGTGCCGGAGCCGAGATCGCCACCATGCCGCCCATCGCGCGCACCATCGACCCGGTGACCGCCCTGTCAGACGCTTTCGACGCCGGACACGCCCGCCATGTCGCAGCGCGCGACGCCATCCTTCCGCTCACCTGAGGACACCGCCATGACCGATTTCTTCAAGGGCATTCCGCCCGTCCGCTACGAAGGCCCCGACAGCGTAAACGATTACGCTTTCCGCCATTACAACCCGGACGAGGTTCTGATGGGCAAGCGGATGGAGGACCATCTGCGTTTTGCGGTCGCGTGGTGGCATTCCTTCGCCTGGCCGGGCGGCGACCCGTTCGGCGGGCAGACGCTGGAACGCCCGTGGTTCGGCGATACCGTGGCACTGGCCAAGATGAAGGCCGATGTGGCGTTCGAGATGTTCGATATCCTGAACGCGCCGTTCTTCTGCTGGCATGACGCGGACATCCGCCCCGAAGGCGCGAGCTTCGCCGAAAGCCTGAAAAACCTCGACGCGGTCGTCGATCACATCGCGGGGCACATGGAACGGTCGAAGACCCGATGCCTCTGGGGCACGGCGAACATGTTCAGCCACCGCCGCTGGATGTCGGGTGCCGCGACAAACCCGGACCCGGATATTTTTGCCTACGCCGCCGCGACGGTGAAATCCTGCATGGACGCGACGCTGCGCCTGAAGGGCGAGAACTATGTCCTCTGGGGCGGCCGCGAGGGGTACGAGACGCTGCTGAACACCGACCTGACACGCGAACGGCGGCAGGCGGGGCGGTTCCTTCAGATGGTCGTCGACTACAAGCACAAGATCGGCTTCAAGGGCACGATCCTGATCGAGCCGAAGCCGCAGGAACCGTCCAAGCACCAGTACGACTATGACACAGCGACGGTCTACGGGTTCCTGAAGGATTTCGGGCTGGAAGGCGAGGTCAAGCTGAACATCGAACAGGGCCATGCGATCCTTGCGGGGCATTCGTTCGAGCATGAACTGGCGCTGGCGGCGAGCCTCGGCATCCTCGGGTCGATCGACATGAACCGGAACGACTATCAGTCGGGCTGGGACACGGATCAGTTCCCCGACAACGTGCCGGAAATGGCGCGGGCCTATTACGAGGTGCTGAAGGCAGGTGGGTTCACAACCGGCGGGACCAACTTCGACGCGAAGATCAGGCGGCAAAGCCTTGATCCGGCTGACCTTATCCTGTCTCACGTCGGCGCGATGGATGTCTGCGCCCGGGCCTTGAAGGCGGCGGCGGCGCTGCTGGCGGATGGCGCGCTGGAGGCGGCGCGGGCGGAACGCTATGCGGGCTGGGACAGCGCGGGGGCCAAGGCGATGCTGGACAAGGGCACGCTGGAGAGCATTTCGGCGCGGGTGCTGAAAGACGGTCTTGACCCGAAACCACGCTCGGGGCGGCAGGAACGGCTGGAGAACCTGTGGAACCGGTTTGTCTGAGGCGGGAGACGGGCGCATGACCCCTGCCCTGCCGCCGGATGGCCGGTTCGTCGGGCGTGTCTGGCGGGCCGGGATCGGGCCGTCAGTCGTGACCGTCCGTGACGGGCATGTCATGGACGTCACGACCCGCGCCGCCCCAACGGTCAGCGCGCTTCTGGACCTGCCCGATCCGGCGGGGCATCTGGCCTCGGTTCCCGGCGAGGACCTCGGCGCGCTGGACGATCTGGCGGCCGCCAGCATCGAACCGACCACCGACGTCACCCGCCTGCTCGCCCCGTGCGATCTGCAGGCCATCAAAGCCTGCGGCGTGACCTTTGCACGGTCGATGATCGAGCGGGTGATCGAGGAGCGCGCGGCGGGCGACGCCAGCCGCGCCGCCGAAATCCGCGCGCGGGTCGCGGGCGTCATCGGCGATTCCTTACGCAACCTGCGCCCCGGATCGCCCGAGGCGGCCGAGGTGAAGCGCCTGCTGATCGCCGAGGGTCTCTGGTCGCAGTATCTGGAGGTCGGGATCGGCCCGGATGCCGAGGTCTTCACCAAGGGCCAGCCGATGTCGGCGGTCGGCTGGGGCGCGAGCGTCGGGCTGCACCCGGTCAGCAAATGGAACAACCCGGAACCCGAGGTCGTGCTGGCGGTGAACGGCGTCGGGCAGCATCGTCGGCGCGACCCTCGGCAACGACGTGAACCTGCGCGATGTCGAGGGGCGCTCGGCTCTGCTGCTCGGCAAGGCCAAGGACAACAACGCCGCCGCCAGCATCGGGCCGTTCATCCGGCTGTTTGATGACGGCTTCACGCTGGACACGGTGCGCAGTCTCGACCTGACCCTCACCGTCACCGGCGCGGACGGCTTCACGATGACGGGCGCGTCCTCGATGGCCGAGATCAGCCGCGACCCTGCCGATCTGGTGGCACAGGCGCGCGGGCGGCATCACCAGTACCCGGACGGCTTCATGCTCTACTGCGGGACGATGTTCGCGCCCGTGCAGGACCGCGATGCGCCGGGTCAGGGCTTCACGCATCATCCGGGCGATGTCGTCACCATCGCCACCCCGGCGCTGGGGTCGCTGACCAACACCGTGCGGTTGTCCACCGAGGCCCCCGAATGGACCTTCGGCACCGGCGCGCTGATGCGCAATCTGGCGGGACGCGGGCTGCTCTAGCGCGCTATGGCCCCCGTCAGTCCATCAGCCGCAGGGCCGTCTGTTCGTCGGTGATCAGCGTTGTCGGCGCTATGGTGCGGATCGACGCCCGCATCGCCACAAGCTTGTCGCGCCCGCCGGAAATCAGGACCCGCTCGGGCGTGCGGCGCAGGCGCGACAGTTTGACCGAGATCACCCTGTCATTCACCTCATGCGCCACCACGTCGCCGGCCTCGTCGATGAAATTGTAAAGCAGATCGCCGACCGCGCCCGCCTCGATCAGCGACCGGCGGTCGGATTCGCTGATATAGCCGGTGCGGTAGCTGGT
Source organism: uncultured Alphaproteobacteria bacterium (assembly GCA_963738635.1). Taxonomy (GTDB): domain Bacteria; phylum Pseudomonadota; class Alphaproteobacteria; order Rhodobacterales; family Rhodobacteraceae; genus JAOADN01. Next base: position 168,423 of record CAVTXE010000007.1, on the reverse strand, counting down.
CGTCAGCGTGGTGATGCCGCCGACCGACAGCAGCGCCACGTCCAGCTTGTCCGCCATCTCGAAGATCGCGGCCAGCCCGCAGCGCTCCAGAAGCGCATGCTTGGTCTCGGGGCTGTCCACCACCGCCGGGGCCGGGATCAGGAAACCTTCGCCCTGAAACAGTTCGGTGAACTGCCAGGCGAATTCCGCCGGGTTGAAGCGCCGCGCGGCGGCAATGCCGCCGAGCAGTGAGACGACGCGGAAATCCTCCAGCGTCGCCCCGGTGATGAAGGGCAGCGTGTTGTAGAGCGTGCGCCCCCAGCCGACGCCGACCGTCATGCCCGACTTCATCAGGCCCGAGATGAAGTTGCCCGCCGCCGCCGCGATGACGCGCACCGGGTCTTCGTCCGGGTCGGTGAAGGGCGCGATGATGACGCGCGCGATGCCGAAACGTGTCTCGACCGACCGCTCAAGTTCCACCAGCTCGGCCAAAGGTGCGGAAATCGTCACCCGCACCTCGTTCCGGCGGCGCGCGTCGGCCAGCAGCCGGACGACCATCACCCGGTTGATGCCGAGCTGGGTGGCGATGTCGTTCTGGGTGCAGCCCTCGACATGGTACAGCCAGATCGCGCGGGCGCGCAGCCGGTCGGTTTCACTGCGCGGGCCGGTATCCTGAAGCGCGGGCTGCATGCGGGTTCCTTGACGCCATCTTACCTCTCGGGCGACACCCCGGCCCGGATATGCCGCGTGACGATGCGCGCGATCCGGTCCGGGCATTCGATCTGCGGGATATGCCCCGCGCCCGCCAGAAGATGAATAGCGAAATCGCCGGTGGCGGCAAGCGCCTGGGCACTGCGGCAGGATATGATCCTGCCGTCCCCAGATCAGGCTGGCCGGGCAGTCGAGACGGCCAAGCGCGGGGCGCAGGTCGAAGGCCTGCACACCGTCGGGGAAAAGCGCGTCGGCCATGTCGGCCTGCACGGCGCGCAAAGCCGGGTCGGTCCGCAGCTTCATCGCGGCGCGGGCGTAGTCGTCGCTGATGCCCTCCGGCGTGGCGGTCAGGCGGCGGAGCCACGGGGCAAGGCTTTCGGTGCGGGTGGCGCGGACGATGCCGCTCAAGGCAGCGGCGTCGATCTCGGGGCCGAGTCCGGCGGGCGCGATCAGCGAGAGCGTAGCGACGCGGCGGGGGCGGATGTCGGCAATGGCGAGTGCTACCGCCGCGCCGAGGGAATGGCCGAGGAGGTGGACGGCGTCGGTATCACGCGTGGCGTCATCGAAGGCTTCCGTGACCATCCGGGCGAGGTCGGCAAAACCGGCGATGCGGCGATGCGGGGACCGGCCGTGACCTGGCAGGTCGATGCGGATCAGGGCGCGGCCGGGGCCGAGGGCCTTTTCCAGAGGGGCCCAGCTCTGGCTGTCGGCGGTGAAGCCGTGGATCAGGACAAGGGGCGGCCCGTCGCCCTTGCGGCGGCTCACATGCAGGGGTCCGGGCTGCGGGGACCAATGCGCGGGGGACGGGACCGGGGCGGGCGCGCGGTCGAGATGCGCCGTTACATCCTCGCGCTGGATGCGGCCAAGGGGGCCGGTGCCGGGAATGTCGGCCAGCGCCACCCCGGAAACGCGCGCGGCGGCGCGGGCAGCAGGTGTGGCCCGCGTGCCTTCGGGCGCGGCGGGTGCAGCGGGTTCGGGCGCGGCGGGTTCGGGCGTCGGAACGGGTGCCGTCGCGGCTTGCTTGGGCACCGGGCCAGGCGTTTCGACAACCGGAACTGCCGGGACAACCCCGACCGCCTCACCCTCCGCATAGATCAGCGCGACAACGGTCCCGACCGGCACCTTGTCGCCCGGCTTCGCGGTCACGGCGTGCAGGCGACCCGTCGCAGGTGCCTCGACCTCCATCGCGGCCTTGTCGGTCTCGATGTCGAACAGCGCCGCACCCTTGGCGACACTCTCGCCTTCGGCCACATGCCAGACGGCGAGCGTGCCGTGGGTCATGTCCATGTCCACCTTGGGCAGGATGACTTCGGTGGGCATTCAGACCTCGCGGCGGGCCAGACGGCGGGCGGCGGTCTCGATGGTCTCGACCTGCGGCACCGAGGCGCGTTCCAGATCGGGGTTGTAGGGCACCGGCGCATCCGCCGCGCCCAAGCCGCAGGATCGGCGCGTCGAGGAAGTCGAAGGCATCGCTTTCGGCGACCATTGCGGAAATCTCGGCCCCGACGCCGAACGCCTTGACCCCCTCATAGACCACCATCAGCCGCCCGGTCTTGCGGACCGATGTCAGGATCGTCTCGCGGTCGATGGGCCGGATGCAGCGCAGGTCGATGACCTCGGCGCTGATCCCCTCCGCGGCCAGTTTCTCGGCTGCCTCCAGCGCGCGGTGAACCATGATCGACCCTGCGACGATGGTCACATCCGTCCCGCTGCGCCGCACCAGCGCCTTGCCGATGGGCGTCGGATAGTATCCCTCGGGCACGTGGCCCTTCATCTTGTAAAGCAGCTTGTGCTCGAAGATCATCACCGGGTCGGGGTCGGCGAGCGCCGCCAGCAGCATCCCCTTGGCATCTTCGGGGGTGCTGGGTTGCAGCACCTTCAGACCCGGCACATGGCCGAACCAGGCCTCGATGCTCTGGCTGTGCTGCGCTGCCGCCCCGGTGCCCGACCCGGACGGAAGACGGAAGACCACCGGCACCGACGCCTCGCCGCCGAGCATGTAGCGCAGCTTGGCCGCCTGGTTGACGATCTGCTCCATCGCCAGCATCGCGAAGTCGCTGAACTGGAACTCGAAGATCGGCTTCAGGCCGGTCAGCGCCGCGCCCACCGCCACCCCTGCCCCGCCCAGTTCGGAAATCGGCGTGTCCATCACGCGGTCGGGGCCGAAGCGGTCGATCAGGTCGAGCGTGACCTGAAACGCGCCGCCATAGACGCCGATATCCTCGCCCATCAGGATGACGGTCGGGTCGGCCTCCATCGCCAGCGCCATCGCCTCGCGGATCGCCTCGGCGTAGGACAGGATGCGCGTCGCGGGGTCGGGCGCTGCGACGTTCATCTCAGGCCCCCGCGTAGACGTAGCGTGTGACTTCGGATATGTCGGGCGCGGGGCTCGCCTTGGCGAATGCGATCCCGGCTTCGACATCGGCAATCGCCGCCGCCGCGATGGCCTCGGCCCCCGCCGCGTCCAGCACGCCATGCGCGATCAGCTGCGCCTCGAAACCGCGCGATGGGGTCGCGGGCGACCCATTCGTCGATCTCGTCCTTGGACCGGTAGCGGTTGCGGTCGGACTTGGAATGCCCGCGCCAGCGGTAGGTCAGGTTCTCGATCAGGCTCGGGCCCTCGCCCGCCCGCGCGCGGGCGACCGCGTGATGCACCGCCTCGGCCACCGCCGAGAAATCGTTGCCGTCAACGGTCCGGCCCGGCATCGCGTAGGCCACGGCGCGGTCGGCGATCTGCACCACGGCGGTCGAGCGTTTGGTCGAGGTGGACATGCCATAGCCGTTGTTCTCGCAGACAAAAACCACCGGCAGCTTCCAGACGGCGGCCATGTTCAGCGATTCGTGGAATGCGCCTTCGTTGTTCGCGCCGTCGCCGAAGAAGCAGACCGTCACGTCGGACTTTCCCAGCCGCTTGGCCGTCAGCGCCGCACCGACCGCGATCGGCAGCCCGCCGCCGACGATGCCGTTGGCCCCCAGGTTGCCGGTCTTCACGTCGGCGATGTGCATCGACCCGCCGCGCCCGTGGCAATAGCCGGTTTCCTTGCCGAAGAACTCGGCGAACATCCGCCCCACATCGGCACCCTTGGCGATGCAGTGCCCGTGGCCGCGATGGGTCGAGGTGATCTTGTCATTGTCGGTCAGGTCCATGCAGGTCGCCATCGCGCTGGCCTCCTGCCCGATGGACAGGTGCATCGTGCCGTGGATCAGGCCGCGCGTGTAGCTGTCCTCGGCCCCCTCCTCGAACCGGCGGATCAGGTACATTCGCCGCAGCGCCTCGCGCAGGCGTTCCGGCGCATAGGCGCGGATCGCGAAGGGGCGGTTGTCGGCGGCGACCTGGGCGGCGGCGGTCATCGTCAGAGGCCCAGCATCTTGTCCTGCCGCGCGCGCAGGGCGGCGATCTTGCTGCCTGTCGGGCACGGCGGCGTTCGCGGTCGTTATCAGCGCGCCCTTGGCGATGGGGGCCGTCACCTTCGCGCCGGTCAGCAGACCGCAGGGGATCGCCTTGGCGCTGCGGGCCTCGCCCGCCTCCATGATCCAGGCGCGGTAGCAGTATTCGCCGATCTGATCGAGCGTGTCGCCGACCGCAAGATCACGCTTTGCGACGGCGCAGACCTCGGCCACCGGGCGCGCCATCGGCACCATGTCGGCCTTGCCGTAAAGCACCACGCGGGCGCAGGTCAGCGGCACCTCAAGCGAGGTCAGATGATAGGGGCGGAAGAAGGTGAAGTAGGGGCCCTTGCCCATCTTCAGGTCTTCCATGCGCTCGCGGATGCGGGGATGGTCCATCTCGGCCACCACGAAGACGCCGGGGGCCACGCCCTTGCCGATGGTGTAGTCCACCCTGCCCTCGCCCGACGACAGCAGGCCGCCCGCCGATTGCGGCACCAGCACCTTGTTCAGGTCTTCGCGCGAACAGGCGGGTCCGTGCATTCCGGGTCTGTCGGGAATCAGGCCGGTGGCGTTGGCGATGGCGGCCATTTCGACCATCGTCTTCGACCCGTCCACGAATTCGACCAGCATCCGCGGGTTCATGTGGCGGCGGTTCGCCTCATCCGTATAGGCGTCCGGCGTCGCGTCGATGTTCAGGGGGTTGTTCTTGCCCTTGCCGGCGCTAGACGATCCGGTGGCCCATCGCGGACACGAATTCGACCAGCTCCATGCAGGACGACGGCTCGTCCCCTGCGCCCAGCGAATAGATCACGCCCAGCCGGTCGGCCTCGGACCGCAGATAGGCCCCGATGGTCACGTCGGCCTCGACGTTCATCATCACCAGATGCTTGCCGCGTTCCATCGCGGCCAGCCCGATTTCCGCGCCGACCGATGGAATGCCCGTCGCATCGACGACCACGTCGATCAGCCCGGCATCCAGCAGCGCCTGCACGTTGTCTGTGACGGCGACCTTGCCCTGTTCCATCGCCGCGTTCGCGGCGTCCGCCGTGGCAACCTCGGCCACCCGGTCGCCGTTGCCGTAGGCGATTTCGACCGACCGGCGCGCCGCGCCCGGCTTCAGCTCGCTGATCGCCCCGATCTCGATCCCGCGCATGTGCGCGACGCGGGCAACGATGTCGGTGCCCATCTCGCCCGCGCCGACCAGGCCGATGCGGATCGGCTTGCCGCTGTCCGCGCGGATGGCAAGATCGCGGGCCAGCCCCGTCAGGGCAACGTTAGTGGGCATGAGGTCCTCCTGCGACGTGTGTCAGACGATAATTGAACATTTGTCAATGTGTCAACTAAGAGTTCATGCTGCAATGCGGCAATGGGACGAAAAATTGGCAATTGACACAATCAATGTTCTGCACACACTATATCATAGCGAGACGAAAGTTCACGCTCCGCTGGTCTGAACAAGCAATGCGCCGGAGGAAACCGCATTGTCGCATGACTTGCACGGCACGCGGGTAACCGATCAGGTATCGCCAAAGGGAGGACAATCAGAATGACCATTCGTTTGAGGGGCATGTCCCGCCGCTCGTTCCTGCGTTCGGGCGCAGCGCTCGGCGCGGCCACCGGGGCCGCCAGCCTCGGCCTGCCCGCGCTGGCCGATTCGCATCTGCCCGACATCCAGTCCGTTCTCGACGGGATTTCGGTCGAGGGGTATGTCCGCGAGGACTACCGCAAGCTGTACAACCTCAGCGACGAGCCGCTGTGGGATCCGGCCAAGGACTGGATCCGCACGGTGGACTGGGACAAGGTCCGCACGGAACTCGGCGGCACCACCGTCCGCTTCGCCATCGGCGCGGCCGACCAGGAATCCGCCGCCGAAGGCTTGAAGCCGTTCGAGATGCTGTCGGGCATCAAGGTCGAACTGGTGCCGATCCCGGATGACAGCATCTATGACAAGGCGATTGCGGAATTCATCAGCGGAAACGCCTCGTTCGACGCGCTGCAGTTCTTCTCGGCCTGGCTCGGCGACTTCGCGGCCCCGGGCTTCCTTGCTCCGCTCGACGAATACGCGGCCAAGTGGGCGCTGCCGCTGGACGACTTCTATGACACCTACCGGCTGAACTACGGCTATGTGAACGGCCAGCTGGTCGGCATCCCGTTCGACTGCGACATCCAGATGGTTCATCTGCGCAAGTCGGTGATGGAAAAGGTGCTGGGCGGGCCCGATCGACCGGGCCACCTCGGTTCCGACCTATGACGAGCTGATCCGCATCACCGCGGAAGCCAACAAGCTCGGCGGCGGCGTGGCCGGTCTCGGGATGCTGGGCGCGCGCGGCTTCTGGTCCACCTACACGTGGGAGCACGTCGCGGCGCAGGCCGGGATGATGCTGTTCGACGACCAGTGGAACCCGACCCTGAACACCGATGCGGGCATGAAGGGTATGGAGACCATCCTCGCCCTGTCCAAGAACGCCATCGAAGGCGTGTCGGGCGCGGGCTGGGGCGAAAACCGCGCGGCCTGGCTCGGCGGTCAGGTCGCGGCGAACATCAGCTGGCAGGATTCGGGCACGCAGGCGATGCGCCCGGACCAGAGCCAGATCGTCGATGACTTCGTCACGATCTACGAACCGCGCATTGCGGGCGGCGTCTTCGCACCGCCGAACATCGCGGGCTCGACCTCGGTCGTCACGGCGACCAGCCAGAACAAGGAAGGCGCGTTCCTGATGCTGGCCTTCCTGACCACGTCGTCGATCATGGCGATGAACGAGGCCAATGCCAACGGCGTGGCACCGGGATACCGGTCGGTTCTGTCCAACGAAAAGCTGCGCGCCGTGTCGCAGCCGATGGAGGTCTGGGCCAATAGCCTGGAGCACGCCTGGTGCAGCCCACGTCTGCCGGGGATGTTCGAGATGGAGCAGGCGCTTGGGAACGAGATCAACCGGGCGATCACCGGCCAGATCACGGCGAAAGAGGCGCTGGACAACGGTCAGGCGGCCTGGGTGTCGATCATGCAGAAGAACGGCTTCAAGGACGGCGCAGGGCCGATCAACTACGCCGCAGTCGCGCCGGGCCTCTATGTGGGCGCGGGCAAGGCGCTGCCGTTCTGATCCGATGGGAACTGAAGCTCCCTCGGTTCCGGCGAAGGGGGCGGCGAAAGCCGCCCCCAAGCCCTCGCGCCGCAGAAGCCCCGTTCTGCGCAAGGCGTTTCCCTATCTGCTGCTGACGCCCGCGCTGCTCTACCTGATGGCGATCACGCTCTATCCGGGGCTCTTCGCGATCTATCAGAGCCTGTTCGTGGTCAAATTCGTCAACTGGACATGGGCCGGTTTCGACAATTACGCGCTGATCCTGCGCGACCGCGAATTCTGGGCGGCTCTGGGCAACACCGCGATCATCGGCGGCATTTCCCTGACGCTGCAGACCGCCATCGCGCTATCCATCGCCTATTTCGCCTACCGCGACCCCTTCATCCGCGGCTGGCGGATCATCTATCTGATGCCGATGCTGTTCATGCCCTCGGCTGTGGCCTTCATCTGGAAGCTGGCCTTCAACGACGGGCGGGTGATTTCCGACCTTCTGGGGCGCATCGGGCTGATCGAGGGCAACGTGGATTGGATCGGTTCGATCGCGCTGGCCCGGATGACGCTGATCGTGGCCGATGTCTGGCAGTGGACGCCGTTCCTGTTCATCATCTTCGTCGCGGGCCTGCAGAGCCAGGATCAGGAGATCGAAGAGGCCGCGCGGCTGGACGGCGCAAGCTGGCCTGCGATCTTCTGGAACATCAGCCTGCCGATGATGCGGCCGATCATCGTGGTGGCTGTCACGCTGCGCGGGATCGACATCACCACGATGTTCACCAATGTCTTCGTGATGACGCAAGGCAGCCCCGGCGGCGCGACCGAGACGATGAGCTACTACATCTACCGGCAGGGGTTCCGCATGTTCAACTTCGGCTATGCCAGCGCGGCGTCCGTGCTGATGCTGATCCTGACCGTGGTCATCGCGCAGACCGTCGTGAAGCGCGCCTTTCATTCGGGGAAAAGCTGATGGCCGGGACCCGCAAGGCCCGCCGGACACGCGGCGAAAGCCTGATCCTGCGCTATGTCGTGCTCGGCACCTGGGCGCTGGTCTGCCTGCTGCCGATCCTGTGGTTCTTCACCATCGCCTTCCGCCCCCGGACCGAGATCATCAGCCCGCAGCCGATCTACTGGCCGACATTCTCGCTCGATGCCTGGCGGCTTCTGGTCAGCGACTGGCCGATCGCGCAGTATCTGCGGAATTCGGTGCTGGCGGTCGGCGGGTCGGTCATCATCGACCTGGTGCTGGCCATTCCGGCGGCCTTCGCGCTGTCGCGGTATGAATTCAAGGGGCGCGAGGATATCGGGTTCTACATCCTGTCCACGCGCATGATGGCCCCCGCCATCGTCGCGGTGCCGATCTTCTTCCTGTTCAAGACGATGGGCCTGCTTGGATTCCGTCTGGGCGCTGATGCTGGTCTATGCGGCGGTCAACCTGAGCCTCGTCACCTGGATCATCCGGTCCTACATGCTGGACATCCCGAAAGAACTGGAGGATGCCGCGCGCACCGACGGGGCGGGCGACCTGCGCATCCTGTGGGAAATCATCATTCCCGCCTGTCTGCCCGGCATCATCACCGCCGCCGTGATCGCCGCGATCTTCGCGATCAACGAGTTTCTGTTCACGCTGCTCATCGCCTCGACCTCGCGGGCCTACACCATGTCGGTGGCGCTTGCGAACTTCACCGGCGGGTCGGACGGCGTCATCTACAACGCAATCGCCCTTGTCTCGTTCATCGCCTTCGTGCCGATCCTGATCCTGGTGATCCTGATCCAGAAGCACCTGTCGCGCGGACTGACGATGGGCGCGGTCAAAGGATAAATCATGGCGTCGATCCATCTTCAGAACATCGCCAAGCGCTACGGCAGCTTTGTCGGCGTCCAGAACATGTCGCTGGACATCGCGGACGAGGAATTCCTGGTGCTGCTGGGCCCGTCGGGCTGCGGCAAGACGACGACGATGCGGATGATCGCGGGGCTGGAGACGCCGAGCGACGGGCAGATCGTGATCGGCGGCGAGGTGGTGAACGACATCGACGCGCGCGACCGCGACGTGGCGATGGTGTTCCAGGGCTATGCGCTTTACCCCAACATGTCGGTGTACGAGAACATCCGCTTCCCGCTGCGGATGCGCGGCATCCCGGCGGGCGAACAGGACGCGCTGATCCGGCAGGCGGCGGATATGGTGGAACTGGGATCGTTCCTCGACCGCAAGCCGGGTGCGCTGTCGGGCGGCCAGCGGCAGCGCGCGGCGCTGGCCCGCGCGGTGGTGCGCCAGCCGCAGGTGTTCCTGATGGACGAACCGCTGTCCAACCTCGACGCGAAGCTGCGCCAGAGCATGCGGGTGCAGATCAAGCACATGCAGCGAAAGCTGCAAGGTCACGACCGTCTATGTGACGCATGACCAGATCGAGGCGATGACGCTGGCGGACCGGATCGTCATCATGAACAAGGGCGCGATCCAGCAGGTCGGCACGCCGGACGAGATCTACGCGGACCCGGCCAACACCTTCGTCGCGGGCTTCATCGGCAGCCCGCCGATGAACCTGATCGAGGGCGATGGCGCAGGACGGATGTTTCGTCGCACCGGGCGTCAGCGTGCCCTGCCCCGCGCATCTGAACGGCAAGATGACGCTGGGCGTCCGCCCCGAGGATTGCCGGGTCGGCGGCGACCATGTGCAGGGCCTCGTCTACGGCGTGGAGCCGACGGGCGACATGACCTATCTGACGGTGCTGGCCGGAACGAAGCAGATCGAGGTCAAGGCGGCGCGCGATTTCCGGTCGGACATCGACCGGGCGATCGGTATTTCCTTTGACGAGGCGCGGCTTTATTTCTTCGATGAAGCGGGGCAGCGCATCAGGGAGGGGGCATGAGCCCGAGGTTCGATTACACGTCGATGGGCTTCATCACCTTCGATGCGCTGGCGCGCCCGGTGACGCAGATCCCGCCCGGCGGCGATACGTATTTCGTGGAAGAGATCACCCTTGCCGTGTCCGGCGCCGCCGGGTCGGCGGTGATCGTCGCGGCCAAGCACGGTCTGAAATCGCGCGCCGTGGGCGGCGTCGGCAACGACGACATGGGCGACTGGGTGCTGATGAAGCTTGGCCGCTTCGGCATCGACACCGCGATGATGGCGCGGTGCGAGGGGTTCACGACGTCGTCCTCGCTGGTGACGACCCGCCCCGACGGCGCGCGGCCCGCGCTGCACAAACGCGGTGCGACGGACGGGTTCTATATTTCTGACGACCAGATCGACGACCTTCTGGACACGCGCATCCTGCATGTCGGCGGTGTCGGACTGATGAACCGGATGGATGCGGGCCGGACCGAGGAAATCCTGCGCGAGGCGAAGCGGCGCGGCGTGACCGTCACGCTCGATGTCTTCGCCTCGACCCCGGACGACCTGCCCAAGGTCGCGCGCCTGCTGCCGCATGCCGACTATTTCCTGCCGTCGGAGGAAGAAGCACGTGCGTTGTCCGGGCTGAGCGACAACCGCGATCTGGCGCAGTTCCTGATCGACCGGGGCGTGCCGTGCGTGATCCTGACGCTGGGCGCAGACGGTGCCTTCTACCGCCACCGCGACGGGACCGAGTTCCACACGCCGGCCTTTCAGGTCGATGTGAAATGCACCTGCGGCTGCGGCGACTGCTTCAACGGCGGCTTTGCGACCGGGCTGATAAAGGGTCTGGACGCGCGGGGCGCGGTGCAGATCGCGCAGGCCTCCTCGGCGCAGAACGCCACAGGTCTGGGCAGCCAGGCCGGGGTGCGCGACTATGCGACGACGCTGGCGTTCATCAAGGCGACGCCGGTGCGTGCGGCCAAGGGCGGCTTGGTATCCGCGCCTGCTTGAGTTAGGTTCATGCAGAACCAGGCGGGGCCGTCCGTGCCGACACAGTTGCCTATCCCCCCCGACCCCATGCCGCTGCGCGAAGCGCTGCGCGGCCTGCGGTTCATGCTGCGGCGCGGGGGCGAAACGCTTGCCGATACCATGTCGGTCGAAACCTTGCCCAAGCCCGCAGCCGACCTTGCCGGGGCGGTCCTGCGCGAAGTCGGCGGGCTGGCGCGGAATGTCGATGAAGTGGCCTCGGGTCTTGCAAAAACGATCCTTGGCGGCCGTGCACCGCCATCGAAGACGCTGGATGCACTAAGCATCACACAGGATGCGGGCGCGCAGTTTGCCGCCGCCGTCTACGTCGCCTTGCGCACTGTCCTGCGCCGCCTCGGCGCACCCGGCGTGTTTGTCAGCGAGGCTGCGGCGCGGGCTGCCTTTGACCGGAACATCGCGCAGCCGGGCACCGACGCCGCGCCCGAAAGCGCGGCCGCCCTGACGGTCGATCTGCTGGAGGCGCGCGTGATCCGGGGCGCGACAGCCGGGGAAGCGGCGCATGTTCCCGGCGCGGCGCTGGAGCCTGTGGCGATCTTCGCGGTGATGCTCTGGCTGCAATCGGCCCGGTCGGACGACGACAATGAAGCGGCCCTCGATGCGGCTGCGGACCTTTCGGTCGCCGTCGCGGCGGATGTGGCGGCAGCCTGCCAGGCGCGCGATCCCGCGCAGATCGGCGCGCTTTACGCGAAACTCGTGGCCCATGTCTAAGCTGACCCCGCACCCCGAGGCGATCCCTGCCACCAACGAACCCCTGCGCATCGCCGTCCGGCGGCTGCGCTGGTTCAAGCAGGCCTTCCAGCGCCATGCCGACGCCTATGGGCGCGACCTCGGCTGCGTCTTCGAGGTGGACGAGGCGAAGCTGGCTTCGGTCTTTGTGCGCTGGCTGGAACTGATCGAGCGTCAGAAGCCGTCGGACAAGACCGAACGGCGCGACTTTTTCCAGTTCGCGGCGGCCCTGATGCTGCGCGAACTGGTCTCGGACATGCCGGTCCGGGCATCGTCGCCACCGACGAAGGCAGGGCCGGACACCGCCGCCGCCTTCTGGCCGGAAGGCTACTGCTGCACGATGTTCTGCCTGTCGGTCCACAGCGCCGCCATGACGCAGGAATTCCAGGCGGCCACCGACATCGACCCGGCATTCGACGACCTCCGGCACTGGTGGTCGTTCAAGGAGAACGCCCTGCAGGACGCCAGCTTTTCCGCAGGCTTCCTGCAGATGCTGCTGGGCCAGCAGCCGAACTGGGTGATGCCCGACGTCTTCCGCGCGCGCCTGACGGATGAGCTTTCGGACACCACCAGTTAGTCGCGCGCGACAGACGCATCACGCTTGCTCAGATCAGCGGGTTGCACCATCATCATCCTTAACGGCAACTGACTTTCGGAATGCCGGTTGGCCCGACATGGGCCTGCGGGGGGAGTTTGGAAATGTTCCGCAGAAGCGCCGTATTGGCGGCAACGCTGGCCGCCGGCATATTCTCAGGTTCCCCCGGCAGCGCCCAGCAAAGCGATGACGCGGATCTGGACATGGCCCTGCGGCTCGCCGTGCTGCTGCAATCGGCGCGCTCGGTCATCGGGGCCGAACAGGCGCTGATCAATGATCCGGCCATCGGCGACAAGGGCCTGTCCGGTCAGGCGGTGCTGACCCGCGCGACCGAGGCCTACCTTGAAAAGATCGGCACGCCGCCCCTGAGCGACGACACCGACCCGCGCGAGGCAGAGCTTGTCGCGGCGATGATGGCGTCGATCACCGAGGTGATGGACGCCAATGCCGGGTCGATCAACCGCGAAGGCGTGGCGTTCAAGGGATTTGTGCCGGCAGTCTTCGGGCGACTGGTGACCGAGTTCGTTTGGTGGCAAGGTCGGCGATCTGGCTCAGATCAAGGTGACGGCACCTGTCAATCTGGTCCGCAACCGCAAGTCCCGCCCGGACGACTGGGAAACGCAGGTGATCGCCGAGAACCTGCTGTCGCCGGATTGGCAGAAGGGCGCGGTCTATTCCGGCCTCGCAGAGGTCTCGGGCCGCGAGGCCTTCCGCGTCATGGTGCCGGAATATTACAGCGAGGGATGCCTCGCCTGCCACGGCTCGCCCGCAGGCGAGGTCGATGTGACAGGCTACCCCAAGGAAGGCGGCGCCTTGGGCGATCTGGGTGGCGTGATCAGCATCATGCTGTTCCGGTAGGATCGGGCGCGGCACCTGTGGACATGTCACCGCTGGATCAGGGGTAGCGACGGTGCTGGGGCGCGTGTCCATTTTTGTGCGTCTGGCGTTTCTTGCCGCCGTCCTGCTGGCGGTCCTGATCGGATCGAACGCCTATCTCGCGCAGCGCCTGTCGCGGAACGCCGACGCCATCGCGCAGGAGGTGGCCAGGGTCGGCGAACTGCGCATGGCCAACGCGGCCGTCACCCGGTTCGGCGAGTTCAAATACTGGCTGTCCGATCTGGCCGTCAGCCTGCTGATGCGGTCGGAAAACAACGCCAATGCCGCGCACGACGCGCTGATGGCCGATCTTGACGCGCTGGAACCCGTTGCCCCGGACAGCGTCGCGCTGATCCGGGGCGAAGTGGCGGCCCTGCGGGAGCAGGCGTTCCTGGCCGTCGATGCCTACAGTCAGGACCAGCGGGTGCTCGGCAATTCGCTGGTCGCGCAGGGTCAGACGCACATCCTGACGGTCGATGCCGAACTGACGAAACTGGTTGACCGGCTTGAAGCGCAGGCGGTTGCAACAGGGCGGGACGCGTTGGATTCGGCGACCTCGGCCCGCAGGCGCGCCACGCAGATTTCGGTGCTGACGGCTATCGGCGGACTGGCCCTGACGCTGCTGGTCATCGGGTCGATCACCAAACCCCTGCGCCGCGTGATGGGCGCGATGACGGCGATCACCGGCGGCAACCTCAGCACAGTGATCCCGGAAGGGGGCCGCGATGAGATCGGCGCGATGGGCCGGACCGTCGGCCTGTTCCGCGACAGCCTTCTGGAACGCGAGGCGCTGGCGGCAAAGCAGCAGGACCTGATGAAAAGCCTTGCGGAGGCGCGCGACGAGGCGATGCGCGCCACCACCGCCAAAAGCCAGTTCCTGGCCAGCATGAGCCACGAAATCCGCACCCCGATGAACGGCATCATCGGGATGAGCAACCTGCTGCTGGACACCGACCTGCCGCCCGAGCAGGCCGATTATGCCCGCACCATCAACGACAGCGCCGAAAGCCTGCTGACGATCCTGAACGACATCCTGGACTTCTCGAAGGTCGAGGCGGGCAAGCTGGACCTGGAGCGCGTCGCGTTCGACCTGCGGGAATGCATCGAGGGCGCGCTCGATCTGGTGGCGATGGCCGCAGGCAAGAAGGGCCTCGATCTGGCCTATGTGATCGAAACCGATGTCCCGCAGCGGATCGTGTCCGACCCGACACGGCTGCGCCAGATTCTGCTGAACCTTCTGAACAACGCGATCAAGTTCACCGAAACGGGCGAGGTCATCCTGACCGTGTCGCGCGAGGACGGCGCAGCGGGCGATGCCGAAACCTGCACCCTGCGCATGACGGTCCGCGATACCGGCATCGGCATTCCGCCCGACCGGATCGACCGGCTGTTCCAGTCCTTCACGCAGGCGGACGCCTCGACCACACGGCGCTATGGCGGGACGGGCCTGGGCCTGGCCATCAGCCAGCGGCTGGTCGCGCTCATGGGCGGCGAAATCGGGCTGAAAAGCGAACTTGGCAAGGGGTCCGAATTCGCCTTCACGCTCAAGGCACCCGTGGCCGAAGCCATCCGCGCGGTGCGGATCAATCAGGCCCGTCCCGATCTGGAAGGAACGCGGCTGCTGATCGTCGATGACAATGCCACCAACCGCAAGATTCTCGCGCGGCAGTGCGAAATCTGGTCGATGTCGCCGACCACGGCTGCTGGCCCGGCCGAGGCGCTGGCGCTGCTGCGGGACGGGCAGCGGTTCGACATCGCCATTCTTGACATGCACATGCCCGACATGGACGGCATCGGCCTTGGCCGTGCTATCCGCGACCTGGCCGACGCCAAGCCGATGCCGCTGATCCTGCTCAGTTCCCTCGGCCATGCGGGCGACCATGATGGAGAGGCGCTGAAGGCCGTCGGCTTTGCGGATGTCCTGGCCAAGCCGATCAAGCCTTCGGCGCTGCTCAACGCCCTCCTGACCATCGCTTTGGGCGAGCCCACACGGGTTCTGCCGCACCGGCGGTTGGAAAAGCCGCGCTTTGACGAGAGTCTCGCCACCCAGATGCCCGCGCGCATCCTCCTGGCCGACGACCATCCCACGAACCAGAAGCTGGGCCGGGCGATCCTGAAGCGCCTTGGCTACCGCGCCGACGTCGCAGCGAGCGGGGTCGAGGTGCTGGAAGCGATGGCGCGGCAGAGCTATGACCTGATCCTCATGGATATCGAAATGCCCGAGATGGACGGGGTCGAGGCGACGCGGCGGATCATCGCGGCGTATCCCGAAGACAGGCGGCCCAAGATCATCGCCGTGACCGCCAACGCGATGGAGGGCGACCGCGAGCGTTTCATCGCTGCGGGCATGAGCGAATATGTCAGCAAGCCGATCAAGGTCGATGTGCTGGTGCGCGCCATGCGGTTCTGCCTCGGTGCCGCGCCCGAAAGGACGGAGGGACGGATGTCTGAAACGCCAGGAGAATTGGACCCCAAGGCACTGGATCAGCTTCTGGAGGTGATCGGCGGCGACCGCGACGCACTGAAGGAACTGGTGCAGAGCTTCCTCGACGAGGGTCCCGATCTGGTCAACCGGCTGCGCCGCGCGGTCGAGGCGGACGATGCCGACGCGCTGCGCCGCGCGGCCCATACGCTCAAAGGCAGTGCGAATGACTTCGGCGCGCTGACACTGGCCCGCCTTTGCCGCGAGATCGAGGCGATGGGCCGCGCGTCGGAGGTGGCGACCGCGGCAGGCAAGGTGCAAGAGGCCGCGCAGGAATATCAGAAGGCCGAGACCGGCCTGAAAAGCATACTGTCCGCCTGAACGGGAAGCGGCAGCAACGGGGGCGGAGATGACCGAGTTTCGCGGCAAAGTGCTTGTGGTAGATGACCATGGCCCCATTCGCTTGAAGATGACTCTGGCAGTCAGGAACCTTGGCCACGATGTCGAAGAAGCCCCGGATGGTGTGACCGCCCTTGCCCGGCTCGCGCAGGGGGGCATCGACATGGTGCTGCTCGACATCGTCATGCCTGGCATGGATGGTTTCGAGGTGCTGCAGGCGATGAAGGCCGATGCGGCCCTGCGCGACATCCCCGCGATCGTGATTTCGTCGCTTGAGGAGATGGACGATGTCGTGAAGGCCATTGAACTGGGCGCAGAGGACTTCCTGACCAAATCCTTTGATGTCGTTCTTCTGCGTGCGCGGCTGAATGCGGGTCTTGAACGCAAGCGCCTGCGCGACCAGGAACTGGAATACCTGCATCAGGTCGACCGGCTGGCCGCTGCGTCCCGCATGGTCGAAGCGAGGGGGTTCGATCCCTCGCGCCTCGGCCTTGACGACATTTCCCGCCGCGACGATGCGCTGGGCAACCTCAGCCGGGTCTTCGTCGGTATGGCGTCCGAGGTCTATCTTCGGGAACAGCGCCTGCGCAAGACGATCAGCCTGATGAAGGGCGGGTTTCTGCTGCTTCTGATCGGCGCGATCTGGGGGCTGATCCCGTCGCTGTCGCGCATCGTGATGGCCGACGGGCTGAACCCGTTCGGCGTCGTCTTCTGGACGCTCGGCCTCAGCGCCGTGATCATGATCGGGGTTTCCGTCGTGACCGGGCGCTATCCGGGCCGCAGCCGTGCCGAGCTGATGCGCTATGCCCTGGTCGGCCTGATCGGCGGCACGCTGCCGCAGCTGACGCTGTTCTGGATCGCCGAGAATGTGCCGGCCATGGTCATTTCGATGGTTCTGGCGCTGGAAAGCTTCATCGTCTTCGTTGTCGCCGCAGTCATCGGGCTCGAGGCACCGAACCTCAAGCGCTTCATCGGGCTCAGCCTGGGTCTGGCCAGCGTGCTGCTGGTCATGCTGCCGGGCTCCGATGCAGCCGGCGGGGGCGGCTGGCTGTGGATTCTGGCCGCCCTTCTGGTGCCACTGTACTATGGCCTCGAAGGTCTGCTGATCGCGGCGATGCCCCCCTCCGGCGACGACGCCATCGGCACCGCAACCGGCATCGTCGTCGCCTCGGCGCTGATCATCATGCCGCTGACGATCTTCAGCGGGACCTTCATTCCGGTGAACGACGTCATCGATGGTTATGGATGGGCCTTCTTTCTGGTGGCGGCACTCAGTTCGGCAACCATGGTTCTGCTGATCCTGGCGATCCGCACGACGGGTGCCGTCTTTGCCAGCCAGGTCGGCTATGCCACCACGGCGGGCGGCATCGTCTGGAGCATTATCCTGCTGGACGAACAGATGACGGGCTGGATCCTTGCCGCCATCGCCTGCCTGATCTCGGGCGTGGCTCTGGTCATGCCGAAGACGCACGGCGACGATGAAGTCCCGGTCCCTGCCGCAAACGAGCAAACCCCGCCATTTGGAAATCCGGCGGAATGAGCCCGCAGCACGGAGACGCACGACGGACGTGAGCTTCGGGCCGATGCGATGGACCTTTTCCGCCTGCCAAAACGCCGAGACCCGCCGTCCGACGAGCTGGCGTCCGGACTTTTCGCATGCCGAATGCTGTTTTCGCGCATGACGGGGGATGGCGATGCCGGCCCTTCGTCAGGCATCGCGGTCGCCCGTCGCTGCCCGATCACCCCGCGAAGAGATGCGTCATCGCCGGGTCAAACCCAAGGTTCACAGGCGTGCCCAGCGGGAACACGGCGTCTTTTGTCAGGGCGGCGATCAGGGGCGTTCCGTCGCGCAGCTTCACCTCCAGCACAGTTTCGCTGCCCAGCCGTTCGGTCAGTATGACCGCGCCGTGCAGCTGCCCCGATGCCTGATCCGGCGCTGGCACCAGGTATTGCGGGCGAATGCCAAGGCGCGCACGCTGCCCTGACTTGGCGAGGCCGACGCGCACCGGCACCTCGACGGGATCAAGGGCTGCATTCTTGACGACGGCGTGGGTCGCGGTCGCGGAGATCACTTCGACGTCCAGAAAGTTCATCGAGGGCGCGCCAAGGAAGCCTGCGACAAATTCGTTGGCCGGGTGGTGATACAAGTCCATCGGGCTGCCGATCTGCTGCACCAGGCCGTCCTTCAGCACCACGATCTTGTCGGCCAGCGTCATCGCCTCGACCTGATCGTGGGTCACATAGACCATGGTGGCCCCGAGCGCCTTGTGCAGCTTGCCGATCTCCATCCGCATGTCCATGCGGAGCGCGGCATCGAGGTTGGACAGGGGCTCGTCGAACAGGAACACCTGCGGGCTTGCGGACGATGGCGCGGCCGATGGCGACGCGCTGGCGCTGGCCGCCGGACAGCTGGCTGGGGCGGCGGTCCATCAGGTGCTCCATCTGCAGGATGCGCGCGGCCTCTGCGACCTTGGCGTCCTTCACATCCTTGCTGTCGCCGGCGATGGTCAGCCCGAAGGCCACGTTTTCGCGCACGGTCATATGCGGGAAGATGGCATAGGACTGGAACACCATCGCCACGCCGCGGTCCTTGGGCGGCAGGTCGTTCACGACTTTGCCGCCGATATCGAGCGTGCCGCCCGATGATGTCCTCCAGCCCGGCGATCATCCGCAGCAGCGTCGATTTTCCGCAGCCGGACGGGCCGACAAAGACGCAGAACTCTCCGTCTTCGATGGTGATGTCGACGCCCTTGATGACATGGGCGTTGCCGTAGCTTTTCTTCAGACCCTTGAGGGTGATGGCGGCCATGACGTTACTCCGCGGCTTGAGAGAGGGGGGTGACATGCAGCAGCCCGTCCGGGCCGATGCTGACGGGTTCGGGATCCATCACATAGCCGCCGAAGTGGCCTTCGGGGCCGTGGGCGAAGCCAAGAATCACCATGCCGTCGGGCGTCTCCAGTATCCGCGACGCATAGCGGCGGCAGGGCTCGGCCCCGTCCAGGAATGGGCCGGGGGCGATACGCCACGGCCCGCGCGGATGGTCCGCGATCAGGTAGTGGGTGCCCGTCACCGGCTGTTCCGGGTTGGTCCGCCGGTACTGGTCGGACCAATGGAAGGACGAGGTGCAGAACAGGCAGTACCACCGGTCGCCCTGCCGGAAGACCTGCGGCACCTCCATCTGGCCCATCCCACCGGTGAAGACCGGAGGACGCAGGGTCCAGGTGTAGAGGTCGGGCGAGGTGGCGAAACCGATGGCGCCCCCGGCGTTCGGTTCGGGGATACCCGGCGCGCGGGCGGTGAAATACATCAGCCAGCCATCCCCGTCAGGGTCGCGCATCACCCAGGGGTCGCGCATCGCCCGGTCATGCCAGTGACCGACGGCGTGGTCCTTCTCATAGGTGTCCGCGTCAGCCCCCGTCATGTCGAGGCACAGCCCGTCGCCCACCCGTTTCCAGGAATGCGCGTCGGCGGAAGTCGCATGACCGATGCGCTGGTAAAGCCCCTCCTCGGCCCGCGTCGATCCGGTGTAGAACAGATGCCACAGCCCTGCATCGTCCTGCACCACCGACCCCGTCCATGTCGTGTAGTCGTCCCAGGCCGGCACCTCGGACGGGCGCAGCATCGTGCCCAGATGCGTCCAGTTCACCAGATCGGTGCTGGTGGCATGACCCTGGCTGACGTTGAAGTGGCGCAGGTCGGGGTCGCCCAGGCTTCGGTCCGCTTGCAGGAAATACCCATGCCATTTCCCGCCGTCATGGGCATACCAGCTGTCCCAGATCCATTTGCCGTCGATTGCGATGACCATGATTGGCTCCGTTCAACCCTTCACACCGGTCGAGGCGATCGACGCGATGAAGGCGCGTTGCAGGTATAGGTAGAAGGCCAGCACAGGCACGGTGATCATGGACAGATAGGCCATGATCTCGCCCCAGGCGCGGTTCAGCTGGAAGAAGTACTGCAGGCCGACCATCACCGGGCGGTAGCCTTCTTCCTGCACCACCATCAGCGGCCACAGGTACTGGTTGTACATCGCCAGGAATTTCAGGATTGCGGCGGTGGCCAGCACCGGACCCGCCAGCGGCATCACGATGCGGCGGTAGATCTGCCACCATGACGCACCCTCGACCCGCGCCGCCTCGATCAGCTCGCCCGGCAAGTCCTTGAAATACTGAACGAACAGGAAGATCGTCAGTCCATCCGCGATGAAAGGCACGATCTGGACGCGATAGCTGTTCAGCCAGCCGGTCGTCAGGCCGTCCAGCCCGAGCCACGGCAGTTTCGACGCGATCAGCAGCAGCGGGATGGCGATCGTCTCGAACGGCACGATCAGCGTGGCGAGGATCACCGTCAGGATGAAATCGCGGCCGCTCCAGCCGATGAAGACAAAGGCGAACGCGGCCATCGAACAGGCCACCAGCGACAGGATCACCGTCACCCCTGTCACCAGCACCGAGTTCAAGATGAACAGGGCCACGGGAGCACGGTCGAAGGCGGCGGAATAGTTGGCAAGGCTGATGTCACCCACCGGCAGGAAGGCCCGCAGGGAGGCCGTGTCGGACAAGAGCTGCTGATCGGGCTTCAGGCTGGACATCAGCATGAAGACCAGCGGGAAGATGAAGATGATGGCGATCAGGGTCAGGACGGCATAGCGCACGAACAGGCGCAGGCCGTGGTTGTCAGCGGAAATGGTGGCCATTCAAGTGCGCTCCCGTGTCAGCCAGCGTTGGATCAGAGAAACCGTCAGCACGATCACGAACAGGATCACCGATATGGCCGACCCGCCTGAGATGTCCTGCTTGCCATAGCCACGCTCGATGGCCTGGAAAACGATGGTCTGGGTGCTGTCGAGCGGCCCGCCGTTGGTCATCACGTCGATCTGCGAAAACAGGGCGAAGGCCTGCATGGTGATCACGATGAGGATCAGCACGGCGGTGTTCTTGAGCCCCGGCCAGGTGATGTAGCGGAAGGTCTGCCATTTGCTGGCGCCTTCGATCGACCCGGCCTCGTAGAGCGTCGGGCTGATCGTCTGAAGGCCGGACAGCCAGATCACCATATGGAACCCGACGGCCTGCCAGATCGACATGGCGATGATCGATCCAAGCGCTGTGGACGGGTTGCCGAGCCAGTCGACCTTCGGGATGGCCCCGAAGCTGATCGCGCCAAGCAGGTTGTTCAATAGCCCGGACTGCCCGTCATAGATGAACCGCCAGAGCAGCGAGACGACGACGATCGAAACCACGACCGGCATGAAATAGATCGCACGGAACAGGTTGATGCCGCGCAGCCGCTGGTTGATCAGAAGCGCCAGGCACAGGGCCAGCCCGGCCTGCAGCGGTGCCACGACGATCACGAAGATGAAGGTGTTGACGATGGCGGTCATGAAGACCACGTCGCGGGCCAGCACGAACATCCGGGACCCACCCCAGCCGAAGCTGAACCATTCGCGCATGCCTTGCAGATGCGCGTAGTCGGGGTTGCTGCGTGTGAAGCTGCGGATCGCCGGGTATTCCGGTGCGCCGTCCTTCATCACCACGGCCCCCGCCTCATCGATGACCGGGTCCAGAACCAGTGTGCCGACCCCCAGCAGCTGGCGATAATTGGCCAGGCCGGTGAACTCGGTCGGGTTTGGCGAGATCAGCCGCTGGTTCGTAAAGGACAGCAGGATGGCGAAGACGAAGGGCAGGATCACGAAACCCGCGATCAGCAGGCCGGCGGGCCCTGCCATCAACCATCCGGCACCGTTCGACCTTTGGAATTTCGATGACATGGCAACCTCCGCTTGTGGGATGGGGTGGCGCGGACGCCACCCCGGTTGTGGTCAGTGGCCGTAGCCGCCGTTCTTTTCGATGTCGGCGTTGATCTCGTCCACCGCCGCATCCAGCGTAGCCGCGACGTCGGCACCGTTGGCGATGTCGGCCAGCGCCTTTTCGAACACCTTGGCCTGCACGACATAGCCGGGGGTTACGGGGCGCACCAAGGCCTGCGCCTCGGTCAGGCCAAAGAACACCGCCATCGGCCCGCCGTCCTTGTAGTTCTCGGTCATCGCCGCAGCGGTCCTGGTCGCCGGGATCAGACCGATGCCGTTCGAGAAATCGGCCAGATACTTGTCGGCCAGCGCGAACTGGATGAAGGCCGAGGCACCGTCAGGATGCTGCGAGGATGCCGAAACCCCGAACTGCCAGCTTGCCGCACCGATCTTCGAGCCAGCGCCAAAGTTCGGCGCGGGCAGAAAGACGGTGTCGGGAAACTGCTTCAGAGTGTTCAGGGCAGCCCAGTTGCCGTTCCAGGAAAACGCATACTTGCCATTGGCAAAGCCCGAATCGCGATCGGCCGGATCCTGCGTCGCCTGCGCGTAGCCGCCGGTGAACAGGCCCTGCCACCAGTTGCCGAACGCCAGTGCCGCCTCGCCGTTAAGGACGCCTTCGGCGGTCTTGTAGGTGGTGCGGTCCACGATGTCGCCGCCGAAGGACTGCAGGAACGGCGAAAACGCGTAAGGATACCACTCGCCGGTCCACGCCATGCCCGGATCGAACGCAAATTCGAACTTGCCTGATGCCTTGGCCGCGTCAAGGGCGGCCATGAACTCTTCGCCTGTCCACGGTTCAGCAATGGTGGGCGTTCGCAGACCCAGCTCGTCCAAATAGGACTGGCGCGTCACAAGGGCGACGGCGGCATCCCAGAGGCCGATGGAATAGAGCTTGCCATCCCAATAGCCTTTTGGGCCGGGCAGGAAGTTGGAAATCACCGCCTCGTCGATCTGAAGGGGCTGCATATAGCCTGACCAGGCCCAGTTCGGCATCACCGGGCCGTCCACGTCCAGAATGTCAGGCAGGTTGCCCGCCAGCGCACCAGCCACGACAGAGTCGTTGTAGGCACCCTGCGGGAAGCTTTGCAGTTCGACCTTCCAGTCGGTCTGCGATCCGTTGAAGTCGGCCACGATCTGGTCGATGATCTTGGCCTCGACCTCGTTTCCAGCGCCGTGATACCACATCGACAGCGTGGTCTGCGCCTGCGCTGCGCTTCCAAGGCTGGCAGCCGCGATTGCGGCCCCCGCGAGCCATTTCATACGCGTCATTGTTCGTCCTCCCTTACGGTCCTGAGATGCGTGATGTTCGAACGGCGCTTTTCCGTCACGGACTCGCGCCAGTGAACCGGACCCGACACCAGAGTCGGGCTGCGGTCTTCCCGGCCTTCGCCGGAAATCGTCGCTAACAGGCGCTGCGCCGTGCGCACGCCCATCGCAGCATAGGGCAATTCCACCGTGGTCAGCGGCGGATACAGCGTCTCGGCGATGACACGGTAATTGTCGTAGCCTGTGACCGAAATCTCCTCGGGCAGCTTCATCCCGCGCGACCGCAGGATGCCGTAGACCTTCAGCGCCATCTTGTCGTTGCCGCAGCAGAAGGTCGTCGGTGGATCGGGCAGCCTTAACATGCGGTCAATGGCATCCCAAAGAAGCTGGGTCTCGCCCTCATCGCCCTGCAGATCACACTCCTGCACTATGACAGGGTCGTATCCGATGCCGGCCTTGGCCAGTGCCGCGCTGTAACCGGCGACGCGCAGCGGCGTGGCCGCGATGTTGCCGCGCAGGGTCAGATAGGCGATGCGCCGATGCCCGGCGGCGATGACGCGAGCGACCAGGTCGTGCTGGCCGCGCTGATCGTCGGGCAGGATGCTGGGAGTGCCGGCATCGTCATAGCAATTGGCCAGAACCAGCGGCGTGCCGATCGGCAAGCGCGGCAGTTCCACCCGCATGTGGTATTCCGCGATATAGATCAGTCCCTCGACGCGGTGCTGCAGGAAGGTCTGGATCAACGGGGCGACCCTGTCCGGCCGCCCGTCGGTATCCGAGATCATCAGCGTCATCCCGCTTTGCGAGATCACCTGCTGAACACCTTGAAGGATGAACAGGTCAGGCAGACCGGCAGGGCGCGTCGTCAGTTCCTTGGCTGTCGAGATGGCCCCGGTGATGACGCCGATCAGGCCGGATTTGTTCGATCGCATCATGCGCGCCGCGTTCGACGGAACGTAGCCGAGATCGGCCATCGCGGTCTCGACGGCCTCGCGGGTCGCGGTTCCCACCGGGCCATCGCCGTTCAGCACCCGGCTGACGGTCTTTGCCGAAACCCCGGCAGCCCTGGCTACATCGTAGATTGTCGCCACCCCGCCCTCCCAAGCTGGTGCGCAGCCGATCCGGGACCTGTCTCCGCAGTCTCCCGCGCCATGACATCGGTGTCATGACATCGGTGTCATAAATTGCCGGGCGCTCTTGTGTCAACAGATTCTGTTGTGCGCCGGACGCAACGCAGCTGATCCCGCGGTGAGCATTGTGCACGCGGCCGCGTTGAAACCGACGGCCGCAATTCCGCGGGTCGGCGACTGCGCGCGGTCACAGCCCGGTTCAGCTTTCACGTCGGCTTCCGTGAGGATCGCTGCGGGCGATCCAGATCACTGCACGCTTGGTCAATTGCCGCATGATCTGGGAGATCTGGCGCACCCGACAGGATTCGAACCTGTGACCTCTGCCTTCGGAGGGCAGGGATCAGATGTGTGCTGTCTAAATTTCTCAGTTATAGCCTAAACTCTTCTCATAACCTCTGTTCCTATTGATAACATGCCACGACTGCTCTACTTTGGCAACCATTGGAAATGACTGTTAGTTGCCGCACGGTGCTTACCGGGTGCTTATCTACGAGGACAGCGAACATGCCAAAGCTCATCAAGCAGTTGGTCGAGGACACCAGCCCTCAGCGTCAAGACGTTTTCGTTTGGGACAGCGACCTGAAAGGCTTCGGTCTGAGAGTAAAGCCTAGCGGAGTGAAGAGCTTCGTAGTGCAGTATCGCACAGGGGTCGGTCGGAAGTGGCCCACTAAAAATCACGTTAGGCCGGTTTGGTGTTCTAACGGTCGAGGAGGCGCGAAGGGCCGCTAAGAAGGAATTGGCCCTCGTTCATCCTTGGTCCGACCCAAGGGCTACCAGAGATGCTGCCGCGCGGGCGCTGACAGTGACAGAGCTGTGCGACAAGTATCTGCAAGCGGCGGCGGCAGGTTCGGTTGTCACACGAAGTGGCCATCGAAAAGCAGCCAGCACCCTTGCAATTGACCAAGGGCGCGTCGCCCGGCATATCAAGCCTGTTCTGGGGTCAAAACGCGCATCGGACTTGCACCGATCGGACGTCCGCCAATTGTTTGAGGCGGTTGCAGAGGACAGACGGCAGCCGATGAAATCACCGGGAAAGCGCAAGGCCGGGCTATCGTCAGGGGCGGTGCAGGAACCGCCAAGAAGGCGGTCACGCTCCTTCGCGCAATCCTGAGCTTCGGTCGCCTTCAAGGGCACGTCAGCGAAAACGTCGCCATAGGGTTCAGACTCCAAAGGAGCGGGAAGCGGTCTGTCGGTGCGCCCGATCAGCTATTCATTGACCTCGGCGCTGCGCTGAGAGTTGCCAATGATCGGGGTGAGCCTCGGCAAGCAGTCTGCATAGTTCGCCTAATTGCGCTGACCGGAATGCGTAGAGGGAAGCGGTCGGCCTGACGTGGCGGAAGTGGACTTTGACGCCCGCGCCCTTCGCCTGGCTGACACCAAGACTGGTTTGAGCATTCGCCCGCTCGGCGAGAAGGCTTGGGCGTTGCTGTGGGATATCAGGAACATGCCGGAGGCCCCACGCCCGCTTCAAGGACCTGTTTTCCCCGCCTCGCGGCGTGACGCGGGAAGCTATGGAGGGCTTCCCGGAGCGTGGCGCAGAATGGTCGCAGCCAACGATCTCCATGAAAGCACGAGGGCGCGGCTAGCACCCTTCACCCCTCACCATCTGCGACACGCGTTGGTTACGATTGCCAATCGCAGTTCGATCAGCGATGCGACAGCCGGAGTGATCGTCGGACACAAGGTCAGGACGATGACCGCTGGCTACATCACGCACACGCTTGATGTTGTCTTGCTTGCGGAGGCTGATCGGCTGACCAAGATAATTGACGATCTGCTGCGGCAAGGTGCTCGAGAGCACTACAATGGCCAAGAGGCTTTAGAGCCGGATGATCCAACTGACTGGCCTGATGTTTTAGCCACAATTGGCTAACACCTGCCTTTTGTGCTTCCCTCAAGAACACAAAGAAAAGCGGGCACTTTGGCTCGGCATAGCCGTGCATAGGAGGCTCCAGCACATTCGGGCGAAACTGGGCGCACCGCAACCAACGGAGCGCCAAATGACCGAAATGTTCTAATCCGACTGCGCCGGCAGAGCCGCCGCTTACCTCCGAGCCCGCCACAGTCTGACCTGTGCCCCCGCAACCCTCGCCAAGCTAGCGTGCCACGGAGGTGGTCCGAAGTCTCGAAAGCCGGGAGCGCGCACTGTTCTTTACGACCGCGACGAACTGGACCGCTGGGCCGCAGAGAAGCTCGGGCGTCCCCTTGCCAGCACCAGCGACGCCGCGTGAACCATGGCCCGAGACGAGACCGCCCCGGCGCAGGGATTGCGCGCAGGGCGGGGGTGCCGTTCTGGACGGTCGGGCACCCCCATAATATCGCAACCCTCACCCGATTGCGAGACACGCACGAGCCATCGCGAAAGCGCCGATGATTTCCAGGGCGTGAGGTTCCTTTCAGCATGCGGTCGCTGGCGGGTCGCCGAAGGCTCGTGCGGGTTGCAGTATTTGCTGCAACACCGCAGACCCATCGGCGCGGTCACGACCAGCCCTTGGGAGAGCAGGCACTTTTTTCGAAAGCGCGAGACAGCGATAAGGCTCTGGGTTTCACTCACGGGCGAAGACGGCTCAAAGCCCGAATGTCTGCTGCCCAAACGTTTCGTTCCCAAGGAGCGTCGATGAAGCCGGACCATCGCGGGCGATCAGGGCGCCATAGTGCGCGACCAGCGAAGAACGGCCCGAGTTCAATCAACGGGCCGTTTGTCCCCCTCCGCAAAGAACTGATCGAGAGTGATGCCCTCGGTTGCCTGGGGCTCGCGGCGCGGCGGTGCCTCGACAGGCTTTTGAGCGAGCACATGGCCCAAGGGGGGAGGGAAAACGGGAAACTCAAAGCGACCTACGATGATTTTGCGGCCTTTGGGGTCAGGCGCGCGTCGATCCCGGCTGCGCTGCGCGAACTTGAAGGGGCTGGCCTGGTTGTGATCGAGGTCAGAGGGCGCGGTGGCAACCGCGAATATCGAAAAGCATCGGTCTATCGGATCACCTCCTTCCCTCCCAAGACGCGCACCCGACAGACGAATGGCGCGCTTACTTCCCCACCCCTGCCCGAGATATAGAGGGTAGACGCGAAAACGCGCCTGGACACGTAGATGCGAAAACGCGCCCGAAATCAAACTTCTCTAGTCTCGAAAACGCGCCCGAAACCAGACGCGAAAACGCGCCCGAAATTTTGTTTCCGGGAAGCGAGCAATGACCACCCCCCCCCCTTTGTTCTCAGCCCGCTTGAGAGGGCCGCCCTGACGCTGCGCCGCCAAATAGGCTATCTCGAGACGCACTTGGCAGACCTGCGCGCTGCGTTCGCCGCCCAAGGCAATATCCTGGTCTTATGGCTGACCGACCACGGGACTGAGCCCCGTGCGTTGGCCGAAGTGATCGGACTGGTTGAGAATGAACTGGCCGCGCTGCGCCGAAAGCTGGCAGCGGCCACAGAAGGAGTTTTGCAATGACATTCGCCACGTGTGTTCAGGACGCCCTCGACGAGGGGTCTATAAGCGCCGCCGCAGGTGCGAGGGCGCAAAAACTGTGGCGCGATCTTGCCAACCGATGCCGAAGCAGGGGAAACCCCGGCACGTCGCTGAGGCGCTCGCCGCCGAGGATGTGAAGCTCGCGTTGAAGAAGGAGGCCGGGGACGCGAAGCATGTGATGCTCGCCCAGATCGCGGCGGCGCGACGGTCTCAGGCGCTTGTCGATGGATCGCAGCGCCTCGCAACCCTGATGACCGACCGCCTGGAACACGCGGCGAACTCACCCAACCGGGGGGCGACCATCGTCGCGACGAAACAGGCCCTCATGCGGGCATTCCACAAGCGGCTTGAAGGCGTGATCCGCGAGCACAGCCGGTCGCTTCTTGGCAATGTGCGAAACCCCGCCGGTCTTCGGAACGTGGTTCGGGAACTGCACGGCGAAAGCTCCGGCGATGTGGTGGCCTACGCCGTTGCGGATGCCGTCCGAACCGCGTTCGAGGATATGCGCCTGATGTTCAACGGTGCTGGCGGCACCATCGGGAAACTGGAGAACTGGGGGCTGCCCCACACCCACAACCGGACGGCAATGCGACGGGCGGGGGTGGTCGCCTGGGCCGACGAAGTGCGCTCGCGGCTTGCTTGGGACAAGATCGAAGATGACCTTACCGGCAGACCTTGGCCAAGGCGGGATCGGTGCCGCCGACCAACGTGCAGGACGACTTTCTCGCGGCGGTCTATGACAACGTCATCTACGGGCGCGTGGACGGCGATAGCACTGGGGTGCCGGGTGAGGGGCAGGCACTGTGGAGACGGCGCTCCCACGCCCGTGTTCTGCCCTTCCGGAGCGCAGATGACTGGATCGCCTACAACACGAAGTTCGGGACCGGCGACCCGTTCGGCTCGATCATTGGTCACGCGCACCGGATGGCCCGCGACATCGCCCTTGCGCGCGAATACGGACCTGATCAGAGGACCGGCTTTCGGCAGAGGAAGGCCTATGCCGTCCAGCGCGCCCGGACGGAAGGAAACCCGGACCTCGCCGGCAGGATCGAAGGGAGCGCCGCGCCGGGGAGCGGATGCTGGCGATACTTAACGGATCGCTGATCCCGCAAGGACCCTTCGCCGAAGCCTTCGCCAGCTTCATGAGCACATCCCGCCATGTGCTCACGGCTGCATTCCTTGACCGGGCAGTCCTGTCTGCGGTTTCGGACCTGAACAGCATGCGGATGGCCGCTCAGACGGTCGGCCTCAATCCCGGAAGCGTGATCTCGCGACATGTCCGTCCTGATGGCCGACGGCATAAGTGGGACGAGGCGCGCCGTGCAGGCTGGATCGCCGACACCCTGGCCGATCCCGGCCTTGCGCTGGCGCGGTGGCAATCGGAGGTTCCGCCAGCGGCGTTTGCGGAGCGGCTGTCATCCGGTGTGCTGCGCATTCAGGTCTTGCGGGGTAGACCGATCACGCCCGTATCGCGTTCCAGATGGAAATGGCGGGCCTTTTCGCCGCGAACGCGGGCCGTAACATTGCCGGCATCCGCAACCGTTGAGCGCGTTCTGCAGGACAAGGGCATCACGGACGCGGAATGGGTTGCCTTCACCGATCCTGCGACCCTGTTCACGACGACGAACGGGGCGACCTTCGCAAGTCCGATCTACTGGCGCGAAGCGACGAGCCTGGACCGCGCGACCGCCGATGACCTGTTCCTGCGGATGCAGGCGATTGTTGAGGAACAGACGGAATTCGCCGTCCCGACCGGCTCGCTTTGGGCGCGCGCCTTCGTCGAGGGCGGAATGCCGCCGGGGTCCATCGGATACGAACTCGCCAAGAGCGGCCTGATGTTCAAGTCCTTCGCGATGACATTCAGCGTCAATCAGGTCCGCCGGATGATCGCGCAGACCACGGTGCCGGGGAAGATCGGCTACGCGGTCGATCTGGCGGTCGGAGCGACAGTCATGGGAGCCGTCGCGCAGCAGCTGATCAACCTCGCTTCCGGCCACGACCCTGCCGACATGTCACGCCCCGAATTCTGGGCGACGGCGGCGCTGCGGGGCGGTGCGTTCGGGATCATGGGCGATGTGGCTGCGGCATCGAGCCGTCCGCTCGGCGGTCTCGGAACCTATGCAGCAGGTCCGGTCCTTGGCCTTGCGCAGGACGCCTATGCCCTTGCAATCGGCAATGCGCAACAGACTGCGGCGGGCGAGGATACCAACCTTGGCAGCGAGGCCGTCGCGTTCGTGAACCGCTACCTTCCCGGCGGCGATCTGCCCGCTATCGGCCTTGCGATAGACCGCTTGTTCCTGGATCAGTTGCAGGTCGCGCTGGACCCGGAAAGCGTTGACGAAATGGCCAGCAAGGCCGAGCGCGACGCCCGGAAGCGCGGCAGCGGGGCTTGGTGGATGCCTGGGGAATATGCGCCCGGACGGTTGCCGTCGTTGGCGGGCGGCTGACACAACAGTAGCGGGCGCGTGCTTACCAAATTTCCTGTCGGACAAAGACACGTTGTCGGATACGAGTCGGCCATGAGAGAGCTCTTCCAAGCACTTCCTGACGCAGATGCCGTTCTCGCCCTCGAGCCTGAGGAACTTGGTGGACTGCTGCTTTGGCTTTTGAGGTCTCGCAAAGAGGACTTCCCGAGCCCCAACGGGATGTTCCATCCAGGCACGCTTATTGGTGAGGCGATGCGTGACGGAGACGCTTCGCGCGGGGAATCCGGCTACCCCAGAAGCAGTTGGCAAGACATCGGCACAGCCCTCTCTGAAGCTTTCGCCTGGCTAAAGAGCCAAGGCCTTGTCGTTCCACCGCCGGACAACTCTAACGCCGACAACGGTTCGATGGTCCTCGTCGCCCAGCGCGCCGCTTCGAGAGCAAGCAAGAATTTCATCAATACGAGTTGGCACGGCGCCTCAATAGCAATCTTCTCCATAACGCTATTGCCGAACAGGTATGGCTTTCCTTCATCCGCGGCAACTTCGCTACTGCCGTCTTTGATGCCATGCGCGCCGTCGAGATTTCCGTGCGCGAGGCCGCCGGGTTTGCGGAAAGCGACCATGGCGTGCCGATGATCCGTCGGGCCTTCCACAAGGACACAGGGCCTTGCGTGACCCGAATCAAAGAGGAGGCTGAGCGCGAGGCACTCATGCATCTTTTTGCCGGTGCGATCGGGTCCTACAAAAACCCCCACTCGCACCGGAGCGTTGCTCTGGACGATGTCGGCGAGGCTATCGAGATCGTAATGCTGGCCAGCCACCTGCTCCGCATAGTCGATGCGCGACGGCGAGCCGGGTCAGCCGGGTGAGCCGGGCGTTCAACGGCTACTGGCAGCGCGCGGCGGTTCAGGCGGTCGCGGACGCGCGGTGATCCGCATCTGCCAAAAGCTTTCATCCTCAAACGCGGGATGAAGGGCGTCTATCAGCACTGCGGCAAGAAGCACCTGCACCGCTATGCGGCAGAGTTCGCATTCCGCTACAGCAACCGGATCGCGAACGGCGTAGACGATGCGAGCGGGCCGGTCTGGCGCTGCGTAGCGTGAGCGGCAAGCGGCTGACCTATCGGCGGTTTGATGCGACATTTGCGCACTAGGGATTGAGGACTTGATCTTTCCTAGTGACGAACTCCGCAAAATGTCGGATTCTTGGATGCGTGGGATACGCCGGAACCACCCCTTGCCTTGGCTGGCTCGCATGCCAAGGCGGCTCACTCTACGGTTGCACAATGGACTGCGGCCTAGCGGGTGTGAGAGACGAGGGGCCGGGGCCAACGCGCCTTAGAATTGATAGCCGTAGTGCTTGAATATTGTTTTTTGATCGTCGGTCAGGCGCGCCTTCCAAGGGGGAGTAGGTTGCAAGACCACTCCGAAATCTGCGATCACCCCCGCCTCTCGTGCCATCTTTGGCTTTAACGCTTTAGCCGGCTCAATATTCTGCATCCCATCGATGGTATCGACGGCAGCGAAGAAAGAGCTAGCCACAACGTCGGCAAGTTGCAGTCCGGCCATCTGATCGTGCGGGACGTAGTCAACCAGCGAGAACCGCAAAACTTCATGCCTGATGACCCTCTTTGCCAAGAAGGTCGTGTTGGCAGCCGCCTGATGCTTCAAGTGCTCCCAGTATGCCTTGGTTTGCCCATAGTAATGGCCGCCGCGCTGACTGAAGACGACCTTCAGATATCCGGGCCTGGACAGTCCCTGGCGGTGACTATCTCTCACGCAAAGTTCGGTTACTCGCTCAATCAGGAAGCGCACACAGAAATTGTAGAACCACTGCTTGCCGCCCATCGTTGCGGCCCGCTCATTGGTGTATCCACGCATGTTTTTCTTGTTTGAACAGATGGCAAAGCAGATCACGTCGCGCTCTACAAGCCTCTGACAGGCCGCTTGCTTTTTTGCCGGTGTCAGGTTTCGGAAGTGCAGGACTGGTCCCTGTCGCGAGTTCACCGCAGCCCTGATGTCCCGCACCCAGTCTACGACAAAGGCTTCATTTCTTGCCCTTACAAGGACGCCACCTATGCAAAGCCATTCTGACGCCCCTACAGTGTCGATTGGCCGAACGCGCTTGAGGCCATCGTCACCGGCTTCATCTATGTATAGGATGTATTCGTAAGGATCAGGATCAATAGGCATCCAAAATGGGAACACACACGCCAGAGAAGAGTTCAACAGGACCGCTTTCGCGAAGCTGCCCTTGCCGCTGAGTGCGACGACGACGAGGCGCACTTCGACGCCAAACTCAAGAAGGTGGCGAAGGCAGCGAAGCCAACGGACGATGTAGGTAGAGGCCAGGCCAAGTGAAACGAAACGTTGCCCTCGGTTTCACCGGGGCAGGCGTGGCGAGCTACTATTTCCCCGGCTTTGGAGGGATATTCTTTGAGAACGCAAATGTGACAGCGGGCGAAGGTAGGATCACATCTGCCATCCTGTTGGTCGGTGCAGCGATCCTATGGTTCATGCCGGAGCGCTGACTGCGTACGTCAAATGTCACATCGCCAATTGGACTTCAGACGGGCCCATCATCCGGCATCACCCGCAAGAGCTCCTCGCGCAGCGGCCTCTGCAACAGCTTCGCCACCTCCCACGGCGCGTGCAGCCACGTCTCCCATTCGTCCCTTTCGGTCAGGATCACCGGCATCGCCTTCGGATGGATTGGGGCGACGGTCACGTTGGGTTCGGTGGTCAGGAACGCGTAGAGATCATCCGTCGACTCGCCATCCTTCAGCTTGCGGACGCTGGTCCATTCCGGCACCCACAAACCTGCGAAAAAGGCTGTCGTGCCGTCCGTCGGCGCGAACCAGGCGTTTCCCGCGCCTTTACCCTGCCGAGGTTCGGCAAAGCGCGTCATGGGCACCAGGCAGCGATGTTCGGGGCCCAGCCAGCGCCGCCAGTGCGGGCTGCCAGTGTTGCGGACGTTGGTCGCGCCCCGGTCGATGCCGGACGGGCTGTGATACTGCGGCGGGGACGGGAGGCCCCAGCGCGCCATCTGCAGCACCATGCCTCCGCCATCGCCGTGCAGGATCGGTCCCAGGCGGTCGGGGTAGACATCCCCCGGCGGCAGGTTGCCTGCGAGGTCATCCCACTGCCCCTGATCGGCGAACAGGCGGCGCATCGCCTCCTGCGTCGTGGTCTGAGTGTAGAGGTTGCACATCGGGTGCCTCTCACGGTTCGCCGACTGCGTCAGGCAGGGGACAAACCGCGTCGCCGATTACTGTGGCGGGAGAACCGGGCGGCCGTCCAGCGGCAAACTGTCCAGGTCCATCAGCACGTCTTCCCACACGGGTTCGGGGTCGACCATCCTTACCCCGGTGTAAAGCGCGGCAAGGGCGATCTGCCCAGCCAGAAGATCGGCGAGCGGCAGCGCCGACACGGCGCGCCACAGGACTTTTCCGTCGTCATAGCCGGTCCAGCAAACGGCGAGTTCCAGCCTCTGAACGAACCGGTCGAGCCAGTCGGGATCGGCCGGGACCGGCTCCACCCCCTTCATCAGCATTCTCGCACGGGCGATATCGGCATCGGTGAAGAACTGGATGCTCCATTGCGGGGTTTCGTTCCCCTCGGGCTCCCTTTCCGGTCGGTCGTCAAACATGGCTCTCTCCTGTCTTCATCGCGGCAATGCCTATCGATTTGCGCGAGTTTAACACCCGTGCAGAGGCTTGCCGACTCATTCTGTTCCCGCAATGTTCTGGCTCATGGGCTGGACAAGACGCAAGCTCCCTCCGGGGAACCATGACCGCGATACCCACTGGATCATTGCCTGGGATGGCGTTGACGTGGGCGTGGTCCAGCTTGGGCACCACATCCCTGCCGACTACCCGGATCGCTGGCAATGGGCCGCACGCACCAGGCCCGGCGGTCATGGCCGCGCAGCAACGCTGGAATTGGCACTTGAGGCGCTGCGCGCCACCTGCCTGCGTGACGGGAAGGACACCGTGCCCCCGTCCCCGCCGGAATGGAGGCCCGGAACGGCATGGGAGAGGTGAAGACGCTAACGACGGCTTTCCGCTGAAGGAGCGGGCTGGAAACCAGCCGGAGGTTTGACAGAGCGAGCACCCCGCCCGCGATGGAGACGACCTATTCAGCCACTTTGCTCCCGGCCCTTTTCGGCGCAGACTAGTTTTCCTGAACAATCGGTTGGATCGCTGGGGAGGGGCCGGGTTTCGCGGTCGACAACTGCATATGTCTTTGAAGCGCGCAGGGAGGGACAGGACGACCGTTGCACCCCTCCCTGAGGCTCTGGGAGGGTGTGTGGAGACCGTTTCGGTGCTCGTCCGTAGGTCGGTGGCCCCTCGCCCCCAAGTGGCTGCATCCAGCCTGTTCGCTGACACGCACTGGCGTCGGAGACACTCAGGAAGGAGGCCGCCCATGCAACCGCAGGCTTGGTTCTTCATCAGACCGAACGGCATCCGTCACGGTCCCAGCTTCACGGAGCGTCAGGCGCAGGTGGAGGCAGCACGGTTCGCCGCTCAGCGCCCCTCTCTCGATCCGGAAACGGCCCTGACGCTCTACCGCTCGCTTAAGACAGTCGGATGGCGTGTCGTCAGCAGCAGAACAAAGGCGATAGCGAAGCCCGAGGCTCAGTCCTGATCAAGAGTTTTCGGAGGTCGCTCATACTCGTAGCCGTGGACCTGACGGGCATCGACATGCACTGCAACCGGGCTGACCCGGGCATCGGCGGCAAGGAATTCGGCCATGCGCGCGCGGATCGCCTCGCTCTTGGCATTCAGCATCAGGTCGAGCGCTACCTCGAATGCCCTGGCCTTGTAGAGCGCCCGTTTGCTTTCTGTGTCGAGGACGAAGCACCGTTGCACGTCCTGCATATGGTCCCGAACCGCAGGCCGCTTCATCGCTTTGCCGAAGCCTTGCGGGGACATACCGGCGCGCTTGCAGGCTTCTGCGATGGACAGCCCTTCGGTGACACGCAACTCGATTGCGCTTCTGAGCTTGCCAGAAAGGCGGGGCGGGCGGGTGGGGAGAGAGACGATCTTTGACATGGCCGCATGTTGACAGGGTTCCGTCATCTGCCAAAGGCACGGGACGCAGATGCTTCCTTCGCAATCACCTGCTAGGAGCGCACTCAACGCTTTCGACTTTTGCAGATCGGACGACCTCGCCGTACATAAATCCGAGATCGAACCCAAGTGACAGTGTGTCAGTTGAGCTTCCCATCCTAAGATACATGGTTGTGCTTTGCCGCTCTGTCTCGGTTTGGCTCAGATACGAACCTACGGCTTCATAGCTGATCGTTGCCTCACATTCGACATCGACCGATCTCGCGATATATGGTCGATACGCAGAGGGAATAGTCACGGACACGCTCAAAGTCAGTTCGCAGTCGGTCAGACCTTCGCCGTTGAAGCCTTCTTGACAATCGAACGTCGCGTTGTCGATGGACAGTGGATCGGGCACCGAGGGGTATGCAGGGTAATGCGGTGAAGCCGCAGGTTCTGATGGTATCAAGGTTTTGCCCAGGTCCGAGCCAGGCGCGTTTTCCCTCTGCGGTCCCAAGTCGATCAAGAAAGAGGCTTTAGCCCATCCGCTTGGCATGCCTCGATTAAGCGAGTCTTCCAGCTTCACCCAATCGCCACTCTGGTCAACCACCAGCATAATAGTAGCCTCGGGTAGCTGACCTGACACTGCCGACTTTGCGTCGGGACCGTCGCGAACATTCAGGAGCTTTGTGTTGACCCCCACCAAATGGCCGACTTCCTGAGCCGTCACCGAAATCGCGGGGAGACAGAGACTGACCGAAAGAAGGATAGCCCTCAACAATTCGCCTGGCCTCTGATGCGGACAAAATCAACGCAGGTAAGTGCGTCCAACTAGTCATGCACCGTCAAGGAAAAAAATTCTGAACGCGAGCCGAGCGGGGAAGTCGAGTAAGGACAGACGCGCGCGATTTCCCCCCCACCCCCTCCGCCTTTGACCGCCCCCCTTCTGTCCGATCCCCGGCCTCTTCCAAGGGCGGGTGGACCTCGATCACTGCTCTGGGACATGTGTGGCGAGGCAGAAGGGCGAGTTGCGAGTGCTAACGCCCTGCCATCGGCGCTGAGGGTAAAAGCGTCGGCAGGGCGGCCCCGCCATCGCGACGGGGCCGGATCGCTGTCAGATGAAACGTTCAATCGGCAGCCCGAGGCGCGTCCAGGCCTCGCGCATCAGGGCATCCTCCGGTGTGCCCGGCTCGACTTCTGCCGGGTGCAGGGCCATCGCGACCTTGCGCAACATGTCGTCGAGCGTTTCCGCACGGATGTTCAGCGCAGCCTCTTCGATGGCCCCGATCTCGCGTGAC
Organism: uncultured Alphaproteobacteria bacterium; assembly: GCA_963738635.1. Classification (GTDB taxonomy): domain Bacteria; phylum Pseudomonadota; class Alphaproteobacteria; order Rhodobacterales; family Rhodobacteraceae; genus JAOADN01. The sequence continues at coordinate 131,927 of CAVTXE010000007.1, read as the reverse complement.
GCCCGGTCGAATGCCGCGTCATCGGCGGGCGGGGCGTCTTGCAGGTCTAGGGAGCGGCGTTTCCATTCGTCAAAGAGCGCCGATGCGCTTGGCTCGGCCAGCAATTGGGCGGTGTGGAGAGGCGCGCCTGAGCGGCGGGATTGAACGGCAAGGTGAGGTGTCATGGTCGGATGCTCCGATCAGATGTGACCGACCAGCGGGTGCGGGCCGGAGGACAGCGACTTGGGCAAATCCGCGCGCTTGAGATGCGCCGTGATTACCTAGTGCTTACCTGCGTAGAACCGCAGGGTTGCACTTCCGACATAACCTATTGAAAGGATTGGCGCACCCGACAGGATTCGAACCTGTGACCTCTGCCTTCGGAGGGCAGCACTCTATCCAGCTGAGCTACGGGTGCAGCGCAACCGGTCTATAGCGGCAGGCTTGCGGGGTTTCAACGCGAGAATGGGGCGGAGGGCGCGGGCGCGGGCGCAGGCTTCCCCGGCGGCATCGTCCCGATTTCTGCGACATTCCCCGTTTCTGACACGATTTTGCGAAGGCCCCGCCGCAATCCTTGTGTGTATCCGCACGGGTCGGCGGTGCCGAGGGTTGCAGAAATCGCAGCGCGACGCGCCGTCGGCGCGAGCGGATCGTGGGGTGAAGCATGACGGGAACAGTCGCAAAAGTGATGCTGGGCGTTGCGGGCCTGTCGCTGGTCGCAGGCTGCAAGGGCGGCGGCGGCGAAACGTTCGACTACTCGAACCTGAACGCGGCACCTGCCCCTGCCCGGATCAGCACTCTTCTAGGCTCCTTCGTCACCACGTTCACACCGGCTGACGACAGCGCTGTCGCCGCCCTGCTGACGACGGCCCAGTACGTCCTGCAGACCGGCCCATGGTCATTCATCGACGCGCAAGGCAATCAGATCGGCCCGAGCTACAACAGCGCACCGCTGATGGAGACCGGCGTCGCCTATGCCCATAATCTGGGGCTGACGGGCGCGGGGCAGACCATCGCCATCGTCGATGGGGGCTTCAACGACAATCACGAGACGATCGCAGGGCGCGTCACCAGCGCGGGCAATTCCTATGCCGCAGACAATCACGGCACGATGGTGGCCTCGATCGCTGCCGGTAACTCGGCATCCATGATCGGGGTCGCGCCCGGCGCGTCGTTGCTGACCTCGGACTTTGACTATCTGCACCTGACGAACGCGACGAACCAGGCCAGCAACTACGGTGCGGTCGCCCAGAACAATTCCTGGGGCTATGCCGGCTATGACGTCAACGCGTCGTCGTTCAACGCCATTTTCGGCGATATCTACGGGCAGAACTATCTTGCCGCGCTCGACGACTACGTCGGCCTGTTCGACGGCAACGTCGTCTTCGCCGTCTCGAATGACGAGACGGCGACCCATGCCGGAATCATGGACGCCCTGCCCTTCCTGCGCCCCAGCCTGGAACAGGGCTGGATCGCGGTGGGCAATGCCGTTCCGACGATGAACGGTCAGACCGTCAGTTCGGTCCAGATGCTGTCCGCAGGCTGCATGGAGGCGGCGCGCTGGTGCATTCTTGCCGACGGCGCATGGACGGCGGGCGTCGCCTATGATCCGGCCTCCGGCCTGGCGTCCGACACCGAATACGATTTCGGGATCGGATCATCCTTCGCCGCCCCGCAGGTCTCGGGTGCTCTGGCGCTGCTGGCGGAAGCCTTTCCGACGCTGACGCACCAGGATCTGCGCATCCGCCTGCTCGCCTCGGCGCAGGATGACTTCTTCGCCGGTGACGACACCGTCGAACTCGCAACCGGTTTCTTCAAGCGTTACTCCTACATTTACGGACATGGTTTCCTCGATGTTAAGTCAGCGCTCTTGCCGATAGGGCCGACGGCGATGGCGATGGCGAACGGACAGCGCGTCACCGTCGGCGCGCCGCTGGTCATCAGCGGGTCGGCCATCGGCGATGCCGTCGAACGCAGCCTCGGGGACACCCGCGTCGCGGTCTCCGACAGTTTTGGCGGCGGGTTCCGGATGCCTGCGGCAGCGCTGGTCACGGCGGCACAGCCGGTCCCGCTGTCGGCGCGGCTGCGGGCAGCGACGGCACAGACAAACCTTGCGGCTGCGCGCATGGCCCGCCCCGGCGTGGTGATCGGCGGGCTTTCGGCGGAAGCGGGTGCCCGGTTTGACATGGAGGCACCTGACGGAAGCCTTCGCACCAGCCTGCGGCTGCCGGGGGGTGACGGGTCGGCGGGCATCACGCTCACGCGGTCGTTCGAGGATGGGCCGATGCGCGTCGACCTCGGCCTGCGGCTGGCGCGCGACGGCGGCGCGGTCATGGGCCTTGGCGATACCGGAAACGGCGCCGCGGGGTCGAACCTCGCCGCGCTGCAGATGTCCCTGACGGGCGAGGCTGCGTCGGGCGGCTACATGTCGCTTGGCGGCGAGATCGGGCTGGCCGATCTCGGCCCGCAGGCCTTCCTGTCCGATGTCGGGACGGCACGATTTGACAGCGTCTCGCTGGAACTCGGGCAGCGCGGAGCCTTCGCGTCCGGCGACCGGCTGAGCCTCGGGCTTTCGATGCCGGTCGCGGTCACGTCGGGCCAGGCACAGATGGTGGTCCCTGTGGCGCTGGCCTCGGGCCTGTCGGCCGCGACGCCCGTGGCACTCGATCTGGCACCCGAAGACCGCCAGATGGACCTTGCCGTCAGCTATCAGACGCCGCTCGGCGATGCGACGGAACTGATGGTCAAGCTGGTCCATTCCGAAAACCACGGCAACCGCCGTGGCATGCGCGATACCGGCGCGATCCTCGCCCTGACGATGCGGTTCTGAGGCGCGCGAGCCCGCCTCAGTTCAGGAACAGCGGCCTGCGGTCACCCGACGCGAACCGCTGAAGCACCGCCGGGTACAGCCGGTGCTCCTGCACAAGAACACGCGCGGCAAGCGTGTCGGGGGTGTCGCCGGACAGCACCCGCACCCGTGCCTGACCCAGAACGGGGCCTTGGTCCAGCACCGGCGTCACCTGGTGCACCGTGCACCCGGCTTCCGCATCCCCCGCATCCAGCGCGCGCTGGTGCGTGCGCAGACCGGGATATTTCGGCAGCAGCGACGGGTGGATGTTCAGCATCCGGCCTGTGAACCGCCCGACGAACTCCGGCGTCAGAACCCGCATGAAGCCCGCCAGGCACAGGATGTCCGCCCGCGCGGCCAGGATCGGCTTCAGCAGTTCCGCCTCGAAGGCCGCGCGGTCGCCCGCAAAATGCCGGTGGTCGACCGCAGCCGTCGCAACGCCCAGCTCCGCTGCCCGCAGCAGCCCTGCGGCGCCCGGATCGTTCGACGCGACCAGAACCGGTCGTGCGGGATGATCGCCCGCCATGCTCTCGACCAGCCGGATCATGTTCGACCCACCGCCGGAGATCAGGATGGCGACGCGGATCACGCCAGCTGCCCGGTATAGGCAACCCCCTGCCCCGGTGCGACATGACCAAGGGGATAAACCGTCTCGCCCATTCCGCGCAGCAGATCAGCGACCGCCTCGGCCCGGTCCGCCGTGACAACCGCGATCATCCCGATGCCGCAGTTGAAGGTCTTGAGCAGCTCGGCCCGGTCCATGCCCGCCGTCCGCGCCAGCCAGGCAAACACCGGCGGCAGCGTCCACGCGCCAAGGTTGATCGTGGCACCCAACCCGTCCGGCAGCACACGCGGAAGGTTTTCGGTCAGCCCGCCGCCGGTGATATGGGCAAGCCCGTGCACGCCCCCCGCCCGGATCGCCGCCAGTGCCGGTTTCACGTAAAGCCGCGTCGGGGTCAGCAGCCCCTGACCCACCGTCCCCGGCCCGAACGGCGAGGCATCGGCCCAGCCCAGCCCGGCAAGGCCGACGACCTTGCGCACCAGCGAATAGCCGTTGGAATGCACGCCGTCCGAGGCGAGGCCCAGCAGGACATCGCCCGCAACCACTCCCTTCGGCAGGTCCCCGCCGCGCTCCATCGCGCCGACGGCAAAGCCCGCCAGATCAAAATCGTCGCCGTGATACATCCCCGGCATTTCCGCCGTCTCGCCGCCGACCAGCGCACAGCCCGAGGCGGAGCAACCGTCCGCGATGCCTTCGATGATCCGCGCGGCCTGATCGACGTCCAGCTTGCCGGTGGCGAAGTAGTCGAGGAACAGCAGCGGCTCGGCACCCTGACAGACCAGATCGTTCACGCACATCGCCACCAGATCGATGCCGATCGTATCGACATGCCCGGTGTCGATGGCAATGCGCAGCTTGGTGCCGACGCCGTCGGTGGCAGCGACAAGGATCGGATCGGAATAGCCAGCCGCCCGCAGGTCGAAAAGCGCGCCGAACCCGCCCAGGCCCGCCATCGACCCCGACCGTGCCGTGCGTTTCGCGGCGGGCTTGATGCGTTCGACCAGCGCGTTGCCCGCATCGATGTCGACGCCCGCATCGGCATAGGTCAGACCGTTCCTGCCGTCGTTCATCTGATACCCCTGCATGTGCCGCTGTCGGGCCGTGCGATACAGGAACACCCCCAAGGCGGCAAGCGGCGGTGGGATGGTCAGGCCGCTTGACCCGCACCCCGCGCCCGGCCTAATCAGCGGCTGGCCGGGTCTGTAGCTCAATTGGTTAGAGCAGGGCGCTCATAACGCCTTGGTTGGGGGTTCGAGTCCCTCCGGACCTACCAGCCGCCTTACGCCGCCATCCGGCGGCTCAGGACCTTGGCCATCGTCTCGCCCATCGCCGAAGGTGTCGGCGAAACGGTGATCCCCGCCGCGTTGAGTATCTCGACCTTTTCCTGCGCCGATTCCCCGAAGGCGCTGATGATCGCGCCCGCATGGCCCATCTTGCGGCCCTTCGGTGCCGACAGCCCCGCGATGTAGGCGACGACCGGCTTCGTCATATGGTCGCGCGCCCAGGCGGCGGCCTCTGCCTCCTGCGGGCCGCCGATCTCGCCGATCATCATCACGGCATCGGTTTCTGCATCACTTTCAAAGAGTTCAAGGATGTCCTTGAAGCTCGATCCGTTGATCGGGTCGCCGCCGATCCCGACTGATGTCGACACGCCGATCCCCAGCGCCTTCATCTGGCTCGCCGCCTCGTAGCCCAGCGTCCCCGACCGTCCGACAATGCCCACGCGTCCCGGCAGGTAGATATGCGGCGGCATGATCCCCATGAAGCCCTTGCCGGGGGAGATGATGCCTGCGCAGTTCGGCCCGACCAGCCGCATCTTCCGCCGAACAGCATAGCGTTTCAGGAACCGCTTGACCTTCATCATGTCCTGGCTCGGGATGCCGTCGGTCACGCAGACACAGGTCCGGATGCCTGCATCCGCAGCCTCCATGATCGCGTCTGCGGCAAAGGGCGGCGGCACGAAGACAAGGCTTGCTTCGGCACCGGTCGCCTGCACCGCCTCGCGCACGGTGTTGAACAGGGGCCGGTCGAGCAGCGTCTCGCCCCCCCGCCCCGGCGTCACGCCGCCCACGACCTTGGTGCCGTGCCTGATCATGTCCTCGGTGTGGAACAGGCCGATGCGTCCCGACATGCCCTGCACGATGACCCGTGTCTTCTCTGTGATCAGAATCGCCATGACCGCCCCCTTACGCCGCTTTGGCTTTGTGGCCGCGGCGTGCTGCAACTGATTTTTCGGCGGCGTCCGCCAGCGTGTCCGCCGTGATGATCGGCAGGCCGGATGTTTCAAGGATGCGCCTGCCTTCCTCGACATTGGTGCCCGCCAGCCGCACGACGACAGGCAGGGTCAGCCCGACCTCTTTGTAGGCCTTCACGACGCCCTCGGCGACCCAGTCGCAGCGGTTGATGCCTGCGAATATGTTGACGAGGATCGCCTTGACCCCCCGGTCGGCCAGCACCGTGTTGAAGGCCCGCACGACACGCTCGGGCGACGCGCCGCCGCCGATGTCCAGGAAATTCGCAGGCTCGCCGCCCGCCAGCTTGATCATATCCATCGTCGCCATCGCCAGACCCGCGCCGTTGATGATGCAGCCGATGTCGCCGTCAAGGCCGACATAGGCGAGACCGTGGTCGCCTGCGGTCGATTTGCGCGGGTCTTCCTGGCTTCGGTCGCGCAGTTCGGCGATCTCAGGTCTGCGGAACAACGCGTTGGTGTCAAAGGACATTTTCGCGTCAAGCGCAACCAGATCGCCCGACCCGGTGATGACCAGGGGGTTGATCTCGACCATCACCGCATCCAGATCGCGGTAGGCGCGGTAGCAGGCCTTGAGCACCGTCACCATCTTGGCGACCTGCGCCGCAGACAGGCCAAGCTCGAAGGCCAGTTCGCGGGCCTGAAAATCCGACAGGCCCACCGCCGGATCGACGGTCAGGCGGCAGAGGCTGTCGGGGTCGGTCGCGGCCAGCTCCTCGATCTCCATGCCGCCGTGACCCGAGGCAACGATCATGATGCGCTCGGTCTTCCGGTCCAGCACCAGCCCCAGATACAATTCCTGCGCGATGTCGGAAGCCTCTTCGACCCAGACGCGGTAGACGGCCTTGCCGCCCGCATCGGTCTGTTTTGTCACAAGCTGCCGCCCGAAGAGGCTGGACGCGAAATCCCGCACCTCGATGTCGGATTTGCAGAGCTTGACGCCCCCTGCGGCGCCGCGCCCGCCGGAATGGATCTGCGCCTTGACGACCCAGGCCTTGCCGCCGAGCTCGCGGGCACGGTAGCCCGCCTGTTCGGGGGAATAGGCGAGGCCGCCGCGCGGCACCGGCACGCCGAAGCGCTGGAGGATTTCCTTGGCCTGATATTCGTGGATGTCCATGATGCTCTCCCTGCCCGTCAGGCGGCTTCTGCGGTGCGGTCGGCGGCCGCCGCGATGGCCTCGGCCTGCACGATCACGTTCCTGGCCATGCGTTCCGACGCCGCGTCGATCAGCCGCCCGTCCAGCGCGGCAGCGCCCTTGCCTGCGGCTTCCGCCTCGCGCAGGGCCTCGATGATCCGGCGCGCGCGGGTCACTTCCGCCTCGGGCGGGCTGAACACCTCATTGGCGAGCGCGACCTGTGTCGGGTGGATCGCCCATTTGCCCTCGCATCCCAGAGCCGCCGCGCGGCGCGCGCCGTCCTTGTAGCCCTCCGGGTCGCTGAAATCGCCGAACGGACCGTCGATGGCGCGCAGACCATAGGCGCGGCAGGCCGTGACCATGCGGGCAATCGCCGCGTGCCACTGATCGCCCGGATAGTCCGGGTTCAGCCCGCCGATGCTGACGGTCCGCGCACGCATGCTGGCCGCGAAGTCGGCGACGCCGAAATGCAGTGCCTCAAGCCGTCCGCCGAACTGCGCGATGGCTTCGACATTCGCCATGCCGAGCGCCGTCTCGATCAGCGCCTCAAGCATCACCTTCGAGCGGTAACCCTTTGCCATCTCTGCCTGATTGACCATCGCCTCGACCATATAGAGGTCGGCCGGCACGCCCACTTTCGGCACCAGCAGTGTATGGACACGGTCGCCCGCCTGCTCCATCACGTCGACCACGTCGCGGTACATCCAGTGGGTGTCGAGGCCGTTGATCCGGACGCTGACCGTCTTGCCGAGCGCCGCCCAGTCGATGTCGTTCAGCGCCTGGATCGCGTTCCGCCGCGCCTGTTCCTTTTCCGGTGGCGCGACCGCGTCCTCGAGGTCGAGGAACACGTAATCTGCGGGGCCAGCCGCCGCCTTGTCGATCATCACCGGGTTCGATGCGGGAACGGCCAGTTCCGACCGCTGCAGTCGCTGCTTGCGCAGAGGATGAAGTGTGTGGCTCATGTCCTTACTCCGCTGCGATTTTCTTTGCGGCGCGCGTGCCGAGCGCATCCGCGAACCAGTCCTGCGCTGCGGCCACGCCGGACCCGAAACGGACTTTCGCGCCTGCTTCAGCCAGGCACATCTCGGCAATCGACAACGCCGTCAGCACCATGCCCTCGCTGAAGTCGCCGATATGCCCGATGCGGAACACCTTGCCCGCCAGTTGCGACAGCCCCGACCCGAAGGCCGTGTTGTAACGCTCGAACGCGATGCGGATCACGTCGCGGGCATCGACACCCTCCGGCGTTCGGATGGCGGACACGGTGTCAGAATACTCCGCAGGGTTCTCAGCGCAGAGGTCCATGCCCCAGGCCGAGACGCCGCGCCGGATGGCGGTCGCCAGACGCCGGTGGCGGGCGATGATGGTGTCGTGCCCCTCCGCGTCGACCCGGGCGAGTGCTGCGGCGAGGCCATGCAGCAGTTGCGTCGGCGGCGTGTAGGGGAAGTAGCCCGTCGCGTTCATCGCCACCATGTCGCCGAGGTGGAAATAGGCGCGGCGGTGCGTGGCGGTCTTGGACGCCTCAAGCGCCTTGCGGCTGACCCCGAGGATGCCGAGGCCCGCAGGCAGCATCAGACCCTTCTGGCTGCCGGTGACGGCCAGATCGACACCCCACTCCTCCATCCGGAAATCGATGCAGCCGATGGAACTTACGCCATCGACGAAAAGCAGCGCGGGGTGCCCGGCGGCGTCGAGCGCACGGCGGACGCCCGCCACGTCAGAGGTGACGCCGGTCGCGGTTTCGTTGTGGGTGACAAAGACCGCCTTGATCCTGTGCCCGGTATCGGCCTTCAGCCGTTCAGCGAACATCGCGACCGGCGCGCCCTGCCCCCAGGGCACGTCTATCAGATCGACATCAAGGTCCAGCCGTTCGGCCATCTGCGCCCAGAGCAGCGAAAACTGACCGTGCCGCGCCATCAGCACGCGGTCGCCGGGGTTGAGCGTATTCGTGATCGCGGCCTCCCACGCACCCGTCCCCGACCCCGGCCAGATCAGCACCTGCCCCGTCTCGGTGCGGAACAGCCGTTTCAGCGCCGCGAAGATCGGCAGCGTCAGGTCGCAGAAATCCGCGGCCCGCATATCCTGCATCGGCACGTTCATCGCCTGCCGGACAGTTTCGGGGATGTTGGTCGGGCCGGGGATGAACAGGAAGTTGGGGCCGGTCTTGATCGGGCGGGTCATCCTGCGTGGTCCTCTCGAATGTGTCCGGACCGGCCTATGCCACAGCGCGTTCTGCCGTAAACGCAAACAGGGTTCTGCTGTGAATGCGAGAATTTACATATGTAGACATCTGTAATATTGTTAATGCCACATGGTAGGAATGTGTGAGCGGCACAATGCAGAAAACGTTCATCGGGCCGCATCTGCGCCGCCTGCGGCAGGAACGCAGGCAGACGCAGGGCGACATGGCCCGCGCGCTCGGCCTGTCCACCGCCTATGTGAACCTCCTGGAGAACAACCAGCGGTCCGTCAGCGTCGCGGTCATGCTGCGGCTGTTCGAGGTGTACGGCGTCGACTGGCGCGACATTGCCGAGGATGACGGGTCCACCCTGCTGGCCGATCTTCGGGCGACCGTGCAGGACCCGATCTTTGACGGCAGCCGTCCCGACCTGCAGCAGCTGCGCGCGGCGCTGGTGCATGCGCCGACGCTGGCGGCGAGCTTCCTGCGGCTGCACCGCGCCTATCAGGCGGCCAGCGACCAGCTGCTGAGTCTGGGCACCCAAGGGGCCGACACAGGGGTCGCGGCGACGCCCGAGGCGGCGGTGCACAACTTCTTCCGCCGCAACCGCAACCATTTCCGCGATCTGGAGGACGCAGCGGGGGCGTTCTGGGGCGATGCGCCGGTGCCGCGGGACGAGCTCTACTCCGAGGTCAAGCACCGCCTGCGCGGACGGCTGGGGATCACGACACGGGTTGTGACGGTCGGCGAGATGCCGGGCAGCTTGCGGACCTATGACGAGGAGCGGCGGGAAATCCGGCTGTCCGAGGCGATGGACCACACCAACCGGGTGTTCCAGCTGGTGCATGTCGCGGGGCTGATCGAGCAGAAGGCGCTGCTGGACGGGCTGCTGGCGCGGTCCGGGATTGCCGAGGATCAGGGCCTTGCCCGCTGCCGGGTGGAACTCGCCAACTACTTCGCCGCCGCCGTGCTGATGCCGTATGAGGCGTATCTGGCCGAGGCGAAGGTGTCGAAATACGACTTCGACCACCTCGCCACGCGGTTTTCGGTCAGCTTCGAGCAGGCCTGCCACCGCGCGACCACGATGGGACGCGAGGGGGCCAAGGGGGTGCCGTTCTTCTTCATGCGGATCGACAAGGCCGGGAACGTGACCAAGCGGTTCAACGCGACGGACTTTCATCTGGCGGAATACGGCGGGGCCTGTCCGCGGCTGGACGTGCATACCAGTTTCCGCACGCCGGGGCGGATCGTGCCGCAGTTCGTGGAGATGCCGGATGCGTCACAGTATTTCGTGGTGTCCCGCACCGTGGACCGCCCGACCTTCGGGCGGCACGGGCAGGACAACCGACTGGCCGTGGCCATCGGCTGCACGGTCGAGCACGCGGCGGAGATCGGGTATGCGGAGCAGTTCCGGGTGACGGGCGCGCGGATGACGCCGATCGGGATCAACTGCCGCATCTGCCCGCGCGCCAACTGCGACCAGCGGGCGCATCAGGCGGCGATCCTGTCGCAGCCGGTGGACGAGCGGCGGCGGGGGGCGACGCGGTTCGAGGCGTGACGGGACGGTCCCGAGTCGGGACCGCTTTCGGGGTGAATGATTTCAATGGGTTGCGGAGGGGAACTAGGGAATCAGAAAGGATTTGGCGTCGTAGGGTAGGCTATTCCGCCCACCAATACACGGTCGATGGTGGGCGGGATCGCCCACCCTACGCCCGATACCCTGCCCCCTCGGCATCCAGTATCGCCATCACCTCGCGCAGATGCGCGTCGGCGGCGCCTTCGTAGTCTTCCCACTGCTGCGCCGTATCCTCGGCGACCTTGGCACCGGCCACCCGCAGCGGCCTGCCGGTCGCATAGGCGGTCATCAGCGTTTCCGCCGCGCGTTCAAAATAATACATGTCGTCAAGCGCCTGCGCGACGCTCTTCGCAGCCACCATGACCCCGTGATTGCCCATCAGCAGGACCGAGCGGTTGCCGAGCAGGCCCGCCAGACGGTCGCCTTCATCCTCGGACAGCGCCATCCCCTCGTAGCCGTCATCGACGGCAACGCGGTTGTAGAACCGCATCGTGTTCTGGTCGATCGGCAGCATCGTGGAATCGGCGAGCGACGCCAGCGCAGTCGCGTGTTTCGGGTGCAGGTGCATGACGCAGCGGGCGTGGGGCAGCAGGCGGTGCATGCGGGCGTGGATGTACCAGGCGGTCGGGTCCGGCGCGTCGGGGCGCTTGAGCGCAGAGTCGTCCTCGGCATCCAGATGCAGCAAGTCGGATGCCCGGACGCGCGAGAAGTGGATCATCTTCGGGTTCATCAGGAATTCGCGGCCGTCAGGCGACGTCGCCACGCTGAAATGATTGGCCACGCCTTCGTGCATGTTCAGCCACGCGAACCAGCGGAAGCTGGCGGCAAGTTCTTCACGCAACTTCTGAATATCGGCCTGCACTGCGCTGATCTTGTTCATGTCTTCCGCCTTCGCTGTCATTGGTCGCCAGAGTCCGCAGCGGCGATCACGCCCCTGCGGACTGGCCAGCCGCATCCGAAATCTCGACCGCCAGCCGCATGAAGATCGAAATGATCTCGGCCTCGGAGGCGCGTGCAGGCACACCCGAGGCGACTTCGGCCCGCGACCACATCCACGACCGCGCAGGGTCGTCCAGCATCGCCCATTTCGGAAACAGCCGCTCGTCGGCCGGAATCTTGCGGCGCGTCAGCGGCAGGACGTCGATATGGCGGTCGTCGCGCGCGATGCGGCCGTAGGTCGAACTCGATGGCCTCGGCCGGTCCTTCGAGGAACTGGATGTAGAGATCGTCGCGGCAGATCAGCGCGCCGGTGACGTCGTCGCGCGCGTTGCAGCGGCGGGCATCGAGCAGGATGCCCGCAAGGGCGGCATCGTCGAACCCGAAGGGCCGCGAGATGTAGGTGAGCTGCAGCAGGGACATCGGTCAGGCTTTCCAGAACGCAGGAGAGATGCGGGTCAATCCGCACCTGCCGGGGCGAGACTACTGCGGAACGCCGGAAAGTCTAAGGGCAATCGCCGGATGCCGCCCCCGTCAGATCAGCCGGTACTGCCTGGCCTTGTTGCGCAGGAACGGCAGGCCCTTGTCCATCACCTCTTCGAAGCTCGCGGCCACCGGCCGCCAGACGGCAAGGCCATAGGCGACCTCGGCCGGCATGTTGATGAAGCTTTCCATCGCCAGACCGCCCTTGAAGCCGATGGCGGCAAGGGTCGCGTAGATCTCGTCCCAGTCGCAGGTGCCCTCGCCCGGCGTGCCGCGATCGCTCTCGGACAGGTGGATGTAGCGCAGATGGTCGCGGGCATCGAGAATGCCGTTGCCTGCGCCCTTTTCCTCGATGTTCATGTGATAGGTGTCGAGATGGATGAAGATGTTGTCGGCCCCCACCTTCTCGATCATCCATTTCGCCTGGGCCCCGGTGTTGATCAGGTGGTTCTCATACCGGTTCACCGGTTCGATCCCGAAGGCGATCCCGAGTTTTTTTGCGTGTTTCGCCGCCGCCCCGAGCGCGCGGGCGATGTTGTCGTATTCGCCCGGCGTCGGCGGCACCCCGGTGCGTTCGCCGATGCCGCCGTAGGTCACGCCCGACAACGCCTCGGCCCCCATCGCGGCGGCGACGTCCATCGCCTGCATCAGATGCGCCACGGCCCCGTCCGGGTTGACCGAGGCCCAGTTCTTCTGCGGCAGACCCAGCGAGGCGACGGCGCGCATCGAGTGTTTCTCCAGCAGCGCGCGGGTATGGGGCGCATCGACGGCGGGCGCGTTCAGCAGGGCGATCTCGATGAAATCCATCTTGTAGCGGGCGGCCTCGGCGACGGTCCGTTCGGCCCCCGCACGGTCCCAGTTCATCGTCCACATGCTGGTATGAACGCCAAAACCTTCCATGATGTCAGTCCTTTCCTGAAAGTGCGGGTCGCCATCGCTGGCCGATGAAACGGAAGACCATGACCGCGATCAGGACGAGGCCCCAGACGGCGGTCGAGAGATGCTGGTTCGCGCCAAGCAGGTTCAGGCCCGAGGAGAGGACCTGCAGGATGACCAGCGCGATGACGACGGGGAAGACCTTGCCGAAGCCGCCGAAGGGATCGACGCCACCGAGAAAGCAGGCAAGGACCGTGACGAGGAGCAGCGCTTCGCCGTGCCCGACGCGGACCGAGTTGAAGCGCGTCAGCATCAGGATGCCCGCCAGCGCGGCCATCACGCCCGAGAGGGTGTAGAGCAGCGTCAGCGTGCGGGCGGTGTGGATACCGGAATAGCGCGCGGCGGGCAGGTTCGAGCCGATCATGCGGACGGCGAAGCCGTGGCGGGTATGGGACAGCAGAATGTGCCAGGCAAGGGCGGCGAGGCCGAAGAGGATGAGGGGCACGGGGATGCCGAGGATCAGGCCGTGGCCGATGGGTTCGAGGAATTCGGGAAAGCCCGATATGTCGCCGCCGCGCGTCAGGAATTCCCCCAAGCCGCGCAGGAAGATCATCATCGACAGGCTGACAAGGATCGGGTGCGCGCCGACATAGGCGATCACAAGACCCATCACGCAGCCTGCGACGGCCCCGACGGCGAGGGCCATGACGGACCCGACAATCGCCGTCAGCATCCCGGCCTCGACCCCGCCATGCGTGTTCAGCCACCAGGCAAGCGTGAGGCCGGCCATGTTGGCAGTGTAGATGATGGCGAGGTTCAGGCCGCCCGAGATGATCGGGATCAGCATGGCGAGGGTCAGCAGTCCAAGCTCCGGCAGCTGGAAGGCGACGGAGCCGAAGTTCGCAGCGGAAAGGAAGCGGGGCGAGGCGAGGCTGAAGACGACGATAACCAGGATCATCACGGCGGTCAGCCAGACGACCTCGGCCCCGAAGAGGCGCGTCAGGCGGGTCATGTGTTGACCCCGCGGCGCTTCTGCATCAGGCCGATGCCCGAGGTCGAGATGGCGAAGAGGATAATCGCGCCGATGACCATCTTGAAGGCATAGGGCGAGACGCCGAGCAGGTTCAGGCCGTTCTGCGTGACCGCGACCAGCCAGACGCCGAGCACGCAGCCGAGGACCGACCCCCTGCCCCCGCCGAGCCGCGCGCCGCCGAGGACGACGGCGGCAAGCACGTCAAGCTCGCGCCCGTAAAGCGCGTTCGGCACAACCTCGCGCGTGATGTTGACCTGACAGAGGCCCGCGACCCCCGCCATCGCGCCGCACCAGCCGAACGCGATGAACTGCATGGCGGCAGAGGCTGATGCCGAGGCGGCGCGCGCCTTCGGGATTGTCGCCGAAGGCATAGAGCTGGCGGCCGGTGGTGGTGTGGCGGAGCAGCGCCCAGGTGGCGACGAGGCAGGCGAGCATGACGCCGAAGGTCAGCGTCAGTTCGGCCCAGGAACCGGACGGCATCTGGCGTTCCCAGAGGAAGATGCGGGCGGTCCACCATGTCGGCAGGTCGTAGATGAACCTGCCGCTCGTGAAGAACATCAGAAGGCCGAAGAAGGCGTTGAAGGTGGCGATGGTGACGACGATGGAAATGATGCGGAAATAGTAGATCAGCCCCGCGTTGATGAATCCGAGGCCCGACTCCGAGGACGATGGCGACAAGAAAGCCCACGGGCCAGCTGCCGCCGCCGATGGCCTGAAAAACATAGACGGCGAGATACTGGACGACCGATGCCGCGACGGCGAAGGAAATGTCGATGCCGCCCGCGACCAGGACAACAAGCAGGCCGACGGCCCAGATCACGTTGACGGCGGAGTTGTTGACCAGCGACGAGAGGTTCGACGCGGTCAGGAAGCTGTCGGTGGTCATGCCACAGCCCCAGGCAGATCAGCGCCAGCACGATCAAACAGCCGGATTTCGGTCGGGTTGTCGCGCAGCCACCTAGCCATACACGGCTTCCTCCAGCGCCTGCATCGTGGTCGCGCGCGGGTCGTGTTCGCCGACGATGCGGCCATGCGCCATGTGCAGCACGCGGTCGGCGTTGCAGATAGACCTCGGGCACCTCGTCGGAAATCATCAGGATGGCGAGGCCCTTGTCGGCCAGCTGCGCGCACGATGCGGAAGATGCCCGCGCGCGCGCCGACATCGACGCCGACAGTCGGGCTGTCGAGGATCAGAAGCTTCGGTTCGGTCGCGAGCCACTTGGCCAGCACGACGCGCTGCTGGTTGCCGCCTGAAAGCGTCGAGACGGCATCTGCCGGGCGACCGATCTTGACCGCGAGATCGGCGATCCAGTGCGACACGAGACTGTCGCGGGCGCGGCCCGACAACAGGCCCGTGCGGGCCGCTGATGCGCGGCAGGACGGTCATCACCGTGTTGTCCGCGATCGACTGCGGCTGGTTCAGCCCCAGTGCCAGCCGATCCTCGGACACATAGGCGATGCCCGCCGCGACCGCGTCGCGGTTGGAGCGCAGGTGCAGGACCTGCCCGCCCAGCCGGATTTCGCCCGCATCGGCCCGGGTCATCCCGAACAACGTGTGCGCAAGTTCGGTCCGACCGGCCCCGATCAGCCCGGTCAGGCCCAGAACCTCGCCCGCGCGGATTGACAGGTCGATGTCGTGAAACTCGCCCGCCCGCGTCAGCCCCGTGACCTCCAGCACCACGGGTGCCGCACTGCGGTCGCGCGCGGTCGCGGCGGTGTCGAAGGTCTTGCCGGTCATCAGCTCGGTCAGCCGCGATTGCGTCATGCCTGCCGTGGGATACACCCCGACCAGTTTGCCGTCGCGCAGCACCGTCACCCTCGACGCGATGTCCAGCACCTCCGCCAGACGGTGGCTGACGAAGACCACGGACACGCCGCGCGCGGATATGGTGCGCACGACATCCAGCAGGCGGTCGGTCTCGGCCTGGGTCAGCGATGCGGTCGGCTCGTCCATGAAGACCAGCCGCGCGTCGTGGGCCAGCGCCCGGGCGACGGCGACCATCTGGCGTTCTGCGATGGGCAGCGTCTTCAGCCGCGCATCGAGGTCAAGCGTGACCCCGAGACGGGCAAGGGCAGCTTCCGCGACCCCGCGCAGGGCACCGTGCCGCACGCCGCGCGGCCGGCTTCCCAGCAGGGTTTCGATGGCGATGTTCTCGGCCACCGACATTTCCGGGAACAACGCTAGGTCCTGCCAGATCACGGCGATGCCGGCGCGCCGCGCCGCTTCGGGCGTGATGGCCGACATCGTCTCGCCGAACAGGGCCATTTCGGCCCTCGGTTCGGGCACATAGACGCCGGTGATGATCTTGATGAGAGTCGACTTGCCGCAGCCGTTTTCGCCCGCGAGGCAGTGCACCTCGCCCGCCGCGACCTCGAAGGCGACTTCGTCCAGCGCGCGGACGCCGCCGAAGACCTTGGAGACATGCTCCAGTCGGATCGCGGGGGGGGCGGGTGATGTGTCGGATGGCATGGCGGGCTGCATCGGTCCGGTCATCGCCAAGGCTGCTACTGCGCCGGGGCGGGTTCAACTGAATTGTGCGGGCGGAAAAGGTGGCCGGGCGCAAATGTGGGAGCGCGCGCCCGGCCGGGCAGCAGGTCAGAGGCCCATATCGGCCAGACCGTCCACCGTGTCGACGCTGATCGTCACCAGATTGTCGGTGATGATGTCCTTGCCCGCTGCATCGGGGCTGACCGCGCCAAGACCCGGAACCTCGGTGCCCTCGGTGATCTCGACACCGTCGATCATCAGCTTGCCCATGCTGACGAACACCTTGCCGGCCTCCATCGGGTTCCACATGAACCCGCCCGAGATCGCGCCCGCCTTGATCAGGTCACGCCCCTGTCCGGGCGAGAACGGCCCGAGCACGAAGACCGATCCGGTCTTGCGCTGCTCCTCGACCGCGCGTCCCGCGCCGATCGGACCCTGCGACCCGAAGGCGAGAAAGCCGGTCAGGTTCGGGTTGGCGGCCATGACGTCGAGCGCGGTCTTGCGGCTGTCATCGACGTTCTCGGCCACGCCGTAGCGTTCGCCGACCAGCTTCATGTCGGGGTATTTCGCCGCGATGTACGCGTTCGCGGCGTCGGCCCACGCGTTGTGCAGCGGCACCGTCAGCGACCCCACGAACACCGCGTATTCGCCCTTGCCGCCCATCTTCTGCGCCAGAAGCTCGGCATGCGCCTCGCCGAAGCCCGAGGCCGACGCCATCTCGAAGTTCCAGTCGACGTTGTTGATGCCGGGACCTTCATGGCTGACGACCTTGATGCCTGCAGCGCGGGCCTTTTCAAGGACCGGCTCCAGTGCCGCCTCGTCATTCGGCACGACACCGATGACATCGACGCCCTGGGCGATCAGATCCTCGATTGCGCGGACCTGAAGAGCGGGGTCGGCGCTGGTCGGGCCGATCATGAAGGCATCGATGCCGTCCGCTTCGCCCTGGGCCTTGATGCCCGCCTCCATCGCGTTGAACCACGGGATTCCCCCGATCTTCACCACGACGCCCATGGTGGGCTTGTCCTGGGCGGCGGCCCCCAGCGCGAAGGACGCTGCGACGGCGACGCCCGCAAGCAGTGCGGTCAATTTCCTGGTCATTCTTTCCTCCCGTTCCGGCCCCAGCGGGCCTGTTCAATTCTTTTGCGCAATCGATTGTTCTTCAGGCCAGTGACTTTGCCGGATCTCCATTTCCGGCAGCGCTTCCTGGGGACTTGCGGCATCCGGGACGATCCGGAAAACCGTTGCACAATCGATATAGCCTATGGCATCAAGGATTTGGCTATCCGTCAAGAAGAATCTTGGCGTGTCGTCAGCCGACCGGGGAAACAGGTCCGATCCGACAGATGACCGTGCTGAGGCCCAAACCCACGATCTATGACATCGCGCGCCTGTGCGAGGCTTCGCCTTCGACGGTGTCGGCGGTGCTGAACGGATCGTGGAAGACCCGCCGGATCAGCGAGGCGACGGCGGAGCGCATACGGGCAGCAGCCAGCGAAAACGGCTATTCCGCCAACCTGCAGGCGCGCGGCCTGCGGCAGGCGCGGTCCGGCATGGTGGGAATGATCCTGCCGGTCCATGACAACCGGTTTTTTGCTGACATGAGCCAGAGCTTCGAGGCGCAGGCGCGCGCGCGCGGCCTCTGCCCTGTCGTCGTATCGACCCTGCGCGACCCGGAGGAGGAGCGGCGCACTGTCGAGACGCTGATCGCCTACGCGATCGATTCGCTCTTCATCGCGGGGGCGACGGACCCGGTGGCGGTGGGCGACCTCTGCCGCGCTGCTGACCTGCCGCATGTCTATGTCGACCTGCCGGGCCAGGATGCGCCGTCGGTCGTGTCGGACAACTTCCACGGGGCCGAGATTCTGACGCGGCGGATGCTGGAAGAGATGCCGGTGCAGGACGACCCGGTCCGGGCACGGCCCTACTTCATCGGCGGGACGCCGAACGACCACGCCAGCGCACGGCGGATCGATGCCTTCCGCTCTGTGGTTGCGGAACAGGGCGAGGTGCGCCCGGAACAGATCGTGGCGAACGGCTATGCCCCGGCGCTGGCGCGGGCCGAGGTTGCGGGGCTGCTGGACCGGCTGGGCGGGATGCCGGCGGCCCTGTTCATCAATTCGCTGACGGTGTTCGAGGGCGTGCTGAGCCATTTCATCACGCTGCCGCCGGACGCCTTCGCGCGGTCGGTGATCGGCTGCTACGACTACGACCCCTTCGCGGCCTTCCTGCAGTTTCCGGTGCACATGATCCGGCAGAACTCGGCGGGGCTGGTGGCAAAGGCGTTCGAGCTGATCGAGACGGGCGCGCGCGACCCGCAGATGATCGAGATCGAGCCCGAGCTGATCGCGCCGCGGACGATCTATTCCAGCCCGTTCAGCGCGTTCGGCTAGGGCCCGGCGCGCGTGCCCGGGATGGCGGATTTTTTCCTGATTGAAACTATCAGGTATTGACGGGCGCAAATGAATCGGCGGATAGAGGGGCAATACCCGACTAAAGGAGTCAACCATATGTCCGCGCCCCGGAACCTGTTCTTCCTCGCCGTGCCGATGTTCGGCGTGTCGCTTCCCGCCCTTGCCGACGAGGTGAATGTCTATTCGCACCGGCAGCCCGAACTGGTGCAGCCGCTGTTCGATGCCTTCACGGCCGAGACGGGCATCACGGTGAACGTGGCCTTTGTGGACAAGGGCATGGTCGAGCGTCTGGTGGCCGAGGGCGACAGGTCGCCTGCCGATCTGGTGATGACCGTCGACATCGCGCGGGTGCAGCAGGTGGTCGAGGCAGGCGTCACGCAGGCGGTCACCTCGCCGGTGCTTGATGCCAGCATTCCCGAAGGCTTCCGCGATCCGTCAGGCCAGTGGTTCGGCCTGACCAGCCGGGCGCGCGTCGTCTATGCCAGCAAGGATCGGGTGGCGGACGGCGAGGTGACGACCTACGAGGATCTGGCCGACCCGAAATGGAAGGGCCGCATCTGCACGCGCCCCGGCACGCATGACTACAATCTGGCCCTGACGGCCGGGATGATCGCGCATCACGACGACGCCTATGCCAAGACCTGGGCCGAGGGCGTGAAGGCCAATCTGGCGAAAAAGCCCGAAGGCAACGACCGCGATCAGGTCAAGGCGATCTGGGCCGCGCAATGCGACATCAGCCTTGGAAACACCTATTACATGGGCCAGATGCTGGCCGATCCGGAACAGGCGGAATGGGCGAATGCGGTGCGCATCGTGTTCCCGGTGTTCGAGGGCGGCGGCACGCATGTGAACATCTCGGGCGTGGCGATGACCAGGGCCGCGCCGAACCGCGCGGCGGCGCTGAAGCTGATGGAATATCTTGCCTCGGATGCGGCGCAGAGCATCTATGCCGGGATCAACCACGAATTCCCGGTCAAACCGGGCGTGGCGCGGTCCGCGCTGGTGGACAGCTGGGGCGATTTCACCCCCGACGCGGTCCCGCTGGGCGAACTTGCGGCGCTGCGGCCCGCGGCGCTGCGGCTGATGGAAGAGATCGATTTCGACGGCTAGGCCCGCGCGCCCGGCCGCAGTGACCCGGGTTGCGGACCGGACGGATCAGGATCGGGGTTCCGAGCTCGCCCGGAAACGGGCGGGACCGCGCAGGCACGGGGCGGTTTTCGACACCCACTGTCCCGTGCCTGCAACGTCTTGCTTGCCTGCGGGCCTATTCGGCGGCGATGGCGCGGCGTCCGGTCCGGACCGGCAGCGGCTGCGCTTCCGTCTCGACGCGGACGCCCGCCATGCGGGACATCATCGCCAGATCGGCAACATAGCGGCCGCGAAGGTCGGCCAGAGCCAGCGCATTCAGCGCGATCTCGCCCTGGGTCTGCGGCAGGGCGGCATGGAAGGCGCAGAGACGCTCGATCTGGCCGGGGGCCAGCGCGACGCCCTGCACTGCGAGCCGCTGGAACGCCGCGACCGCACTGTCGGTGATCGCGGGTGACGGGGTAAAGGGCCGCAGGACCGGCAGTTCCAGGCCGGGGACAACAGCGTCGATGATCCGGCGCGGCGACAGGGGTGCGGCCAGCACGGTGATTTCAGGGCCGTCCAGCGCGTCGGACAGGCGGGTGACAAGGTCATGCCAGCCGTCCTGCATCGCGGCCATCCGCGCCATGGCGCGGTCGAAGGGCTGCACCGGACCGGCCAGCGCCGCCTGGCGCCACGCGGCGCGGAAGAGGACATCGTAGGGCTGCACGGCCAGGACGAGGCGCGTCACACGGGCGGACTGCCGGGTGACAAGGTCGCGCGCGGCGTCGGCGGCGGACGGGAAAAAGGCGCCGTTCAGCAGCCCGGCCGGGCTGCCGCAGAGACCCGCATCCGACACAAGCGCCGCCGTCAGCTTGCGCGGGAACTGCGGTGCGGCGGGTCGGGCGGGGCTGGCGGCATCGTGCATCGGAAAGCCCGCATGTCCAAGGCTTGCCGCATTGGCGGTCAGACAGCGGTGGATGTCCTGTGCGGCGGAACCGCCGGTTCCGGCATGCAGAAGGATCGGGGCCAGAGAAATCGTCATGTCCGTATGTCCCTCTGCCCCCGGTTGAACCTGACCGCCGGAAAATGGCGAAGTCGCGGCAAAATCTGGTTAACACCGGGTTATCTGGACAAGCGGCGCGGGCGCGGCCAGTGTCTGACGAAAATGGGCGCGGAGACGGGTGGGGAGATGCAGAGCCAGCCGATCATCATCGATACCGACCCCGGCCAGGACGATGCCGTGGCGATCCTTCTGGCGCTGGCGTCGCCGCAGATCGAGGTTCTGGGCCTGACCTGCGTGGCGGGCAACGTGCCGCTGCCGCTGACGGTGCGGAACGCGCGCATCGTCTGCGAACTGGCCGGTCGGCGCGACATCCGCGTCTTTGCGGGCTGCGACGCGCCGCTGTCGCGCCGACTGGTCACGGCCGAACATGTTCACGGCAAAACGGGCCTCGACGGCGTCGTCCTGCCCGAGCCGACGATGGCCGTGGACCCGCAGCACGCGGTGGATTTCATCATCGACACGCTTCGGGCGCGCCCGCCCGGGACGGTGACGCTCTGCCCGCTCGGGCCGCTGACCAACATCGCCGCGGCGTTCACCCGCGCGCCCGACATCGTCACGCGGGTGAAATCCGTCGTGCTGATGGGCGGGGGATATTTCGAGGGCGGCAACATCACGCCCGCCGCCGAGTTCAACATCTATGTCGATCCAGAGGCCGCAGACATCGTGTTCCGGTCGGGCGTTGATCTGGTGGTGATGCCGCTCGACGTCACGCACAGGGCGCTGACATCGCGGGACTGGGTGGAGACGGTGCGGGCGCTGGGGCAGGTCGGCGCCGCGGTGGCCAGCTGGACGGATTTCTTCGAGCGCTTCGACGTGGCGAAATACGGCAGCCTGGGCGCGCCGCTGCACGACCCCTGCGTGATCGCCTGGCTGATCCGGCCGGACCTGTTCCAGGGCCGCAGGATCAACGTGATGATCGAGACGAAGGGCGAGTTCACTCTGGGCGCGACGGTGGCGGACTGGTGGGGGGTCTCGGGACGCGACCCCAATGCGACGTTCATGGGGTCGGTCGACCGCGACCGGTTCTATGCGCTGCTGACCGAGAGCATCACGCGGTTTTAGGATTTGTTAGCGATGTTTGGTCTGTTGAATCATGTGCACCAAGCCCGACGCTTCGGGCTTTCTTGGGAGAGAGTCAGTCATGCCCAAAGGTTACTGGGTCGTCCATGTCTCCGTCGACGACCCCGCCGCCTATGAAGCCTACCGCGCCGCCAACGGGGCACCCCTTGCTGCGTTCGGCGCAAAATTCCTTGTCCGCGGCGGGGCGCAGACCGTGACCGAGGGCGCGCTGCGCCCACGCACTGTCGTGATCGAGTTTCCGTCGCTGAAGGCGGCGCAGGACTGTTACAACTCACCGGGCTATCAGGCTGCGATTGCCCTGCGCCTCGGCGCAAGCGAGGGCGATTTCAGCGTTGTCGAGGGCTGGGACGGCTGAGCGCCGGTTGCGCGGCACTGCTTCAAGTCTCAGGGGTGTCGGCCGACCGGAATCTGCCCTATCTTCTCCCACATGACGATCCGGATATCCTTCGACAACAGCTATGCCCGCCTGCCCCCGCGCTTCTACGTCCGGCAGCCGCCCGCTGCGGTCGCCGCCCCCGCCCTGATCGCCGTCAACGCCCCCCTTGCCCGCCAGCTCGGGATCGATCCGGCGGCACTGACGTCGCCCGAAGGTGTCGCCATGCTCGCGGGCAACACGGTGCCGGACGGCGCGGCCCCCCTGGCCCAGGCCTATGCGGGGCACCAGTTCGGCGGCTGGGTGCCGCAGCTCGGCGACGGGCGGGCACTGCTGCTGGGCGAAGTCGTCGACGCGCACGGCCACCGGTTCGACCTTCAGCTGAAAGGCGCCGGCCCGACCCCGTTCTCGCGCCGGGGCGACGGGCGCGCCTGGCTCGGTCCGGTGATCCGCGAATACATCGTCTCCGAGGCGATGGCGGCGCTCGGCGTGCCGACCACCCGCGCGCTGGCCGCCGTGACGACAGGCGAAACGGTCTGGCGCGAGGAGCCCTATCCCGGCGCGGTGCTGGCGCGTGTGGCCGCCAGCCATGTCCGCGTCGGCACCTTCCAGTACTTCGCCGCGCGCGACGACGCCGAGGCGCTGCGGATTCTGACTGACCACGTCATTGTCCGCCACTACCCCGAAGCCGACGGCGCACTGGGCCTGATCCGCGCCGTCACGGCAGCACAGGCCCGCCTGATCGCCCGCTGGATGTCGCTGGGGTTCATCCACGGGGTGATGAACACGGACAACATGGCGGTATCGGGCGAGACCATCGACTACGGCCCCTGCGCGTTCATGGACGGCTACGACCCCGGCAAGGTGTTCTCGTCGATCGACCAGACCGGGCGCTATGCCTATGGCAACCAGCCGCAGGTGGCGCTGTGGAACCTCGCGCAGTTCGCGTCGTGCCTGCTGCCGCTGATCGGCGACGGCGCGGGCGCGGTCGAGGAGGCGACGGCGGCCATCGACACGTTCCGCGACATCTATCACGCGGAATGGCTGGCCCTGTTCCGCGCCAAGATCGGCATTTCCACACCCGACGATGGCGACCGCGAACTGATCGAGGCGCTGCTGGTCCGCATGGCCGCACAGGGTGCCGACTTCACCCGCGTCTTTCACGGCCTGACCGCAGGCGCTGCGCGCGATGAATTCGCCGACCGCGATGCGTTCGACGGCTGGGCGGCGGACTGGCGGGCGCGGATCGCGTCGGAACCGGATGCGCAGGGCCTGATGGCGCGCACGAACCCCGCGATCATCCCCCGGAACCATCAGGTGGCGTCAGTCATTTCCGCAGCCGTATCAGGTGATTACGCGCCGTTCTTCCGGTTGAACGACGCGCTGCTGCGCCCCTTCGACGATGATCCGGACGTCGCTGACCTGCAATCGGCCCCGCTTGAGGACGAGGTCGTGCGCCGCACGTTCTGCGGCACCTAGCCACCCTGCTGCCTGCCGAGCCCGGAAAAGCCGAACCCCGTATCCGCTTTCTCGATCCCGTCCGCGACGGAAATGACCGGCGCGCCGATCTTGTCCGGTTTCGCAAGAATCACGCGGCGCATCAGTGGTTCCATCGCGTTCTGCTTGCCCGTGTCGTTTGTGCGGAGCGCATTCGCGCGTGATCGCGCGCGCTGGCACACCCGCTTGCGCCGTGCCGCCGCGCGGGATAAACCCCGAGGACATGCGGGTGTAGCTCAATGGCAGAGCAGAAGCTTCCCAAGCTTACGACGAGGGTTCGATTCCCTTCACCCGCTCCATCCCCACTGGACCCCTCCTGCCGGCCCGGCTAAGCCACGCGGCGACACTGGCCAAGGAGCATCCCATGACCCCCGTGACCCGCATCGGCACCGGCCCCCGCATGAGCGAGGCCGTGATCCACAACGGCATCGTCTGGCTGTCCGGCCAGGTGGGCAACCCGGGCGACGACGTCACTGCGCAGACCCGCACCTGCCTTGCTGAAGTGGACCGCATCCTGGCGCTGGCCGGCACGGACAAGACGCGGATCCTGTCGGCGCAGGTCTGGCTCGCAGATGCGGGGACGGTCGCGCAGATGAACGCAGTCTGGGATGCCTGGGTGCCGCCGGGCAACGCCCCGCCGCGCGCGACGGGGGAATTGAAACTGGTCGCGCCGGACTATCTGGTCGAGGTGATCGTGGTCGCGGCGCTGCCCTGAACCCCCTCAGACCACCTGCCGCAGCAGCACGACCGCGACCCATCCGGCACCCACCATGCCGAGCAAGGGCAGCCGCAGCGCGGCCAGCCCCGCGATGACCAGCGTCAGCGCCTCGGCCCAGCCATGGGTCAGCGCTGCGGGGGCCACGATGGTCGTCAGCACCGCCGCAGGCACCGCGTTCAGCGCCGCTTCCACGCGCGGATGCAGCACCTTGAAGCGCGACAGGATCAGATGCCCGCCGATCCGCGTGAGATAGGTCAGTGCAGCTCCGGCAAGGATTGCGATGTATATCCTATCCATCCGCCCGCCCCTGCCCCCGCACGCCGAAGGCGGCCGCGAACAGCACACCCGCCAGAGCGCCGACCGAGATGTGCCACGGCGATCCGACCAGCTTGAACGCGACAACCGACGCCAGGGCCGAAACCGCGACGACCGGCAGCCAGAACGCGCGCTTGCGGAACCCCATGACGAGGCCCAGGAAATAGATCGTCAGCAGGAAATCGATGCCCCAGCGTTCAGGATCGGGGATCAGGCGCCCGAAGACCGCCCCGGTCAGCGTGCCCGCCTGCCACATGCCGTAGAACGCGACGCCGACACCAAGATACCATGCGAAGCTGAAACCGCCCTTCGCCTCGGCCTCGCGTTCGGCCTCGGCGAATTGCGGGTCGGTCAGCAGGAAGAAGCTGACCGCCTTCTGTCCGCCGGAAAAGCCCGTCATGCGGCGGCCCAGCGTCGCGGAATACAGCAGGTGGCGCACATTGACGACAAAGATCGAGGCGGCGATCAGCCAGGCCGAGGCATCGGTGCCGAACAGTTCCAGCCCGACCATCTGGCTGGCCCCGGCAAAGACGGTGGCGCTCATCAGCACGGCCTGACCGATGCTCAGGCCGTTGTCGACGGCCAGCGCCCCGAACAGCAGCCCGAAGGGCAGCGCCGACAGCACGACCGGCAGGGCGCGGCGGACGCCTGCAAGGAATTCAGACATCATGCGAAGGGGTTAGCCTGCGCGGACGGAATTGTCAGGACGGGGAATTGTATCCGGCACAAAGTCTGCACGCCCCCGCTAAGTCCGGGCACCCATGGCCGCGACCATGACGCACAGAATCTCGAACATCAGCGACGCCCCCAGCCAGGCCGTGCCGCCGGTCGGATCGACGGGGGGCGAGACCTCGACCAGGTCCGCGCCGACGATGTTCAGCCCCTGGGCCAGCCGGATCACCTGCATCGCCTGGAACGCATCCGGGCCGCCCCATTCCGGGGTGCCGGTGCCGGGGGCGACGGACGGATCGACGAAGTCGATGTCATAGGACAGATAGGCCGGATCCGGCCCCACCACATCGCGCGCCTCGTCCATCACATCGTCGATCCCGCGGCGGAAGAACTCCTCGATCGTCACGATGCGGATGCCATGCGCATCGGCGAAATCGCGGTCCACGCTGTCGTACATCGTGCCCCTGATGCCGATCTGGATCATCCGGGCGGGGTCCAGCAGCCCCTCTTCGACGGCATAGCGGAACGGGTTGCCGTGGGTCGGGACCTTGCCGCCGAAATAGGCGGGAAACAGGTCGGTATGACTGTCGAAATGCAGCAGTCCCAATGGCTTGCGGCCCTTCGTTAACCCGCGCAGCACGGGCAGCGTGCACAGATGGTCGCCCCCGGCCGTAAGCGGACGGATGCCCTCGGCGGCGAGACCCTCATAGGCGGCGGTGAACCGGTCGAGCGTGTCGAGCACATCGACCGGGTTCGGCCCGACATCGCCCAGATCGGCGCAGTTGGCGGCGGCGAAGGGGCGCAGTCCCGTCACCGGGTGCATCGCGCGGATCATCGTGGACGCATCGCGCAGCGCGCGCGGGCCGTGGCGCGGGCCGGGCCGGTTCGACGTGCCGCCGTCGAAGGGCAGGCCCAGCAGGCCAATCTGCACATCCTTGCGGCGCGGGTGGTCCGGCGGCACATGCGGCAGGCGCATAAAGGTGGGGATGCCTGCAAAACGCGGCAGGTCCATGCCGGAGACGGGCTGGAAGAACGGATCGGACATGGCGGTCTCCGGACGGGTGAACGGGACTGTCGCAGGGCGGCGCGTGGTCTGCAAGCGAGCGGTGCCCGACATTGCGCCTGAACGGTATCCGCCGTCCGACGAACGCGCGACATCGCCAAATTCGCCGATGCCAGCCGCCCGGACCGGCCGGCGCGGCGATTGCGGGGTCATGCATTTGCACCCCTTGGCACGCGTCGTGGCGCAAGATAGCCTGATGCGATGCTGGGTCCGTTCGTTCTTCTGCTGGCATCGCTGAGTGCTGTTGCTGCAGCGCTGCTTCGGCCCGGCTTGTCCGACCTTCTTCTGCTGGCCGTGCCCTGCGCGCTTGCAAGCCTGTACCTGCTTATGCGGGCCGTTTTGCGCAGCCCCAGCGAAACACTGCGCCGAACTCAGAATTACATCGTCATCGACGGATCGAACGCGATGCACTGGAAGGGCGGATCGCCGCATATCGACACCCTGCGCGAGGTTGTGCGACACCTGTCCGCGCTTGGCTACACGCCTGGTGTCGTGCTGGATGCGAATGCGGGTCATCTGACCGCCGGCAGGTATCTGCACAACGCGGCGATGGGCAGACTGCTCGGACTGCCGGAAGACCGCGTGATGGTGGTCGACAAGGGGATGCCCGCAGACCCGATCATCCTGAATGCAGCGCGCGTCCTCGGGGCGCGGATCGTCACCAACGACCGCTATCTTGACTGGGTCGACGCGCACCCCGAAGTGCGCGAACCCGGTCATCTGATCCGGGGCGGGTATCGGGCGGGCAAGTTGTGGGTTGCCCTGGGCCCGGTCGGAAACCCGGTCGCCGAGTGACTGTCCGGACCCCGATGTGCAGGGCGGCAGCCCGGTGGGCGGGATTGATTCCTGCGTCACTTCATCCTGTTTTTGATGACGGATGCACCAGATGATCACCGAAATCGAAGACTACTTCTCGAAGGGCTGCAGGCGCTGCGACCGCTTCGCCACGCCGGATTGCTCGACGAAGCTGTGGGCGGCGGGCCTTGCCGACCTGCGCCGCATCTGCCTGGCTGCCGGGCTGACCGAGACGGTGAAATGGGGACATCCCTGCTACATGCATGCCGGGCGCAACATCGCGATCATCGGGGCCTTCCGGGGCGATTTCCGCATCAGTTTCTTTGACGCCGCCCTGATGCGCGACCCCGAAGACGTCCTGGAAAAACAGGGGCCTAACACACGGTACGCCGACGCGATCCGCTTTGCGGACAATGGGCGAGTCCTGGCGATGGAGGGGGTCATCCGGTCCTACCTCAGGGAATCGATGGGTTACGCCGAGGCGGGCATCCGGCCGCCGAAAGAGGTCGGCGACATCGACCTGCCCGACGAGATGACCGAGGCGCTGGATGCCGACCCCGAACTGGCCGAGGCGTTTCACGGCCTGACGCCGGGGCGGCAGAAAAGTTATGCGATCAACCTGAACGGGGCCAAGACCCCGGCCACGCGCGTGGCGCGCATCGCGAGGTTCCGCGATCATATTCTGGCCGGAAAGGGCGCGACGGAGCGGTAGCGAGGTGCGCGCGCATCTCAATCCGCCTCGTTCATCCCCCACCGCACCGAGACGATCGCGGGGTCGAGACTCAGCCGGCCGACAACCGTCTCGATGGCCCCCTGCCCGCCGGACCCGCCCGCGATGACCGCGTGCACGGACACGCGCGCGCCGCTGTCCGCCTCGTCCGACCCGAGTTCCGTCATGTGCATGCCCGCCGCCGCAAAGCTCTGCACCAGCAGGCTGCGCACCGCGACCTCCTGTTCCGGGCGGCAGACGACCGTCACGGCATAGCCGCTGACCGCCCCGTCACCCCGCGCCGCGAGCCGTTTCAGCGCCCTGACGACGGGCCGCATCCCGAAATTGATGAAGACCACAAACCCGGTGACGACCAGCGCGAAGTCCAGCTTGCCGTGTCCTGCCAGCATCCCCACCGCCGCCGAACACCAGAGCGTCGCCGCCGTGTTCAGGCCGGAGACGGTGAAGCCGTCGCGGAAGATGATGCCCGCACCCAGAAAGCCGATGCCCGAGACGATCTGCGCGGCCACCCGCGTCGGGCTGACATCGCCGTCGAAGGTCGCGGCGAAGACGACAAAGCTGGCGGCACCCAGCGAGACCAGCGCATTGGTCCTGAGCCCCGCCATCCGCTGGCGCAGCTGGCGTTCGGCCCCGATGACCGCGCCCAGCGCAACCGCCGTGCCCAGATAGACAACCGCCGCCGACAGTGAGATGGGCATCCGCGCTGCGCTCCGGTCCGGCACGCCACAGGCGGGTGCCGCTTGGCCGACCCTAGGATTGTAACGGATTTGCGACAAGGCCCAGA
Source organism: uncultured Alphaproteobacteria bacterium (assembly GCA_963738635.1). Lineage (GTDB taxonomy): Bacteria > Pseudomonadota > Alphaproteobacteria > Rhodobacterales > Rhodobacteraceae > JAOADN01. The sequence goes on along the minus strand of CAVTXE010000007.1, from coordinate 103,009 downwards.
AGGCGCCGGGCGGTCAGGCGTCCAGTTCGGCGTCCCAGTACAGATAGTCCATCCAGCTGTCATGCAGGAAGTTCGGCGGGAACCGGCGGCCCGCGTTGCGCATCTCTTCCGCGCTCGGCTGGTGCGGCGGGCGGCGCAGGTGCAGGCCCGACTGCTTCAGCGACCGGTTGCCCTTGCGCAGGTTGCAGGGCGCGCAGGCGGCGACGACATTGTCCCAGCTGGTCACGCCGCCCTTTGACCGGGGCAGCACATGGTCGAAGGTCAGGTCGCCCTTCGATGCGCAGTACTGGCAGCAGAATTCGTCGCGCAGAAAAAGATTGAAGCGCGTGAATGCCACGCGCTTCTGGGGTTTGACGTATTCCTTCAGCACCACGACGGATGGTATCCGGAACGCCGCCCTCTGGCTTCGCACGACCTCGTCATATTCGGCCAGAATCGTCACCCGGTCGAGGAAGACGGCCTTGATCGCCTCCTGCCAGGGCCAGAGCGACAGCGGGTAATAGGACAGCGGGCGATAGTCGGCGTTCAGGACCAGCGCCGGATGATGCCGGAGCGCCGACGGCTCGCGCACAAAGGCGGCGCGGAAGTTTTCGACGCTCACATCGTCCAGCATGGCGGCGCAGGTCCTTTCAACTGCCCGTTCAAGGCCAAGGGCGCGACATCACGGATCATGCGCCCGGACCTTTCAGTTAACTATATATGGCGCTTTGGTTCTGGCAAGCCCCGCAATCTGCGATGCCTTGGTCGCGCAAAGCCGTGACAGGGGAATGACACGCGGATGTCAGACCGACGAAGGGCGCGGTCCGGCAACAAAAAGGCCCGCATCGCGGGCCTGTATCCGGCGTTCCGGCGACGCGATCAGCGCTTTCGCGCGACAGCCTCGGCGCGGCGCGGCGCAGGACGGGTCAGGACGACAGCAAGAAGCCCGCTTGCGCATACCGCAGATGCCAGAAACCACGTCAGGTCCATCGCGTCTCTCCTTGCATTGATGGAAAAGTTAGTCCGCATGGCCCCTGCTTTCAAGCCCTGTTTGCGGAATGCCCCTGTCCGCGCGGTCCGCCGCCGCCGGATGCACGGCTTTCCGGCATGCATGGATCCTCTCGCTCACAGGCCGTCACGGCAGCTTTTCAGCCAGAAACCGCAGACAAGCCGACAGGCCGTCCGGGGCGATGCCATGGCCCGTGCCTTTCATCACAAATGCGTTCACATCGAAACCGGCGGTCCGCAGCGCAGCTTCGGCCAGAGCCAGATCGGCGAAGGGCACCATCGGATCCTGATCGCCGTGCAGCAGCAGGACGGGCGGCTTGACCCTGGCCTCGGCGGCGAGTCGCGCGGGTTGCAGAAGCCGCCCCGAGAATCCGACAAGACCCGCCATCGCCGCAGCTCGGCGGGGTGCCACATGCAGCGCCATCATGGTGCCCTGCGAAAACCCGACCAGCGCCAGCGCGGCGTCCGTCAGCCCTTCGTCCGCCAGCCGCGCGTCGAGGAACGCATCCAGCAACCCGGCCGACGCGGCAAGGCTGGTCCCGGCCTGAACCTCGGACGACCCGTCGAGCCAGGGGATCGGGAACCACTGCCGCCCGAAGGGGTTGCCCGCGCAGGGTTCCGGCGCATCGGGGGCGACAAAGACCGTGCCGGGCAGATGCGGGGCCAGCGGGTCGGCCAGCCCCAGCAGGTCGGCCCCGTCCGCGCCGTAGCCATGCAGGAAGACGACCATGGACCGCGCCTTGCCCGACTTGGCCGCCCGGCGTCCGAATTCCAGCCCGCTCACCCGAACACCCCGTCCCGCTGCCGCATCACGCGGTAATAGGCCCAGAGGATGCGCGCCGCAACCGACCGCCAGGGCGACCAGTCCGCCGCCAGCGCGCGCAGCGCTTTCTCATCCGGGCGCGCGGGCAGTGCGAACAACCCGCGCGCGGCCTCCTGCAGCGCCAGATCGCCCGGCGCGAAGACATCTGCCCGGCCCAGCGCGAACATCGCATAGATTTCTGCCGTCCAGCGCCCGATGCCCGGCAGCGCGACCAGCACCGCCACGACCTGATCGTCCGGCAGCCCGCGCAGGCCCGCATAGTCGAGACCTGCCCGCGCGACGCCGCCCGCATAGCGGATCTTCTGCCGCGACAGGCCGCAGGCGCGCAGGTCGTCGTCCGACGCCGCTGCGACCAACGCCTCGTCCGTCAGCCCCGCCGCCGCCAGCCGCGCCAGGATCGCACGGGCCGAGGCCGTGCTGACCTGCTGACCGATGATCGCATCCAGAAGCGCCCCGAACCCGTCATCGCGACGGCGCAGCGGCAAGGCCCCGGTCAGTGCCAGTGCCGCCGCAAAGCGCGGCTCGCGCGACGCCAGCCACTCCGCGCCCTCGGCCACGTCCGCGTCCGTGTGGATGATCCGTCCGACCACGCCGCCTTGCCCCGCTGTCCGCCTCAAATCCCTGTGCGGGATACAATTCCGCCCTTGTCGCCTTGCCCTGCCGGGCCTAGCCATGCCGGATGACCGACATGATCGCAATGCCCGATACCGACGCCCGCGCGCGGCGCAACCTCTGGGTGCTGATCGCCGCGCAGGCCGTCCTCGGCGGTCAGATGCCGATGATCTTCATCATGGCGGGACTGGCGGGGCAGTCGCTGGCCCCGAACCCCTGCTGGGCCACCATGCCGATCACGGCCGCCGTTCTGGGGTCGATGCTCTCCGCCAACCCGCTGTCATCGCTGATGCAGCGGCACGGGCGCGCCGCGGGGTTCTATGTGGGCGCGGCGGGCGGGGCCGCGGGCGGTGCGATCTCGGCCTGGGGGCTGTATTCCGGGTCGTTCGCGTATGCTGGTGATCGGGTCGCTGCTCTCGGGCATCTATATGTCGGCGCAGGGCTTCTACCGCTTTGCCGCGACCGACACCGCCTCGGAAGCGTTCCGACCCAAGGCGATTTCCTGGGTCATGGCGGGTGGCCTGATCTCGGCCATCGTCGGGCCGCAGCTGGTCAAGCTGACGGACGAGGCGATGGTCGTGCCGTTCCTGGCCACCTACCTGACCGTCATCCTGCTGAACCTGCTCGGCGCGGGCCTGTTCCTGCTGCTCGACATCCCGACGCCCGCCGCCCCCATCGCGGGTGCGGATGGCGGGCGCAGCCGGATCGAACTGCTGAAGACCCCGGCCATCGCAGTTGCGATGATCTGCGGCATGGTCAGCTATGCGCTGATGAACCTTGTGATGACCTCGACGCCGCTGGCCGTGGTCGGCTGCGGCTTTGCCAAATCGCACGCCGCCGATATCGTCTCGGCGCACGTGCTGGCGATGTTCATCCCGTCCTTCTTCACCGGCCATCTGATCGCGCGTTTCGGGGCCGTCGCCATCGTCGGCACCGGCCTTGCGATCCTGGCGGCGCGGGTGTCGTGGCGCTGACCGGGGTGGAACTGGTCAACTTCTACGGCGCGCTGATCCTGCTTGGGCATCGGCTGGAACTTCGGCTTCATCGGCGCGACGGCGCTGCTGACGGCGGCCCATACGCCCGAAGAAAAGGGCCGGATGCAGGGCATGAATGACTTCGCCATCTTCGGCGGCGTCACGCTGGCGTCGCTGTCATCGGGCACGCTGATGAACTGTTCGGGCGCGGATGTCGTGCAGGGCTGGGACGCGGTGAACATCGCGATGCTGCCGTTCCTGGCACTTGCGGGGGCGTCTCTGGTCTGGCTGACCTTGCGCGGGCGACGGGTGGCGTAGCCGGGGCGCTGCCCCGGACCCCGGGATATTTCGTCTCGTTGGATCGCTCAGAAGCGCCCGGTCAGTGCAAGGCGCATGAAGCCCGCGCGGCGGGTGAACTCCGACAGGCCGAGGCGGCCGGTCAGGACGCGCTGGGGCTCGCGGGCGGCTTGCGTCAGCAGCCCGCGCGCCTGACAGGCGGGGTAAAGGGCGGGGCGCGCGGGTTTCGGGACCAAGGCGCGGTCGGCACGAGCGAGACGGGTCAGCGCAGCGCCCGCCAGATGCGCGATGCCTGCGGCCGAGGCGTCCGGCAGCGGATGGCGGCCCCGGTCGGTCAGGGTCGCGGTGGCGCAGAACCACGCGGCGAGGCCCTGCGCATGGGCCACGTCCCGCACGGCGGTTTCGCAGGCGGGCGGCGCGCCAAGGGCAAGGGCGGCGGCCCACATGAGGTTGCCTGCGGTGGCGTCGAGGTAGGCGGTCAAGGGCACCCGCATCAGGGAACGGGTCGGAGGCGGTGTCCCAGTCGCGCGCCTCGGCCATCCCGGCCAGCAGGGCGACAGGCAGGTCAGTGTCGCAAACCAGATCATGCAGCGGCCCTGCGACCTCATGCGCTTTGCGCGGTGCCCCCTGCCCCATCGCCGTCACCGTATCGGTCCACCATTGCAGCCGCATCAGGCAAACCATCGGTTCGGGCGAGACCCAGGCGGCCTTGGCCAGTTCGAGGTTGTAGGCGTAGAGCGGCCAGAGCTTTGGCCGGGCGGCGGGAGGTGCCGCCATCGTGGCGGCGAAGCGGTCGGGGTCGCCTTTTTCGACCAGCGCCGCGCAGGCGGTCAGGGCGTCGCCTGGCGTCACACCGCCACCGCTCCGTCGCGCACCAGTTTCCAGGTGATCGCGTCCAGAAGCGCCTCGAAGCTCGCGTCCACGATGTTCGCGCTGACGCCGACAGTGGCCCAGCGGTGGCCGTCCTTGTCCTCTGAATCGATGATGACCCGCGTCACCGCCTCGGTGCCGCCTTGCGTGATGCGGACCTTGTAATCGACCAGCTTCATGTCGGCGATGATCCCCTGATAGGGGCCGAGATCCTTGACCAGCGCCTTCGACAGCGCGTTGACCGGCCCCCGGTCGTGGCCTTCCTCGTCCATGCTTTCGCTGACCGACAGCATCTTGTCCTCGCCGATCTTCACGACGACGACCGCTTCGGAAAGACTGACCATCCGGTTGTACTTGTTCTTCCGCCGCTCGATCGTGACGCGGTAGCGTTTGACCTCGAAGAAGGTCGGCAGCAGGCCCAGTTCGCGCCGCGCGAGCAATTCAAAGGACGCCTGCGCGGAATCATACGCATAGCCCTGATCCTCTCGGTCCTTCACCACCTCCAGAATCCGGGCCAGGCGCGGGTCGTCGGGCTGCGACCTCCAGCCCCGCCGCGACCAGGCGGGCGCGCAGGTTCGACTGGCCCGCCTGATTGGACATCGGGATGACGCGGGCGTTGCCGACCGTTTCGGGGGCGACATGTTCGTAGGTGGCGGGGTCCTTCAGGATCGCGCTGGCGTGCAGGCCCGCCTTGTGGGCGAAGGCGCTGGCCCCGACATAGGGCGCGGGGCGCAGCGGCACGCGGTTCAGGATGTCGTCGAGCATCCGGCTGACGCTTGGTCAGGCCGCGCAGGGCATCCGGCGTGACGCCGGTCTGGAAGCGCGACGCATAGGGTTCCTTCAGCAGCAGCGTCGGGATGATCGTGGTCAGGTTCGCGTTCCCGCAGCGCTCGCCCAGACCGTTCAGCGTGCCCTGGATCTGGCGCGCGCCTGCAGTCGACGGCGGCGAGGGAGTTCGCGACGCCGAGGCCCGCGTCGTCATGGGTGTGGATGCCGACGTGGGTGCCGGGGATGCCTGCCGCGATGACCGCCGCGCACGCCCTTCTGGATGTCGGGGGGCAGCGTGCCGCCGTTGGTGTCGCAGAGGACGACCCAGCGGGCACCGGCGTCATAGGCGGCCTTGCAGGCGGCAACCGCATAGGCCGGGTCGGCGCGGAAGCCGTCGAAGAAATGCTCCGCATCGAACAGGGCCTCGCGGCCCTGCGCGGTCACATGGGCGATGGACGCGGCGATGTTGGCGAGGTTCTCGTCGAGGGGGATGTCGAGGGCGGTGGTGACGTGGAAGGGATGCGTCTTGCCGACGAGGCAGACGGCGGGGGTGCGGGCGTTCAGGACGGCGGCGAGGACGTCGTCGTTTTCGGCGCTGCGGCCCGACCGCTTGGTCATGCCGAAGGCGGTCAGGGTGGCGCGGGTTTTCGGCGGGGCCGCGAAGAACTCGGAGTCCGTCGGGATTCGCGCCCGGCCAGCCACCCTCGATGTAATCGAGGCCGAGGCTGTCCAGGGCGGTCGCGATCTGGACCTTGTCGGCGGCGGAGAACTGGACGCCCTGCGTCTGCTGGCCGTCGCGGAGGGTGGTGTCGAAGAGGATAGAGGCGGTCGGTCATGGGCGGGCCTTGGGCAGGGTGTCCACATGTGGACAAAGTTGTAACGTATTGTTATTATTGTATTTTCTTGATCGCGTTAACCCGGCGGTAAGGAAAATTACGGGTGAGTGCCGCAGATGGAACAACGCCCTGCGATTGGTGCGGGGCCTCGCTTCGAGGGTGGCGCGGAGGGATGTGAGGTCCCGTGTCAAGCACGGGACTGCGGAGTTGCATGGGCGCCGGACCCGCCGCATCCCTGGCAGATGCCATCGCATCTGCCATGCGACGCGGTTCAACCCACACCCCCGGTGCCCAATGGCACCGGGCATCGCCCGCCCGCCCCCGGCGGGCGATTGACGCCCGCCGGGTCGGGCGATGCCCTCTGCTTTCCAGTGCTGCGGCCGAACAGGGCACCGTTGCGCCGTGAGCGGGGAAAACGCAGTGCGTTTTCTGTCCCGCTCAGGGGGAGGCTGGGCGCGGTCATTTGAGGGACTCGAGTTTGGCAGGGGTCGAAGTTGTCACTGACTTTGGAACATGCCACCGGCCTTCGCTGCCACTTGATCTTGACATGCATTTGCCAAGCTGCCTTCCAGCTCAAATGCACGCCCATAAGTCGCTGTCCGCTCATTACCGTAGCTCAAAGTCCTTCACGATGCTCGCGACGTCCGCTTATCGAGCCCAAACGTCGTTTCGCCACGTCGATCGAACGCAAGTGATACGTCGCAGCCACTCCATCAAGAACTGCCGACGTCGACTTCGCTCGTGAGCTCTCGGCTTCCACACCATGTTGCCATCAACTCCGAGGTCGGCTAGCAAGCCGAGCAGATTCGGCGCCGAAGCCATCAACTGCGCGCCATGATGCCGTATTGCAGACCTTGATGGCAGTTCGAGGCAGTTCTGTAATGGCCATCGGCGTATTCAGATCATCGTCCGAAGTGCGTCGAGCGACAGAAGTCCGATAGCTGTCATCTTGTGCCGCCTTCAGAAGTCGACACGCACGACTCACATTTTCTCAGCGTCGCCTCCGCCTGCTCCGCCTTCTCCATCGTGAAGTCCATCGGCTTCGAATAATGCGTGCTCAGCAGCACGAACCGGATCACCTCGCCCGGTATGCCCTTGTCCAGCAGATCCCGCACCGTGAAGAAATTGCCCAAGGACTTGGACATCTTCTTCCCCTCGACCTGCAGCATCTCGTTGTGCAGCCAGTAGCGCGCGAACTGCCCATGCGGATGGGCGCACATCGACTGCGCGATCTCGTTCTCGTGGTGCGGGAACTGCAGGTCGATCCCGCCCGCATGGATGTCGAACCTCTCCCCCAGCAGCTCCCTTGCCATCGCCGAGCATTCGATATGCCAGCCCGGCCGCCCCCGGCCCCAGGGCGACTCCCAGCCCGGCAGGTCGTCCGTGGACGGCTTCCACAGCACGAAATCCATCGGGTCTTCCTTGAACGGCGACACCTCGACCCGCGCGCCCGCGATCATGTCATCGACCGACCGGCCCGACAGCTTGCCGTAGTCGCGGTAGCGACCGCACCCGGAACAGGACATGGCCCGCCGCGACATAGGCGTGCCCCTTCGCGATCAGGTCCGCCGTCATCGCCACCATCGGCGCGATCCATTCCGTCGCGCGCGGCTCGATGTCCGGCCGCAGCGCCCCCAGCGCGTCCATGTCGGCGTGATACCAGCCGATCGTCTGGTCCGTCCGTTCGCGGATCAGCGCCTCCAGACTGCGCGCATCGCCCGCCTGCTTCCGCGCCAGCGCCGCGTCGTTGATCTTGTCGTCCACGTCGGTGAAGTTGCGCACATAGGTGACGTGATCGTCCCCGTAGACATGCCGCAGCAGCCGGTAGAGCACGTCGAACACCACGACCGGCCGCGCGTTGCCGATATGGGCGCGGTCATAGACGGTGGGGCCGCAGACATACATGCGCACGTTCTGCGGATCGAGGGGGGTGAACGCCTCTTTCTTCCGGGTCTTGGTGTTGTGCAGCCGGATGGTGGTCATGTCACTGGTCCCATAGCCGATAGTCGCGCAGTTCTTGAGTTGCGCGCGTCCGCGCGCGGGTGCGGCGGGCTTATCTTGGTTCGCTGTGAATTGGAAACAGAGGACCGGCCCGCCTGACGGAAGTCAGATGGTAATGCAGCAGCGGATGCAGGTGCCGGTCGTTCTCATGGCGGCACTGCTTACTGCCTGCGTCCCGTTCTGCCAACTGTTTTCACATGGTCCCCGGCATGGCATGATCGTCCCATGACCCGCGCCCTGACCAATGCGATCTGCGCGGCCCTGCCGGGGGCCGAGGATACCGACCCCTGGGGCGGCGGGCATGATGCGTGGAAGGTCGGCGGCAAGATGTTCGCCTGCGTCGGCGCGATGCGCGAGGGCGTTAACGTGAAATGCGACTCGGTGGAGATGGCGGAACTGCTGATCGAAACCGGAGTCGGCGAGCGCGCGGCGTATTTCCACCGCAGCTGGGTCTATCTGCCCGAGGACACCGACCCGGACGAGCTGCGTCACCGGCTGCTGGCGTCGTACCGGATCATCCGGGGCGGGTTGCCGAAGAAGGTGCAGGCGGCGCTGGGTCCGCTGCCCGGCTGACCCTCACATCCCCTTCGGGATCAGCCCCGCCGCGCGGGCGTCACGCTCCAGCCCCTCGCGGAAATCGGGATGCGCCAGGCCGATCAGCGCGCGGGCGCGTTCGGGCACGGAGCGCCCTTTCAGGTTGGCGATCCCGTATTCGGTCACGACATACATCATGTCGCTGCGCGTCGTGGTGACGATGTTGCCGGGCGTCAGGTTCAGGACGATCCGGCTCCGGCGTTCGCCCTTCTTGTCATAGGTCGAGGACAGGCAGATGAACGACTTGCCGCCCTTCGACGCATAGGCCCCGCGCACGAACTGCGCCTGCCCGCCGGTGCCGCTGATGTGCCGGTGGCCGTCGGATTCAGATGCGGCCTGGCCCTGCAGGTCGACCTGCGTGGTGTTGTTGATCGCGACGACATTGTCGTTCTTCATGACGTTGTGCGGCAGGTTGGTCAGGTCCACCGGCGCGCAGTGGAAGTCGGGGTTGCCGTCCAGCGTGTCATAGAGCGCCTTCGACCCCAGCGCGAAGCTGTAGGTGACCTTTCCGGGCTGCAGTTGCTTGCGGTTCCCCGGCAGGCGGCCCGCCCGGTAGAGCGCGCCCATCCCGTCGGTCAGCATTTCGGTCGACACGCCGAGGTCGCGCACGCCGCTGTCCAGAAGCAGAATGCAGACGGCATTCGGCATGCCGCCGATGCCGACCTGAAGGCAGGCACCGTCGCCGATCTCGGCCATGATATGCCGGGCGACGGCGCGGTCCACGTCCGTCGGGTCGCGGGTTCGGCAGTTCGGGAAACGGCGCGTCGTCGCCGCGGATGATGAAATCGACCTCGGATTCGTGCAGGCCGTTCCGGTCGCCGGGGCAGAACGGGACCGCGGCGGACTCCTCGACGATGATGCATTTCGCGCGCTCGGCGATGGCGCGGTGCCAGAGGTTCGAGGGGCCGAAGTTGAACCAGCCGTCCTTGCCCACGGGGCGGACCTTGATGACCAGGATATCGACGGGGTCGATGAAGCGGCGGTAATAGTCGGGGATCTCGCCAAGGTTGACGGGCATGTAGAAGCATTGCTTCGCGTCGTGCTTTCGTCTGTCATAGCCCGAGAAATGCTGGTTGACCCAGTGGAAGACCGCTGCGTCCGGGTCGGCCTCGAGCACGGCGCGGGGCCTGGTGGACAGGCAGCAGCGGATGGTGATGCCGGACAGGTCCGATGCGCGCGCGGCGAGGGCGGCGTCGAAAACATCGGGCTGGGCCAGGACCGCGCCGTAGTCGAGCACCATGCCGGGGCGGACCATCAGGGCGGCCTCTTCCGGTGTGATGCGGCGGGCCGGGTGGGCTGCTTTGCGAAGGTCCATCATCGTCCCCGTCGGTTCTGCGCCTAGCTTGCAACGATTGCGCGCCGATGCAACGGGGAACCGGCGAAACCCCGGCACCGTCGCGCCCTGCGCGGCCCTTGCCCCGCCCGCCGATCCGTGGTCGAAACGCGCGTTTGCAGGGAGTCGGGGTCAGATGAAACTGGGCGCGCGGGTCGGCCACATCACGCAAGGCGGGGGCGACGGCTGGGACGTCTATCACCGCGCACGGGCGATGGCGGGACGGGGCGAGCCGGTCGTGAACCTGACGATCGGCGAGCATGACGTGGCGACGGACCCTGCGATCCTGTCGGCGATGGATAGCTCGGCACGGGGCGGTGAGGTCGGCTATACAAACGGACCGGGCAAGCAGGCGCTGCGCGAGGCGGTCGCGGCGCGCATTCAGGCACAGTCGGGCGTGGCCACGACATGGGAGAATGTCGCGGTGGCGGCAGGCTGTCAGGGCGCGCTTTTCTCGGCGCATATGGTGCTGCTCGACGCGGGTCAGACCGGCCTGTTCATCGACCCCCACTATGCGACCTATCCGGGTACGATCCGCGCGACCGGGGCAAAGGCCGTGGCTGTGACCGCGCGGTCCGAGGACGGATTCCAGCCGGACGCGGCCGCGCTGGCGGCGGCGGCGCGCGCGACGGGCGCGCGGACGCTGCTGGTCAATTCGCCGAACAACCCGACAGGCGTGGTCTACGGGCGCGCCACGCTGGAGCGCATCGCGCAGGTGGCGCGCGACGCGGACCTGTGGCTGATCTCGGACGAGGTCTACGATTCGCAGGTCTGGGAGGGCGCGCATCTCAGCCCGCGCACGCTGCCGGGGATGGCAGAGCGGACCGTGGTGGTGGGGTCGCTGTCGAAAAGCCACGCGATGACGGGGTCGCGCCTTGGCTGGGTGGTCGGGCCGCCCGAGGTGATCGCGGCGGTGACGGTGCTGGCGACCAACACGACCTACGGCATTCCGGGATACATTCAGGACGCGGGGTTGTTCGCTCTGGCGCAGGGCGCGGCGTTCGAGGCAGGCATCGCGGCCCCTTTCGCGCGGCGGCGCGCGATTGCGCAGAAGGTGCTCGGCGCATCGAATGTGTTGCGGCTGATACCGGCGGACGGCGCGATGTTCGTGATGCTGGACATCAGGCCGACGGGCCTGACCGGGACGGCGTTCGCCGACCGGCTGCTGGCGGACGAACGGATCGCCGTGATGCCGGGGGAAAGCTTCGGGCAGGCCGCCGCCGGGCATATCCGGGTGGCGATGACGGTGGAGGACACGGCCTTCGCCGACGCGCTGGAGCGGCTGCAGAGGTTTGCGGGCGCGCTGACGGGCTGAGGTGCCGGGCGCTGCACGGGTCAGGTCAACCCTGCTCATCAGGCCCTCGCGGCCTTCTTCACTCAGGCACCGTCCTGCCTGGAATGCCATCCCCGCACCACGATCCTCCCGCTCCATGCTTTGAGAAAAACGCGAATCACTATAAATTCATGTCCCTCAGCAGCTTGGGAGGTTCGCATGGCCCGTCTCATGGTCCGCTGTCCTTCAACCAGCGGTGTGTCGTTCACCGGCCTCGTCATGGATGAGGCCAGCTTCCTGCGTTGCGATTTTCTGTTTGACCGCACACCGCAGGTCTGTCCGTTCTGCGCGGAGGTGCACAGCTACAGAAGCGCTGATTTCTTCCTCGAAGAACATGACCATAGCGCCGACAGGGACGTCGCAGCGGAGTAGATTGCACTGCGGTGCCAGGGAGAAAACCCGCAAGAGCCTGATGGGCAGGGTTTCAAGGTCAGTCGAGCTGCGCGGACGAGGACGGACGCGTGCGTTTTCCCTGCCCGCGCTGCAAACTCTGCCCTACCCGCCCAGCCGCGAGAATTTGCCGCGCGGGTCGGGGCCGGTCCCGAGCCAGCCCGCGATGACGCGCGCCACATGCGCGGTGATCTGCGATTTCTGCGTCTCGCCCCGTGCGCGGGCCTCGGCCATCTGGACGCCCGCAAGGGCAGGAAGCGAGGCTTCGATCCGGTCCGGACCTTTCAGCACCGCGCCCGTCGCGGCATCGGTGATCGTCGCGGTGAATTCGATGTCATGGACCCCTGCATTGCGCAGCCGCGTCTCGGCCTCGAAGGTCAGGGCGTGGAAGCGCGAGACGGTCAGCGCGATGGTCACGCCCTGCGACCCGGTCAGGCCTGCGGTTCCCGCCCGCACGGCATCGCCGAGGATCGCACGGACCTGTGCGCGCCGATCGGTGCCTTCGTCCTCGCGCCAGACAATGTCGGCGCGGGGCAGAATCGCCTTCGCCTCTGACACCGTCAGGGTTTCGGGCACGTTCACCGTGACATCCTCCAGCCGCCAGCCCTGCGCGGTTCCGGCCGGGACCGGCGCGTCATAGGCGGTGCGAAACCCGCCGCCGCACCCTGCTGTCAGCAGAAGGGCGGCGGCCAGAAGCGGCCAGGTCAGGATCACGCGACGCATCATGTTCATGCTCACTCTCACGGGGGGGCCGGTCCCCGACAATCCCGGAAATTGTAACCGGTCCAATCGAATGCTTGCCCGAAATGGCCTGCAAAGGGCAGATTGGCGGCAAAATCGGAATGAAAGCGTGACCAAGATGCCGACACGACATGATCCCGGCCCGGCTTTCCGCGCGCTGCACCGCAAGGGCGATCCGTTCATTCTGGCCAATGCCTGGGATGCGGGGTCGGCCCGGATGCTGGCCGCGCTGGGGGCCGAGGCCATCGCCACATCCTCGGCCGCGCATGCCTTCACGCTGGGCCTGCCCGACGGCGGCCATGTGACGCGCGATCAGGCGCTGGCCCATGCCGAGGCGCTGGTGGGCGCGACGCCGCTGCCGGTGTCGGGCGATTTCGAGAACGGCTTCGGCGATGCGCCGGATACTGTCGCGGAAACCGTGCGGCTGGCGGCAGAGGCGGGGCTGGCGGGGATTTCCATCGAGGATACGTCGCTGCCGGGCGGCGCGCCCTATGACCGGGTGCTGGCAGTCGAGCGCATCAGGGCGGCGGTGTCGGCGGCGCGCGCCTTGCCGCGCGACTTCGTGCTGGTGGCGCGGGCGGACGGGGTGATGAACGGCACTTACGGGATGGACGAGGCATTGGCGCGCATCGCGGCCTATGACGCGGCGGGGGCGGATTGCCTCTATGTGCCGCTGCCGCCGACGGTCGCGGACCTGAGGCAGCTTTGTGCGATGACGGACAAGCCGGTCAACGCCTTGGCTGCCGGACCCTATGCTAAGGTGACGAGGGCAGAGTTCGCAGCGATGGGCGTCGCGCGCATCTCGCTCGGCTCGGCTTTGGCGCGGGTGACGCACCGGGCGATCCGGGACGCCGCCGTGGCGATGTTCGGCGCGGGCGATTTCACCCCGCTCGGCCAGGGCATGCCGGGGTCCGAGGTGGACGCGATGCTGGCGCGGTTCGGGTAGCGCCGCAGCCGGGTTTCCTTTGACCTTTCGGGCGCGCGCGGCCAGAAGATGCGGGTATCGGATCATCCGGGGTTCAGCGATGCGTCTTCTTCTGTCCGTCATCCTGTGGGTCGCCACACTGCTGCCCGTGGCGGCGAAACCGTATCCCGACCACACGGACCTGTTCGTCAACGACCTGGCGGGTGTCATCGCACCCGAGGCGGCGACGCGGCTCCGGGATCAGCTGGAGCAGCTCAAGTCCGAGACGGGCATCGAGATGACGGTCCTGACGATCCCGACGCGGGCGGACTATGACCCGACGCCCGACATCGAAAGCTTTGCGACGCGGCTGTTCAACGGCTGGGGCATCGGCGACGCCGCGCGCAATGACGGCATTCTTGCACTGGTCGTGACGGTGGACCGCGAGATGCGGATCGAACTGGGGTCCGGCTATGACCAGGGCTATGACGTGCTGGCGCAGGATATGGTGAACCGGTACTTCCTGCCGGACTTCCGCGACGGGCGGTTTTCGGACGGGATCGAGGCGGGCGTGGGCGAGACCATCGCGCGGATCGCGCGAAGGCACGCGGAACGGCTGCCGCCCGAGGCTTTGCCTGCGGCGGGCGGCCTGCCCGCATGGCCATTCTTCGGCGGCTTCGCGGTGCTGGCGGGAGCGCTGGTCTTCCGCCGCCGTCTCGGCGATCTGGCGGCACGGTTCCGGCGCTGCCCGCAGTGCGGCGCGAGGGGACTGCACCGGCACGGCGAGGCGGTGGAGAAGGCGACGCGCACCACGCCGGGCCGCTGGCGCGACGAGACCTGGTGCACCAGCTGCAGCTGGCGCGACCGGCACGAACGGGTGATCCCGGTGCGGACATCGTCCGGGTCGGGCGGGTCGTTCGGGGGCGGCAAGTCTTCGGGCGGGGGTGCCACCGGCAAGTGGTAGGGACTGCGGCACCGATGATCCGGTGCCGCAGACGTCAGACTGACCGGATCAGAACCGCAGCGCGGTGTTGACCCCGATGGTTGTCACATCGACATCGACGCCGGCATTGTCGAAGTCGTTGAACTTGTGACCCAGAACCTCGGCCCCGACCGTCCAGGTGTCGGACAGCTTGTAGTCCGCGCCGACGCCGCCGAAAAAGCCGGTGTCGGACAGGTCCGTACCCCCGACCGTGGCGCTGGCATGGGCCGCGCCCAGCGTGCCGTAGACGAGGAACTGGCCAAGGTCGGCACCGGCGCGCACGCGCAGGCGGGTGACGTCGTCAATGGTTCCGGCCCCGGCATCAAGGTCGATCTCGGCCTTGTCATAGTCAAGACCGGCACCGAGCACCCAGGTGCCGAAGTCAAAGTCATAGCCGCCGCGCACCCCGTAGAGCATGCCATTGCCGTCGGTCGTGCCGACCGATGCATCGCCGTAGCCAAGGGAGACGCCGCCATAGGCACCGGTCCAGTCACCGTCGGCGCGCGACTGAATGACGGGCGGCGCCGCGATGGGCTCTTCGACGACCGGGTCCGTGAGACCACCTGCAAAGGCGGCACCCGCGCCCAGCGGCAGGGCGGCTCCGAGCGCAGTTGCAGCGACAAGGGCGGACCGGAGGGTCAGGGAAAGGACGGGACCGCGCGATCTGGAATTATGCATTGTTTGCTCCTGTATGAAAAAGGCGGGCCGGGACGCGCGCCCGCCGATCGGCGGAACAGGCCCGGGCGGCACCTTCCGCATCAGTATCTGGGGAGGAAACGCCCGACCGGAAGGCCGCAGGCGGATCGTGCCGGATTTCGGCGGCGGACTGCCTTGCGGCGGCGGAATACCGCAGGAATCCTGCAATGTCCGGTGCGCGACGGCGGCTGGTCAGCAAACTGTGATTTGGGGTGATCGGCGCGCGAGGGGGAATCCGGTCGCCCTGCCGGATGGCAGGAGATGCGCAAACAAAAAACGGTGCCCGCCGTGAAGGCGGACACCGCTGAATTCATGCCTGCGCGGTCTGTCGCGCGGGTGATCAGTTCCCGGCTACGGCCTCGGGGGCCGGTTCGGGGGTCGGTTCGGGCGTCTGGCCCTGCTGCTGGCTCAGCTTGAACTCCAGCCGCTTCTGCCGGGTGATCGCGAGGCGCTCCTCGCGGGTTCCGGTGGGAACGAAGCGCGGATTGTTGGCCTGGTACTCGCAGTCAGCCGTCGATGCGCTGCAGCCACTGCCGCCATCACCGTCGCCGTCGCCATCACCGTCGCCGTCGCCGTCGCCGTCACCGTCGCCGTCGCCATCACCGTCGCCATCGCCGTCGCCATCGCCGTCGCCGTCGCCGTCGCCGTCGCCATCACCGCCGCCATCACCGCCGCCGCCGCCGCCACCGCCGCCACCGCCGCCGCCGCCGCCGCCGCCGCCGCCGCCACCACCGCTGCTGCCGGTGCCGCTGGTGCCGCCACCCGACGAAGACCCGCCGGATTCACAACCCGCACCCGCCCCAAGAAGCAGGCGGCCGATGCCGGTCCGGCACCGCGTCGCCGCCGCAGCCGGCGCATTTGTGATTCGTTCACCCTGCACGATCGGCATCGCCATCCCGCCAGCCCAGGCCATCGGGGGTGCCCACAATGCGGACACGGCAAAACAGGCCAGCAGAACCGGCCTCAAGGTCGTCCTTTGGTCACTCATGACAAACTCCGTTTGTTATTGTTTTGCGCTCAAAGCAGACCGGTTTGCCGATCCACGCTTCGCCACGCTTCCACCGCTCAGTCGCCATATAATTGGCTAATAAAGGGTTACCGCAGAGGCCAAAGCAGGAACAAGATTGATTCGGGGCGGAAGCAATTAGATTTGATCCCCGAGTCAATCCTGCAACACATCGTTACCATCGGGGCAACAATCGATCTCGGCGGATTCTTGCCACCCCGCCGCGCCGCTTCCGGGCTTGACGAAGGACCGACCCCAGCGGAACCTGCCCGTATCGTTGACTGGCCAGTCAACGACCGGGAGGCAACCATGACGGAACAGATCGCGGCGCGGCGCACAGGCGGACGCGCTGCTCGCACGGCTTTGCGCGCGGCCCCTCTGGCCGAGAACATCCGCCCGGTGCGCCCCGGCATGTCGGGGGGGCGCTACAACCCGCTGACCGAGGCCGAGGTCCTGCGCATTCACCACACGGCTCTGACGGCGCTGGAGGAGATCGGCCTGGCCGACGCGCCCGAATCGGGCGTGCAGATCCTGACCGGGGCGGGGGCCATACTGGGCGATGACGGGCGCATCCGGTTTCCGCGCGCGCTGATCGAGGACATGCTGGCCATCGCCGCCCGCGACATCACGCTGCACGGGCGCAAGTCCGACCATGACCTGCACATCACCGGCACGCGGGTCTATTACGGCACGGCGGGCGCTGCGGTGCATGTCGTCGATGTCGAAGGGCGGACCTACCGCGAATCGACGGTGCAGGACCTGTTCGATGCGGCGCGGATCGTGGACCGGCTGGACAACATCCATTTCCTGCAGCGCCCGATGGTCTGCCGCGACATCCCCGACAATCTGGCGATGGACCTGAACACGATCTATGCCTGCACGCGCGGCACGACCAAGCATGTCGGCACGTCGTTCAGCGAGCCGGATTTCGTCGGGCCCGCCTTCGATCTGATCCACATGATCGCGGGCGGCGAGGCGGAATGGCGCGCGCGGCCCTTCATCAGCAATTCCAACTGCTTTGTCGTGCCGCCGATGAAATTCGCGACCGACGCCTGCCGGACGATGGAGAAATGCATCGCGGGCGGCATGCCGGTGCTGCTTCTGTCGGCGGGCCAGGCCGGTGCAACGGCCCCTGCCCCGATCGCGGGTGCCATCGTGCAGGCGGTGGCGGAATGCCTGGCGGGCGTCGTCTATGTGAACGCGATCCAGCCCGGCTACCCCGCGATCTTCGGCACCTGGCCCTTCGTCAGCGACCTGCGCACGGGTGCGATGTCGGGCGGGTCGGGCGAACAGGCGCTGCTGACCGCGGGCTGCGCGCAGATGTGCCGGTTCTACGGACTGCCGGGGGGTGCTGCGGCGGGGATCGCGGATGCCAAGCTGCCGGATATGCAGGCGGGCTGGGAACAGGCGATATCGAACGTCATGGCGGGCCTTGCGGGCCTGAACCTTGTCTATGAATGCGCCGGAATGCATGCCTCGCTTCTGGGCTTCTGCATGGAAAGCCTGATCCTGGGCGACGACCTTCTGGGGCAGGCGCAGCGCTGCGTGCGGGGGATCGAGGTCGATGACGACTCGCTGTCGCTGGAGACGATCCGCGCCACCTGCATCGGCGGGCCGGGCCATTACCTCGGGTCGGACCAGACATTGAGCCGGATGCAGACGGACTACATCTACCCGGCGCTCGGCGACCGGTCCTCGCCCAAGGAGTGGGTCGAAAAGGGGCGTCCCGACCTGATCGGCAAGGCGGTGGCCCGGAAGCTGGAAATTCTGGCCACGCGGTCGCGCGCCGAATTCCCGGCAGACCTTGACCGCGCGATCCGCGCGGCCTTTCCGATCCACCTGCCCGCGTAAGCCATGCCGCTGCAGAACCGCGTCATGCCCTGGGGCGAGATCGTCGCGGACCCGGCGCGCGGGACCCTGACGGGCAACCGGGGGGTGCTGCATGGCGACAGGCGGCAGCTGGGCCGCGCGCGCTGGCGGCACAGGGCGTGGATCAGCTGCACGCTGCACTGGCGCGGGGTGCGGCGGGTGCCGATGTCGCCCGGGACATGGACGGAACTGTTCTTCCTTGACGAAGCGGTCGCGCTTGCGGCAGGGCACCGGCCCTGCGGCCTCTGCCGGCGCGCGGCTTACCGGCGCTTTCAGGCGGCGTGGGAGAGCGCGGGGCTGGGTGAGGCGCGCGCGCCCCTGATCGACGGCGTGCTGCATCCTGCGCGCATCATGCGCGATGCGGCGGGAGCGACGCATCGGGCCGACGCTGACACCCTGCCCGACGGCACGTTCATCGCGCATTCGGACGGAGCCGCGCGCCTGGCCGGGGCGACGATCCTGCCCTTCAGGCCCGGCGGCTATGGCCCGCCCCTGCCCCGACCAACCGGCCTTGTCCCGGTCCTTACCCCTGCGCCCATCGTCGCGGTTCTCGCCGCAGGCTACACCCCCGATGCCGGCAGGGACGCCGCATGAGTGACTTCTCCGGCATGACGCCCTTCTACGATATCCCCGCCCTGCCCGGCTGGACCGAAGCGCAGATCGCCACGCCCGCCCTGATCCTCGACGCTGATGCGCTGGACCGGAACATCGCACGGATGCAGGCGGCGGCCGACGCGGCGGGCGTGGCTTTGCGCCCGCATGGCAAGATGCACAAGGCGGCCGATGTAGCGCGCCTTCAGATCGCGGCGGGGGCCGTCGGCATCTGCGCCCAGAAGGTCAGCGAGGCAGAGGCGTTCCGCCGCGCGGGGATCGCGGACATTCTGGTGACGAACGAGGTCCGGGGAGCAGAACGCTGCGCGCGGCTGGCCGGTCTGGCGCGGTCGGGGCCGATTGCGGCCTGCGTTGACGACACGGGGGGCGTGGCGGAACTGTCCGCAGCTGCCGTCGCGGCGGGCGTCACGATCCGCATCCTGGTCGAGGTTGATAGCGGCCACGGCCGCTGCGGCGTGACGACGCCCGACGCCGCCGTGGCACTCGCCCGCGTCGTCGCCGACGCGCCCGGCCTGACCTTCGGCGGCATTCAGGCCTATCAGGGTGCGGCGCAGCTTATTGCTGATCCTGCGGAACGCACCGGCGCCATTGCGGCCTCGCTGGACCGCACCCGCGCCGCGCGGGATGCCATACTTTCTGCGGGTCTTCCCTGCCTGACAGTCAGCGGCGCAGGCACCGGCAGTTTCGCCCTTGAGGCCGCCTCGGGTCTCTACACCGAACTGCAATGCGGCTCCTACGCCTTCATGGACGCGCATTACGCCCGTATCCCTGGTCCGGATGGGTTCGAGCACGCCCTGTTCCTGCTCACCTCCGTCCTTTCCAAAACCCGCCCGGGCATGGCCGTCTGCGATGCGGGGCTGAAGGTCACGACCATCGAAAGCGGACTGCCCGTCTCGACGCTGCCCGGCGTCACCTACTCCGCTGCCTCCGACGAGCACGGCACCCTGACGGACCCACAGAACCGCCTGCGGGTCGGTGATCGCCTCCGCCTGATCCCCGGCCATTGCGACCCGACCTGCAACCTGCATGACTGGTACGCGGTGCTGCGGGGCGACACCGTCGAAACCCTCTGGCCCGTCACCGCGCGCGGCAAGCATTTCTGAAGGACCCTGCCCATGGACTTCGCCCTGTCCGACGAACAGCGCATGATCGCAGAGACCACGCGCGCCTTTGTCGAGGCCGAGCTGTATCCGCATGAGGCGCTTGTCGAACGGACCGGCCATCTGCCGATGGAGATCATCCGCGAGGTGCAGGGAAAGGCCATCGCCGCAGGCCTCTATGCCGCGAACATCCCCGCCGAATTCGGCGGCGGCGGGCTCGATACCCTCACCTGGCTCCTTTACGAGCGCGAGCTCGGCCGCGCCAACTACGCGCTGCACTGGACCTGCGTCGCGCGGCCCTCGAACATCCTCTGCGCGGGCACGCCTGCGCAGCGCGCGCGCTGGCTCGACCCCTGCATCAAGGGCCAGACATGGGACTGCCTCGCCATGACCGAACCCGGCGCGGGGTCGGACCTGCGCGGGATGAAAGCCTCGGCGCGGCCCGATGGCGGCGACTGGGTGCTGAACGGCACGAAGCACTTCATCAGCCATGCCGACATCGCGGGTTTCACCGTCGCCTTCATGGCGACGGGCGAGGAAGAGACGGCCAAGGGCAAGAAGAAGCGCATCACGGCGTTCTTCGTGGACAAGGGCACCAAGGGTTTCACGGTGCGCGAGGGCTACAGGAATGTCAGCCACCGGGGCTATACCAACTGCATCCTCGACTTCGATGACTGCCGGGTGCCCGCAGAGAACATCCTCGGCGAGGTGCACAAGGGCTTCGAGGTCGCCAATGACTGGCTGGGGGCCACGCGCCTGCAGGTCGCCGCGACCAGCCTCGGGCGCGCCGAGCGCGCCTTCGGCCATGCCGTCGCCTGGGCGGCGGAGCGCGAGCAGTTCGGCCAGAAGATCGGGAAATTCCAGGGCGTCAGCTTCAAGCTCGCCGACATGGCCGTGGCGATCAGAGCATCCGAGCTTCTGCTGCTGAGCGCCGCCTGGAAATACGATGCGGGCACCGTGACAGATGCCGACATGGCGATGGCGAAGCTGAAGGCGACCGAGACGCTGGCAATGGTCGCCGACGAGGCGATACAGATCCACGGCGGGATGGGCCTGATGGAGGAACTGCCCCTGGAACGCATCTGGCGCGACGCGCGGGTCGAGCGGATATGGGAGGGCACCAGCGAGATTCAGAGACACATCATCAGCCGCGAGCTTCTGCGGGCGCGAGGTGCCTGACACATAAGCCGGGGGTTTTCCACCCCCGGACCCCCGAGGATATTTGTCAGCAGAAAATGCAGCCTGTTCAGCTTAACCCTTCGTTCACCACAACGCGCCATCCTTGGTGCGCGGTGCAGGCTGGGAAGCCGATGACCGCAGCAGGAAATGGCACTCCGTCCCGGCCTCCGGGGCGGGGTGCTTTCATTTTCTGCTTGGAAGTATCCTCGGGGGTCCGGGGGTGGAAAACCCCCGGCGGCCTCAGCGGGGCGCGCCGATGACCGACCTCTCCCGCCTCCTCCGCCCGCGCTCGATCGCCCTTCTCGGCGGCTCCTGGGCCGTCAACGTCGCGGCGCAGCTGAAGAAGTCGGGCTATCCGGGCGCGATCTGGCCGGTCAATCCGAAGCGCGCCGACATCCTCGGCATCCCTTGCTTCGCGACCCTCGCCGACCTGCCCTGGCCCGCCGGACGCGGCCTTTGTCGGGGTGAACCGCGAGGCATCCGTTGATGCGGTCGCCGTGCTCGGTGCGATGGGCGCGGGGGGAGCGACCTGTTTCGCGTCGGGCTTTGCGGAATCCGAGGCGGAGGGCACCGGCGGCGCGGACCTGCAGGCGCGGCTGGTCGCGGCGGCGGGGGAGATGCCGATCCTCGGGCCCAACTGCTACGGGTTCCTGAACTATCTCGACAATGTGACGCTCTGGCCCGACCAGCATGGCGGGGTGCCTGTCACGTCGGGCGTGGCGATTGTCGGGCAATCGTCGAACGTGGCCATCAACATGACGATGCAGGCACGCGGCCTGCCCCTGGCTTATGTGCTGACGGCGGGCAATCAGGCGCAGACCTCATTGTCCGACCTCGGCATGGCCGCGCTGTCGGACGACCGGGTCACGGCGCTGGGGCTGCACATCGAGGGCTTCGGCGACATCCGCGCGTTCGAGGCCCTTGCCGCCTTCGCCCGCGGCGCGGGCAAACCCGTCGTCGTTCTCAAGGCCGGACGGTCCGACGCCGCGCAGGCGGCGACGATGACCCACACCGCCTCGCTCGCCGGGTCCGCCGCCGTATCGTCCGCACTGATCGCGCGGCTGGGGATGATCGAGGTGACGGGCCTCGCCGCGTTCCTTGAAACGCTGAAGCTGATGCATTTCGGCGGGCCTTTGCGCGATGCGGGGATCGGGTCGGTCAGCTGCTCGGGCGGCGAGGCGAGCCTGATCGCGGATGCGGCGGTCGGCACCGCGATCACATGGCCGGACCACAGCGCGGCGGGCAAGGCGGCGCTGAATGCGATCCTCGGCCCGATCGTGACGGTGGCGAACCCGCTCGACTATCACACCTTCATCTGGGGCGACGTGGCGCGGATGACAGACTGCTTCGCGGCGGCGCTCGATGAGGGCCGCGCGCTGACGGTGTTCGTTCTGGACCTGCCGCGCGCCGACCGCTGCGACCCGTCGGGCTATCGCTGTGCTGTCGATGCGATCTTTGGCGCGGTCGCGCGGACGGGCGCGCGGGCGGCGGTGCTGGCGAGCCTGCCGGAAAACCTGAGCGAGGCGCTGACGGCAGAGTTCCACGCGGCGGGCGTGGTTTGCCTGCACGGCATGGCCGGGGGGATAGCAGCGATTGATGCAGGGATCCACGCTGGGCGGCTTGACGACATGCGCCCTGCCCTGCCGGTGCTGCTGCGCCGTGATGGAACCGGCTCGGTGATGCTGGGCGAGGATCAGGCAAAGGCGGCACTGGCGGCGAAGGGGCTGACAGTGCCCCTTGCCGTGACAGGCGCGACGCCGGAGGCACTGGCAGAGGCAGCAGCGGGCCTGCGGTTTCCGGTCGCGCTGAAGGGGCTGGGGATCGCGCACAAGACGGAGGCGGGCGCGGTGCGGCTGGACATTCCGGCCGTGACGGCGCTGGCAGAGGCGGCGCGGGCGATGACGGGCGTGCAGGGATTCCTCGCCGAAGAGATGGTGACGGGCGCGGTGGCGGAACTGCTGGTCGGCGTGACGCGCGATCCGACGGGGCTGATGCTGCTGACGCTGGGCGCGGGCGGGGTGATGGCAGAGTTGCTGGCCGATACGGCGTCGGTCCTGCTGCCCTGCGATGCGGAAGACGTGCGGGCCGCGCTTTTGTCGCTGAGGATCGGCAAGGTGCTGCAGGGCTGGCGCGGCGGGCCTGCGGCGGACCTGGAGGCGGCCATTGCTGCAGTGATGGCGGTGGCGTCGTATGCGGTGGCCGAGCCGCGCCTGATGGAACTCGACGTGAACCCGCTGATCGTCACGCCGACCCGCGCTGTGGCGGTCGATGCGCTGATCCGGTTGAGGGAGGGCTGACGATGAAGATGCTGACCGAAGGGCCGATCCGCACACGCACCGGGGGCACGGTGCTGGAGGTGACGCTGGACCGGCCCAAGGCGAACGCGATCGATCTCGCGACCAGCCGGATCATGGGCGACGTCTTCGCGGCCTTCCGCGACGACGATGCATTGCGCGTGGCGATCCTGCGGGCGGAGGGCGACAGGTTCTTCTGCCCCGGCTGGGATCTCAAGGCGGCGGCGGCGGGCGACGCGGTCGATGGCGATTATGGTGTCGGCGGTTTCGGGGGCCTGCAGGAACTGCCGGGTCTGAACAAGCCGGTCATCGCGGCGGTGAACGGCATTGCGTGCGGCGGCGGGCTGGAGCTTGCGCTGTCCTGCGACCTGATCCTTGCGTCGGACAACGCGACGTTCGCGCTGCCGGAAATCCGTTCCGGGACCGTGGCGGACGCCGCGAGCATCAAGCTGCCGAAGCGCATTCCCTATCATGTGGCGATGGACCTTCTGCTGACCGGGCGCTGGTTCGACGCGGAGGAGGCGCTGCGCTGGGGCATCCTGCGGGAGATCACGACGCAAGCTGACCTGATGCCGAAGGCCTGGGCGCTGGCGCGGCTTCTGGAAAGCGGGCCGCCGCTGGTCTATGCGGCGATCAAGGAAGTGGTGCGCGAGGCCGAGGCGCGCAGGTTTCAGGACGCGCTCGATCTGGTGACGAAGCGTCGTCTGCCGACGGTGGACCGGCTCTACGGGTCCGAGGACAACAAGGAAGGCGCGCGCGCCTTTGCGGAAAAGCGCGATCCGGTCTGGCGGGGGCGGTAGGAAGATACTGTTCCCGTTTCGCAGACAATCGCGGACGTCGCGCCAATCCGTGCATATTCTGCACCAGAATGATGCGCAGCTGCCGGAAAACCGGAATTTTCCGCGCGGCGTGGCGCGTCTAGGGTAGAAGAAGGCGTGGCCGACTCGGCAACTGCCGCAGGCATGTCATTGGCAAAGCGAGAGATTTGCGCAGATGAAGACCATTTCCGTCGTATCGCCCTGCTACAACGAGGAAGACAACGTCGAGACCTGCTACGAGACGGTCAGGGCGATCTTCGCGCGCGACCTGCCGGGCTACCGGCTGGAACATGTCTTCATCGACAACGCCTCCACCGACCGCACGGTCGAGATTCTGCGCGGCATCGCGGCCCGCGATCCCGGCGTGCGCGTCGTCGTGAACGCGCGGAATTTCGGCGTGTTCCGGTCCACCTTCAACGGGCTGCGCCATGCGACGGGCGACGCGGTTCTGGTCATGCTGCCGGTCGATCTGCAGGATCCGCCGGAACTGATTCCGGAATTTGTGGGGCTGTGGGAGCAGGGCTACGAAGTCGTCGCCGGCGCACGATCCACGCGCGAGGAAACATTCGCCTTAAGAACGTCGCGCAAGATATTCTACAACATCGTGAATTCACTGTCGGACTTCGAACTGTCGCCGGATGTCGGGGAATTCCAGCTGATCGACCGCAAGGTGCTGAACGCGGTGCTGCAATACAACGACCACTACCCCTATATCCGCGGCATCATCGCGTCGGTCGGCTTCAAGCGGATCATCATTCCCTACACCTGGCGGGCGCGCAAACGGGGCGTCAGCAAGCACAACCTGTTCATGCTGGTCGACCAGGCACTGAACGCGATCTTTTCCTTCACCAAGGCGCCGATGCGGTTCTGCACTTTTGCCGGGGTCGGCATCGCCGGGGTCTGCATCCTGTTCTCGATCCTGTCTGTCGTGGCCTATCTGCTGGGCTTCGGGAATGCCCCGCGCGGGACGACGACGATGATCGTGTCGCTGTTCTTCCTGTCGGGGATCCAGCTGCTGTTCATCGGGATGCTGGGTGAATACATCACCTCGATCCACAATCAGGTGCGCGGCGGCCCGATGGTGATCGAGCGAGAGCGGATCAATATCAGTGAGGCGGACAGCCAGACCACAGGCGGGCCGAGCGCGGACGGCAAGGTGCAGCCGATCCGGAAGAAGACCATCACCCCCGCGTGAGCGAGGGCAAGGGGGCCGGATGATGCGCCGGACGGGCACAGTTGCGCGGTGGGCGGGTCTGACCGCAGGACTGGCAGCGGCAGTGCTGCTCGTCATGTCCATCGCGCCCCCGCCGTTGCTGGAAACACATCTGCACGAGCCGCGCCAGTACTGGTTCCTGTCGGCCATCGCGGTCGCGCTCGCCGCTCTCGGCATCAGCCTGTGGCGCGGCGCAGGCTGGTTCGGGCTGCTGGCCGCGCTGATCCTGACGGGGGGTGCCGCGCAGCTGTACCTGACCGAGCCGGAGTGGTTCCCGATTCTCACGCCGAAGCCGTCCGGCATCTGGGATCTGTCGATGGTCGCCCTGATCGGGGGCGAGGCACTGGCGGTCCTGACCGTTCTGATCCGGGTCGGCCCGGCCCGCGCGGCGCGCGGCGCGCTGACGGGGGTCGGGGCGGTTCCGCTGACCCTGCTGGCCCTGATTTCGGTTCTCTTCAGCGTGTCGGTCATGCGCTATGCCGGCGGCGGCAACTGGTCGGGCTATGCGCTGCGGCTGGCTGGCGGCGGGGCGCTGACGCTGCTGCATCTGGCGGCGCTCTGGGCGCTGACCTTCCTGCGGCCCCCGGTCACCGGCCTTTGGCCGCTGCCCGGCTGGCTGGCCCCGGCACTGGCGCTGACGGCGAGCCTTGCCGTCGGCTGGGCTGGTTTCGAGCATCTGCCGCATGTCGAGGATGAATACGCCTATCTGTTCCAGGCCGCGACCTTTGCTGCGGGCGCGCTGCATCTGCCCGCCCCGCCGGACGCCGCGCAGCCCGGCCTGGTCCATTATCTGCTGACAGTGGATTCTGCGGGCTGGTATTCCGTCACCGCACCCGGCTGGCCCGCCGCTCTGGCCCTTGGTGTCGCGTTTGGTCTGCCCTGGCTGGTCAACCCGCTGCTGTTCGCCGCAAGCGTCTGGTTTGCGCAAGCCATGGCGCAGCGGCGGGCGGGCGATCAGATTGCCGCCGTGACCGGCCTGCTGATGGCGACCTCGCCCTGGATGATCGCCAGTGCCGCGTCCTACATGACGCATGCGCTGACCATCGCGCTGATCGCCTTCGGATGGTGGGCGGTGACGGTGGCCGACGACCGGGGGCGCGGTGGTGGCGCGGGGCTGCTGCTGGCCGCCGGGCTGGCGATGGGCTGGGTCTTCACCACGCGTCCGCTGGACGGGCTCGTCATCGGCGTGCTGACGGGTCTTTGGATCGCACTCGGTTCCGCCCGCAGCCTGCTGCGGACAGCGGCCTACGGCGTGGGCGCGGTTCTCACCGGGTCGGTCTATCTGATCTACAACCGCGCGATGACCGGCGATCCCTTCCTGGCTCCGCAGGACCGCTATCTGTCAGAGGTCTGGTCCGCCACCGCGAACGATTTAGGCTTCGGCCCCGGCATCGGTCCGCCGGGGGGATGGGGTGCACTGGACCTGAAACCGGGGCATTCCGTCGTCGAGGGGCTGATCAACACGGCGAACAACCTGGTGTTCCTGCAGTTCGAAGCCTTCGGCTGGGCGGCGGGGTCGCTGATCCTGGTCCTGGCCGCGCTGCGCTGGCTGGAGCACGACGCCTTTGACCGCGCGATGTGGGCGGTGACAGCCGCGACCGTTTCGGTTCTGCTGTTCTACTGGTTCGCAGGCAGCTTCTATATCGGGCCGCGCTACTGGTTCATCGCGGCGCTGCCGGTCGTCTGGCTGTCGGCGCGGGGATTCGCGGCCCTGCCGGGCGGCGAGGGGAAAAACGGCATGCTTCTGGTGCTGATCGTCAGCGGCGTTCTGGTGTTCCTGCCGTGGCGCGCGGTGACGAAGTATCATGGCTATGAATATTCCCAGTCCGACCTGCGGGCGGCGCGGGATGCCGGCACCTTCGGCATCGCGGTCGTGCTGGTGCGCGATCCGGGGAACCCGGCGATGGCCCTGATGCTGAACCGGCCGGGATTTCCGGCGGATGCGCCGGTGTTTCTGGTCGACGGGGGCGAAGGCGGTGTGCTGAACGAAGGCGCGATCCGGGCAGCGTTTCCGGGGCGTCCGGTGATGCGGTATGCGGCCCTTGGGCAGGACGGACCGGCGGCGGTGGCCGGGCCGTCAGGCAAGCGCACCCCTACTCTGCCGCGCAGGTCCACTCCGTCACCGTGAAGAATCCCGGATCATAAACCTCGGCGTTCTGGAGCCATGTCACGCGGTCGGCGTCGTACCTGTTCACAAACTCCCACACCGTCTGTCCTTCGGGCGTGACCTCCAGCGCGCGGCCCTGCATGCCCTCGGTGATCATCAGGTTTCCGCTCGGCAGTTTCTGCTGGGTGCTGCGTTCGGAGGAGTACATTCTCTGTCCGTCCTTCGCGCCATAGAGCACGCGGGCCGCCTTGGTGGCTGGATCAATCTCCCAGATACGGTTGCCGCCTTCGCGGCTGCCGTCCAGCGAACCGTCGGTATGGTTGTCGAACAGGGTGATCGTGCCGCCCTTCTGGAAGTCGGGATCGTGCTGGCGCACCCATGGGCCGGTCATGTGCCATTTGACGGTGGTGGCTCCGGGGTCGGTGACGGCGATCAGGTTCAGATTGCGGAACGACAGGATCAGATCGCCCGGAGCGAACATCGGGAAATCGGCAGCCAGTTCCGGCGAAAGCTCCTCGACGTCGTTCAGGTGAAACTCGCCGTCGACTCGCGTTTTGAAGGCGCTGCCGGAATTCAGGATGGCCTCGAGGGCGTTGTCCTTGAACATTTCGGTCATCGCCTTGCGGTAGACCAGTTTGCCGTCCGCGCCGAACTTATAGACCGTGTCTTCCCAGTACGGCCCCTCGAACGGCCACGGGATGTCCTGCGTGGGTGTGTCCACATATTCCCCGCCCGCGATCACGATGCCGCCATCCGCCAGCCAGTTCGGCGAATGATGCGTGATTTCGGTCGTGGCGAACTTCACCTTGCCGCAGCGGTCCAGCCGCACCATCCCGCAGCTCTCGAAGCTGGTGACGATATCGCCCTCGGGCGTCGCGATGGTGCCGTGCGGAATGGCGTTCCAGTTCGTCATCGGCGGGCTGCGGCACTGTTCAGGCTTCGCGACCAAGTCGAGCGCCCGCAGCCGCCATTCGTTCACAACCGATCCGTCGCGGCGGATAAGGCGGACATAATTGTCGTCCTTGAAGAAGCCGGACAGCAGGATCAGGTCCTCCTGTCCCGCACCGGAAGCGTTCACCGTCACACCGTCGCCGGGATAGACGGCGGGTTTGAGGAAATGGATCGGCTCGGTCCCGCGAAGGTTCGGAATCTCGTCGATCAGCGTCGTCGCATTGTCCCAGACCTCGAACACCTTGCGGTAGACGGCCATGTCGTTATGCGCCGCGTAGAGGCCGCCCAGAAACGGCACGCCAACGGTCAGAAGCCCCGCCGCCGCCAGAAACACCGCCCGTGAACGCTCCATCAGCTACCCTTCCTGCGCTGCCTGATCCGCCACCGGCGTCTTCAGCCCGAATACGCCCCGCACCACCGCCACGAGGTCGATCACCAGACGGTCGCCCGTCCTGGCCCCCTTGCCGAACATCTGGTCGCGCGACACGACGAAGATGCGCGCGCCGGTGTCAGTCGGAAGGACCGTCGTCCGGTGTGTCTCATAGACGGCAGCGTCCGCGATGTAGAGACCGTAGCCATCGAATTCCGCGAACATCTGCCCGTCCGCGGCGGCGGCCTGATCCTTCGGCTTGATCCGGTAGTTCACGACCTGCCCAGCGTCTTTCGGGAACTCGGAATAGAACCACCAGACCAGCGGTGCGCCGTAGAAGCGTTCCTGCGCGTCCGTGTCGCGGTAGCCGATGGGGAACAGTTGGCCCAGCAGTTCATGCGCCGTCGCCAGCGCCTCCGGGTCGAACCCCCGGAACCGGTCGCCCGGCCCCCGCTCGGCCGCCTCGAACACCGGCCCCGATGTCTCGATCGCCGCCCCGATGCCCCGGTCAAAGTCGTGCATCCGCATCTCGGCCGGCCAGGCAAGCCACAGGGCGGCGGCGAGGCCAAGTGCGGCCAGCGGACGCAGGAACCCCGCCGCGACACCCATGTGGAGATGCGGCGAGCGCCAGAAGACGATCAGCGGGGCCAGCATCACGGGCGCAAAATGGTGCAGCAGGACGCGGTAGCCCTGCAGGTAGAAGAACAGGAAGAACGCCGCCGTCGCCAGCGTCAGCACACGCGACAGCCGGTCCTGGCTGCGCCAGGTCAGAAGGAAGGCCGCGGGCACGATGCCGCAGGGCACGATCAGGAAGGCGAAGCGTTCCCAGTCGGTCAGCGCGACATAGCGCAGCCGGTTGACGATGGCCTTCAGGCCGAATTCGCCCTCGGCCGGGTAATACAGCCCCAGAACCCCGATCAGCAGCGGCACAAGGACCGACACCGCCAGTGCCAGAGCCACGACCAGGAGGCTGGCCCGCGTCCGGCGCGGATCGCTGCGGCCCCAGACAAGCCAGCAGGCGACGGCCACCATCCCCAGCCACAGCCCCCCCGTCGGGATCGTGACCGACGCCAGAAGGCCCGTCAGGACCATCATCGACAGGCGGTCCTGCGCCAGCGCCAGCACGTAGCAAAGGAACAGCGCGATGGCCAAAGTCTCGCGCGCGGCGGGCATCGGGCTGTCGCCGAAATAGGGATTGTAGCCGCCGGAATAGATGATGGTGATCGTGTAGACACCCAGCGCGCCCGCGATCAGCACATGGTCGCCAAGCTGGATCGCGCGGTCGCGCAGACCCGGCCCGCCATAGCGGATCAGCCCGGCGATGACCGGATAGACCATCGCCAGATACATGAGGTAGGGTGCCCTCACCGAGAACTCCGTCTCGCCCCAGAGCCGCACGAACCAGCTTTCGGGCAGCACGAACAGCACCATCGACAGACCGGGCGCCTTGGCGATGGTGCCCGCCTCGGGCATCCAGAAGGGCCAGAGCGTGTGGATGTAGAGCCGCGCGAACTGCAGCGACCCGTGGCCGTCGCCGGTGAAATTCTCCCAGTAGAATTTGGGCGCCAGCAGGATCAGCACCAGCAGGAACAGGATGACGCCCGCAGCCAGATCGGCGCGGTCGGGCCCGATCCGCAGAAGCAGCCGCCTGCCCTGCGACAGGCGGACGGCCAGCAGCCCGAAGCAGGCCACCGCCACCGCCAGCACCAGCGCGCCGAAGGCAGGTCCTTTCAGGACGATGCCGGTCGCCAGCTGCAGGGCAGCGGTCGGCAGGGTGATGGCAGGAAGGCTCCAGGCAAAGGCGCAGATCAGCCAGTAGGCGACGCCCTTGTCACGCCCGAAGGTCGCGGCCAGCGCGAGGCCGGGGGCCAGGAACAGGAGCGCGGTCGCCAGCGTGATCAGCGGCGTGAAAATGTAAAGCGGCAGCGCCTGGGACGGTATGAAGTAGGGCGACGGCCCCTGCCCCAGATCCCACATCCCCAGCGTGCCACGCAGCACGGGGATGCCGCCTATGGCCACCAGACCGGCCAGCAGCCCGATGACTGCGCCGACCGCCAGACCGCTTTTTCGTCCCGGGCGGGCCGTATCCATCGCGACCGCCATCGGATCACCTCTTCCCGGCTTGGTCCGCCCTGCGGCGGAAAAAAGGAACTTCGCCGGTCAGAACCGCCGACAGAACGACAAACGACAGGCCCGCCATCACCACCGCCAGCACCGCCTGCGCCACAAGCGGATGAAACCCGTAAGCCAATGCGCGCGCAAGAGAAAATGCGTTCACAGCGTAGATCGCGGCATAGGCTGCGGCATAGGCGGGCAGGCGGCGGTAGCCTTCGGTGCCGAAGACCAGCCGGGCATGGGTGGCATAGTTCCACAGCACGCCCAGCGCGAAGGCAATGGCCAGCGCGGGCTGCGGCGACAGGCCCGCCAGCACCAGCAGGGCGTAGAGCGCATAGCCGACGGCGGTGTTGAGGACGCCGACGGCAATGAAGCGGATCAGCCGCTGGCCATGGCCGAGGCCGGCAAGGGATGCGCGGGTCATGGCGTGACCCCGTCCGCCGCCAGCAGGGCCGCGACCCCTGCCGCCAGATCATGGGTCGGGCGGAAGCCGGTGGCGCGGGTCAGCAGGGTGATATCGGCGCAGAGTTCTGCCGGGTCGTCCGCCGGGCGCGGGCGCGCGCCGAGGCGGATCAGGTCGGGGCGGCCGATCTGCCGCGCAACCTCTCCGATCAGGTCGCGGACGGGGATCGCCCGGCCAGAGGCGACATTGACAGAACCGGTGGCATCCGATGCCAGAAGGCCCGCCAACGCCTGCCCCAGATCGCCGGAATACAGGAAATCGCGGCGCTGCAGCCCGTCCGTGCAGTCCACCATCCGTCCGGCCCGAAGGCCGCGCACCAGATCGCCGACCAGCCGCCCCCCGGGCTCGCCCGGTCCGTAGACGAAGAAGGGCCGCGCCCAGACCAGCGAGACGCCAAAGCCGGGTGCTGCGGCACGGGCCGCGTCCCCCGCGCGCGCCTTCGCCCGTCCGTAGCGTGTCGCGGGCCGCAGGGGTGCGGATTCCGCCAGCAGGCCCGGCCCGGTCCAGTCGTATTCCGCGCAGCTTCCCGCGATCAGCGCGCGCCGTCCGCCGCTTTCGGCAAAGGCCCGCAGCAGGGCCAGCGTCGCATCAGCCCAGTCGTCGTTCACCGGCGAATGCCAGCGGTCCGCTCCGTCGGCCCAGGCCAGATGCACCAGATGCGTCGCGCCGAGGCTTGCGACCCGGGTCATAGACGTCGCATCGAGCAGATCGCAGGAAACGGTGTGCGCAGCACCCGGCACGGACCGGCCCGACCGCGACAGGGCGATCACCTCGGCACCCAGACCGGCCAGCGCCACGGCGGTCGCGCGGCCGATCAGACCGGTGGCCCCGGTCAGCAGGACGCGCGCGCCGGTCAGGCGGGTCATGGGGATCACGCCGTGATGCTGATCGAGGGGATGGCGGTCACGAACTGCGTGCCTGCGCCCCGAAGATCGCCCAGCTGCGCGATGACTTCGGTCTTGATGTTCCACGGCAGGATCACGACGTAATCCGGCCTGTTGTCACGCAATTCATCCACATCATGCACCGGGATATGGCTGCCGGGCAGCAGCGTGTTCTGCTTGGCCGGGTTCTTGTCGACGCAGAACGGGATAAGGTCGGCCCCGATCCCGCAATAGTTGAGCAACGTGTTGCCTTTCGCTGCCGCACCATAGGCCGCGACCGACCGCCCGGCATCCTGCGCCTGGGTCAGGAAATCCATCAGCCCGGCGCGCACCGCCTCGCATTTCTCGGTGAAGCCCATGTAGCCCTCGGCCCGGTCGAACCCGGCTGCGGCTTCGTCGCCCCTGACCTTCGCCACGCCGGGACGCTCGGCATGGGATGCGGCCTTCCGGCAGCCATAGACCCGCAAAGACCCGCCATGGGTCGGCAGTTCCTCGACCTCGAACACCCGCAGGCCTGCATCGGCGAAGATCTTCTCGACCGCGATCAGCGAGAGGTAGGAGTAATGTTCGTGATAGATCGTGTCGAACTGCACCATCCGGACAAGGTTCAGAAGATGCGGGAACTCGACGGTGTAGACCGCATCGCCGGTCAGCAGTGCCGCCACGCCGCGCACAAAGTCATTGATGTCAGGGACATGCGCAAGGACGTTCGCCGAACAGATGAGGTTCGGGCGCTTGCCCTCCGCCGCCAGTTTCTTCGCATTCGCCTCAGTGAAGAACTCCACCCGCGTCGGCACGCCCTTTTTCTCGGCCTCGGCTGCCGTGTTCGCCGTGGGTTCGATCCCCAGAACCGGCACACCCGCCTTGGCGAAGTACTGCAGCAGGTATCCGTCGTTCGACGCGATCTCGATCACCAGACTGTCCGGACCCAGTTTCAGCTCGCGCGTCATCTTCGCCGCGTAGGCCTGACAGTGCTTCAGCCAGCTGTCCGAAAAGGAACTGAAATAGGCGTAGTGGCCGTCAAAGATGTCTTCCGCCGGGACCACGTCATCGACCTGCACCAGCCAGCATTTTTCGCACACCCGCGCGTGCAGCGGATAGACCGGGTCGGCCAGCCGCGCATTTGCCAGCGGCACGTAGGAATTCGCCAGCGGCTGCAGCCCCAGATCGACCAGCGTCAGGGACAGGGGTGCGCCGCAGGACCGGCAGGTGGGGTTCGTCACGGGATCAATCCTTCATACTCGGCAATCTGCCTGGCGGTCAGCGCGGCGGCATCCTCGCCCCGCGCCCAGCCGCCATACCACCCGGCAGTCAGCCGGATGCAATCCTCGAACGTCAGCGCGGGCACCCAGTTGAGGCCCAGCCGCGCCTTGGTGCAGTCCAGCCGCAGCAGCTTCGCCTCGTGCACCGTCGCCGCCGCCTCGTCCACCACGATCCGGCCCTTGCCCAGCCCCGCCACCACCGCCTGCGCCACCTCGATGACCGCGCGTTCATCCCGGCGGTCGGGGCCGAAGTTCCAGCCCTCTGCCGCAGCGTCATCACCGCCCGCCAGCCGCTCGGCCAGCATCAGGTAGCCGCGCACGGGTTCCAGCACATGCTGCCAGGGCCGTACAGAGCCGGGCGCGCGCAGCGTCACCGCGCCCTCCGCCCCCAGACAGCCCCGCACGATGTCGGGCACCAGACGGTCCTCGGACCAGTCGCCGCCGCCGATCACATTGCCCGCCCGCGCCGTCGCCACCCGCGCCGGGTGATCGGCATGAGGAGCAAAGAACGACTTCGACATCGACTGCGCTGCAATCTCGGTCGCGCCTTTGGATGCCGAATAGGGGTCGCGCCCGCCCATCGCGTCGGTTTCGCGGTAGCCCCAGATCTGTTCGACGTTGTCATAGGCCTTGTCGGATGTGGCCACGACAACCGCCCGCAGGTCAGCGCAGGCGCGCGCTGCGTCCAGCAGCTGCACCGTGCCCAGAACGTTCGACGCGAAGGTGCCGACCGGGTCGCGGTAGGACCGCCGCACCAGCGCCTGCGCCGCCAGATGCAGGATCACCTGCGGACGCGCATCCGCCAATGTCCGGTCCAGCGCCGCGCGGTCGTTCAGGTCCGCCGTAACCGAGCGGACATCCGAAAGACCCAGCAGCGACCACAGGTTCGGTTCGGTTTCGGAGGCGAGGGCATAGCCCGTCACCTCGGCGCCCATCGCGTGCAGCCACGCCACGGCCCAGGCCCCCTTGAAGCCGGTATGCCCCGTCACCAGAACGCGGCGGCCTTTCCAGAACCCGCGGTTCAATCCCAGACCTTCCAGGGCGCGCGACCGGAGGCCCAGTGATCTTCCAGTTCCTGCTTTTCGCGGATCGTATCCATCGGCTGCCAGAAACCCTTGTGTTCATAGGCCATCAGCTGGCCGTCATCGGCCAGCCCGCGCAGGGGTGCCTGTTCCCAGATCGTCGCGTCGCCGTCCAGATATCGGGAAACTTTGGGAGACAGCACGAAGAACCCGCCGTTGATAAGGCCCCCGTCGCCCTGCGGCTTCTCGCTGAAATCCGCGACCGCGTCGCCTTCGATCTTCAATTGTCCGAACCGCCGGGGCGGCGGCACCGCCGTGACCGTCGCCAGCCGCCCATGCTCCTTGTGGAACCCGATCAGGCCCTTGATGTTCACGTCGCCCACGCCGTCGCCATAGGTCAGGCAGAACGCCTCTTCGTCCTTCAGGTACGGCATCACGCGGCCCAGCCGGCCGCCCGTCATGCTGTCCGCCCCGGTATCGACCAGCGTCACGCGCCAGGGTTCCGACTGGGTGCGGTGCACCT
This sequence comes from uncultured Alphaproteobacteria bacterium, assembly GCA_963738635.1. Taxonomy (GTDB): domain Bacteria; phylum Pseudomonadota; class Alphaproteobacteria; order Rhodobacterales; family Rhodobacteraceae; genus JAOADN01. The sequence goes on along the minus strand of CAVTXE010000007.1, from coordinate 68,080 downwards.
CCATCGCATTCTTTCCCAGATCAAAGGTCACGTCCGAGGAATGCAGGTAGAAGTTGGCGAAGTATTCCTTGATGACATAGCCGCGGTAGCCGAGGCAGATGATGAAGTCGTTCACGCCGTGGGCCGAGTAGATCTTCATGATGTGCCACAGCATCGGACGTCCGCCGATGTCGACCATCGGCTTCGGGATGCGCACGGTTTCCTCGGACAGGCGCGTGCCGAGACCCCCGGCAAGAATGACGCATTTCATCGGGCGGAATACCTTTCGGAGAAATCGACTTCCGCTGCAACACTACAGGATGAACCGAGACCGGCGCACGAACATTCTAAGGATTCGGAAGGCCGCACCAGTCCCGATGGCCGACCAATGCCTGCGATCCGGTCGGAACTGGCAACGATGTGGAAACGGTGATCGCCCGTCGCTGCATTGCGCGAATCGCAGCAATCCGTCAGGTCTCATGGAGACGGAGGATTGCCGGATTTGGGGGTGTGCATGATCGTGGGATCGCCGCGCCGGGTGCTTGGCGCATCTCTGACAATGCCCCTCAAGGCGGTTGCAGCGGCGGCGCTCTGCCTTGCGTCCGCCACCGGCCCCGCACGTGCCGACACCACTGTCACGCTCGATCCCGACAGTCGTTTCCAGACGTTCAACGGCTGGGAAACCACGGTCAATCTCTTTTTCGGCAGAACGCCCGAACGATACGGGCCGGTCATCTTCGACAAGCTTCTGCGGGAGGTCGGGATCAGCCGGCTGCGGCTTGAGATCGCAGCCGGCGCGGAAAACGAGGGCGGCTGGATCGACGACCTGCTGGCGGGCCGGACCTCGGTCGATGATCAGCGCCCGACTTTCTACGAAACCTTGAATGACAATGACGATCCTTTCCTGGCCGACCCGGCGGGCTTCGACTTCAGCGTTCTCGACTATAAATACGAAACCTTCGTGCTGCCGATGATGGAGCGTGCCAAGGCCCTGGGCCTGCCGATGACCGTGACGCTCTGCTATGTTTCCTTCACCAAATTCATCCGCGAGGGCGGGCCGTACATCCATGACCAGCCCGAGGAATATGCCGAGTTCATCGATCAGGTTTTTCTGCACTTGCGCGACAAATACGGCTTCGTGCCAGCCGCGCTGGAGGTCAATCTGGAACCCGACATGTCGCCCGAATGGACGCCACAGAAGCTGGGGCTGGCGATGGCGGCCGTCACGCGCAGACTGAAGGCCGACGGGTTCACGATGCCGCTGATCGCCCCGTCGGTGACAAATGCGTCGAATGCCGGGCCGTGGATGGACGGCATCGCAGCCGTTCCGGGTGCGACCGAGATGATGACCGAACTGTCCTATCACCGCTACAAAGGCGGCTCGCGCGCCGTGGTGATGGAAATCGCGAACCGCGCGGCCACAGCCGGCTGGCGCACGGGAATGCTGGAATTCTGGGGCGGGCGCGGCACACCCGCCATCCTGATGGAAGACCTGACCATCGGCAACGTGTCGGCCTGGCAGGGGCGCGCCATGCTCGGGTTCTACAAGATCGACCCGTCGATGCCGGAGGGTCAGGACATGACCATGTTCGACGACGTGCGGATGAACCTTCCGTTCTTCCAGTCCATCCGTCCGGGTGCCGTGCGGATCGGGGCGGTCAGTTCCGCGCCCGGTGCCGTGCGGGCAGTGGCGTTCCGGAACCCGGGTGACAAAGTATCGGTCGTTGTTCTGTCGGACGCCGCCGAAGCGATCACCTTTCACGCTCTGCCGCCGGGCCGCTACCGGGTGCTGCAGGCCTATGCGGACGATAGTTTTGCACCGACCGATCCCGTCACTGCCGGGTCTGACGGCACGCTGACCGTGCGGATGCTGGCGGCGGGCGTCATCGCGGTGACAGCGCTGGCGGCGAACTGAGCTCCGGCTCAAGCCCCGATTGCGCCGTCCGTCCGTTCACGTGATGATGGCGCGGACTCCGGAAAGGCAGACCGATGGAACTGAACGACGAAATCCTGATCGCGGCACCCCGCGACCGTGTCTTCGCGGCCCTGAACGACCCCGATATCCTGCGCGTCTCGATCCCCGGATGCGAGGAGCTGATCAAGCATTCCGACACCGACCTGGAGGCAAAGGTCGTGCTCAAGATCGGCCCGGTCAAGGCGCGGTTCGCGGGTAAGGTGAAACTCGACCAGACCGGCGCGCCCGGCCGCTTCACGCTGACCGGCGAGGGCAACGGGGGGATAGCGGGCTTTGCCAAGGGCGGCGCGTCGGTCGAACTGATCGAAGACCCTGAGGGCACGCTTCTGCGCTACACCGCGACGGCGGATGTCGGCGGCAAGCTGGCGCAACTCGGCAACCGTCTGATCGCGGGGACGGCGCGGTCGCTGAGCGAGAAGTTCTTCGAGAACTTCCGGGCGGCGGTGACGGGCGGGGCGGACTGACCCGGGCAGCGGACAGCGCGCGCGTTCAGATATTCCGCCCCAATACGGTCATCCGGTCGTGCCAGATCGTGTGCAGGTGCAGCGCGCGGTCATCGACCGTCGCCATCTCGATCACGAACGGATCGCCGATGATGCGGTAGCCGAAGCGTGTCCCGGGGTCGTTCGCCCCGGTCCAGGCAAAGCGCACCGCCGCCGTGTCGCCCTGGCGCAGGCGTGCGCGCTGGCGGTCCGCGAGGGGCGCTGACAGATGGTCTGCGGCATAGGTTTCGATCAGTTGCCAAAGCAGGTCACCCTGCGCTGAAGTCATGTCCGAAACGGGCAATCCGACCGGATCGGCGTTGTCCGTCTCGCGGCCTGCCGCGGACAGGATGTTCCGCAGGGGCTGGTCGGAAATCCGCGCGACGGAGGTCTGTCCGGCGCTGAAATCCGCCATCAGCCGCCGGGCGAGGTTTTCCTCGTTTCCGAGCGCGACAAGGCCCGCGCGGGACGATCCGTCGGGCACGACATTCGGGTTCGCCGAAAAGGACGAGGGCGTGACGGCGGCAACCGCGCCATCCTTGACGGTATAACTGAGCGACAGGTGGTGCCCTTCCAGCCTGATGCCGAAGGTGCCGGCCGGCGCGGGGTCGCCGAAGACCGCGACGGAAAACCGCAGCGACGACCGGCCCGACCCGCCAAGTTCCATCAGGACATCCTGCAGGTCCATCACGGTCTGCGCCTTGGTCAGGCCCGCAGGCGACATGATTTCCGCGAAGATCGCCCAGGCGGCGGCGCGTTCATCAGGGCTCATCTGCTCCAGCCGCAGGCCGGGCTTGATGAAACCGCTGCCGCCGAAATAGTTCCATCCGGTCCAGGTGTCGTCGCCGAAGCGGAATGTCGCGGCGGCGCGCTTTTCGGGATCGAGAAGTTCGAGGAAAGCACGGGTCCGGTCAACCACCGGGCTGACGGTCTGCGTCAGCGCGGCACGCGGCAGCGCGGCCAGCAATGCAGCCCCGGCAAAAAGGCGGCGGCGGGAAATGGGCATTCGGGTCCCCCTCTCGGCCATCAGGTTGTTTCAGCACCATACGCCCCGATGCCGAATGGACCGCATCGAAAGATCGTGATCGGGATCGCGGCCGGGCGACCGGGTCAGACCGCCGTGAACCCGTTATCGACGAACAGATGCGTGCCGTTGACGAAACTCGCCTCGTCGCTCGCCAGGAACAGCGCCGCCTGGGCCACTTCCTCGGCCCGTCCGATGCGCCCCTGCGCGGCCATGATCGCGGCCTCGGACACGTCCACGCCCAGCGCCTGAAGGTCGCGCACCTCGCGCAGGCCGTGCGGCGTCTCGATGAAACCGGGGCAGACGGCGTTGCAGCGGATGTTCCGGTCGCGGAATTCGACCGCGATGGCGCGGGCGAACATGTGGCAGGCCCCCTTGGTGGTGTCGTACAGAACCTCCATCGGCGTGCCCGCGACGGCGCTGATGGACGACGTGCAGACGATGGCCCCCCCGCCCGCCGCGATCATCTGCGGCAGGACGGCTTTGGTCATCAGGAACATCGACTTCACGTTGACCGCATGCAGCCAGTCCCAGTCCTGTTCCGTTGTCTCGAGGAAGGGTTTGATGACGATGGTTCCGGCATGATTGAACAGGACGGTGACCGCCCCGAATTCCCCCTGCACCGCCGCGACCGCCGCCGTCACCTGGCCTGCGTCCGACACATCGGCCTGCACCGCAACGGCCTGCCCGCCCGCGGCGCGGATCGCCGCCGCCGTATCTTCCGCCGCCGCGAGGTTGCGGTCCACGATGCCGACGCGCGCGCCCTCGGCCGCGAACAGCCGCGACGCGGCGCCGCCCATGCCCGTCGCCCCGCCCGAGATCAGCGCGACCTTTCCCTTCAGACGATCCGTCATGTCATATCCCATCTGTCCGTTCGGCACAGAATTGGGCCGGGACGGGCAACCGGACAAGGGGAAAGCGAACGGGCACCGCGCTATCCGTTCAGCAGCGCGCCAAGCACGGTCGATGTGACGATCAGCGCGACGCAGAGCAGGCTGACGGGGTCTTTCGCCGCATAGACGACCGGATCGTCGTTCATCTTGCCGCGATGGGTGACCATGACCATGCGGCTGATCCAGAACAGCAGCACGAGGCAGATGCCCCAGAGCGCCGAGGGCTTCTGGTACAGATCGCGCACCTGCGGCGAGTTCACGTACAGCGCCATGATAAGCACCGAGACATAACCCGAGGACGTGGCCATCTGCGAAATCAGCGGCAGGTCGCCGACCCGGTAGCCGCGCCCCGATGCGCCAAGCTCTCCCCGGCTGGACGAGTCCACCAGCTCGGCCTGCCGCTTCACGGCCGCAAGCGAAAAGAAGAAGAAGATCGAGAAGGCAAGAATCCAGACCGACAGGTTGATGCCCGCCGCTGCCGCCCCGGCCATGATGCGCAGCGTGTAAAGCCCGGCAAGCATGCAGATATCGATGACCAGCAGACGCTTCAGCACCAGCGAATAGGCCAGAGTCACGACGTAGTAGGACCCGAGCAGCAGCACGAATTCGCCGCCCAGCCCGACCGCGATCGCGGCACCTGCCGCCAGCAGCAGGGGGCCGATCCAGTGCCCTGCGACGATGGGCAGCGACCCCGAGGCAAACGGGCGACGGCGCTTGCGGGGATGCGTGCGGTCGGCCGACAGGTCGATCAGGTCATTCAGGACATAGACACTGGAGGCGACAAGGCAGAAGGCCGCAAACGCAAGGCCGGACTGCAGCAGGGTCTCTGCGTCCAGCCGGTGCGCGGCAAGCATCGGCAGGAATACCAGCAGGTTCTTCAGCCACTGATGCGGGCGGAGGGCAGCCAGCAGCGGGCCCGCCTGCACACCCGGCCCGAAGCCTTGAGCGGCCGCACCGGGTCCGTCCGACCCGAGGCGGTCCGCGATGCGCGCGGCCAGATCGGGATGCGTGCCGGACCGGATCTGGACGGCGCGTCCTGCGCGGCCCGCTGCCGACAGACGGGCAAGGGTATCGGACCGCAGCGGCAGCAGGTCGGTGTTCATGACATGGGGGCCGCCCCCTTCACCGGCCCCGACCCAGCCGCGCAGCGCATCCGGCCAGCGGGCCAGCTGCGCCCAGAAGATCTCGACCCTCGCCGGATTGCGCAGAAGGTCGCGGTCCAGATCGACCGTCATCGGGTCCTGCGACGTGGTCTCGGGCGGCAGGGTCATCGGGTGCGCCTTGGCGGCAGATCGGGTCACGGATATGTGGCCATGTCAAAGCCACAGTCCGGGGGCTTACGTCAAGATGATCCGGCATGGGCGGATGCTTGGCCGCATCGGCACGCAGGGCAAGCTGGCGTGGTCAATGCGTTTGACAGCCCCATGCCGCCGCCTATTGTGGGAAGGGCTTTTCCAGACGGGGTGCGCTGCCAGATGCGTCGATCCGAACCGGCCCGCTCGGGCGATGCGGCGTGGTTTCCGGCGGTGCTTGCGGTCCTGACCCTTGCGGCGTTTGCGCTGCGCCTCTGGCTTGCCATGAACACGACCTGGCTCTGGGACGAGGAACGCGAATGGATCCCGCTCGCGCGCGCGATTTCCTTCGATCCGGCGGCGCTGTATCTGCCGCTGCGGACCGACTACCACGGCGCGCTCGCCGCCTATCCGATCCGTGCGGGTGCCGCGATCTTCGGCGATGCGCACTGGGCCTGGCGGCTGTCGGCGATCCTGTCCGGGACGGCGACCGTCCCAATGCTGGGCCTGATCGCGCGGACCTCGGCAGGGCCTGTGGCGGGGCTTGCCGCAGCGGCCTTCCTCACGTTCAGCGAATACCACATCGCCGTATCGGCCACGGCGATCCAGATGGCCACCTATCTGTTGCTGTCGGCCGTCGCGGTCTGGGCCTTCCAGCGCTATCTGGCGGCTGAGCGCCCGCGCGATGTCTGGATCGCCGCGATTTTTGGGGCGCTGGCCTTTCTGACCTATGAAATCGGCGCGCTTCTGGCCCCGGTGTTCCTGCTGACGGCGCTGCTGCCCGCGCACCGCCACCTCTACCGTCGCGCTGCGCCCTGGCTGGCGGCGCTGGGGGGACTTGCGTTGATCCTGCCCGATGTTCTGACCAGCCTGACCCATGCGCGGGCCGGGGCCGATGCCTTGGGCGGAACCTATGGCGGGCTGCTCGACCGGTTCGGATCGCTTGGGTTGAAGCCGCAGTTCCTGGCCTTCTACCTGCGCGACGGGATGGAAGCGCTCTGGCAGACGGTCCTGCGCCGCCCGCTGACGCTGGGGGCTGCGGAATATGTCGCCATGAACAGTCTGACCGGCGCAGCGGTTCTCGGCGCTGTCGCGGTGGCGCTTTTCGGGGCGATGCGCGGCCGGTCCGGCCAGCGTTTCGCGGGCCTGCACCTGATCCTGTTCGTCCTGGTCCTCGGGTTTTTCCTGCTGATCAAGCCGCCGCCCGGCAATCCCGTTTCCAGCTGGCTCTGGGTCAGCGTGACGATCCTTCCGGGGCTGGTTCTGTTGTCCGGCCTCGCCACGCGCGGGGTCGCGGGCAAGGCGGTCCTGGGCGTGCTGGCGCTGAGCGCGGGGCTGAGCCTGTGGGGCCTGCAGGGCAACTACGGGCTGGAGCGGCAGAAGATCATGGCCGCGCCCGAACTTCTGACCGCCGCCGACGGCACGATGGTGGCGGTCACGTTTCACCGCGACGCCTGCGACCTGTGTGATGCCTCTCCGACGGTCACGCTGGCCGACGTGCGGGTCGAAGGAGCCGACAGCAGTGCCGCGGGCGGTCCGGACGTGGCAGGTGCCGAAACCGGGACGGATGACCGCGATTTCGCGCTGCGTGTGGCGGATGACGGCGTGAAGGGCGCATGGATGGCACGCGTCTATGAGGCCTATTTCGACGTGACCGACAGGTCCGGCGCGACCGAGCGGCTGACCGCCAACGTGCACGTGCCGCGTCACAAGACGCTGGCCTGGCCCGGGGTGTTCTGGATCGACTGAGCCGGTCTGTCCCGATCACAGCGTTCCATCGACCATCGCAGCCGCACGGGTGCACTTCGCTTTCACACCGGCGAGGACCGACCGAGCGCGAGGGATGAGGGCCTGCTGATGGTCTCTCAGCCCCCTACCGCCCCAACGCCGCCGCCACCTCCGGCAGCGCCAGCAGGTCGCGGTACAGCCGCCCCGCGATCATGCCGTGGCCGCGCGCATTCGGGTGGTCGTCCCAGTCATAGACCCACAGGCTTTTCGCACCGCCCTCCACATCAATGTAAAGGTCATGCAGGTCGATGGTGACGAACCCCGCCTTTTCCGCCATCGCGCGCAGCAGACGGCCTTCGGGCAGCGGGTCCGGGTAGCTTTCGGTCGAGGGCAGGAACACCCAGACCGGCACCGCACCATTCGCCTTCACCTTCGCCGCAAAGGCCGCGTAGGCCGCATCCACAAGACCTGCGGCACCCCGGTCCAGCGCCGCGCGGACATCTTCGACAGGCTGGCCCGGTGCCGCCCCCGTCACCGCCACCGCGCTGGACAGATAGTCGCCGGGCAGCCCGCCATCGGCGACCATCTGCGCCAGCGCCTTGCGCAGCTTCAGCTCGGTGTCATGCGCGATGTAGACCACGACATCGGGCGCGAACCGCGCCGCTTCGGTCTCCAGCACGATGTTCTTATGGAACGGGTCATAGCCCGCGACGCCGAAGTTCAGCACCTCGACGGGTGCCTGGCCTTCGGCGGCCGCGTCGGCCAGATGGTCCTCGATCAGGTTCTCGAACGTCTGACCGTCGGCCACGCCCGTCCCCATTGCCCGGCTGTCGCCGACAACCGCGATGCGTTTGACGCCGTCCGGCTTGGCCAGCGCGTATTCGCGGTCGCGCATGCCGAAGCTGTTGGTCGACAGCGTCGTGCCCTTGAACGCCAGTGCCACGTCCGGTTTCAGCACAAAGGCGCGGTAGTCATCCACAAAGCGCACCGCGTCCGTCGTCTCGATCGGCTTGCGGTCCTCGTCCGTTGTCGTCTGCATCGCCCAGAGATCGGAATTGATCATCCGCACATCGGTCAGGTTTTCGTAATACCCCCGCGTCAGCGTCGCCTGATCGCGCGCCGACAGGCGCTGCGCGCCCAGATCGACCACGACCAGCTTGGCGGCGCGCGGCAGCAGCGACAGGACCTGCGGCTGCTGGACGGCCCAAAGCGCCGCCAGAGTTGCCATGACCGTCAGCGCGTTCGGTGCAAAGTCGTAACCCCTGCGCCGCCCGGCCAGAACCGAGGGTTTCGGGTGCGATCCGGGCGGGGCAAGGCCGAAGGTGAAGCCCATCGCCAGGGCGAGGATCGCAAACAGAAACGCCGCGAAGGCCAGCGTGGACAGGACCGCGCCGATAGTCACGGGCGCGCCGGGCAGCAGCAGCGTGGCTCCCGCGCGCCCCGCAAGGTTCAGCCATTCGGCAAGGCTCGCCGCACTCCACAGCGACCAGAGCACGACGATGGACAGCATCGTCGCCACCGTGCGCAGCGCAAGCAGCAGGCGCGGACCGATCAGCGCGCGCGCGCCGGGCGTGACGGGGCGGTCCTCGCTGACCATCTGGACCACCAGAAAGATGCCGAGCAGCGTCCAGAACAGAATGTCGGGACCCGACAGCAGCAGCGTGCCGCGCAGCCAGAACCATTGATAGGCATGGGTCGCCCAGGTCACGACGAACACCGCCCCGGTGGCCATCAGCAACGCGTTGCGATGCGTCGCGCTGCGGCGTCTGGCGGCGGTGAAGACGGGGTTGAACACCATCTTCTGCATGAAGTCCTTCCAGAAGATGTTGATGCGCCGCCAGAACTCGATGAACGAGAACGACAGGTAGAACCGCGTGTGGGTTTCGGGCAGCGCGAAGCCGAACAGGTAAAGGCAGCCGAGGATCGTGTGGAACAGCCCTGATATCTTCAGGTAGAGGCCGAAATTCGTGATGGCGTACCACAGGAATTGCCCAAATCCGTCAACGCTCTCCGGACCGAAAGACAGGTAATAGTTGAAGACGCGGTAGAGGATCAGATGCAGCGTCCCGATCATCAGCCAGACCATGCCGCGCTGCGCTGTCTCCAGATCGGGCCGCATACCCTGTGACCGGCCCCAGTGGGCGAAATCGACGACCGGGAAGAAGGGGAAGACGACGTTCGGCAGCATGAAGAAGTAGGACAGGCGCGACGCTGCGTCCTTCGGGCCCTTGCCGCTGGTCAGGTCGTAGAGATAGATCACGATCCGGAACATGAAGATCGACCCAAGAACCGGCAGCACGGCCTGCAGGACCGGGACAGACAGGATATCGGCCCTTACAAGCGCCAGGCCTGCGGCGACCAGAGCAAGCAGGCCCGCGCGCAGCCGGACCGAGACGGGCAGATGGCAGATGCCGATCAGCGCCAGGCCGATCACGATCAGCACCGCGCCGCCCGACGCGCCGAGGATGGCGGCGATGCCGCCCAGCGACAGGATCAGGAAGAACCAGCCGCGAAAGGCAGGCGGCAGGAAATGCTGCGCGACAAAGCCGGTTGCCACCAGCCCGAACAGGAATTCGTGGAAGCTGTCCGTCTCGATCTGATACCCGAGGATCACGACATAGAGCAGCACTGCCTGCACCAGAAGACCCGCGAAGATCAGCCCCGCGCGCGCCTTGTCGTGGCTGCCGTAACGCAGGACGCTGGCCAGCAGTATCGCGGCAGGCCCCGCGATCAGCAGCAGTTTTTCCACTGGCCCGATGCCGGGGTTGCCACCCAGATAGTCCATCGACAGCGCCGCCATGACGGCCAGCGCCCCCGTCACGCCCGCCAGCGAGGCGAGACCCGCGCGGGACAGAACAGGGCCCAGCGTGCCTGCGGGGAAGGATTTCGGATCAGTGACGGACATGTTCCGCATGCTCCCTCAAAGGCCCAGCCAGCTGGCGATGATGTTGTGCTGCATCTCGGACGTGCCGGAATAGATCGTGGCCGACATCGCATCGCGCAGCGACCGCTCGATCCCGTAGTCGACGACATAGCCGTTGCCGCCGAATATCTGCATCGCGTCGCGCGCGGTTTCGACCAGCGCCTCGCTGACAAACAGCTTCACGACCGAGGCATCCATCCCCATGCTGGACCGCTTGCCAAGCAGCGATGCCGCGCGCCAGACCAAGAGGCGCGAGGCATCAAGGCGCACCTTCATGCCTGCGATCTTGTGCGACACCGCCTGATAGTCGCCGATCTTCCGCCCCGCCGATTTCCGCGTCTTGGCGTAATCGATGCAGCGGTCGAGCAGGCGTTCCATATGCCCGCAATGCGCCGCGACCAGGCAGATGCGTTCCCATTCCATCGACCGTGCGAAGATCGGCCCGCCGCCGCCGGGCTTCCCCAGCACGGCATCCGCGCCGACCCCGACATCATCAAAGACGGTTTCGCCGATGGGACAGGTCCGCAGGCCCATCTTCTCGAAGGTCTGGCCCTTGCTGAAGCCCGGTGTGCCTTCGGGCACGAGGAATGCCGTGACGCCCCCCATGAAGCCCTTCTCGGCATCGGTCGAGGCATAGGCGACGGCCAGGTTCGCCACCGGCCCGTTCGACCCGAAGACCTTGGCCCCCTTGATGCGGAACCCCTCGCCGTCCGGAACCGCACGGGTGCGCAGGTTGAAGGCGTCGCTGCCGCTTTCGGTCTCGGTCATCGCGTTGACAGCGATGATCTCGCCCGAACACATGCCCGGCAGCCAGCGGCGTTTCTGATCCTCGGTCCCGTAGAGCCAGACAGGCACCGCGCAGGCCAGCATATGGGCGCAGATCGCAAAGGTCAGGCCGTTGTCCTCGCATCCGTAGCCCAGCGCGTCGATGGCGATGACGGTCGAAACCGCGTCCAGCCCCGACCCGCCGTATTCGGCCGGGATCGGCAGGCCCTGCAGGCCCATCCCGGCCGCCTTGACCCACAGGTCGCGCGGAAACTCGTGCCGCGCGTCGCGCTCTGCCGCGCCAGGCGACAGTTCAGCCCGCGCGAAGCGGATGATCTGGTCACGCAGCGCGCGCTGCTCGTCACTCAGCGAAAAGTCCACGCGCGATCTCCTTGAGGCACTGGTAATCAACCTTGTCGGTCGAGGTCATGGGTATGGCATCCAGCCGGTGAAAGCGGTCCGGAATCATGTATTTGGGCAGGGCCGTCGCAGCGTAGCGCTTCAGCGCCAGAAGCGAGGTGTCAGGCCCCTCGCCGCAGAAGAAATGCACGATCTGGATGTCGCCCGCGCGGTCGGCTACCTGCACCGCAGCGCCCCGCGTCAGATGCGCGTTGCGGCCCATCGCGGCCTCGATCTCGCCGAGCTCGATCCGGAAGCCGCGCCGCTTGACCATCCGGTCCCGCCGCCCGTGATAGATCAGCGTCCCGTCGTCCTGTTCGACCACGATGTCGCCGGTCCGGTAGTATCTGTCGCCATCCAGCGTGACGAAGGCTGCGGCATTGCGGTCCGGCAGGTTCCAGTACCCCTGCATCACCGACCCGCCCGTCACCAGCAACTCGCCCGGCTGGCCTTTCGGCACTGCTGTCCCGTCATCCTCGGCGATCCGCACCCGGTCGCCCGACACCGGCACCCCGACCGGCACCACATCGGTGTCGGCCATCCCGGCCGGGTCCGTCAGCCGGTGCGCCGTGCAGACGTTCGTCTCGGTCGGCCCGAACAGGTTCCACCAGGCCGGATGGGGCAGCACCCGCGCCACCGCCTTCAGCGCCAGCGTCGGGAACACCTCGCCCGCATAGCACAGGACACGCAGCGCGCCGAGATCGCGCCCCTCCAGCCCGCCGAATTCCAGCATCGACCGCAGCACGGTCGGCGTCGAATACCAGAAGGTCAGCCGTTCCTTCTCGGCCAGATCGACCAGTGCGCCGGGCTGGCGCCCCTCATCCGCACCGATGATGCGGATCGCGGCGCCATGCTTGATCGCCAGATACAGGTCGAACACCGACAGGTCGAAATGGAACGGCGCATGGCTGCTGAAGCGGTCGTCCGGCGTCGGGCGCATCGCGTCGCTGCACCAGTCGACGAAGGCAAAGGCCGAGGCGTGGGTGTGGATCACGCCCTTCGGCACGCCGGTCGAGCCGGATGTGTAAAGGATGTAGGCCATCGCCGGGTCGCCCGGTTCGCCGGGGGTGAGTGCTGGCAGGCAGGTCAGGCCGTCGACGCCCGTTCCTTCACCCGTCGGATGGCGGTCGGCCAGCGCGTCCGCCAGCCCGCCCGCGACATCGTCGTCACAGAGGACCGCGCGCACGCCGCAGCCGGCGAAAATGCCGGCCGACCGCGCCAGCGGGGCCTGCGGATCGACCGGCACATAGGCCGCGCCCGCGCGCAGGATGCCGAAGATGGCCGCCACCGCCGCGATGGATTTCTGCGCCGACAGGCCGATGCGGTCACCCGGGCCGGTGCCGATTGCCCGCAGATGGGACGCCACCGCCGAGGCCTGCGCATCGAGCGCCGCATAGCTCGCACGCTGCCCGTCGGCCTGAATCAGGCAGACCGCATCGGGATGTAACCCGGCATTGACCGACAACAGGGCATCCAACCTCGGCAACATTAACTATCCGGCAACCCCTGATTGCGTCCGCAGCCCGAACGACGCAGCCCCGCCAGTCGGCAGGGCTGGCCTTTCAGGCCTGCGGCGGATCAGGCTACTGCCAGCTCCCGCATGTTGGCTTCGACCGTCGCGGCGATCAGATCGACCGTGTCGAGGTGGTCAGCATCGATCTGATGCGCCGGGATCGTCACGCCGAAAGTCTCCTCCAGGAACGCGACCAGACGCAGGCTGCCCAGGGAATCGATGATCCCCTCGGAGACAAGCTTGACGTCGGATGTCAGGTTTTCCTCGGCCTCGCCCGGCAGAAACTCTGCCAGTACGTGTCTTTTGATGCGCGAACGCAGTTGGTCATCAATCATCATCACCCTCATGGTCGTTACATGGACCCGTGCGACACCACTCGCTTGCATCCAGACCGGCGGCAGAAAATTACCGCTGCTTGCAATAACATCATGGGCGGGCCGTCTGCTCAAGGATTCTCGGTGCTGCGCGCGCCCCGGGGGGTCGTCAATGCTGCAATTCCGGACATTCGGGACGACTATCGCCCGGACGCGAACAAGCAGGACGCCACGCGACGCAACCAAGGGCATGGTTGCCGGGTCGGATTGTCACGTCCCGCCGGGTTGCGCGCGGACCGGCAGAGCAACAGTCACGGCCAAATCGGCCGACTGTTTCCAGGGCCACCGGGTGCAAACCTTGACAGCGCGGCCATTGCCTTCGTTTGTGATGCGATGCGCATCAGGGACACGGACCTGCCCCGTGCGCGGCAAGGATGGCCGGTCAATCCCGGGTCAAGGATGGTGGAATGGAACGTTTCCTGTTTCGGAGGGTCGAGGCCTGGGTCGTCCTGCTGATCGTCCTGCTGGCGCTTGCCCTGATGGCGCTGGTCGCCGTGATCACCCGGAACGAGGCGCAGGGCTTCAACCGCTTCGGCATTGTCGGCAAGGCGGTCTACGCCGTCGCCTCGGCCCCGTCGGACCTGAGCGACGCGATGAACCGTCCGCCGGGCAACGGCATGGCGGCCTATCTTGCGAAGGACCGCTTCGCGGGCCAGGCCGGATGGACCTTTGCCGACGACAGCGCGGCCGCCCTGCCCGACGGCTATCTTCTGTTCAGCCGCTTTGACGGCGCCGAAAAGCGCCATCGCGTCAGCCTGTTCGACCTGCGGACCCGGACCGACGTTGCCGAATGGCCGATTGATGCGGACCGGCTTCTGGAGGGGGCGAAGCGGGATTCGAACCTGATCGAGTATGACCGCTGGTCAACGGCGCGGTTTCGCGCGATCCATCCGCTTGCCACACCGGAAGGCGACCTGATCGTCAAGGATCACCAGTCGCCGCTGATGCGGATCGACGCCTGCGGCAGTCTGGTCTGGCGGCTGGAAAATGACCTCTACCACCATTCGACCGAACCGGACGGCGACGGCAACCTGTGGTTGACGACGCATATGGAACCGCAGTCGCGGCAGTATCTGCCGAAGGATTTCTACGACGATGCCATCGTCAGGGTCAGCCCCGACGGGAGGGTTCTGTACGAAGCCGCATTGACCGGCACGTTCCGGCGCAACGGGATGGTGCCGACGATCCTGGCCAAGGACCAGTTCGACAGTGACCCGATGCATGTGAACGATGTTCAGCCGGTGCCGGGCGACGGGCCGTTCTGGAACAAGGGCGACGTCTTCATCAGCATGCGGAACGCCTCGATGATCGCGCTGTACCGTCCCTCGGCGGACCGGATCATCTGGTCGCGGCAGGGCCCCTGGGCGCATCAGCACGATGTCGACGTGCTGGACGAGAACCGCGTCGCGGTCTTCAACAACAATTCGCTGAACTACGGCAAGGGCAACAAGGTGCAGGAGGTCAACGATGTCGTAGTCTATGATTTCCGCGACGGGTCGTTCTCGTCGCCCTGGGCTGCGGCGTTCAGAGAAGCCGACATCAGGACCCTGTCCGAGGGGTTGCAGGAATTCCTGCCGGACGGCAGCCTGCTGGTCGAGGAAGAGAATGCGGGGCGGCTGATGATCCTGTCGCCCGACGGCAAGGCCGCTGCGACCTTCATTAACCGCGCGGCGGACGGCGTGATCTACAGCCTGGGCTGGAGCCGGTATCTGGGCCGGGCCGAGGGCGATGCCGTGGCGAAGGGCTTTGCGGCGCAGGACTGCGGCTGACGAAGGCTGTGGGCTGCCCGTTCAGACGGCCAGCAACCCCCACGGGCCGAAATGCCGCGGGAAGCACAGGGCCGCGCAGGCGCGCGCGGTCGCCAGACCCTCCTCGGCCTCATAGGGCGAGGTCATCGTCATCAGGTCCAGCCAGACGCCCTCGATCGTCGCCCGGATGATCCGCGCCAGCCGCACCGGGTCGCCCGCATAGCCGCCTGTCGCGATCAGGTCGGCACAGATGCCTTCCATCGTGCCGTTGTACAGCGCGTCATTCGCCCCGCAACGCTCCTGGTAAAGCGGACGGCACTGCGCCTCGCCCCAGAAGCTGCACCAGGCCGACAGCCGGTCGGGCGTGCAGATGTCCGGCCGGAAATCCGCCTCGATCAGCGCGTTCAGCCGCCGCGCCGGGTCCGGCCCCGCAGCCTCCAGCGCCTGCATCCAGTTCCGCTGATACTCGTCCGCCAGATGCGCGAGCGTCTCGGCCAGCAGCTTTTCCTTGGTGTCGAAGTGGAAGTTCACCAGGCCGTGCGACAGGCCCGCCGTCCGTGCCACCTCGGTCAGCGTGGTGCGCGCATAGCCCCGCGTGGCCAGCGTCCGGATGGTCGCATCGATCAGCTGCACGCGCCGTGCCTCGCGGCTTTTGGTGCGCGGCGGCGCGGCCTGGTCCTGCACGGCTTCCTTCACGGCTTGCGTCCCCTGCTTGGCCAATCCCGTGCAACCTAACGTATCAGACCAGCGGGAAAAGCGGAAAGCAGATTTGATTGACAAACCAGTCAACGGAATGAGAGGGTGATGTAACAGCCACAGACCGGGTTTGCCATGCCGTCCCAGCCGAACCGTGACCTTCGGAAATCGAACGCCCATTTCAAGCGTGCGGTGAAACGCCTGCCGCTCGGCGTCGCCTCGACCTTCCGCTACTGGGGCGACGACCGCACGATCTACGTGCATCACGGCAAGGGCGGGCGCACCTGGGACATCGACGGGAACGGGTATGTCGACTACCGCCTCGGCTACGGCCCGGCGATCCTCGGCTATGCCGACGACCGGGTCGATGCGGCGGCGATGCGGGGGATGCAGGTCGGCGGCGTCTTCGCGCTGTCCACCGAACGCGAGCTGGCCGTGGCCGAGCGCATCGCGAAGATGGTGCCCGCCGCCGAACTGGTCCGCTTCTCCAATTCGGGGACCGAGGCGGTGATGTCCGCGCTGCGCCTCGCCCGCGCCTACACCGGCCGCGAAAGCTATCTGCTGGTCGAGGGCGGCTATCACGGCCTGTTCGATGCGGCGATGTGGCATGGCGGATGTCGAGAACTGGCAGGCCGGTTCGAATGCCGACCCGGAGGTGATTCCCTACGGCAAAGGCATTCCGCCGACCGTGAAGAAGTTGGCTCATCTGACGCCGATGAACGACATGCAGCGGCTGGAGGACGTGTTCCGCAAGCACGGTGACAGTCTGGCCGCGATGCTGATCGAACCGATTCAGGGCAACTGCTGCGGCATCCTCGCGCGGGCCGACTATGTCCACCTGGCCCGGCGGCTCTGCGACCAGTACGGCGTCATGCTGATCATCGACGAGGTGAAGTCGGGCTTCCGCGTCGGCAAGTCGGGCATCCAGGGCATCCTTGGCGTGAAGCCCGACATCACGACCTTCGCCAAAGCGATGGGCAACGGCTATCCGATCGCGGTCGTCGCCGGGCGCGAGGATGTGATGCGCACCTTCCGCTATGGCGGGGCCGCCACGGCGGCACCTATACTGCGCATTCGGTCTCGCTGGCGGCGGCCGAGGAATGCCTGCGCATTCTGGACGAGACGCCTGCACTGGAAACGCTGGCAGGCCATGGGCGCAACCTGAAGACCGGCATCTCCGCGATCCTGGACGCGCGCGGCATCGTGCATTCCTATTCCGGGCATCCGTCGATGTTCGGCCTGTTCTTTGATGCCGATCCCGCCCGACAATTACCGGGCGTGGAAGACGTCGGACTACACTTTCTACGACCCCATGGCGCATTACCTGCATGACCTCGGCATCATCGTCGAACCCGACAGCCGCGAGCCCTGGTTCATGTGCGAGGCGCACGGGCTGGAGGAAAGCTGCCTGGCCGACACGCTGAAGGCCGTTGAAACCGCCGTCGATCTGACGCTGGACACGCTCCAGCGGATTGACGGTGTCAAGGACGCCATCGGAGGCTGAGCCAGGCATGACTTACGACGCGGTCATCATCGGCGCGGGGCATAACGGGCTGGTCACGGCCTGCTATCTGGCGCGCGCCGGGATGAAGGTCTGCGTCGTGGAAAAGAACGACTGGGTCGGCGGCGCGGCGGTCAGCCGCGAGCTTTATCCCGGCTTCACCTATTCCAACTGCTCCTACGTCGCCTCGCTGTTCCGGCCCGAGATCATGCGCGATCTGGAACTGCCGAAGCACGGCCTGCAGATCCTGCCCTATGAGGGCGGCGCGGTGTTCACGGAAGACGGCGGCTATCTGGGCATGTTCCGCGACCATGACGCGAACCGCCGCGAATTCGCCCGCCATTCGGCGCGCGATGCCGAGGCCTATGACCGCTATTCGCGCGACGTGCTGCGGCATCTGCCGCTTCATCCGCCCGATGCTGCTGCGCACGCCGCCCGACCCGTCCAGCTTCCGTCCGCGCGATCTGTCCGAACTGGCCTGGCTGGGCACGCAGATGTTCGGGCAGATGTCGGAACGCCAGCTGGACGAGACTGATCCGGTTCTGGACGATGTCGATTTCCGACTTTCTGGACGAATATTTCGAAAGCCCCGTCATCAAGGCCTATCTGGCCGTGTCGGCGATCATCGGCACGGCGCTGGGGCCGATGTCGCCGGGGTCGGCCTATGTGCTGCTGCATCATTACATGGGCGACGTGGACGGCAATGTCGGGGCCTGGGGCTTTGCGCGGGGCGGCATGGGGTCGATCACGCAGGCGCTGACGGCGTCGCTGAAAGCGGCGGGCGGCGAGGTTCGGACGGGCAGCGGGGTCGAGAAGATCGTCGTCCGGGGCGGGCGGGCGACGGGCGTGGTGCTGGAGAACGGGGATGAGGTGCAGGGCCGCCGGGTCATTTCGAACATGGATGTCAAGCGGACCTTCCTGAACCATGTCGATGCGAGACGAGCTGCCGGGCGATTTCGTGAAATCGGTGCGGAACTTCAAGATCCGGGGATCGTCGGGCAAGCTGAACATCGCGCTGGACGCGGCACCCGGTTTCCCGGCCCTGCCCGAAGGCGCGCCGAACATCAAGGGCGACCTGCATTTCACCGACAGCGATCGAGCGGATGGAGCGGGCCTATGACGACTGGAAGGCGGGGCAGTTCAGCCGCGATCCGTTCCAGGACGTGATGATCCCGACGATGATCGACCCGACGATGACCCCGCCGGGCAAGCATTTCATGTCCTGCTTCGTGCAATATGCGCCGCCGAAGATCGACGGACAGCGAGTGGACCGATGCCGACCGCGACGCCTTCGGGCAGACCTGCATCGACCAGATCGCGGCCTATTCGCCGGGCTTCAAGGACCGCATCCTGCATGTCGAGGTGCGCACCCCGCGCGAGCTGGAGGCCGAGGTCGGCCTGACCGAGGGCAACATCTTCCAGGGCGAGCTGACCTTCGACCAGCTGCTCTTCAACCGCCCCGTCCCCGGCTACGCCCAGTATCGCAGCCCGATCAAGGATCTGTGGATGTGCGGGTCATCGACCCATCCGGGCGGCGGCGTGATGGGCGCGCCGGGGCGCAACGCGGCGGCGGAAATTCTGCGCGAGGCCGAAGGTGCCCGCAGGGATGAGCGATGCCTATGCCGTCCTCTGATGTCCATCGTGATCGGCGGGGGCGCGAACGGGCTGGCCTGCGCGGCACGGCTGGCCGGGTCGGGCCGTCGCGTGACGCTGGTCGAGGCGGGCGAGACGGTCGGCGGCGGCGCGGGCGTGCGCGAGGTGGCGCCGGGCTTCTTCGCCGCCTGCCCTTGCGCACAGCACGCAAGGCATCGATGCGCGCGTGATGGCGGGCATGGACCTTGCGCGCCACGGACTGGCCTTCCACGCGCCTCTGGCCGACGACGGCCCTGTCGCGCTGACGGCGACCACCTGACCGTGCAGGGCGGCAAGACGGATCGGCCCGGATGCGGCGGCCTTCGCGGCGCTGCACCGCAAGCTGTCGGATTTCGCCGGCGTGCTCGCCCCGTTCCGCACGATGACGCCGCCGCGCCTCGACGAAGGGCGGGCAACCAGTGGGGCCGTCTGGCGCGGCACGGGCTGGGCGTCCGCGCGCTGGGGCGGAGCGGATTTCCGCGAATTTCTGCGGATGATCCTGATCAACGTCGCATGACGTGGCCGAGGATGAGCTGACCGATGACCGGCTGAAGGGCCTGCTGGCCTTCGACGCGACGCTGGGCAGCTGGCTGGGTCCCCGGTCGCCGAATTCGCTGATCCTGCTGCCTCAACCGGCTGGCGAGCGGGCGTCAGAGCCCGCTTCCTGCCGAAGGGCGGGATGGGCGCGCGTGGCCGCGGCGATGGAGCGCGCGGCACGGGCGGCGGGCGTGGAGGTGCGGACGGGGGCGCGGGTGGCTCGCGTGATGGTCGAGGATGACCGGGCGGTGCGGCGTGACGCTTGCATCGGGCGAAGACACTCAGCGCGGGCACGGTCATTTCGGCCATCGGCCCGCGCACGACCTTCCGCGACCTCGTCGGCCCCCGGCATCTGGATGCCGGGTTCGTTACGCCGCACGTCGCACATCCGGTCGCGCGGAGCGGCGGCAAGTCTGCATCTGGCGCTGACCGGCGCGCCCGATTTCCGGGGCGCAGATATGGAGACGCGCCTTGTCATCGCGCCGTCCGTCCGCTGCCGTGGAGGCGGCCTTCAACCCGGTGAAATACGGCGAGGTGCCGAAGCCCCGGTGATGGAGATCGTGCTGCCCTCGGCGCATGAGGACGGGCTCGCGCCCGCACGGGCCATCACGTCCTGTCCGCCATCGTCCAGTCCGCCCCGCACGCGCCGAAGGACGGACCCCGATGCCGCGCGGGCGGCGATGCTGGAGGCCACGCTGGCGGCAGCTCGAGGCGCATGCGCCCGGCCTGCGCGGCCTGATCGCCCATGCCGAACTGCTGATGCCCTATGATATCGAGGCGCGCTTCGGCATGGCGGGCGGCAACTGGCACCACGGCGAACTGGCGGTCGAGCAGATGCTGTTCCTCCGCCCGCTGCGCGAGGCCGCGCAGTATGCGACGCCCCTGCCCGGACTGTGGCTGGCGGGTGCGGGCAGCCATCCGGGCGGCGGGATCAACGGGGCGGCGGGCTGGAACGCCGCCGGGCAGATCATGGCCGGACAGACCGTCGCAAGGCCGCAAGATGAGGGACCTGCGCCATGAACCGACCGGTCATTTCCGCACCCCGCTGCGGCAGACGCCGTTCCATGCGCGCACGGCAGCCCCTGAACCTGCTGAACCGCTGGGGGCCCTGGGCGGGCTACATGACGGCGCTCTGCTACGGCGATGCCGACGATGGAATACACCGCGATCCGAAACGCGGCCTCGGTCTATGACCTCTGCCCGATGGTCAAATACCGCATCACCGGGCCCGATGCCGCGGACTTACCTCAACCGTCTGACCCTGCGCGATGCGGCGAAGCTGTCGCGTCGGGTCCGTGCACTACACCGCCTGGTGCGACGATGCGGGCAAGCTGCTGGATGACGGCACGCTGTTCCGGCACGGGACCGACAGCTATCATGATCTGCTGTCAGGAACGCCACCTGCCCTGGCTCACGGACTCCGCCGTCGGGCTTTGATGTCGCCGTGGCCGAGATCACCGACAGCCATCGCCGCCCTGTCGCTGCAAGGCCCCTGCTCGGCCACCGTCCTGATCGCCGCCGGTTTCGATGTCAGCACCCTGCAGCCCTTCCGCATGGCGACGTTCCCCTTCGCGGGCGACACGATCGACCATTTCGCGCACCGGCTTCACCGGCGATCTGGGGTATGAGCTGTGGACTGCCGCCCGGCCTCGCCCTGCCGCTCTGGGACCATCTGTTCGCTGCTGGCGCGCCGTGGTTCATCCGCCCCGATCGGCAGCGACGCGCTGAACCTTGCGCGGATCGAGGCCGGGTTCATCATCACCAACGCCGATTTCATCCCCGCCGATCAGGCCCTGCGCGAAGACCGCGCGCGCAGTCCCGCTCGAGATGGGGCTCGGCTGGATGATCGACTGGGAGAAAGGCCATTTCACCGGCCGCCGGGCGCTGCTGGCCGAGCAGGACAAGGGCCCCGCATGGGCCTTTGTCGGGCTGGAGGTCGCGGGCAACCTGTCCGCCGAGGGTCGCGATCCTCTACCATGACAAGAAGCACGAGGCGGGCGTGGTGACCGCCGCCGCGTGGTCGCCGTCGGTCAAGAAATCATCGCGCTTGCGCAGGTTCGCCGCCCGTCATGCACGCGCGCGGAACCTCTGGGTCGAAATCTACGCCCTGCGCGAACTGCAATACGTCAAGCTGATGCAGCCGGTGACACTGGCGGAACGGCCCTTCTTCAACCCCGCCCGCAAGCGCGCCACCCCGCCGGAGAGGTTCTGATGAACGACATCCGCCACCCCCTTTCGCCGCGCCTTGACCATTGCCCTGAAGGCCTGCCGCGCGCGGCCTATCTGGACCAGGACTGGTTCGACCGCGAAATGGCGACGGTGTTTTCGGCGCGGAATGGGTGATGGCCGGGCGGCTGGCGGACTTCGCCCCCGGCACGATGACGCCGCGCGACGGTCGGGACGGCCCCGGTGATCGTCGTGCGTGACGCGGACGGCTCGGTCACGGCCTGGCACAACACCTGCCGCGCACCGGGGGTCGGAACTGTGCCGGGCCGAGGTCGAGGATGTCGGCAAGCTGATCCGCTGCCCCTATCACGCCTGGTCCTATGCGGCCACCGACGGGCGGCTGGTCTCGACCGGCTATCGCGCAGCCGACGGCGGACTTCGACCGCGCGGCGATCACGGTCTGCGCCCCGTCGCATCGCGGGTCTGGGGCGGGTTCGTGTTCCTGACCCTGTCCGATCCGCGCCCGGTGACATCGGATCGGACGTGGGGCTGGACACACTGGCCAACTGGCCGCTGGCTGATCTTGTCACCGGCCATGTCTGGCAGACCGATCTGGCCTGCAACTGGAAGGTCTTCTGGGAAAACTATTCCGAATGCCTGCACTGCCCCGGCATCCACCCCGAACTGTGCGATCTGGTGCCGGTCTATGCGAAGGGCGTGATGGGCCCGACCGAAGCTGCGGGCTGGACGCCGGATGAGCCGCGGGGCCTGCCTTGCGTCCGGGCGCCGAGACATGGACGCACGACGGGCGCGCCTTGCGGACCGGTGTTTCCCGGACCTGACCGACGACGGAACGCGCGGCGGGGTATCACCTTCGTCACGCTCTGGCCTTCGGCCTATGTCGTGGCGCATCTCGGATTATGTGCGCTCGGTGCGGATCGTTCCGGTCGGACCCGAGAACGACGCGTCTGATCGCCGAGCTGGCACTTTGCGCAGGAAACGATGGCCCAGCCGGGGTTTGATGCCGAAGATGTTGCGGCCTTTGCCACGACAGTGATGCGTCAGGATGGCGCCGCGTCCGAGATGAACCAGCGCGGCATGCGGTCGCCCGCGTTCCGCGCCGCACGGCTGATGCCCGAGGAATACGAGATCGCGCGGTTCCAGGCCTGGGTCCGCTCCCGCGATGGGGGATGCGCCATGACAGACCATTCGCCGCGGTTCCGCCCGGTGCCAGAGGACTGGGACCGGCGCGGGCTGCCCGCGCTGGACCTATCATTCGCAAGGCAATGTTCGACCTGGAACGCGACTATGTCTTCCTGAACCACTGGCAGGTCGCGGGGCATGTGAACGACATCCCCGAACCCGGCGACTGGCTGGCCTTCGACCTGATGGGCGAACGCGCGGTCGTCATGCGCGGGCAGGACGGCGTCGTGCGGGGCTTCCACAACCTCTGCCGGCATCGCGGCGCGCGGGTCGTGGACGGCGCGTCCGGCACCTGCAAGGGGGCGATCGTCTGCCCGTTCCACGGCTGGGTCTACAACCTCGACGGCGCATTGCGCGGTGCGGCAAGGCCCGAAACCTTCGGCGGCATGGACCGCGCGGCGTTCGGCCTGAAACCGGTCGAGACGGAAATCTGGCAGGGCTTCATCTTTCTGCGGTTCCTGCCCGGGCCGCAGCCATCCGTCGCCGAGTGCCTGCGCCCCTACGCGCCCGACTTCGCGGCGTTCCGCGCGCCGGGCCTCGTGCCGGTCGGCAAGCCCGGTCTGTGGGCCGCGACTGCCGGTCAACTGGAAATCGGTCTGCGATGTCGACAACGAAGGCTATCACGTCGCCCTCGCCCACCCCGCACTGCAGGAACTGTACGGGCGGACCTATACCGACGTGTTCCACGACAACGGGCTGTTCCAGTCCAGCGCGACCTATGGCGACCGGCCCGGACGGCGCTGGTCGGTGCGGCAGTATGTGACCCTGTCGCCCCTGCAGGACTGGCTGCCGCCGCATCTGCGGCGCGCCTGGAACTATTACGGCATGTTCCCGAATACGGTCTTCATCTTCACCCCGGAATACGTGCAGTATTATGCTGAAATCCCGATCTCGATCAGTGAAACGCGGATGGCCTACGCAACCTACCGGCAACCGGACGAGACCCGCCAGACCCGCGCCGCGCGCTATCTCGGGCTGCGCATCGACCGCCAGACATCGGCCGAGGATCAGCAGCTCACGGTCTGGTCGAACGAATCGATGAAATCGAAGGCCTTCGACGGGTTCCACCTGTCCGACCTGGAGTACGGCGTCCGCCAGCACCACGACAAGGTGCGCGCGCTGATCCCCGTCGCCACGCTTGAAAGCGCGCCGCCCGAGGGCCGCATCGCCGCGATCAACCGCGACATGCTGGCGCAGCCGGACGCCGCGGAGCATCCAGACTGAACCCGCGCCACCGTGGCGCTGCAACACCGGAGACAGGACCATGAGACTGACACGGCGAAGCGCTCTTGCAACCCTCGGCGGCACGGCCCTGGCCCTGCCCTATGTGCGCCCGTCCTGGGCACAGGCGGGCACGGTCAACGTCTATAACTGGGCGGACTACATCGGCGAGACGACCGTCGCGGATTTCACCGCCGAGACCGGGATCGACGTGGTCTACGACCTCTATGCCAGCTCCGAGGAGATGCAGGCAAAGATGCTGGCCGGATCGACCGGCTATGACCTGGTCCTGCAAACCGGCCTCTCCCTGCCGCAGATGGTCACGGCCGGTGTCTATCAGACGCTTGACCGCGCAAAGCTGACCGGCTGGGGCAACCTTGACCCGGAAATCCTGAAAATCGTCGAGGGCTTCGACCCCGGCAATGCGCTACGGCGCGCCCTATATGTGGGGGTCGGTCGGGTTCACCTACAACCTTGACATGGTGAAGCAACGCCTGCCCGACGCCGATCTCGCCAGCCTCGACACGATCTTCAAACCCGAAAACGCCGCCGCACTGGCCGATTGCGGCATCTCGATCCTCGACAGCCCGACCGACATCGGCTTCATCGTGATGAAGTATCTCGGCATCGATCCCGACGCCCCGACCGAGGCCGACCTGCAGAAGCTGGTCGAAGCCTTCGCGCCGATCCGCGACCACATCGCCACCTTCGACAATTCGAACTACCTGACCGCGCTCCCGAACGGCGAGATATGCGCCGCGAACAACTGGTCGGGCGATTACGGCGTGGCGAAGGCGCGCGCCGAGGAAGCGGGGATCGACATAAACCTCGCCTATTTCGTCCCGAAGACGGGCGCACCGGCCTGGTTCGATTTCTGGTGCATCCCGGCGGACGCGCAGAACGTGGACAACGCCTATCTGTTCATCGACTATCATGCTGCGCCCCGAGGTGATCGCCGCCGCGACGAACTACACCGGCTACGCCAATGCGAACAAGGCGGCGACGCCCCTTGTCGATCCGGCCATCGCCGCCGATCCGGCGGTCTATCCCGATGCGGAAACCATGTCGCGCCTCTACACGCCCAAGCCGCAGACCGAAGAGCAGGAAACCGCGCTGAACCGGGCCTGGACCGCAATCAAGACGGGTGGCTGAGAGTGCCTGACGGAGACGCGCCGTTTCTGCGGATCGAAGGCGTGTCGAAGTCCTTCGGGACGTTCCAGGCGGTCAACGATGTGACATTGAGCGTCAGGAAGGGCGAGATATTCGGCCTGCTCGGAGGGTCGGGCTGCGGCAAGACCACGCTGCTGCGGATGCTGGCGGGGTTCGAGGAACCGACCGCCGGGCGCATCTTTCTTGACGGGCGCGACATGGCGGGCGTGCCGCCCTGGCTCAGGCCCGTGCACATGATGTTCCAGTCCTATGCGCTGTTTCCGCACATGAGCGTCGAGAAGAACATCGCCTACGGCCTGAAGCACGAACCGATGACGAAGACCGAACGCGCGGACCGCGTGCGCGCGATGCTTGATCTGGTGCAGCTGACCCCATTCGCCACCCGCAGGCCGCACCAGATTTCCGGCGGCCAGCGCCAGCGCGTGGCGCTGGCCCGGGCGCTGGCGCGGCAGCCGAAGCTCCTGCTGCTGGACGAACCGCTTGCCGCGCTGGACAAGAAGCTGCGCGAACACACGCAGTTCGAGCTGATGTCGATCCAGGAACGCACGGGCGTCACCTTCATCGTCGTGACCCATGACCAGGAAGAGGCGATGACGCTGTCGGACCGGATCGCGGTGATGGACAAGGGGCAGGTCAGGCAGGTCGGCAGCCCGACCGAGGTCTACGAGTTTCCCAACAGCCGGTTCGTCGCGGGGTTCATCGGATCGGTCACGACATTCGAGGCAACGGTCGCGGGCGAAAGCGAGGATGGACTGCACCTGATCGTGCCCGCGCTGGGTGGCACCGTGGCCGCGCGGAAGGTGCCGGGGCTGGCAATCGGGCAGGCGGTCACTCTGGCCATCCGTCCGGAAAAACTGCGCATATCGCGTGACCGGCCCGAAGGTCTGAACGCAGTGGAGGGCACAGTGAAAGACCTCGCCTATTTCGGCAAGGACAGCCTGTACCGCGTCGCCCTGCCCTCGGGCGCGCTGGTCTCGGTCCACGCCGTCAACGCAAGGCGCGGGGACGAGGGCGCGCGTGTCGCCGACTGGGACGACCGCGTCTGGCTGTCCTTCGACCCGGCCGCGGCCATCGTGCTGGCGGACTGGCGATGGAGACGCCACCGCCCGCGCACCGGCTGGTTCGACCGCAGGGGCTGGTCCGACACGCTGATCGCCGCACCCTACCTCTGGCTGGTCGCCCTGTTCCTGATCCCCTTCCTGATCGTCGTGGCGATGAGCCTTGCGACCAAGACGCCCACCGCGCCCCCTTTCAGCTTCGGCGGCGAGCATCCGCTTCTGAATTTCGGCAGCTATGCGCGCCTCTTCACCGACACGCTTTATCTGCGCGCCTTCCTGACCTCGCTCGCCAACGCCTTTGTCGCCATGATGCTCTGCCTGCTGGTCGGCTATCCGATGGCGCTGGCCCTGACCCGCGTCTCGCCGTCACGCCGCAACATCCTGCTGATGCTGGTGATCCTGCCGTTCTGGACCTCGTTCCTGCTGCGTGTCTATGCGTGGATGGGGCTGATGGGAAAGAACAGCTGGTTCAATGGCTTGCTGACCGACGCCTGGAACTGGCTTGTGCCGATCGACTGGGCGGTGAAGTCGGTCCCCATGATGAACACCAACTTCGCCGTCGTCCTTGTCATGGTCTACACCTACCTGCCCTTCATGATCCTGCCGCTTTATGCCAGCCTCGAACGGCTCGACCCGACGCTGGACGAAGCCGCGCTCGACCTCGGCAGCCGCCCGGCCCGCGTCTTCCTCGACATCACCCTGCCGCAGTCGGTGCCAGGCATCATTGCGGGGGGCCTTCTGGTCTTCATCCCGGCGGCGGGCGAACTGGTCATCCCGACGCTGGTCGGCGACGCCTCCAGCCCGATGATCGGGCGCATCATCTCGGATGAATTCGCCGTGGTGCGAGACTGGCCGATGGCCTCGGCCGTCGCTGTCGCTCTCCTCGTCCTGATGGTCCTGCCGACGATGGCCTACAGCCATTATCAGGCCCGCGCGGAGGGTTCGAAATGACCCGCCGACCGGTCTTCCTGATCACCGTCCTCTGCTTCGGCTTTGCCTTTCTCTACATCCCGATCCTGTCGATGGTGGTCTACTCCTTCAACGGCTCGCGCCTTGCCACCGTCTGGGGCGGGTTCTCGACCCGCTGGTATGTCTCGCTGTTCAGCAACAGGCAGGTCTGGGCCGCGCTGATCCTCTCGCTGAAAATCGCGCTCGTCTCGGCCACCATCGCCACGATCCTCGGCACCATGGCGGGCATCGCGCTGGCGCGGTTCCGCCGGTTCCGGGGGCGGCTGCTGTTTTCCGGCCTCGTCACCGGCCCGCTGATCATGCCCGAGGTCATCACCGGCATTTCGTCGCTCATGCTGTTCATCCTGATGGCCGAATGGATCGGCTGGCCCGGCCAGCGCGGCTTCACCACGATCACGCTTGCCCACATCACCTTCTCGATGGTCTTCGTCACCACCATCGTGCAGGCCCGCATGGTGCAGGCCGACCGCGCGATCGAGGAAGCCGCGATGGACCTCGGCTCGCCGCCCCTGGCAGGTGCTGTTCGACGTGACGCTGCCGGTCATCTCCCCTGCCATCCTGTCCGGCTGGCTGCTGGCCTTCACCATCTCGCTCGACGATGTCGTCATCACCTCGTTCACCTCCGGCCCCGGCAGCACCACGCTGCCGCTTCTGATCTGGTCCAAGGTCAAGCTGGGCGTGACACCCGACATCAACGCGCTGGCGACGCTGATGGTCGTGGCCGTCGGCCTCGGCGTCGTGCTGGCGGGGATCGTGATGAACCGGGCCGAGGCGCGGCGGCTGGCGGATGAACGGCTCGCCTTCCGGGCGAACGGATGACAGGGCATCTGGGCATAGAACCCGGCGCGCCGGGATCGGGGCGCGCACGGTACGGGCGCGCGATGGCGCTGTATGCCGAGGGCCGGATCACGGCCGCACAGCTGGAAGCCTACCGTGTGGCGGCGGCGGATGACCGGCAGGGGCCGGGACAGGTGCTCGACGCGCATGGGCTGGCGGTTCCGGAGGATGCGGCACCCGCCGGCGAAGCCGCGATCCGGACGCTGATCAGCGCGGCGGACGCCTACCTCGCCACGCTGGACGGGCCGGGCGTGACCGACGTTCGATCCGGCATCGCAAAGTGGCACGACGGGCCGGTGACCGCTGCCCGGCCCGCGTCCAGTCCCGCGTCCCATCCCGTTGTCGCCACACACCTGCCCGCCGCGCTCGCGGCGCTGCAAGGAACCCACCCCGCCCTCGCCGCAGCCATATCCGGTGCCGCCCCGCATCTGACCTGGATCGCCTATGACGGCTACGACCCTGCTGCCATCGGCCAAGCCTTTGCCCAGGGCCACGCCTATGCCTCCATCATCGGCGAAGACCGCTCTGCCATCCCTGCCCTTGATTTCGACCTCGGCATCTTCCTGATCGCGCCGCATGTGCTCTACCGCGACCGTTGCCACGCCGCGCCCGAGCTGTACGCCCCCTGACCGGCCCGCATGGCTGGCGCTTCGCCCCCGGCGATCCGCTGACGATCCGGCCCGCCCATACCCCCGTCTGGAATCCCCCCCACCAGCCGCACCTGACCAAGGTCGGGCCGGTGCCGTTCCTGTGCCTGTTTGGATGGACCCGCGATGTGCAGGAGACCGCCCGCGTCATCCCCGCCGATGACTGGCCGGAGCTTGAGGCGCTGCGCCTTGGCTGACCTTCTGATCCACAACGCGAACATCCGGACGATGGACCCCTCGCGCCCCTTTGCCGACTGGATCCTGATCCGGGACGGGACCATTGCGGCGCTTGGCTCCGGCGACCCGCCCGCCGCCGCCCGGCGCATCCGACGCGGGCGGGCGGCTGGTCCTGCCGGGATTTCAGGACGCGCATATCCACCTTCTGAACGGCGGCACCGACCTGATCGAGACCGCGCAGCTGTATGACTGCACCACGCTTGCCGACATTCAGGCCGCCCTGCGCAAGCATGCCGCGACCTGGAACGGCCCGATGATCTGGGGCGCGGGCTGGCAGAACGGTTTCTTCGGCGACCAGAACCTGACCCGCGCGGTGCTGGACGCTGCCGTCCCCGACCGGCCCTGCCTGATCTACGACGACAGTTTCCACAACGCCTGCCTGAATACCCGCGCTCTCGTCATGGCCGGGATCGCGGACGACACGCCTGACCCGCCGAACGGTCATATCGTGCGGCACGCGGATGGCCGCGTGACGGGCATGCTCCACGAGGACGCGATTCTCCGGGCGCTGAGGCATCTGCCCGGCACCGCGCCAGGGACCTGGACCGAAGGTCTGCACGCGGCGATGCGCCTTGCCAACAGCCTCGGGATCACCGGCGTGCTCGATCCGCAGATTCTCGACCACCATGTCACGCACTATGCCAGGGCGCGGGACGCAGGCGCGCTGACGCTGCGCGTGTCGGGCGCGATGATGGTGACGACCAAGGATGACGCGGCCAGCGTGCTTGACCGCCTGACCGCCCTCCGCGCTGCCCATTCCGGCGAGATGTTTCACCTGCACTCCGCCAAATTCTTCCTCGACGGCGTGCTGGAGAACCGCACCGCCGCCCTGATCGACCCCTATGCCGATGCGCAGGGCGGCAATGCCCCGCTGATGTTCCCGCAAGCACAGATCGACAGCCTGTTCACCGCGCTCGACGCCGCCCGCTTCCAGGTTCACGTCCACTGCATCGGCGACGCCGCCGTGCGCGCCGCGCTGGACGGTTTTCAGGCCGCCCGCGCCGCCAACGGACGCTGGCCCGGCCTGCATCAGATCGCGCATTGCCAGCTGATCCATCCCGATGACCGCCATCGGTTCCGCGACCTCGGCGTGATGGCCAATTTCCAGCCGCTCTGGGCCGCGAACGACCCTGTCATCCCCGATGTCACGATGGCGATGATCGGCGCCGAACGCGGCCCCTGGACCTATGCCACGCGCAGCCTGATCGACGCAGGCGCGCCTTTCTGCATCAGTTCCGACTGGGCCGTGACAACGCTGAACCCGTTCCAGATCATCGGCACCGCGATCACCCGCGAACCGCCCCGCGCGCGCGGCCGCGCCGCGCCGTTCTTCCCCGGGGAACGGATGACGATCGAGGAAGCCATCGCGGGCTACACGACCCATGCCGCCGCCGCCTGCTGGCGCGGGCACGTCACCGGCGCGCTGCGCCCCGGCTTTTCCGCCGATCTGATCGTCCTTGACCGCGATATCCTCGCCTGCGACCCCTATGCCGTCGCCGAAACGCAGGTTCTGGCGACGCTGTTCAAGGGCGTGCCCGTGCATGACACCGGACTGTTCGGGGCACCGGCATGACCGACATCCACTATCCCGAAAATCTGATCATGATGCTTCAGGCCGTCTGGGGCGAAGGCTTCCTGTCGCCCGGCGGCGAGCGCGAAGTTGCCCGCATCATCGGCGGCCACGACCTGACCGGGGCCTCCGTCCTCGACATCGGCTGCGGCGCGGGCGGCATCGACATCGCGCTTGTCGCGCGCCACGGCGCGGGTTTCGTCACCGGGATCGATGTCGAGGACATGGTGCTGGACCATGCGCGCGCTCTGATCGCAAGGGCCGGGCTGACCGCCTGCATCGGCCTTGCCAAGGTCGCCCCCGGCCCCCTGCCGTTTCCCCCCGACGCGTTCGATGTTGTCTTCTCGAAGGATTCCATCGTCCACATCCCCGACAAGCACGCCCTGATGGCCGAGGTCCTCCGCGTGCTGAAACCCGGCGGATGGTTCCTCGCGTCCGACTGGCTGATCGGCACCGACACGGTCTCGCCCGACATGCAGGCCTACATCGCCGCCGAGGGTCTCGATTTCGGCATGGCCACGCCCGCGCGGTATCTGGACGCGATGCAGGCCGCGGGCTTCACCGCCTGCGAGACCCTGTCGCGCAACGCCTGGTACCGCGTCCAGGCCCGCGACGAACTCGCCCGCCTGCAGGGGGCGGTCGGCCGGCAGGCCGCAGAAGCGGTCGGACAGGACTTCGTCGACCGCAACATCGCCATCTGGCAACGCATGATCCCGGTGCTGGACAGCGGCGAACATTGCCCCACGCATCTGAGGGCGCGGAAGCCGGGGTGAACATGGAAATTGTGGTGCCCCAAGAGAGACTCGAACTCCCGACCCTCTGATTACAAATCAGATGCTCTACCAGCTGAGCTATTGGGGCACTTGATGCGCAGCCATAATCCCCGGCGCGGTCTCCATCAAGCCCTGCGTTCCGGGCCCGGACCGGGCGCGCGCATGTGCATCCGCGCCAGCACCAGCACCGCGACCAGCCCGACCGCCATCACCAGGATCGCGGGCGGGGCGGCGTCGCCGAGGTTTTCGAGGCTCGCCTTCTCGTGCACGCGGGTCGCCAGCGTGTCGTAGTTGAAGGGCCGCAGCAGCAGCGTCGCGGGCAGTTCCTTGACGCAGTCGACAAAGACCAGCAGCAAGGCGGTCCCGACCGATCCGCGCAGAAGCGGCAGGTAAAGGTCGCGCAGCACACCGCCGGGCCTGCGCCCCAGCGACCGCGCCGCCATCGCGAAGGACGGCGGCACGCGCCCGAAGGCCGCGTCCGCCGCCCCCTGCGCGATGGCGAAGAACCGCACCACATAGGCCAGCACGATCGCCGCCGCCGTGCCGGTCAGGATCAGGCCGGGGTCACGGCCGGTGACTGCCTCGATGGCGTCGGCCACCCGGTGGTCGAGGGCTGCCAGCGGGATCAGGATGCCGACGGCCAGCACGGCCCCGGGTGCTGCATAGCCGATGCTCGTGGCAGGCAGCACAACGGCCGGCAGCCGCCGCCCGGTCAGGCGGATGCCGTAGACCAGCGCGAAGGCTGCAAGCACGGTCAGCAGCGCGGCGCCACCGCCGGTGGCCAGCGTGTGCAGCAGCGCGCGCGCAAGGCCCGCGCTGACCCAGGCCCCGGGGTTGTCGGACGCATGTCCCAGGATGACGCCGAAGGGCAGCACGAATCCCACGGCGACGGGGATCGCGCACAGCAGCGTGGCGACGGCGCCGGGGGCACGGGCGAGCCTGCGTTTTTCGACGGGGCGCGACTGGCGGGCCGACTGGGCAAAGCGCGCGTGGCGGCGGGCGCGCTTTTCGACGGCAACAAGGCCCAGCATGACGGCCAGGATCACGCAGGCGATCTGCGCCGCCCCCCCGGCATTGCCGCTTTCCAGCCAGGTGGTGAAGATGCCCGTGGTCAGCGTCTGCACGCCGAAATAATCGACCACGCCGAAATCGCTGACCGTCTCCATCATCACGATGGCGATGCCCGCGGCGATGGCGGGGCGCGCCAGCGGCATGCCGACGCGGCCAAACAGCGCAAAGGGGCCGAGCCCGAGCGAGCGCGCCACCTCGTACCCGCCGCCCGGCTGTTCACGGAAAGCGGCGCGGGCCAGCAGATAGACGTATGGATAGAGGGCGGCGGCAAAGACCACGATGGCGGCACTGCGCGAGCGGACCTGCGGAAACCAGTAATCCTGCGCCGAGGTCCAGCCCATGGCGGCACGCATCGCCCCTTGGACGGGTCCGGCATAGTCGAGGAAATCGACCACGGCATAGGCCCCGACATAGGCCGGGATGGCGAGCGGCATCAGCAGCAGCCATTCCAGGCTGCGCGACAGGGGAAAGCGGTACATGGCCGTCAGCCAGGCCGCGCCGGTTCCGACCGCCCCCGCCAGCAGGCCCGCGCCCAGCGCCAGGATGCCCGTGTTGGCCAGATAGCGCGGCAGGGTCGTGGCGATCAGGTGCGGCCAGATGTTCTCGGTCGGGCGGAACGCGATCACGACCACCGACATCACGGGCAGCAGCACCAATGCCGCGACGCCCAGCGCGGCGAGCGTCCAGAGCAGCCCGCCCCGAGCAGGCCACGGCGCACGGAAGGACGCACGGCGCGCGGCAAGCCCCTGAATTTCCTGTGATGCCCTCATGTCGCGGAGTTACAGGAAACCGGTTTTCCTGTCCAGAAAACCCCCTATAGTCGCGTGCGGCTGCCCCACGGCGGCGATGTCACGGGGATGCGGGGTCGGATCGCTAAGCATGCAGGTCGTCTATCATCTCGGCGCTCATGCGACCGACGCGGAACGGCTTCTGCGCTGCCTTCTGAAGAACCGCACGGGGCTTGCCGACGCGGGCATCCTGGTGCCGCCGCCCGGCCGCTACCGGATGCTGCTCCGGGAAACCGTCGCCAAGCTGAAGGGCGCGCCCGCGACACGCCACATGCAGGGGATGATGCTTGAAACCGTGACGGACGGCGACAGCGCAGCGCGCATCGTCTTCAGCAGCGACGATTTTCTCGGCATCGCGCACCGGGTGATCGGCGAGGCGGGGTTCTACAGCATGGCGGCGCGGCGGGTCGCGGCGCTGGCGAACCTGTTCCCCGAGGCCGAGGCCGAGTTCCATATCGCGATCTGCAACCCGGCGTCGCTGGTGCCGCATCTGATCGGCGAGATCAGGGGCGCGACCTATGCGACGGTGATGGGCGACACCGACCCGATGTCCCTGCGCTGGCTGCCGGTGATCCGCGCGATGCGCGACGCGCTGCCCGAGGCGCGGCTTGTCGTCTGGTGCCACGAGGATGCGCCGCTGATCTGGCCCGAGGCGCTGCGCGCCGTTGCGGGTCTGCCCGATGCAGGGGTGATGGAGGGCGACGACGATCTTCTGCGCACGATCATGCGGCCTGAAGGCCACAAGCGGCTGACAGAGTACTTGCCAAATATCCGCCCAAGGGCGTGCCTCAGCGCCGACGCGTGGTCACGGCGTTTCTGGAGAAATTCGCGCTGGAGGATGCCATCGACGTGGAAGTCGCCCTTCCCGGCTGGACCGAGGCGCTGACCGGCCGGATCACCGAGACCTACGAGGCGGACGCGGCCGCCATCGCGCAGATCAGGGGCGTCGAGATGATCGCGCCGTGATCGGCAGCGAGGTGCCTCAGGCCATCCCCAGCGCGGCCTTGTACATCTCCAGCACTGCCTCTTCCTCGGCGATGTCGTCCTTGTCGCGTTTGCGCAGTGCGATCACCTTGCGCAGCACGCGGGTGTCATAGCCGCGCCCCTTCGCCTCGGCCATCACCTCTTTCTGCTGGTCCGTGATGTCGCGCTTTTCGGCCTCCAGATGCTCATAGCGTTCGATGAACTGCCGCAGTTCCTCGGCTGTCACGGAATAGGTCGCGTCGGTGACGGTGTCGGGCATCGGGGCCTCCTCGGTTCGGTTGGCGACTGACTAGGGCGAAGACGGTCGGGCGGCAAGGGGCTCCGGGCGACCTCTCTCACGCAGCGCGCTGCTTTGCCCAGGCTGAAACGGCCGGTGAGTGCAAGGCGACCCGCATCTTTCAAGTCACGGTATTCGTTTCGGAACGGCGATACGTCCCTTGCCCCGTCGCCACCCGCCCGCTAATCCCTCCCGACCCAACCCGAGGCCCAACCCATGCAAGCCCTGATCTGGATCGGTGCCGCCGTCACCCTCGCCGGTCTCGGCGGCCTTCTCTGGTGCATCCTGTCCGTCATCCGCGCCCGCCGCGCGGGCCTTGGCGACGACGCGCTCCGTGCCCGCCTGCAGCGGATCGTCGTCTGGAATCTCGGCGCGCTGTTCCTGTCGGTCATCGGGCTGATGCTCGTCGTCGTCGGCATCGTCTTCGGCTGAGGCACCGGAAGCGTTCAGCCGTTCAGGTCGCCGAACCGCCGCCCGTTGCGGATCAGGTCGTCCCACAGCGGGTCGGGCGACCACAGCCCGCCTTCGCGCAGCGCAAAGCCCCGCATCAGATTGCGCGTCGCCAGCAGCCCCGCCTGATCCGACGCCTGCATCGGCCCGCCGCGCCAGCCCGCCAGCCCGAGGCCCGCCACCGCCGCCACGTCGATGTCCGACGGGCGCAGGCGCGGATCGTCCGACAGCAGCCGCGCGCCCGCATTGGCCAGCGCGGTCTGCACGCGCGCCACGATCTCGCCTTCCGTCACCCGGCGCGGCACGATCCCCGCCGCCTCGCGCGCCGCCGCCACGAACGCCAGCACGTCCGGCTCGACCCCGCCGCCCGCACGGCGGACCGGTCGCCCGCCCAGTTCCACCATCACCATCGCCATCAGGCTGTCCGCCGACGGCGCAAGAAGCAGCGGCAGCGGTCCGCCCGCCCCCCGCAGCGCATAGGGACCTGACGCGAACCCCCAGCTTTCCAGCGCCCGGTCCACCGCATAGGGCGATGCCCCCGCCTCGACCAGATGATCCGCGGCGCGCGCCAGCGCCCGCGCCAGCGCCTGCAGCACGGGGCGCGCCGATACCACCGGCACCCGCCCGAGCCGCCGCACAAAGCCCAGCACCGCCGCCAGCGTCACCCCCGGCGGCGGCGCGCCGGGATGGATGCCGATCTCGGCCAGCCGCAGGCCCGACCGCAGCGTCAGCCCCGCCTGCCCCGGCGACGGCTCGGCCACCCACAGATCGGCGGCGGCGATGCCCAGCGGCAGCGGCCCGCCCGGATCGGCCCGCAGCACCAGATCCGCATCGGCAACCCGCGCCGGGCCGACGGTTCCGGACAGCCGCGCCCAGTCGCGCTCCAGGTCGTCCCGTGTCAGCCGGCCGTCCGCGACCGCCGTCTCCTGCGCTTCCGCGACCGCCGCGAACAGGGCCGCAAGGCCCGGCTCGTCCGCGCCCGACACGGCGACCGCGATCCCGGCGGACAGAGCGTCCGCGATGACCGCAGCCAGTCCGCCGGTGCCGCTGGACAGCGGACCGGTCACCGCGATCCGCTGCGGCTCGGCGGGTTTCGCACCCATCAGGGCGCGCGGATGCGCCGCCCGCCGTTCCGCCAGAAAGACATGCCGCAGGGCCGCCGATTCCGGCGTCGCCAGCAGGTCCTCGAACGCCGCGCGTTCTGCCTCGAACCCCGCTGCTTCGGGCAGCAGAAGCGCCGCCTCGACGCAGTCGACGATCCGCGCCGGCGCGGGCAGCTCCGGCCCCGCGGCCGCCAGGCCCGCCCGCGCCCTTGCAACCGCCGCCATCCAGACCCGGGCATCGGCCGCAGGCGGTGCCGCCCGTGCCGAACCACCCGCCGCCAGATCACGCGCCAGCGCCAGCACCAGATCCAGCACCTCGGCAGGGTCCGCGACCCCGTCGATCAGCCCGATCCTGACCGCGTCCTCCGCCGTCACCGGCTTGCCCGACAGCATCAGCGACAGGGCCGCCTCGGGTCCGATCAGCCTTGGCAGGCGCTGCGTGCCGCCTGCACCCGGCAGCAGCCCCAGCGCGACCTCCGGCAGCCCGAGGCGTGTTCCGGCCACGGCAAGCCGCGCCGTCGCCGCCAGCGCCAGCTCCAGACCGCCACCCAAAGCCGTCCCGTGCAGCAGCGCCACGACCGGTTTCGGGCAGGCCGCGATCCGCGCCGTCAGGTCCGGCAGGCGCGACGGCCCCGCCACCCCGAATTCCTTTATGTCCGCACCCGCAGGCCAGGTCCGCCCCTCGGCCCGGATGACGACCCCGGTGACCGAACTGTCCGCCTCTGCCCGCTCCAGCGCCGCGATCAGCGCCCCCGACAGGGCCCGTGACAGCGCATTGACCGGCGGGTTGTCGATGTTCAGCACCGCGACGCCGTCGCGCACCGCCCAGCCGACCAGGTCCGCCATCCGCTCCACCCGCCCCATCGTCCCCGGTCCTAGTGCTGCGGTGCGCAGTTCTTGCAGAACGGCGTCGCGGGCAGCACATCCAGCCGCGCATCGTCGATCTCCGACCCGCAGGTCACGCAGAACCCGTATTCGCCGTCCTCGACCCGCTGCAGCGCTGCGTCGATCATGCGGATTTCGTGCTGCGCCGACAGGCCGAGATCCTCCAGAACCTCGTCGGATTCCCGCTCGGTCGCCATCTCCTCCCAGTCGCGCGCCTCGTGGGTGTCGAACTCTGCGCCGATCCCCGCGATCCGGGCTGTCAGGGCCTTTCGCCGCGCTTCAAGCACAGCCTTGCGTTCCGCCACGGATGTCATCGCCCGGGTCTCCTTGCTGATGGCGGTGCGGCGGCCTCGCCGCCTGCATCGCCGAATTTCCTGCTGCGACAGGCTGTGCCGATTGCGCCAGCGATGCAAGCCCGTCCGTCATCCGATCCCCGCAGACGGCGTGTCCCGCCCCCTTGCATTCCTGCGGCCCGTCGCTAGGGTCCGCGCCGGATTGCGCATGCCGCCCGGACAGGCGGCGCGCGGCCAAGGGGGGATGATGCCGGCGGAGTGGATGTGGGGACTATGCGGCGGGCTGATGATCGGCCTTGCAGCCGGCATCTATCTGCTGGTCAGCGGCCGCATCATGGGCGCAAGCGGCATCATCGGCGGTCTGGTCGACCGCTCTGCGCGCGGCAGCGCCGCCATCGAACGGATGTTCTTCCTTGCCGGGCTGATCCTGGTTCCGCTGACCATCCTGCCCTTCACCGCTCATGACGGCACCCACCTGACCGGCAACTGGGCGCTGATCCTTGTCGCGGGCGCACTCGTCGGCCTCGGCTCCCGCCTTGCCCTTGGCTGCACCTCGGGCCATGGCGTCTGCGGCCTGTCGCGGCTCAGCCCGCGCGGGATCGCCGCCACCGCGCTCTATCTGTCCGCAGGTGTCCTGACCGTCGGCATCCTGCGCCATATCGCCGGGATACTCTGATGCGCTACCTCGTCGCCTTGTTCGCGGGCGGGCTGTTCGGCGCCGGTCTGCTGCTGTCCGGAATGACCGACACGGTCCGCGTTCAGGGCTTTCTCGACGTTTTCGGGGCCTGGGACCCGACGCTGGCCTTCGTGATGGGCGGCGCGATCCTGCCCATGACGCTGGCCTGGGCCATTGCCCGCAGGCGGCCCGTCGCCCTGCTCGGAACCCCGATGCAGACCCGCGCCGAAGATCCGCCCGACCGGCCACTCGTCATCGGATCTGTCCTGTTCGGCATCGGCTGGGGCCTTGCGGGTCTCTGCCCGGGCCCGGCCATCGCGTCCATCGGCTTCGGCGGCACGGGCGGGCTGGCCTTTCTTCTTGCGATGATGGCCGGTATGATCTCGGCACGCCCGTTGCGCCAGCGCCTGTCGGGTGCCGCGACCGCCCCCCTTGACACCGAAAGGCAAAGCCGAATGGACATCCGCCAGCTGACCCCGGGTTATGCCGTCTCGCCGCAGATCACACCCGAGGATATTCCGGCGATCAAGGCGGCGGGCTTCACCCGCATCATCTGCAACCGCCCGGACGGAGAGATTCCGCCCGCGCTGCAGGCCGCCCGGATGCGGGGCCTGATCGAGGCAGAAGGGCTGGAATTTGTTGAAAATCAGGTGCTTCCGGGCGATTTCTCAGACAGCATCGTAGCTGCTCAGCGCGCCGCAATCGACGGCGCATCAGGCCCCGTCTTCGCCTATTGCGCCTCGGGCAACGGTCGTCGGTGGTCTGGGCGCTGGGACAGGCGGGCAAGGTGCCGGGTCGACGACCTGATCGCCACCGCCGCCCGCTGGGGCTACAATCTGGAACCGTTCCGCGCACGGCTTGGCTGAGGCCGCGTCCGGCCGGCGTGAACCGCGTTCCTTTTGCAATTGCAGACGGCAGCCTTGTCACCCCGGCTGATCTGACATCTGCGCCAGACTCGATCCACCGGGTACGATGTCCGCCATGCCTGCGGGCACCCCGCCCTCCGCGCTGACCGAGGCAGGGCCACCCGTCGCTCCCGCGCCGCTGTCCGCCCGCGCGCCGGAGATATCCGGCCCTGCCGCCTCGCCCCGGGCCGCCGACATGTCGGCGATGCGGACCGCCCGCTGGCCACGCGCCTGGCCGAGCCTTCCGCGGCAGATCGCGCGGCGGTCGCCGCCCTCGATCTGCACATGGTCTATCGCGGCGCGCGGGATCGGAATCTCGGACCCGCAGGTCAGCGCCAGAATCCGGTCCAGCGGCAGCTCTGCCCGCCACAGCACCGCCCGGACCTGCGCCTCGGACGCCATGACATGGACCGCGAGACGGGCATCCCAATCCCTGTCGCCGCTGCCGGTGTCCGGTCCGGCACCATCCCCGGACAAAGCGCCCGCGCCGCGCGCATCCCCGGCAACCGCATCCGGGATCGCCAGAACCAGCGTCGCCGTCCGCTCCGCCGCCGCGCCGAACTCGATCCCGACCGTCATCACCCGCATGACTGTGTCACCCAGATGCAGCGGCATCGGGCGCGGGTCGTCGATCAGCCGCCCGACCCGCACCGCGCCGATCAGATCGGACAGTTCGGCAAGGACCGGGTCGAGATAGGTCGCCGCAATCGCAAGGTCGGTCCGGGTTCCGGGCCGTTCAGGCACCGCGCCTGTGCCGATCCGCCCCATTGTCTGCACCTCGACCAGCGCCTGCCGCCCGGCGGCCCCCAGCGCCAGAACGCCAAGCCCTGCCGCGCAGTCCAGCCGCGCGACCAGCGCATCCGCCTCGATCCCCGCGATCATCGCGGTGGGCAGGAGGCGCGCCTCGCTGACCGTCGCCACCCGGACGGGCAGCTGCATCTGCACCTCGGCCGTCCGCGCAACGGCATGCGACACGCGCGCGCGTATCAGCTCCGTCCGCCGCGCCTCCTCTGCGGGCATCGCGCGCGTCCGGACCATGCCCCGCAGAACCGCTGCGCCCGTTGCCGACCCAGCCATGACCATTGCCCCCGCGCCCGTGCATGAAGATGCCAAGCCCTGCCAGAACAGCGTGAAGAATCCGTTTCGCGGGCTCCGTCAGGCCGCGCGTTTCGCCCCGATCCGCACCGGCAGCGACACCCGGAACGCCGCCCCGCCCTGCCCCGGCAGATAGCTGACCGACCCGCCGAGGTTGATCATGATCTCGCGGCAGATCGCCAGGCCCAGACCCGCCCCGCCCGCGCCCGTCCGGTCCTCCAGCCGCGCGAACTTGTCGAAGATGCGGTCCTGTTCGCCGCGCGGAATCCCAGACCCGTTGTCGATCAGGTCGATGGTGATCCGCCCGCGCCGTTCGCGCACAACGATGCGCAGCGCGGGCCGGTCCGCGTCGCAGTACTTCCTTGCGTTCGAAATCAGGTTGATCAGCACCTGCACCAGCCGGTCCGCGTCGGTGACCACCGGCACGAACTCTCGGTGCGTGTCACGCAGCACCGCAAAGTCGCGGTCGGCCCGCACATGGCCTGCCATCTGCACCGCCCGCCCGATCAGGTCCTGCAGGTTGCCGACCGACAGGCTCAGCTGCACGGTGCGGTTTTCCAGCACGCTCAGGTCCAGAAGGTCATCCAGAAGCCGCGTCAGCCGGATCGCTTCGTCATGGATCACACCCGCGTATTTCGACCGCTCCGCATCGCTGACCGACCCGCCTCGCAGAATCTCCGAGAATGCCCGGATCGAGGTCATGGGCGTGCGCAGCTCGTGGCTGACCTGGCTGAGGAACGCGTCTTTCTGCACGCCCAGATCGCGCAGCTTGTCGTTCGCCTCGCCCAGCGCGCGCGCCGTCCGTGCCAGTTCCTCGGACTTCGCCTCGATCTGGCTGGAATACTCCAGGATCTGCTGCGCTTCGGACGCCACCGCCATCAGATCCTGCGCCGACACCGCAGCGCCGACCACGAACTGCGCCATCATCGCATGCGCCGTCGCCGATCCGACCGACCCCGCCAGCGTACGTTCCAGCCGGTCGATGAAATCGGGCGTCGTTTCGGGCAGATAGCCCGCCTTGCCCTGCCGCGCGGCTGCCTGTCCGAAGAATGTCAGCGCCTCGTCCGTCCCGAGGATACCCTGCGCCAGCGCCAGCAGGTCCTCCGCCTCGGCCTTGGCGCGGGGCCAGCTGCGCGCGCCCGGCTCCTCGTCGAAGACACGGACAAACGCCAGGCCCTGCAGCCGCTCGATCGGGCGCGGGAAGGTCGCCAGCGACACACCCAGGAACATGCCGGTGTTCAGCACCGTCGCCCAGAACAGCGCATGCATCGTCGGGTCCAGTCCGGTGATGCCGAACAGCGCGCGCGGATTGGCCCAGCCCCAGCCGAAGGGGCCGTCAGCCATCAGCGCGTCGGAATACAATCCCCCAGCGCCGAAGGACGGCAGGAACAGCGTGTAGAGCCAGACGGCCAGCCCGGTCAGCAGCCCGGCCGCCGCCCCGGTCCGCGTGGCCCCGCGCCAGAACAGCCCGCCCAGCATCGCGGGCAGCATCTGGGCCACGCCCACGAACGCGATCAGCCCGATGGATGCCAGCGCCGCCCCGCCGCCCGACAGCCGGTAATAGCCGTAACCCAACGCCAGAATGCCCGCGATGGCCAGACGCCGGGTCATCAGGACCAGCCCGCGCAGATCGCCGCGCGCCCGCGCGCCGCCCGGACGCAGCCCCAGCCACAGCGGCGTCACGATATGGTTCGACACCATCGTCGCCAGCGCGATGGACGCGACGATCACCATCGATGTCGCCGACGAAAATCCCCCCAGAAACGCCAGCATCGCCAGCTTGCCCTGCCCCTCCGCCAGCGGCAGCGTCAGCACGAACAGATCGGGGTTCGACCCTTCGGGCATCGTCTGCAGCCCGACCACCGCGATCGGCAGCACGAACAGGCTCATCAGGAACAGATACAGCGGAAACGCCCAGGACGCGGTCGCCAGATGCCGTTCGTCCTGATTTTCGACCACCATGACCTGAAACATGCGCGGCAGCGTCAGGATCGCTGCCGCACTGGCGAATGTCAGCCCGATCCAGCGCCCCGGCTGCATCGGCCAGTCCGCGATCGGCGATGTCTCGATCCGCGCCAGAATGTCGCCGATGCCGTCCGCCACGCCCCAGACGACAAAGACACCCACCGCCACCAGCGCCACCAGCTTGACCACCGCCTCGACCGCGATGGCCATAACGACACCGTGGTGGCGTTCGTTCGCGTCCAGATTGCGGGTGCCGAACAGGATGGTGAACAGCGCAAGGCCCCCCGCCACCCAAAGAGCCGTCGCGCCCCGGTCCTGCAACCCTCCGGGCGCGGTATCGGCAAAGACGCTGAACGACAGCGTCACCGACTGAAGCTGCAGCGCGATATAGGGCGTCGCCGCCAGAACCGACAGGACGGCGACGATCACCCCCACCAGATTCGACTTGCCGTAGCGCGACGAGATCAGGTCGGCGATGGACGTGATGCGTTCGGCCCGCCCGATCCGCACGAGCTTGCGCACCACCAGCCACCAGCCGACCAACACCAGCGTCGGGCCCAGATAGATCGTCAGAAACTCCAGCCCCGACCGCGCCGCATTGCCGACCGCGCCGTAAAAGGTCCAGGCCGTGCAGTAGATCGACAGCGACAGCGTGTAGACGACGGGCGAGCGCAGCCAGCCGTCACGCCCGCGCAACGCCCGCCGTTCCGCAGCCCAGGCCACTCCGAACAGCAGAATCACATAGGTCAGGCAGCCCGCGACAAGGATGTTGAAGGGCACGGTCATGCGTCTTCCCCGTCGCCCGCAACATCCGCGCCCGGGTCACCGTCGTCGCGCGTCACAAGCGGCATCAGCCGCCGCGACAGCAGGAAGGCCAGGGCAATCAGCCCGGCCCAGACGCTGAACAGATAAACCCACCCGGCTGCGGTATCGCCCGCCGGCGTCGCCGCCGGCTGCCACAGGATCGGCAGAAGGAACAACAGCAGCCCCGCCACCGGCAGCAGCCGCGCCGCATCCGTCAACCGCCGCGCGCGATACCCCTTGCGCGCCAGAAACACAGGGGACGCGCGCGCCTTCATGGGCGCGCCAGCTCGCGCACCAGCGCCAGCACGTCGGCATTGGCGAAGGGCTTGGTCAGGAACCGGCTGGCCCCCGCGCGCTCGGCCGCCTCGCGCGCGCGGCCCTGTCCTGCCGCCGACAGCACCAGCACCGGCAGGTCATGCAGGTCCGTCGCCGCACGGATGTCCGACAGGATGTCATAGCCCGACCGCCCCGGCAGCATCACGTCCAGCACCAGCACATCCGGCCGCGCACGCCGGATCGCCGCGATCGCCCCCGTGCCCTCGTCATGCGTGCTGACCGTCCAGCCGTCGCGCGTCAGGATGAAGTCCAGCGCCATGGCGATGTTCGCCTCATCCTCGATCAGCAGGATGCGCCCGGCCATGCTGGTCTTCCCCCTTGCTCCGCCGCCTGTCCCCGACTGCGCGCCCCCTGTATCGCCGATCCGGGCTGCGGCTGTCAAAACGCATCGACCGCGCCGGTTGCCACCCCGATCGCCGGTTCGCGCCGCGCCGGGCAGTCCGCCGCCGTGCAGACCCGGCAGAACGCACCCACCACCCGCTCCGCCCCCCCGGCCGGTCCTGTCGCGGGCGCGATCAGCATCGCCGCCTCGGACACGCCAGGACGGTCATAGCCCTGCGGCCAATGCGTTTCGGCCACCGCCCAGGCCC
Organism: uncultured Alphaproteobacteria bacterium; assembly: GCA_963738635.1. Taxonomy (GTDB): domain Bacteria; phylum Pseudomonadota; class Alphaproteobacteria; order Rhodobacterales; family Rhodobacteraceae; genus JAOADN01. The sequence continues at coordinate 24,546 of CAVTXE010000007.1, read as the reverse complement.
GGAACCGCAGCGGCACCGGCCCCGCAACGGCCAGATCGGCCGTCACCGGAACGCCCGACCGCAGCATCGCGTCGTACAGCGGCCACAGCGGGCAGGCCGATGCGAACTGCGGCATCGCAAAGCCCGGCAGCGGTCTGCGGAAGGTCAGCGCGCCCGATGCATCGCAGGTGGCAATGCCATAGGTTGCCCGGTCGGACGGCATCGCCGCAAGCCGACGGAAAACCAGTCCCGGCGGCAGGCCCAGCGCGCCCGCGATCCGCAGGGCATCGCGCTGCGCATCCCCGCCCAGCGCATCGGCCAGCCGCTGCATCGGCAGTGCCTGCGCATCGGCGCGATAACGCCGGGCGATCTGCAGCGCCGCCGCGCGTGACGCATCGGTCGTCAGATCCGCCGACCGCGCCACCAGCGCGTCCGGATCACCCCCCGCTTCCAGGTCTGCCAGATGAAACCCCCGCGCCGACAGCCAGGCCGCAGCCTCTTCCTGCGGCGACACGGCTCCGGCCCCTTCCGGCGGCGTGTCGAGCCATGTCACCAGCGCCTGCGCCGCCCCCGCCACCCGCCGCGCATCCGCGCCGAGGTTCGACAGGAAGCGCACCGCCAGATCAGCAGGCATGTCTTGCGCCCCTGCCAGAATCTCGCCCGTCGCCCGCAACCCCGTCACCGCCGACAGGATTTCGTGCAGCGACGCTGACAGCTGCGGGTCCTGCGCCAGCCGGTCACTCAGCCGCGCGATCAGGCGGCCCTGTTCCGCGCGTCCCGCCTCGCCCCAGGCCAGACGCGCCGCCCAACCCGGGAAGCGCAGGATGAATTCCTCGATCCGGCCGGTTTCCGGCGCAACCGCCCGGTCCGGCCCCGCCGCAGCCGCATTCCGCAGCGCGCCCGCCAGCGTGCTTTCGCGGCCATCCGCCAGCGCCTGCGGATCGGCCTGCAACGCCTCCGCCAGCCGCACCAGCAGCGCCTGCCCCGGAGCCCTTCGGTTGTGTTCGATCAGGTTCAGATAGGCCGGCGAGATGCCCGCCGCCCGCGCCACATCCGCCTGTTTCAGCCCCAGAAGCTGGCGCCGGTCGCGCACCCGCGTGCCGCTGTGGACGATCCGCGCCATGCCGGTTCCCGGACCGTGATTGCGATGGCCCTCAGATTGACAGGATTATCAAGCCCGCGCAACGCTTTGTGCGGCGCAGCGTCCCCGGGATTACGGCGCAGCCTCGGGCAGGCAGTTCGGGGGGGCCACATCCTCGATCCGCTCGACCGCAGGCTTGCCCCCGACGCACTGCGTCATCGGCGCTTCGTTCCGCCGGCCGCAGCCGGCCAGCGTCAGAACCGCCAGAACTGCCAGAATCGCCCCTGTCCGCACCCGCATTCCCTTCAACCCTGCCCGTTCCCGCTGGCCGAGATAGACCGCGTCCCGCGTCGGCGCGCAAGAAGAAAGGCGCGGCGGGTCTCCCCGCCGCGCCCCTGATCCGTCCGGCCGAAGCCGCTATTGCAGCGCCTTGTCCGTGATGGCACTCGTCCAGGCCCCTTCCGGTGCCTTCGTGATCACCGGGTCCGACCCGCCCGCCAGCAGCGTCGCCACCGTGCGTTCCGCCGCCGCCACATCCAGCGCGCCGTTCGATCCTGCCGTCAGCTTGGCGATCTCGCCCATCATCCGCTTCTGATGCGCCTCGGTCTGCGCGCCGGTCTCGTCATTCTCCAGCACGATCATCGCCGCCTCGTCCGGGTTCGCTTCCGCGTATTTCCAGCCCTTCATGGAGGCCCGCACGAACCGCACCATCTTGTCCTCGAAGGCCGGGTCGGCCAGCTTGTCCTCCATCACGTAAAGGCCATCCTCCAGCGTCGCCACGCCCTCTTCCTCGTACTTGAAGGTCACAAGGTCGTCCGGGCTGATGCCTGCGTCGATCACCTGCCAGTATTCGTTGTAGGTCATCGTCGATACGCAGGCCGCCTGCTTCTGCAGCAGCGGATCGACGTTGAAGCCCTGCTTCAGCACCGTCACATCGCCGCCCTCTGCCGTGGACAGGCCAAGCTGGCTCATCCAGGACAGGAACGGATACTCGTTCCCGAAGAACCAGACGCCCAGCGTCTTGCCCTTGAAGTCGGCAGGCGTCGCGACGCCCGATTCCTTCAGGCATGTCAGCATCAGGCCCGAGCTTGCGAAGGGCTGCGCGATGTTGACCAGCGGCAGGCCCTTTTCACGCGCCGCAAGGGCCGAGGGCATCCAGTCGATCACCACATCCGCGCCGCCGCCCGCGATCACCTGCGTCGGCGCGATGTCCGGGCCGCCCGGCAGGATCGTGACGTTCAGGCTTTCCTCGTCATAGAAGCCCTTCGCCTTGGCCACGTAATAGCCCGCGAACTGCGCCTGCGTGACCCATTTCAGCTGCAGCGTCACGTCGTCCGCCGCATTTGCGCCGCCAGCCGCGAAAGCCGCGAACAGCGCCGTTGTCAGAAGTTTCTTCATTTCCCAAGACCTCCTAGTTGTCGTCGTTTCTTGAACTTTCCCCCGTTGCGAGGGGTGCCAGAAGGTGACGCCCTTTTCGATCAGCGCCACCGCCCCGTAAAATGCCGAACCGGCCAGGGCCGCCACGGCAATCTCTGCCCAGACCATCGGCAATGCAAGCTGCCCGACAGCCGTCGATATCCGGAACCCCATCCCCTGCGTGGGCGAGCCGAAAAATTCCGCGACAATCGCCCCGATCAGCGCCAGCGTCGTCGCGATCTTCAGCCCGTTGAAGATGAACGGCATCGCCGCGGGCAGGCGCAGCTTGAACAGGCTCTGCCAGTATCCCGCGCCCCAGGTCGCCATCAGGTCGCGCTGCATCCGCTCCGATGCTGCCAGCCCTGCCACCGTGTTCACCAGCACCGGGAAGAACACCATCACCACCACAACCGCCGCCTTCGACTGCCAGTCGAAGCCGAACCACATGACCAGGATCGGCGCGATGCCGACGATGGGCAGGGCCGCGACGAAATTGCCGACCGGCAGCAGCCCGCGCTGCAGGAAGGGCGAGCGGTCGATGGCCACGGCGGTCAGGAACGCGGCACCGCAGCCGATGACATAGCCCGACAGCGCGCCTTTCAGGATCGTCTGCCGGACATCGACCCACAGCGTCGGCACCTCGGTCCGGATCGTGCCCCAGATTGCGCTCGGCGCGGGCAGGATCACCGGGCTGACGTTCAGGCCGCGCACCACGCCTTCCCACAGAACCAGCAGCGTCACCCCGAACATCGCCGGGATCAGCAGCCGCCCGAGCCTTGTCCGCGCCAAGGGCTGACGCGCCAGCCAGCCGTTCAGCGCCCAGGCCGCGATCCAGAACGCGATGGTACCCCAGAGCCAGATCATGGGAAGCGTCCCGCCTGCGGCCCCGGACCGGTTCCGCCCCGAACGCCGCGGCCCCGCGTCAGGCGTGTCTGGCGGTCTGCGGCACCGGCACCGACCGACGCCGCACGATCAGCCATTCCGCGACGATCAGGTTCGGAACCCAGCAGGCCCAGGCGATGATCGGCAGCACCCCGGTATAGTCCGTGCCCAGAAGGTTGACCCAGATCGGCACCTGCAACCGCAGCGTCACCGCCGCGAAGGTCAGCGCGTAGGACCGGATCATCCAGATGCGGTGGTCCGCATAGCGCCCCGCCAGCACATGGCGCAGCGCCATTCCCGTTGCGATCAGCCAGCAGACCGCCAGCAGCGAGAATCCCGACTGCGTGACGAAGCCGCCATTGGCGTTCAGCGCCAGACCGAGGCCCGACAGACCGCCGAGAAGGACCGCAGCGACATAGGTCCGCCCGGTCCAGCGGTGAATGCGCGGATAGGCCGTGCGCAGCCGCACTAAGAACTGCGGCACCCCGGCCGCCATCGCCCAGGCGGCAGCGATCACATGAACCCAGAAGACCGGCGCGATGTCGGCGACGTGATGCACCATGTCGGGGCTGGCCAGAGGCAGAGGAAGGAACAGAAAGCGCAGCTGGATGGCCGCGATGATCAGGCTGAGCGCACCCATCGTCCAGTAGGCGGCTTTCAACATAACGAACCCCGATGTCCCGCATGTTGGTGATCGCAGAATGCCACAAAACCGCCGAAAAGTCAACGTTTGGGCAGGTCCGGGCGTCTTCCGGGCCGTCCCGGCCGGACATCTCCGTACCGTGCGCGCGGTGCTTCCTCACGTCCGCATTCCCATCCGCGTCAGGGTCCGCCGTTCGATCACGCCGACGATCATCACCAGCACCGCCGCCAGCGCGGCGGCCGTGAACAGCGCCGACCAGATCTGGATCGTCTGCCCGTAATAGCTGCCCTGCAGAAGCCGCGCGCCCAGCCCTTGGGTCGCACCCGCAGGCAGTTCGCCGACAATCGCCCCGACCAGGCTGGCCGCGATGGAGACCTTCAGCGAGGCGAAGAGATAGGGCATCGAGGCGGGCAGGCGCAGCTTCCAGAACGTCTGCGCCCGGCTCGCGTTGTAGGTCATCAGCTGATCCAGCTGCATCTGGTCGGGCGACCGCAGCCCCTTCACCATGCCGACGACCACGGGGAAGAAGCTGAGATAAGCCGAGATGATCGCCTTCGGGATCAGCCCGGTCACCCCCAGCGAGGCCAGCACCACGATCACCATCGGCGCGATGGCCAGGATCGGGATCGTCTGCGACGCGATGGCCCAGGGCATCACGCTCATGTCCATCGCGCGGTTGTGGATGATGCCCACCGCCAGCAGGATGCCCGCCATGGTGCCGATCAGGAAGCCGACAAGGGTGGCGCGACAGGGTGATCCAGCCGTGCCAGACAAGGCTGCGCTTCGACGTCACCGCCTGCCCCGTGAGCCCGTCCCACAGCCCCGCCGCCACCTGATGCGGCGCGGGCAGGACGGGGCGTTCCTGCACCATCGTGTCCTTCAGGACTTGGGCGACGGTGACGGTCTGTTCGGCCCGGGCGGCCTGATCGTAGGTCCACTGGCGGTTCAGGAGGACGGACGCGGCGTACCAGAGGGCGAGGATGGCGGCGAGGACGGTGAGGATGGGGGCGAGGGATTTCATCAGGTGCGTCCCCCCACCCTCTCCCGCCCCACGAGGGGGCGGGAAGCGCTTCGATCATTGCCCGCGCGCAGGAGCCCCTCCCGCCTCGTGAGGTAGGACGGGCGGGGGGCACCGAACGGCTCCCCGCCCGGCAGGAAGATCGTTCACGAACGATCTTCCGTCCCGAAGGGCTTTCGTGAAAGCCCGTCTTCCGGCGCGCCCGATCGGGCCGGAATCCCATCCGCCTCATCCCTTCGCCCCCTGCGGCCAGGCGATCAGCGTCACCGCCACGACACCCAGCGCCATGCCCAGAAGCTGAATGCCCGTCGGCCGCTCGCCGAACCACAGGAACGCCACCAGCGAGATCAGCAGAAGCTGCGCGACCGACGAGACCGAGATCGCGATGGCCAGCCCGCTCTCCCGCATCAGCCGCACCATCATCAGGTTGCCGACGGTGAACAGGCACAGCGCCCCGACCAGCAGCCAGACCTGCCCCGACGCCGAATAGGTCCGCAAGGTCGTGTTCGCCGTGACGAACACAGCCATCGCAGCCGCCAGCCACAGGATCAGCGAGCCGCTCATGCCCGGTCCCCGCCGCCGATCAACGTATGCACGCCGTATGCACGCGATATGCACGTGAAGTGCATGTCCCTAAACCTCATCGACATGCCCTCCGCGCAGCCCCTCGCGCACCCGCTGCGCGATGCGGATGAAGTCCGGGCTGTCCCGTATCTCCAGCGGCCGTTCCCTCGGCAGCGTGCTCTCGATCACATCCGTGATCCGCCCCGGACGGGGCGACATCACCACGATCCGGGTGCTCAGATAGACCGCCTCGGGGATCGAATGCGTCACGAACAATGTCGTCTTGCCCGTCGCGCCCCACAGCTTCAGCAGCTCCTCGTTCAGCCGGTCGCGCACGATCTCGTCCAGCGCGCCGAAGGGTTCGTCCATCAGCAGGATATCGGCATCGAAGGCCAAGCGCGCGGGCGATGCTGGCGCGCTGCTGCATACCGCCTGACAACTGCCAGGGGAACTTGCCCGCGAAGCCATCAAGCTCGACCAAAGATAGCACTTTTCGAACACGAGCATCCTGATCGGCCTTGGAAAACCCCATGATCTCCAGCGGCAGTTTCACATTTCCCGCAATCGTCCGCCACGGATACAGCCCCGCCGCCTGGAACACATAGCCATAGGCCCGCGCCTGCCGGGCCGCATCGGGGGTCATTCCGTTGACTGTCAGCGTGCCTTCGGTCGGCGTCTCCAGCGCCGCAACCGCCCGCAGGAACGTCGTCTTGCCGCAGCCCGACGGGCCGATGAAGCTGACGAACTCGCCGCGCTGGATCGACAGGTCCACGCCCGTCAACGCCGTCACCGGCCCGTCCGCCGTCCGGAACGTCAGCCCCACGCCCCGCGCCTCGATCACCGGGGCCGACGCCCCGCCCGTGTCCTTCATGCCGCCCTCTTCTGCGCCGACCCGGACTGTGGCACGCTTGTCCCGGCAAAGGGAGAGCCACCATGACCATCTGCCGCAAGATCACCCCCGCAGGCACCTTCGACGGCAAGCAGGGCTTCACCTATGTCGAGGGCATCGCCCGCGAAACCACCGGGTCGCAGGCGATCTGCATGCACCTTCTGACCATCCCGCCCGGCGGCCGCGCCAAGGCGCACAAGCACGCGACCCACGAGACGGCAATCTACATGCTCGACGGGGTGACGGTGATGTTCTGGGGCACGCGGCTGGAGAACCGGATGGAGGCCGAGGCGGGCGACCTGATCTACATCCCCGCCGACATGCCGCATCTGCCGTTCAACCCGGGGACGTTCCGGCGCGGGCGGTGATCGCCCGGACCGACCCGCACGAGCAGGAAAGCGTGGTGCTGCTGCCGGAACTGGAGGGGTTGGTGGCCCCCTGACATCCGCCCTTCGCGCGACACCTAAACCCCGCTCGCCGGAACGCCCGTCCGCACCACCGGCCTCGGCGCGGTCAGGTCCTTCCACTTCGTCCTAGCGCCCGGTTCACCGCCCCGTTCGGCTCGCGCGCGACGAATTCCCCGTGGCCCTCGCGCGTCTCGACCTTGCCGTCGTTCACCGCCACCTGCCCCCGCGTCAGGGTGAACCGGGGCAGGCCCCTCACCTTCTTCCCCTCGAACACGTTGTAATCAATGGCGCGATTGCTGGGTCTTCGCCGAAATCGTCTTGGTCTTCTTCGGGTCCCAGACCACCAGATCCGCATCCGCCCCCACCAGCACCGCGCCCTTCTTCGGGTAGCAGTTCAGGATCTTGGCGATATTGGTCGACGTCACCGCCACGAATTCGTTCATCGTGATCCGCCCCGTCTCCACCCCGTGGGTCCAGAGCATCGGCATCCGGTCCTCCAGCCCCCCGGTGCCGTTCGGGATCTTCGTGAAATCCCCCACCCCGAAGCGCTTCTGCGCGGTCGTGAAGGCGCAGTGGTCGGTCGCCACCACCGACAGCGAGCCGGACTGCAACCCGGCCCACAAAGAATCCTGATGGTGCTTCGACCGGAACGGCGGCGACATCACGCGGCGGGCGGCATGGTCCCAGTCCTTGTTCACATACTCGCCCTCGTCCAGCGTCAGGTGCTGGATCAGGGGCTCGCCCCAGACCCGCTGCCCCCGCATCCGCGCCCGCCGGATCGCCTCATGCGCCTCCTCGCAGGACGTATGCACGATATAGACCGGCACCCCCGCCATGTCGGCGATCATGATCGCGCGGTTCGTCGCCTCGCCCTCGACCGCCGGGGGGCGCGAATAGGCATGCGCCTCGGGCCCCGTGTTGCCCTCCGCCAGCAGCTTGCGCTGCAGTTCGGCCACCACGTCGCCGTTCTCGGCATGCACGAAGGGGATCGCCCCCAGTTCGGCGCAGCGGGTGAACGACGCGAACATCTCGTCGTCGTTCACCATCAGCGCGCCCTTGTAGGCCATGAAGTGCTTGAAGGTGTTGATGCCGCGTTCCGTGACGGTCTTCATGTCGTCCCAGACCTTCTCGCCCCACCAGGTGATCGCCATGTGGTAGCTGTAGTCGCAGTTCGCGCGCGCCCGACTTGTTGTGCCACATCTGGGTGGCGTCGAGCAGGCCCTGGCCCTGCCCCGGCAGCACGAAATCGACGACCATCGTGGTGCCGCCGCGACAGCGCCGCGCGGGTGCCGGATTCGAAATCGTCGCTGGAATAGGTGCCCATGAAGGGCATCTCCAAGTGGGTGTGGGGGTCGATCGCCGCCGGGCATGACGTAGCAGCCGGTGGCGTCGAGGGTCCTGTCGCCCTTCAGCTTGGGGCCGATGGCGGTGATTTTCCCGCCGTCGATGAGGACGTCGGCCTTGTAGGTGAGATCGGCGGTGACGATGGTGCCGTTGCGGATGACTGTGGTCATGGGGGTCACTCCTGTCATGAAGGCGAGGGCGATCAAGCGGCGATCGGAACCCGCCTCGACTTCCCTTAGGTTCAAGAATGCAGAGCATTCGACTGAGGTCACGCCACTCGTTGGCTCGCCTCGTCGCGCAACACTTCATGATGATTCAGACGGATCGTGAGTGTCTGGTCAGCGCCGATGTGGAACTGTGTCATTCCGCTGTGCCGTTTACGGAGATAGCCCATGCAGTCGATCCATGCGTCCATGTTGCGTCCGTAGCCCTCGAAAAAGCCGAAAGTCTCTGCAAAGGTCGCGTGGAACTTGTCGCGGCTGACAAGCGCACGCGCATCAATCTCGACGACGGGTGACGTCACAGCACTCTGCCTACGAACAAGTTCCGGGAACCAGCGGAGGTCACGAAACCACCCCCGCCGTCTCGCACCACCGCGTGGAACAGCACATCCGTCCCCGCCGCCGCCCATTCCGGGCGAAATCTCCTCCGCCTCGTTGTGGCTCAGCCCCCCCACGCAGGGGCACATCACCATCACCGTCGGCGCCACCCGGTTGATCCAGCAGGCGTCGTGACCCGCCCCCGACACGATATCCATGTGGCTGAATAGCCCAGCCGCTCCGCCGCCCCCCGCACCGTCTTCACCAGCCCCGGATCGAACGTCACCGGGTCGAAATGCCCGACCGGCTCGATCCCGATCCCGAGCCCCAGTTCCGCCGCCACCGCCGCCGCCGCCCGCTCCACCTCGCCGCGCATCAGGTCCAGCTTGGCCTGTTCGGGCGAGCGGATATCCACCGTGAACACCACGCGCCCCGGAATGACGTTCCGCGAATTGGGGAACACGAACACCTGCCCGACCGCCCCCACCGCGTTCGGCTGATGCGCCATCGCGATCCGGTGCACGGCTTCGGTGATCCGCGCCATGCCCAGCCCTGCATTCACCCGCATCGCCATCGGCGTCGATCCGGTATGCGCGTCCTTGCCCGTCAGCGTGATCTCCAGCCACCACAGCCCCTGGCCATGCGTGACGACGCCGATCTCTTTCCCCTCGGCCTCCAGAATCGGGCCCCTGTTCGATATGCAGCTCGAACATCGCGTGGATCTTCCGCGCGCCGACCTTTTCGTCGCCGACCCAGCCGATCCGCTTCAGTTCCTCGCCGAAGACCTTGCCCTCCGGGTCCGTCCGGCCCTTGGCATACTCCTCGGTATGAACCCCCGCGAACACGCCCGCTCGCCAGCATCGCGGGCGCGAACCGCGCGCCCTCCTCGTTCGTCCAGTTCGTCACCACGACCGGGTGCCGCGTCCGGATCCCGAGGTCGTTCATCGTGCGCACCACCTCCAGCGCGCCCAGAACCCCCAGCACGCCGTCATACTTGCCGCCCGTCGGCTGCGTATCCAGATGGCTGCCCATATAGACCGGCGGCAGATCCTCGGTCCCCGCCCGCGTGGCGAACATGGTGCCCATGCTGTCCACGCCCATGGTCATGCCCGCGCCCTCGCACCAGCGCTTGAACAGATGCCGCCCTTCGGAATCGGCATCCGTCAGCGTCTGGCGGTTGTTGCCGCCCGCGATGCCGGGGCCGATCTTCGCCATCTCCATCAGGCTGTCCCACAGCCGCTGGGAATCGATCCGCTGGTTCGCGCCGATGGAAGCTGTCCCGGCCATCGCAATCTCCCTTGGGGTCTTGCCGCCCCCGGATTTCCTGACCGTATGGTCAAATCGGACCCTGTGGCAAGGGTCCGCGCGCTCAGGCCAGCAGCGTCCGCTGCACCACCCAGTACGCCCCGACCAGCGCGATGAAAACCGAGGCAGGGATGGCGATCCGCGCCCGGTACCAGGGCTTGTCACGGAACCAGTAGCCGACCAGCGCGAAGGCCACCGCGATGACCGCCAGCTGGCCGAATTCAACGCCCAGATTGAAGCCGATCAGCGCGGGCAGGAACGACCCCTCGGGCAGGCCGAATTCGCCCAGGACGCTGGCAAAGCCAAGCCCGTGCAGCAGGCCGAAACAGAACACGACCGCAGGCCGCCAGCGCGACATCTGCGGCGACAGGATGTTCTCGACCGCGACATAGACGATGGATGCCGCGATGATCGGCTCGACGATGCTGCCGGGGATGGTGACGATCCCGAGTGACCCCAAGGCAAGCGTGACGGTATGGGCAAGGGTGAAGGCGGTGACCTGGGTCAGAAGCGGACGCAGGCGGACGGCAAGGAAGAAGAGGCCGAGCACGAACAGGATATGGTCAAGCCCCTTCGGCACGATATGGTCGAACCCCACCGGGATATAGCGGAAGAATGTCTGCCACTGCCCCAGCTGGCCGCCGCCTTCGATGGCGATCGGCTCGCTGAGTGCGCCGCCGGTCAGATAGCCGTCATACGGTTTCTCCACCCCCATCTGCCGCACGACCAGCCCGCCATAGGCCGCTGCCCAGCCGATCTGCACAGACCGCGCCTCGGGCGGCAGGGCAGCTGTCAATTCAAAGACAGACTGGCGCGGCAGCCCGACATCGCCGATTTCGGCCGCCGTGAAGGACGCAAGATCGGGCGTGACCCGCACCCCGTCAGCCTCGATCACGATGTTCTTCGCCATCTCGGGCCAGAAGGCCCGGAACCGGCCCGCCAGCTGATCCGGCGGCATCGCGCGCAGCGCGTCATACTCCGCCGCCTGCGGCGCATCGTTGGTGTCGAACACCGTGCCGAGGTCGATCCCCGCCATCGGCCCTTCGACCGGCATCGTGACAGACAGCGCCAGCGCGCCGTCCGTGATCGTCAGGTCCGATATGGCGGGCACGACCTCATGGGCCTGCGCGGGCCGCCCGGCCAGCATCAACCACATTCCCGCGATTGCCAGCATCAGACCCAGTGACCCGCTTGACAGCCGCGCGCCGGCCCCCACTCTGCCCCTGACCCGGAGGAACCTTTCCATGCGCCTTGCCCCTTTTTTCTTCTTGCTGCTCGCCCAGCCCCTGACGGCGCATGAGCTGTGGATCATGCCGAAGGACTTTCAGCCCGACGCGACTGTCCATATCGAAGCCGACCTGGTCAATGGCCAGAAGTTCGAGGGCATGCGCCTGCCCTTCCTGCCCGGGACCAACAAGACCCTGGCCATTGTGCGCGACGGCAAGTTCACGTCCGTCTCGAACCGCATCGGCAACACGCCCGCCATCGATCAGGCGTCTCTCGGCGACGGGCTCAACGTCATCGTCTATCAGTCGGTGCAGGCCAAGGTGGACTATGCCGAACTGGCCAAGTTCGAAAGCTTCGTCAAGCACAAGGACCTCGGCGACGCCATCGCGCGCCACCGGGCCAGGGACCTGCCGGAAGCGAATTTCTCCGAGGTCTACACGCGCTATTCGAAGTCGCTTGTCGGGGTCGGCGGCGGCGCGGGCAGCGACCGCGACTTCGGGATGGAGACGGAACTGGTGGCACTGGCGAACCCCTACACCGACGACATGTCGGGCGGTCTGCCGGTGCGGCTGACCTATCAGGGCGCGCCCAGGGCGGATGCGCAGATCGAGCTTTTCGACCGCGGCCCGGCGGGTGTGCAGATCACCACGGTGCGGACCGACGGCAGCGGCGTGGCGCGGCTGCCGGTGAAGGCCGGGCATGTCTACATGGCGGATGCCGTGGTCCTGCGCGAAAAGGAACCGCAGGGCGAAGGCGGCGCGGTCTGGGAAACGTTCTGGGCGAACCTGACCTTTGCGGTGCCGTGAGCCGACGCCGCCCTCAGACCGGAGACCTTGATGACCATAGATGACCTGAAGGCCGAGGCCGCGCACCTGATCCTGCCCGCCTTCACCGAGGCGGACGCGCTTCGCCTTGGCGCGGCGCTGGTCGCAGCCGCGACGGACCGGACATTGCCGGTGGTGATCAGCATCCGCGCGCCCAACCGGACCTTCTTCCACGCGGCCCTGCCCGGATCGTCGGCCAACAACGACCACTGGGCGCGGCGCAAGGGCAATACCGCGCTGTTCTTCGGAACCGCGTCCCTGCTCCAGCGCCTGCTGCACGAAGAAAGGGGCTATACGCTGGCACGGTCGGGCCTGCCCGACGCCGACTACGCGCTCAGCGGCGGCGCTGTGCCGATCGTCGTCGGGGGCGCGGGGATGGTGGCGGTGGCGACGGTGTCGGGGCTGCCGGACACCGAGGATCACGCGATGGTCGCGGCGGCGATCCGGGCGATGATCGGCTAGGGCGCGGGGCTTGCGCCGCTACTTCAGCTCCAGCTCGATGAAGGACATCGGCACGGTCCCGTCATTGACCACGTTGTGCTCGACCCCCTCGTCGCGGCGATAGACGGTGCCTGCGGGGATCGTAACGCGGCGGCTGCCGCCGCCCGGCTCCTCCAGCAGCATCGGGCAGTCGGTCAGGGTCGTGATGACATAGTCCATTCCGTGCCGGTGCCAGCCGGTCTCGGCCCCCGGCGCGAAGTCGAAGCGCGTCACGCGGACGCGGGCGTCGTCGATCAGGGTCGTGGCGGTGCAGGCGGGGCGGGTCATTCGGAACGGCCGACGTTCTCAAGCACACGACGGAAAGCTTCCTCTCCGTCAACCGTTTCCCCCCGCTCGATCTGCGCAAGCCCCTCCAGCACCCCGGCCTTGGCCCGCTCCCACTCGCCCTCGTCGCGCTCCATCCCCCGGAGCGCGACGCGGAGGACTTCCGAGGCGTTCTGGGACCGCCCGCCCTCGACCATGCGGTTGACGAAGTCGGACTGATGGTCGGTCAGGACGATGTTGCGGGTGGGCATGGCGGGGCTCCGGGGATCAGTTGTTGGCATAAATGCCAATGCTCCCAAAGGTCAATTCAAATGACTTCCCTAAAGCGTCACCACGGCAGGCATAGGCACCGTTGAAACGACCTGTCCGCGCGCTGCATCAAGAGCATGACGCCAGATTGCGTCAATCTCTTCCTTGGCGTCAGCAGAAAGGCGATCCAAATAGTTTTCAAATGTCAAAAACTCTATGAGCTTCTCCATCTGCTTTGAGCGATATCCAACAGGCAAATAGTCCTCAAGCGCACCTCGCTGCAAGACATATATACCGTTCTCGCGCAATTTTACAATAAACATCTTGAGTAAATTCGCCTCAGCGTCATTTAGATCAGAGCGCACACGCAACCGACGGGACTTTATATACTCCCAGATACCAATCGCATCACCCCAAGTGCCATTATTGAGCGCTTCGTCAATCCGAGCAACTAAAGCAGCCGCGTCAAGACTCCTAGGATTCGCAATGACATCTTTCTTAATACTCTTTGAATCTACGGAGAACAGCTCTTTAATTTCAGGGCTACCTATTTGCTCCAGATAGTCCAAGTCAGAAATAATCTTAAATGACACCTTGCAGGCGTTCAGAAGCTTTGAATAAGCGTCGAACAAACCCTTTCCACCTACACTGATGATCTCTACGGTCACCCCGGCCATCTGGCGCCGCCACAATCCATGATAATTCGCTCGAAGAACATGTGATCAGAGTAACCCTCAACCAATATAACAACGTCAGCGAAGAAAATTCGCTCATTGTTCTGACTATTGACAATACTGAAGAGATGTTTCCTTTCGGGCAATTCAGCCGCATCTAAGCGAAGAATTCTACTCTTTTGATTCTCAGTGTAAACGCGACAGACATATCCAATTGAGTTTGGGGGAAATAAACACTGGCGAATGAGTTGCAAGTAGAAATTGGTTACCTGTGGTCTCGGCAAGTCTCTGAAATATTCCCAGCAAAGCTCGCTGCCAACGCGGGTGAAGGTGGAGCTCAGGTTCATCAACTACGATCAGAGCATCACGAACGTTAAGAGCATGGATAGCAAACAGATAAGTCAACAGCTCCTTCTCGCCCGATGACGCGTTCGACAGTAGGAACGACGAGCCCTGCTTGCTGAGCCGAACATCGTATGTGTTGGTGACTGGATCAATACACTCAAGGTTCCACGCATAGCCCAACTCCTGCATATCAGTGGTCAGCGCAATGACGGCAGGATCAAGTTCGAAGGCTTCTTTGACCTCAAGATTTGATTTATGCTGCATTAGCCTGTGTTTTAGCGCAAGACGCCCCAGTGCAAGGTGGACAATATTGGTTGAAGTCTTGGACGAGGTGGCATCTACAGCACGCTTCACCTCAGCATCTTGAAATCCGGCGAGCGCTATGCTTGATGACAACCCAACCATCGCTCTATTGACAGGCAAATAGATCATGGGGTGCGGTAAATTTGCGTAACCTAGGTCGCTCCGTGTTTTATTGTCAAATTCATATATCTGAAGGTATCTCAAGAAAGTGACTTCACTCGCTAACGCCGGTCGAACTAGAGAGAAGTCAACGATATAAAACGATATATAATTGCTCCAGCTTTAATTTCATTGACTACCCAATTCTCAACACCCTGCCAAGGATTAGCATCAAATCGCTTATTTCTTGACAGCTCGGTCCAAGGGCCGCAGGCATCATTCTGAATTCGTATCATGTTTTCAATATCAGATTGTGAAACCTCGACATCCACTTCGATCTTTTGTGGCTGATCCCGGCCAAGAAAATGCTTTTCAAGGACAAGTTGATGTAGTTGATCATTCTGAGAGAGTTAGATATCTACCCATCCCGTTTTGTTGTTCTAATAATCTCTGGCACGGTGCGTTTATGAGGTAACGCCTCAGAACTACAACTATTGCATTCTAACAGGTTTGTCTTGCCACCTCCGTTTGGACCAACCAATATCGAGATGGGACTATAGAACAAGAGCTCTTGAGGCTCGAGAAGAAACTTCTAACGTTCTCCAATACTATTCGCCGTAGTAACAATTTTTTTGCCTCGGACAGTTTAGTTTTTACATATGTTAAAGTCGAGTATTGCCGTTTTTCCATTTCGAGGGCTACCCCAACCCCCGCAACACATCCCCCAGCACCCCGATCAGCCGATCAATATCCCCCTTGCTGACACAATCAGCGGCGGGCTCATCGCGATGATGTCGCCCGTCGTCCGGATCAGGATCCCCTTCTCGTAGGCATCGAGGAACGCCCCGAACGCCCGCTTCGTCGGCTCGCCCGCGATCGCCTTCCAGTTCCACCGCCCCGATCAGGCCCATGTTGCGGATGTCGATGACGTGGGGCAGCCCTTTCAGCGAATGCAGCGCGTCCTCCCAGTACGGCGCGATTTCCGCCGCCCTCTCGAACAGCCCCTCTTCGCGGTAGGTCTCCAGCGTGGCGATCCCCGCCGCCGACGCGATCGGGTTCCCGGAATAGGTGTAGCCGTGGAACAGCTCGATCATATGCTCCGGCCCGGCCATGAAGGCGTCGTGCACCGCAGGCGTGGCCAGCACCGCGCCCATCGGGATGACGCCGTTGGTCAGGCCCTTGGCCAGCGTGATCAGGTCCGCCTCGACCCCGAAATGCTGGGATGCGAAGGGCGACCCCAGCCGCCCGAAGCCGGTGATGACCTCGTCCAGGATCAGCAGAATCCCATGCTTCTTCGTGATCGCCCGCAGCTTTTCCAGATAGCCCTTCGGCGGCAGGATCACGCCTGTCGATCCCGCCACCGGCTCCACGATCACCGCCGCGATGGTTTCGGCCCCGTGCAGCGCCACGATGCGTTCCAGATCGTCGGCAAGGGTCGCGCCATGCTCCGGCTGGCCCTTCGTGAATGAATTCTGTGCGGGCAGATGCGTGTGCGGCAGGTGGTCCACGCCGCCCAGCAGCGTCCCGAAGACCTTGCGGTTATTCACGATCCCGCCGACCGAAATCCCGCCGAAGTTCACCCCGTGATAGCCGCGTTCGCGCCCGATCAGCCGCGTCCGCGCGCCCTCGCCCCGCGCCCGGTGATAGGCGATGGCGATTTTCAAAGCGGTTTCAACGGCTTCAGAGCCGGAGTTTGTGTAGAACACATGCTCCATGTTCGCGGGCGCAATCCCGATCAGCCGGTTCGCCAGTTCGAACGCCGCCGGATGCCCCATCTGGAAGGCGGGCGCATAGTCCATCTCCGCCGCCTGCCGCTGGATCGCTTCGGTGATCTTCGGGCGGCAGTGCCCCGCGTTGCAGCACCACAGACCCGCCGTCCCGTCCAGCACCTGCCGCCCGTCCGACGTGGTGTAGTGCATGTCCTTCGCGCCCACGAACATGCGCGGGGTCTTCTTGAACTGCCGGTTCGCCGTGAAGGGCATCCAGAAGGCGTTGAGGTCATTCGGGGCGGGTTTGCGGTCAAGCGCCATGCGCGTCGTTCCTTCGGCCTTGGCGGGCGGGCCGGTGGCCCGTCTTCCGCCTGCGATTGAATTCAGGGTTTGACCGGATGGTCAGGATCACGCTAGCAGGAAGGATCGGACGCGGAAAGGGCATCGCCCCCGCCCGGCAGGGAGAGAGACTTGGACGACGCCGCCCCCGCTCCGGCGCGCACGCGCATCCAGCAGAAGAACACCGGCGCGATCCTCGACGCCGCGCTCGAGGTGTTTTCGCAGCACGGCTTCCGGGGTGCGACACTTGACCAGATCGCCGAAGTCGCGGGCCTTTCGAAACCCAATCTGCTCTACTATTTCGCGTCCAAGGAAGCGATCCATCTGGCGCTCCTCACCGGTCTCATGGACCTCTGGCTCGACCCTTTGCGCGCGCTGGACCCAAAGGGCGAACCCGTCGCCGAGATTCTCTCCTATGTCCGGCGCAAGATCGGCATGGCCCGCGACTACCCCCGCGAAAGCCGCCTCTTCGCCAATGAAATCCTGCAGGGCGCGCCACGCATGATGGATGCGCTGACCGGCGATCTGAAGCCGCTGGTCGATGCCAAGGTCGGCATCATCCGCGCCTGGGCCGATCAGGGGCGCATCCGCGCGACCGACCCCTATCACCTGATCTTCTCGATCTGGGCGCTGACCCAGCACTATGCCGATTTCGACGTGCAGGTGCGTGCCGTGCTCGGGCGCGGCCACGACCCCTACCCGGAAGCCGAGGCGTTCCTGACCCAGCTTTACGAACGCCTGCTGGCACCCGGGGCGGCGACGGTCTGACCCGTTCGGGCGCTATTAACCACAGTTTCCGATTGCTGCGGATCTTAAGGCCGTGTTCACCCGTCGCGCGCAATCATGATCGTGGTGTGGGGGCCTTCCGGCAGGAGCGGGGGGCATGTTCGAGAAGATCGCCGGGCCGATGCCCGCGCAAGCCATGGTGTTCGCGGCGCCGCCGACCGGCGCGCAGCTGCCCTCGCGCGCCGTCACAGCCGCGTCCGGCAATACATCCCCGGATGCAGGGCGCGGATCATCGGGCCGCGACAGCCCGCCAGCAGGCACGGGGTTGACCGGCGCGCCGGACGACGCGTTCCGGATGGCGGCCTTCCTGTCCTCGCTGACCAATCCCGACGCGCCGACCGGCCCGCAGCCGACCTTCGAGCGGACCTACCTGGAGGCGGCGGCCGAACGCCGCCGGACCGGGGCGCGTGCCGGGCGCGACGACGCCGCTCCGGCACCCGCCGAACCGGCGCAGGGTCCGCGCGCGCCCGGACCCGGTCAGGCACCGGGGGCGACGCCGCAGACTGGCCCGGTCGTGCCATTGCCCGAACCTGTATCGCAGGCCGATGCTCTGCTGGCCCCGCCTCCGGGCGGACCGACAAACCGTTCCGCACCCGGCGATGGCAGCGCCCCAGAGGCCCCGCCAGGTACCGCTGCGGCGGCACTACCCGCCCTGAACATCCTCCGCTGAGGCCCATCGCAACTCCGGGCCTGCCCCAAACAGAAGGGGCGCGCGGGTCAGCCCCACGCGCCCCGTTTTGAGCCTCTCGGACGCCCGCTCAGCCGACCGGGTTCAGGTCGCCGATGAAGTTCAGCAGGTCCACCATGGTGAACTCGCCCGCATTCGCACCCGGCAGTTCCGGCTTCCAGTCCGCCCTCAGCCACATGAAGGATTTGTGGTCGCCATGCACCAGCCCGAGGAACACCTCGGCGATGATCAGCGTGCCGACCGGCCCCAGCCTGAGGCCGCCATGCACCACTTCCGCCTCTTTCAGGATGTAGTACCAGAGCGGCGTCTTCTTGTGCAGTCCGTGCGACTTGGCGATCGCCCCGTCGGTCCCCGCCGACAGGTCGGCCTCGGACAGCGCCGCGACCCCCATCGCCTTGGCCACGTCCTGACCCGACGGCAGGCCCAGCGACACGCCGCGCTTCATGTTGCGGAAGGCCAGCACCGCCGACCGGTCAACCTCGCCCGGCAGGATGCTCAGCGTCGGCACCAGCCGCGTGTCGATCTTGCGCGTCAGGTTCAGCGGCAGGCCCGGCACGTTGAATTCGTACCAGCGCCGCCAGTCGATCGCCCAGTTCGACGGCAGCTCCTTCATCGGCCCCACGGGCGGCATCGGCCCCAGACCCGGCGTGCCCATCATGTCGCCGACGATCGAGCCCGACTTGCCGGTGAAGGCGAACAGCAGCCCCAGCGTGCCCGGCGCGAACGTCCCCGGCCCGAAGCCGAACAGGCGGTTGTGGCTGTAGGCTTCGCGGATCATCGAATGGCCCAGACGATAGGCCGCCGCCGAGAATTCCGCCGGGATGTAGGGCCGCGTCTTGAACCGGTAGAAGCGCCGCCCGTCATGCTTGATCTTCCGGATCAGGCCCTTTTCGGTCAGCCGCTCCACGAAGTCGAACAGCACGATCCACTGGTAATGCCAGGTCGCCAGACGCCGCGCCTCGTCGAACAGCGCGCCGCCCTTCAGGCCAGGTTTCGTGACCTCGAGGTGATCGACGATCTTGTTGTGGAACTTGAGCATGGCCAGATGCGTCTGCGACACAGCCAGGTTCTCGTCGTTGCGCTCGTCCCCGATGATCGCCCGGCCGAAGCGGCTGCGCGGCAGGTCGTTCTCGATCCGCCCGATCTTGGTGCCGTCCGGCGGCGACTTCGCTTCGGACTCCGCGGTGATGCCGACCAGCAGTTTCGCGTTGATCTTCCCCGTGGCCGGATCACGCTGGTACATGTAGGGGGCCAGCGACGGCCCCTGCCCGTAAAGCGCGTCAAGGTCGAGACCCGGCGTGCGGAAATTCTGCGTCGCCAGCGGGTCGGCCTCGGTCTGTTCCAGCGGCGTCAGGTCCAGCGTGATGTCGTGATCGACGAACTGGCCGAAATAGGTGAACCCGGCCGGGATGTTCGGGTTGTTGCCCGCAGGATCGCCGGGCGAGGCATCGACCATCGCCTGCGCAAGCTCGAAAAGCGCATCGTCGCTGACCACAAGCGGGTCGAGCATCGGGAACATCCGTCCGAATTTTCCGGGGTCGCCGTGGCCGCTGAGCGCATTCAGCGAAGCGCGGTTCATCTCGCGCGGCACGTCGCCGTGCTTCACGTCCATCTTTGTCGACATTGCAATATCCTCACCAATGAAAGCGTTGAAAGAGGTCGGGGCAAATTTTCTTTGTCGTCCGTCAGGCAACCCCGACGCAGCGACACTATCACAACTTCGCGTTGCGCGCAAAAGTAAGGTTTTCCGCCACGCCTCGGGCGGGGCCGACCCGTGTCCGGCTGGCCGGTCCGGCGTCCTACTCCGCCGCGACCTTGGCCATCGGGTTGTTCGGATGCGTCGTCCAGTTGGCATAGTCGCCGACAACCTTGCCCGTCCGCGCGTCCACCGCCCCCTTCGGCAGCGCCTCCATCGTGATGCAGTCCTCGACCGGGCAGACATCGACGCAGAGGTTGCAGGCCACGCATTCGGCGTCCTTCACCTCGAACACCCGGCCCGGCTTCATCCAGATCGCCTGATGGCTGGTATCCTCGCATGCCGCATAGCAGCGCCCGCACTTGATGCAGGCGTCCTGGTCGATCCGCGCCTTGGCGACGTAGTTCAGGTTCAGCTGGTTCCAGTCGGTCACGTTCGGCACCGCGCGCCCGATCAGGTCGGCGACGCCCATCTCTTTCTCATCCAGATACTGCGACAGGCCCGAGATCATCTCCTGCACGATCTTGAAGCCATAGGTCATCGCCGCCGTGCAGACCTGCACGTTGCCGCAGCCGAGCGCGAGGTACTCCGCCGCGTCGCGCCAGGTCGTGATGCCGCCGATGCCGGAAATCGGCATTCCCTTGGTGGCCTCGCCCCGCGCGATTTCGGACACCATCTAAAGCGCGATGGGCTTCACCGCAGGCCCGCAATAGCCGCCATGCGCACCTTTGCCGTCGATGCTCGGCTCCGGGCTGAAGCTGTCGAGGTTGACCGAGGTGATCGAATTGATCGTATTGATCAGGGACACCGCATCCGCCCCGCCCCGCTTGGCCGCCTCCGCCGGTTTCCGGATATCGGTGATGTTCGGCGTCAGCTTCACGATGACCGGCATCCGCGTGTGCTTCTTGCACCAGCGCGCGACCATCTCGATGTATTCCGGCACCTGGCCGACCGCCGACCCCATGCCGCGCTCGCTCATCCCGTGCGGGCAGCCGAAGTTCAGTTCGACCCCGTCGCAGCCCGTTTCCTCGACCGGCTTCAGGATCGCCTGCCAGATTCCTCGTCGCAGGGCACCATCAGCGACACGATCAGCGCGCGGTCCGGGTAGTCGCGCTTGACCGCCTTGATCTCGCGCAGGTTCACCTCCAGCGGGCGGTCGGTGATCAGTTCGATGTTGTTCAGGCCCAGCAGCCGCCGGTCCGCCCCCCAGATCGCGCCGTAGCGCGGGCCGTTGACGTTGACGACGGGCGGGCCTTCGGACCCCAGCGTCTTCCAGACCACCCCGCCCCAGCCCGCCTCGAACGCGCGGCGGACGTTGTATTCCTTGTCGGTCGGCGGCGCCGAGGCCAGCCAGAACGGGTTCGGGGATTTCATGCCGACGAAGGTGGTGGTGAGGTTGGCCATCGATTTATCCTCCGTAGGGTGCGTGCTCGCACGCACCATTCTGTTCCTGTCCGCCCGAAGCGGTGCGTGCGAGCACGCACCCTACCCCATCAAGCTCGCATGAATATCCTCGGCCGCATCGCGCCCTTCGGCCACCGCCGTCACCGTCAGGTCTTCGCCGCCGCTCGCGCAGTCGCCGCCGGCCCAGACCTTGGCCAGGACGTCCGCCCCGCCCCGGTCACGGCGATCTTGCCGCCATCCAGCGCCAGCCCTTCGGGCGCCCGCCAGCGTCTGGCCGATGGCCTTGAACACCTGATCGGCCTTCAGCCGGAACGTCTCCATCCCGATCTTCAGGCCGCCCGGCCCTTCGGAGGTATAGGCGAACTCCACCGCCTCGACGCCCGCGCCGTTGCCCAGCACCTCGCACCGGCGCCGCGTTGTGGACGATCCGCACGCCGACCGATTGTCGCGTGGTCCTGTTCGTACTCCGACGCGCTCATCCTCGACTGCCCGCGCCGGTAGACGATCGTCACCTTCTCGGCCCCCAGCAGCTTCGACTGCACCGCCGCATCAACTGCCGTCATGCCGCCGCCGATCACCACCACGTCGCGGCCCACCGGCAGCGTTTGCCTTGTCGCCGGCCTGCCGCAGCTCGGCGATGAAATCGACCGCGTCGCGTCACGTTCGCCTTGTCCGCGCCCGTCGGCCGTCAGCGCGTTCACGCCCGCAAGACCCACCGCCAGCAACACCGCGTCATAGCTGCCGGTCAGGCTGGCCAGCGTCACGTCACGCCCCAGCGCCTGCGCCGTGTCCTGACCGTGATGCCGCCGATCTTCAGCAGCCACTCCACCTCCGCCTGCGCGAAATCTTCGGTCGTCTTGTAGGTTGCGATGCCGTATTCGTTCAGACCGCCCGCCTTGGGCCGCGCATCGAACAGGACGACCGTCATGGCCCTGCATCGCCAGCCGATGCGCGCAGGCCAGACCCGCCGGCCCGGCACCCACCACCGCCACCCGCTTGCCCGTCTTCGCGCCCGCGTGAAGGGATGCACGCCCTTCTCCATCAGCGTATCGGTCGCATAGCGCTGCAGCCGCCCGATCTCGACCGGCTTGCCCTCCGCCGCCTCGCGCACGCAGGCCTCCTCGCACAGCTGCTCGGTCGGGCAGACCCGCGCGCACATGCCGCCCAGGATGTTCTGGTCGAAGATCGTCTTCGCCGCCGCCTCGGGCGTGCCGGTGGCGATCTGCCGGATGAACAGCGGGATGTCGATGCTGGTCGGGCAGGCCGTCATGCAGGGCGCATCGTAGCAGAAATAGCAGCGGTCCGCCGCCACCCGCGCCTCGTGCCCGTCGAACCGCGGGCGCGATGTCCGCGAAGTTCACGGCATAGGCATCCGCAGGAAGGCGTCCGCGGCACCACGCCCGGTGTCTGCATGTCATTCGCCATGGCCTGCCGCTCCCTGTCGCGTCTTTTGCCTGACGCTGCCACAGGTCAAAATTTTTATCAAACGGTAAATTATGATCGCGGTCACGGGATCCGCGGCACGCCTGATGAACTCGCGGCTTTCCTCAGCCTCGACCTTCCGCGTATAACGAGCCCGAGCAGGAACCGCGCCCGCAGCGAACGACGGGCAGCAGCAGGGACCCTTCGAGGACAAGCATGACCACAAAGACGCCCCACGAAAGCGACGTGGCCTTCATCGAGGCCCTGGCCGAGCTTCTGAACCAGCACGATCTGGCCGAGTTGAGCGTCAAGCGCGAATACGGCGAGAACGACAGCCTGAACGTCCGGGTCGTCGAAATACGCGGCCCCCGCGCCCGCCGTCCATTATGCGCCCGCCGCGCCTGCGGCACCGACCGCCCCAGCTGCACCCGGCGGCCCAGCGGCACCGGCAGCCCCGGCATCGGGCGGCGACCCGCCCAGCCATCCGGGCGCGGTTTCCTCGCCCATGGTCGGCACCGTCTATCTGTCCGCCGAACCGGGGTCCGACCCGTTCGTGACCGTCGGCGCGCAGGTGAAAGAGGGGCAGACCGTCCTGATCATCGAGGCGATGAAGACGATGAACCACATCCCGGCCCCGCGCGCCGGCACGGTCAAGCGCATCCTGGTCGAGGATGGCTCACCCGTCGAATACGGCGCACCGCTGCTGATCATCGAATGAGGGGCGGGCCCATGTTCGATAAAATCCTGATCGCCAACCGGGGCGAGATCGCGCTGCGCGTCGATGCGCGCCTGCCGCGAGATGGGCATCAACTCGGTCGCCGTGCATTCCACCGCCGATGCCGACGCGATGCATGTGCGCATGGCCGACGAAAGCGTCTGCATCGGCCCGCCCCGTCCTCGGCCAGCTACCTGTCGTGCCGGCCATCATCTCCGCCTGCGAGATCACCGGCGCCCAGGCGATCCATCCGGGCTATGGCTTCCTGTCGGAAAACGCGGCCTTCGCGCAGGTGCTCGAAGACCACGGCATCACCTTCATCGGCCCGACGGCGGAACATATCCGCATCATGGGCGACAAGATCACCGCCAAGGACACGATGAAGAAGCTGGGCGTGCCGTGCGTGCCCGGCTCGGACGGCGGCGTGCCGGACTGTGGCCGAGGCGAAGAAGGCGGCCGAGGAGATCGGCTATCCGGTCATCATCAAGGCCACGGCAGGCGGCGGCGGGCGCGGCATGAAGGTCGCGAACGACGCGAACGAGCTGGAGATCGCCTTCCGCACCGCCCGCGTCCGAGGCCAAAGCCGCCTTCGGCAATGACGAAGTCTATATGGAGAAATACCTCCAGACGCCCGCGCCATATCGAGATTCAGGTCTTCGGCGACGGCAAGGGCAGCGCCGTGCATCTGGGCGAACGCGACTGCTCGCTGCAGCGCCGCCACCAGAAGGTGTTCGAAGAAGCCCCCGGCCCGGTCATCACGCCGAAACCGCGCGCCGAGATCGGCAAGATCTGCGCCGACGCGGTGGCCGCGATCAACTATATCGGCGCGGGCACGATCGAGTTTCTGTATGAGGACGGCGAGTTCTATTTCATCGAGATGAACACCCGCCTGCAGGTCGAACACCCGGTGACCGAGGCGATCTTCGGCGTCGACCTGGTGCGCGAACAGATCCGCGTCGCCGCCGGCCTGCCGATGTCGTTCACGCAGGACGACCTGATGTCAACGGCCATGCCATCGAGGTCCGGATCAACGCCGAAAAGATCCCGAACTTCGCGCCCTCGCCCCGGCAAGATCACCCAGTTCCATGCGCCCGGCGGCCTGGGCGTGCGGATGGATTCAGCGCGATCTATGACGGCTACCGCATCCCGCCCTACTACGACAGCCTGATCGGCAAGCTGATCGTGCACGGCCGCGACCGGCCCGAGGCGCTGGCGCGGCTGAAGCGGGCATTGG
>CAVTXE010000006.1:0-304781 GCA_963738635.1 uncultured Alphaproteobacteria bacterium | reverse complement strand
CGCTGGTTCGAGAAGGGGCGACTGCGGGTTCTGGGCGGGACGGCGGCGGGGCTGGTGGGTGTGGTGAAGAACGACCGGATCGGCGCTGCGGGCGGGCGGGTTCTGACGCTTTGGCAGGCACTCGGGGCCAAGGTGGCGGCGGGCGATTTGATCCGGATCGAGGCCGGCTGCGACAAGCGGGTGGAGACCTGCAAGCGAAGTTCGTTAACTTCCTGAATTTCCGCGGTTTCCCCGACATTCCGGGCGAGGACTGGCTGATGGCCTATCCGGTTTCGGGCGGGAACAATTCGGGCGGGAGCCGCCGGGGATGAGTGCGGCGGAACGGGCGGTCGCCGAGGCGCGGGGCTGGATCGGGACGCCGTACCGGCATCAGGGATCGGTCAGCGGCGCGGGGGCGGACTGTCTGGGGCTGATCCGGGGCGTTTGGCGGGCGCTCTATGGCGACGGAGCCCGAGGCGGTGCCGGCCTATACGATGGACTGGTCGGAGCCGGACGGCGAGGAGCGGCTCTGGGCGGCGGCGCTGCGGCATCTGGAGAGGGTGGAGCGTGGCGGGCCGGGACAGGTGGTGCTGTTCCGGATGCGGGCGGGGTCGGTGGCGAAGCATCTGGGCGTGACGGCGCTGCGGAACGGGTCGGAGAGTTTCGTCCATGCCTATTCGGGGCATGGGGTGATCGAGAATGCGCTGACAGCCCCCTGGGCGCGGCGGGTGGTGGCGCGGTTCGCGTTCCCGGAAAGGCTGTAAGTCATGGCGACGATCCTTCTATCGGCGGCGGGGGCGGCCGTCGGGGCGGGATTCGGGGGCTCGGTCCTGGGTCTGTCGGGGGCGGTGATCGGGCGGGCCATCGGGGCGACGCTGGGGCGGGTGATCGACCAGAAGCTGCTGGGCGGCGGGTCGCGGGCGGTCGAGACGGGCAAGGTGGACCGGTTCCGCCTGTCGGGGGCGAGCGAGGGCGCGCCGATCGGGCTGATCTGGGGGCGGATGCGGATTGCGGGGCAGGTGATCTGGTCGTCGCGGTTCCTGGAAAGTGTCAGCACGTCGGGCGGGGGCGGCAAGGGCGCGCCGAAGCCGAAGGTGACGGAGTATTCGTATTCGATCAGCCTGGCGATCGCGCTGTGCGAGGGCGAGATCACGCGGGTGGGGCGGATCTGGGCGGACGGGGTGGAGATCAGCCCGGACGATGTGACGATGCGGGTCTATCCGGGGTCGGAGACGCAGCTGCCGGACCCGAAGATCGAGGCGGTGGAGGGGGCGGGCGAGGCCCCGGCGTATCGCGGCGTGGCCTATGTGGTCTTCGAGGACCTGGAGCTGGCACCCTATGGCAACCGGGTGCCGCAGTTCAGCTTCGAGGTGATCCGTCCGGCGCAGGGCGAGGCGATCAGCGATGTGCCGGACCTGACGCGGGGGGTGCGCGGTGTGGCGCTGATCCCGGGGACGGGGGAATACACGCTGGCGACGACGCCGGTGCATTACGCGCAGGGCGTCGGGCGGAATGTCAGCGCGAATGTGAACGGGCCGGGGGCGGCGACGGATTTCGAGACGTCGCTGAGGATGCTGGACGAGGAACTGCCGAACTGCGGATCGGTGTCGCTGGTGGTGTCGTGGTTCGGGGATGATCTGCGGGCGGGGTCGTGCACGATCCGGCCGAAGGTCGAGGGAACGGGGTTCGACGGGCAGGGGATGGCCTGGCGGGCGGGAGGGATCGGGCGGGCAGAGGCCCAGACGGTTGTGCAGTATCAGGGACGCCCGGCCTATGGCGGGACGCCTGCGGACCAGTCGGTGGTCGAGGCGATAGGCGCGTTGCGTGCGAAGGGAAAGGCGGTGGTCTTCTATCCCTTCATCCTGATGGAGCAGCTGGCAGGCAATGTGCTGCCCGATCCCTGGTCGCCTGCGCATTGGCCAGCCTGCCTTCCCGTGGCGCGGAGGATCACGACGTCTAAGGCGCCCGGTCAGCCGGGGACGCCGGACCGGACGGCGGCGGCGGCGGCGGAGGTGGCGGCGTTCTTCGGGACGGCGGTGCCGGGGCAGTTTTCGGCCAGCGGGACGGTGGTCAGCTATGCGGGGCCGGATGAGTGGTCGTACCGGCGGTTCATCCTGCACTACGCGACGCTGTGCGCGGCGGCGGGGGGCGTGGATGCGTTCTGCATCGGGTCGGAGATGCGGAGTCTGACGCAGATGCGGGCGGCAGGCGATGTGTTCCCGGCGGTCGCGCGGCTGAAGGCACTGGCGGCGGATGTGCGGGCGATCCTGGGGCCATCGTGCAAGATCGGCTATGCGGCGGACTGGTCGGAATACTTCGGCTATCAGACGCCGGAGGGCGACCTGCGCTTTCACCTCGACCCGCTCTGGTCGGACGCGAATGTCGATTTCGTTGGGATCGACAACTACATGGCCCTGTCGGACTGGCGGGACGGGACGGGCCACGCGGATGCGGGGGCGGGGTCGGTCTATGATCTGGACTATCTGAAGGGGAATGTGGCGGGGGGCGAGGGGTACGACTGGTTCTATGCTTCCCAAGATCATCGGGACGCGCAGATCCGGACGCCGATCACGGACGGGGACGGGGAGCCGTGGGTCTGGCGGGTGAAGGACATCCGCAACTGGTGGGGAAACCTGCACCATGAGCGGCTGGGGGGTGTCGGCAGGCGCTGCCGAGTTCTGGGTGCCAGAGAGCAAGCCCGTATGGTTCACGGAGTTCGGCTGTCCGGCGGTGGACAAGGGGACAAACGAGCCGAACAGGTTCATCGACCCGAAATCGTCGGAATCGGTGCTGCCGCATTATTCGGACGGGCGGCGCGATGACCTGATCCAGATGCAGTATCTGCGGGCGGTGACGGATTTCTGGTCGGATGCGGCGAACAACCCGGTCTCGGCGGTCTATGGCGGGCCGATGGTGGATATGGACCGGGCGCATGTCTGGGCCTGGGACGCGCGGCCGTTTCCGCAGTTTCCGACGAACACGGCGCTGTGGTCGGACGGGGGGAACTATGCGCGGGGGCACTGGGTCAGCGGGCGGACGACGGCGCAGCCGCTGGCGTCGGTCGTGGCGGAGATCTGCGCGCGGTCGGGGGTGACGGCGGTTGACGTGACCAAGCTGCACGGCCTCGTGCGCGGCTATTCGGTGGCGGATGTGGGGTCGGGGCGGGCGGCGTTGCAGCCCTTGATGCTGGCCTACGGGTTCGAGGCGCTGGAGCGCGATGGCGTCCTGATCTTCCGGATGCGGGACGGGATTGCGCGGGCGGATGTGACGGCGGACGATCTGGCGGTGAGCGAGGAGACCGAGGGCTGGGTCGAGGCGAGCCGGGCGACGGAAGCCGAGATCGCCGGGCGGGTGCGGCTGTCTTACGTCGAGGCGGAGGGAAGCTATGAGGCGCTGGCGGTCGAGGCGGTCTTCCCGGACGAGGCGACGACGGGTGTCGCGCAGTCGGAGGTGCCACTGGCGCTGACACGGTCTGAGGCGCAGGGGACGGTCGAGCGCTGGCTGGCAGAGGCGCGGGTGGGCCGGGATGGCGCGCGCTTCGCGCTTGCCGCCGTCGCTGGGGCATCTGGGGGCGGGCGACGTGGTGCGCCTGACGGATGCGGGGCTGTACCGGATCGACCGGGTGGAGCAGGCGGGGGCGCTGGCGGTCGAGGCGGTGCGGATCGAGGCGGAGGTTTACCGCCCGTCGGATGAGAGCGCGGAGGCGGCGGTGCCGGTGGTCTTCGTGCCGCTGCTGCCGGTCTATCCGGTGTTTCTGGACCTGCCGCTGATGACGGGACAGGAGATCGAGCACGCGCCGCATCTGGCGGTGGCGGCGACGCCCTGGCCGGGCAGCGTCGCGGTGTGGAAGTCGGATCAGGACGCAGGGTACGTGCTGAACACGACGCTGACGGCGGGGTCGGTGGTCGGGTTGACGGAAACGCCGGTCGGGCCTGCGCAGATGGGGGTCTGGGACCGGGGGTCGGTGCTACGGGTGAGGCTCGGGTCGGGGGCGCTGGCTTCGGTGACGGAGGACCAATTGCTGAACGGGGCGAACCTGCTGGCGGTGGGCGATGGCGCGCCGGGCAACTGGGAGCTGGTGCAGTTCCGCGATGCGGCGCTGGTGGGGCCGGACACCTATGACCTGACGGTGCTGCTGCGGGGGCAGGCGGGGACGGAGGATATTCCGTCCGGGGGCTGGCCGTCGGGCAGCACGGTGGTGCTGATGGACGGTGCGCCGAAAGCAGATTTCGCTGACGCTGAGCGAGCGCGATCTGGCGCGGCACTACCGGATCGGCCCGGCGAAGCGGCCCTATGACGACCCGTCCTATGTGCACCGGATCGAGGGTTTCGCGGGTGTAGGGCTGCGGCCTTATGCGCCGGTGCATCTGAAGGTGGCGCGGCAGGCGGGGGGCGATCTGGCAGCGAGCTGGGTCCGTCGGACGCGGATCGGGGGTGACAGCTGGTCGGGGATCGAGGTGCCGCTGGGTGAGACAGCGGAGGCCTATCTGGTGCGGGTGGTGCAGGGCGGCGGCATCCTGCGCGAAGAGACGGTGGCCATGCCAGGCTGGACCTATGCGGCGGCGGATCAGCTGGCGGATGGGGCCGAGCCTGCCCTTTGAACTTCATATCGCGCAGTTGTCCGATGTGTTCGGTCCTGGGCCCTTCGGAAAGGTGACGGTCGATGTCTAGCACGGGTCAACTCGGGCTGCCGCTGGTGCAGCCGGCGCAGGCGCAGAAGCACGTGACGGTCAATCAGGCTTTGCAGCGGCTGGATGGGATCGTGCAGATGATCCTGCAGTCGCAGATCGTGACCACGCCGCCGACGGTCGTGACCGACGGCATCTGCTATGCGGTGCCGGTGGGCGCGGTGAATGCCTGGGCGGGGCAGGCGGGCAGGGTGGCCATCGGGGCGGGGGGCGGCTGGGATTTCGCCGTCCCGCAGCGCGGTTGGCGGGCGCTGATCCGGGACGAGGGGGCGGAGGCGGTCTTTGACGGGACGGGCTGGATCAGCGGGCAGGTGACGCTGTCGCCGAACGCGGCGGGGCTGGCGCTGAAGGTGCGCGAGGCGGATTTCACGGTGCCTGCGGGGGCGGTGGCCGTGACTGCGGCGCTGATACCGGCGAATGCGGTGGTGTTCGGGGTGACGGCGCGGGTGGTGGCGGCGATCACGGGGACGCTGGCAAGCTGGGAGCTGGGCAATCCGGGTGCGGTCGGGCGGTTCGGGTCGGGGCTGGGGCTGGCGCAGGGGTCGTTCGCGCGTGGGGTGCTGGGATCGCCGACGGCGTTCTACACGCCGACCGCGTTGCAGTTGGATGCGACGGGGGGGAGTTTCGCGGGCGGGGCGGTACGGCTGGCGGTGCACTACCTTGAACTGAGCCTGCCGCAGCCGTGACGCGATGCGGCCCGTTCTGATCGACGATCTTCTGCTGCTGGCGGCCTATCTGGAGGCGGTTGCGCCGCGTGCGCGACGGGTTGCGGTGCATGTTCTGTGCGACAGGGCGCATGTCGCGGACTGTCAGCGCAAGCGGCTGGGGCGGAGCGGATCGGTCTGGGGCAACGGAAGCCTGAACGCGGCGGTGAACGCGGGGACGCGGGCGGCGCGGGCAAGCGGTGAGCGAGGTGTGTCCGCCGGGGTCGGGAGCGTGGCGCATCTGCTGGCGCTGAGCGCGGCGCTGGAGGGTGTGCTGGGATGGAAGCAGGGGCAGGCGGTGCGCGGCGGGCAGTGTCCCGAAGTGGCGGGACGGATTGCAGAACCCGCCCCTGCGCCCTATTCTAGACGGGTGGCTGAGCGAGAGGCGCGTCATGGCTGAGACAAGGGCGAAGGTCGTTGCGGTTGATCCGGTCTGGTCGCGGGTCTGCGAAGAGGCGCGCGTCGCGCTGCGCGACGAGCCGCTTCTGGGCGGGTTCGTCCATTCGGGCATCCTGCACCATCCGACGCTGGAACGGGCGCTGGCCTACCGGTTTTCGCTGAAGCTCGCGTCCGGCGAGATGAGCGAGCAGATCCTGCGCGAGATCGCGGACGAGGCCTATGCGGACGATCCGCAGATCGGGCAGGCGGCGCGGGCGGATATCGTGGCGGTGTTTGACCGCGACCCGGCCTGCCACCGGTTCCTGCAGCCGATCCTGTTCTTCAAGGGATTCCAGGCGGTGCAGGCCTATCGCGTGGGTCACTGGCTCTGGACGACGGGCCGCACGGACCTTGCGTATTTCGTGCAGATGCGGGTCAGCGAGGCGTTCGGGGTGGACATCCATCCGAATGCCAAGGTCGGCCGCGGCATCATGATCGACCACGCGCATTCCATCGTGATCGGCGAGACGGCGGTGGTGGGCGACAATGTGTCGATGCTGCATTCCGTCACTCTGGGCGGCACAGGGAAAGAGGACGGAGACCGGCACCCGAAGATCGCGGATGGCGTGATGATCGGGGCGGGCGCGAAGATTCTGGGGAACATCACGGTCGGGCAGTGCAGCCGGATCGCGGCGGGTTCGGTGGTGCTGCACGATGTGCCGCGCAACACGACGGTCGCAGGGGTTCCGGCGAAGGTGGTCGGAGAGGCGGGCTGTTCGCAGCCATCGATGACGATGGACCAGCTGCTGGCGGATGAGTTCTGATACGTGCTGATGGATGAGGGGCCGGGATGCCGCAAGGCATCCCGGCCCGCTGTCGTTTCTGGCTCAGGCCAGCATCGCCATCGGGTTTTCGAGGTTCTCGATGATCGCCTTCAGAAGCTCGGCGCCTAGCGCGCCGTCGATAACGCGGTGATCGACCGACAGGGTCATCGACATCACGTTCGCCACGCCGACCGTGCCGTCCTTCAGCACCACGGGCGTCTTGATCCCCGCGCCGACCGCAAGGATCGCGGCATGGGGCGGGTTGATGACGGCGTCGAAATTCTCGATCCCCATCATGCCGAGGTTCGAGATCGCGAAGCTGCCGCCCTGATATTCGTGCGGGGCCAGCTTCCGCGCGCGGGCGCGGGCGGCGAGGTCCTTCATCTCGGCTGACAGGGCCGAGAGGGACTTCTTGTCGGCGTCGTTCAGGACGGGCGTGAAAAGCCCGCCCTCGATGGCGACGGCCACCGCGACGTCCGAGGGTTTCAGGCGGAACACGCGGTCGCCTGCCCAGACGGCGTTGGCGTTGGGGCAGGTCTGGAGCGCCATCGCGCAGGCCTTGATGACGAAGTCGTTGACGCTGAGTTTCACGCCACGGCCTTCGACCTGCTTGTTCAGCTGCTCGCGGAACGCCATCAGCGCGTCGAGCTGGACCGATCGGCGCAGATAGAAATGCGGAATCGTCTGCTTGGCCTCGGTCAGGCGCGCGGCGATGGTCTTGCGCATGCCGTCGAGCGGAACTTCCACATACTCGCGGTCCGCATACATCTTGGCGATGGTCGCGGCGGACATGCCTTGTGCCGGTGCCGTCGTTGGTGCGGGTGCTGACGCCGCCGTTGCTGCGGCGACAGCGGGGGCAGCGGCGGGCGCGGCACCTGGTTTTGCGCCCTCGACGTCGGCCTTGACGATGCGGCCATGCGGGCCGGTGCCTTTGACGCCGGCAAGATCGACGCCCTTTTCCTTGGCCAGACGCCGGGCGAGCGGGGACGCGATGACGCGGGAGCCTGACGCGGCGGGAACTGCCGGGGCGGCTGCGGCTGCGGGTGCCGGAGCAGCGGCGGCAGGTGCCGCAGCGGGCGCGGCGGCAGGTGCGGCCTTCGGTGCGCTCGCGGCGGGCACGGCCTCGCCCTCCTCGACCAGGATCGCGATGGGCGTGTTCACCTTCACGCCCGCAGTCCCCTCGGCGATCAGGATTTTCCCGACCTTCCCCTCATCGACCGCCTCGAACTCCATCGTCGCCTTGTCGGTCTCGATCTCGGCCATGATCTGGCCGGACTTGACCATGTCGCCTTCCTTCACCAGCCATTTGGCCAGCGTGCCTTCCTCCATCGTCGGGGAAAGCGCGGGCATCAGAATTTCGATTGCCATGATCCGGTCCCCCTAGCGATACGTGACTGATTTGGCCGCCGCGACGACCTCGGCGACCGTCACCAGCGCCAGCTTTTCAAGGTTCGCCGCATAGGGCATCGGCACGTCCTTGCCCGTCAGCGTGATCACCGGCGCGTCGAGATGATCGAACGCCTCCTGCATCACGACCGACCCGATGTAGCTGCCGATGCTCGCCACCGGCCAGCCCTCTTCCACCGTCACGCAGCGGTTGGTCTTCATCACCGATTTGATGACCGTTCCGGTGTCCATGGGCCGCAGCGTGCGCAGGTCGATGACCTCGGCGCTGATCCCTTCGCCCGCCAGCGCCTCGGCTGCCGCCAGCGAATGGCTGACACCGATGCCGAAGCTGACGATGGTCACGTCGGTGCCTTCGCGGACGACTTTCGCCTTGCCGAAGGGGATGGTGAAGTCGTCGAGCACGGGCACCTCGAAGGACCGCCCGTAGAGGATTTCATTCTCCAGGAACACGACGGGGTTGTTGTCGCGGATCGCGGATTTCATCAGGCCCTTGGCGTCTGCCGCCGAATAGGGGATGCAGACCTTGAGCCCCGGAACCTGTGCATACCAGGCGGAATAGTCCTGGCTGTGCTGCGCCCCGACCCGCGCCGCAGCCCCGTTCGGACCCCGGAACACGATGGGACAGCCCAGCTGGCCGCCCGACATGTACAGCGTCTTGGCGGCGGAGTTGATGATGTGGTCGATGGCCTGCATCGAGAAGTTGAAGGTCATGAATTCGACGATGGGGCGCAGGCCCGCCATCGCCGAGCCGGTGGCGATGCCCGCGAAGCCGATCTCGGTGATCGGTGTGTCGACCACGCGCCTGGGGCCGAACTGGTCGAGCAGCCCCTGGGAAATCTTGTAGGCCCCCTGATATTCGCCGACCTCTTCGCCGATCAGGTAGACCTTGTCGTCGCGGACCATCTCTTCCTGCATGGCTTCGCGGAGCGCCTCGCGGACCGTCATCGTCTTCATCGGCGTGCCTGCGGGCCAGTCGGGCGAGGCATCGACGGACGGAGCCGCGGGTGCGGCCGCAACCGGGGCTGCGGCGACGGGTGCGGGGGCCGCCACCGGGGCAGGGGCCGCTGCGGGGGCGGCGGAGGCGCTCTCGCCATCGGCCAGCAACACAGCAATCGCCGTGTTCACCTTCACGTTCGCGGTGCCTTCGGCGACGAGTATCTTGCCGATGGTTCCTTCATCGACCGCCTCGAATTCCATCGTCGCCTTGTCGGTCTCGATTTCGGCCAGGATCTGGCCTGACTTGACCGCATCGCCCTCTTTCACCAGCCACTTGGCCAGCGTGCCCTCCTCCATCGTCGGGGAGAGGGCCGGCATCAGGATTTCAATCGCCATGTCCGTTTCCCCTTACGCGTAGATGTCTGTCCAGAGCTCGGACGCGTCCGGCTCCGGGCTGGATTTCGAGAATTCGGCGGCCTCGTTGACGATTTCCTTGATGTCCTTGTCGATGGCTTTCAGGTCATCCTCGGTCGCGTGCTTGCCGGTCAGAAGCAACTCGCGCACATGCTCGATGGCATCGCGTTCGTCCTTCATCTTCTGCACTTCTTCCTTGGACCGGTATTTCGCCGGGTCCGACATCGAATGTCCGCGGTAGCGGTATGTCATCACTTCGAGGATGTACGGGCCCTTGCCCGCACGGCAGTGCGCGACGGCCTTCACCGACGCATCCCGGACCGCCAGCACATCCATGCCGTCAACCTGTTCGCCCGGAATGCCATAGGCGAGGCCGCGACCGAAGAGGGTGGTGGATTTGGTTGAGCGTTTGACCGATGTTCCCATCGCATACTGGTTGTTCTCGATCACGAAGATCACCGGCAGATCCCAGAGCTCGGCCATGTTGTAGCTCTCATAGACCTGGCCCTGGTTCGCGGCACCATCGCCGAAATAGGCGAAGGTCACGTTGTCATTGCCCATGTATTTGTCGGCGAAGGCCAGACCCGCGCCCAGCGGCACCTGCGCCGCGACGATGCCATGCCCGCCGTAGAAGTGCTTTTCCTTGCTGAACATATGCATCGATCCGCCCTTGCCGCGCGAATAGCCCCCGATGCGGCCGGTCAGTTCGGCCATGACGCCCTTGGGGTCCATGCCGCAGGCCAGCATGTGGCCGTGGTCGCGGTAGGATGTGATGCGCTTGTCGCCTTCCTTCGTCGCAGCCTCCAGCCCCACGACGACCGCTTCCTGCCCGATATAGAGGTGGCAGAACCCGCCGATCAGACCCATGCCGTAGAGCTGCCCCGCCTTTTCCTCGAACCGCCGGATCAGCAGCATCTCGCGGTAGTATTTCAGAAGCTCGTCTTTCGACACATTGGGCTTGGCCGCCGCTGTCGCGGCGGTCTTGGATGCGGCCATCGGGCAGTCCTCCCAGGTTTTGCACTTGCGGCAAATAGTTTAATATTAAACTATCTTATAGCGCATTGCGCCGGAAATTGCGAGAAAAAAAGTTGCTGCCCGGAAGGGCAGGTCGGGCATATGGCCCGGATCGGCGGACTTCAGTGGATGATGACTTCGTCCGACCGGGCATATCCCAGCAGGTCGCGGGCCTGTTCGTCGAGCAGGTCAAGGTCGAGATAGCTGTCCGACAGCCGCAGCGTCAGGTTCTCCATCCGCGCGACCTCCAGTTGCAGAAGGTCACGCTCGATCAGCAGCGCTTCTTTCTCGGCCTCGATCTGCACCCGGCGGAAGACGCCGTAGTCGCCCTGGACAGCAGCGAAGGTGAACGCGAAGGCCGCGACCAGCGCGCCGGTGCCGTAGATCAGCGCCCCGATGCGGGGCTGGGATGCGGAAAGGGACATGCTCACTGCCTCGTCGCCGGGTCTCTGACGGACCCTCTGGCGCAAGAATGGCATAGGCGGCGGCGTGAGGGAAGGGGCCTCATCGTCCTGCGCGCGGTCCCGGCGCGGGCAGGCACCGCCGGACAGGCTGCTGCAACCGGCGGCTGGCTATCCCGCCATCGACGCGGCGTGGATCGACCCGATCGCGGCGGTCAGGGCCGCGTCGAATTCCGCGTCGGACTGCTGCGCCGTCAGCCCTTCGGTCAGCGCGCGGCTGAAGCTGGCGATGATCCCCCGGTTCCGGGCGAGGATCGCGTTGGCTTCGTCCCGCGCATAGCCCCCCGACAGGGCGACGACCTTCATCACCGCCGGATGGCCGACCAGCGGCGCGTAGAAGTTCGCGACGGTCGGCAGGGACAGTTTCAGCATCACCTGCTTGCCGGCCGGGAAGGCGTTCAGATGGCGCAGGATCTCCTCCATCAGCATCGCCTCGGCCTGCGCCTTGTCAGGGATCGAGATCGTCACCTCGGGTTCGAGAATCGGCATCAGGCCGTGCCCCAGCACCTGATCGCCCACCGCGAACTGCTGGTCCACCACCGCGCCAATTCCCTTGGCGTTCGCGGCGGAAATCACCGACCGTTCCTTGGTTCCGAACACGCCCAGCGCCTTCGCCCGTGCCAGCAGCGCATCGAGGCCCGGCATCGGCTTCATCAGCTGGCAACCGTCAACTTCCGCCTCAAGGCCTTTGTCAATCTTCAGGAACGGCACGACATGACGGTGTTTCCAAAGGTATTCCGCCGTCGGCACGCCGTCGATGGACCGGTCCATCGTCATCTCGAACAGGATCGCGCCGACGATCTTGTCGCCGGTGAACGCCGGCGACTTGATGATCCGCGCGCCGCATCGCGTGCATCAGGTCGTACATCTGGGCGTCCGAGGACCAGTCCTTTTCGGTCAGGCCGTAGAGTTTCAGCGCCTTCGGCGTCGACCCCCCTGACTGATCCAGCGCCGCGATGAAGCCCCGGCCCCTGCGGACCTGATCGGCCATGGCCTGTTCATTTCTCTCACTCCCTCTACACTGTCAGCGCGGCAGGTCCGCCGCCAGAATCCGTCACGGCTGCCGCGCAACCTCATCAGCGCCGCGACGCCCGGCAGGTCCTTGCCCTCCATCCATTCCAGGAACGCGCCCGCCCGCCGTCGAGATGAAGGTGAAATCCTCCGCAGCACCCGCCTTGTTCAGTGCCGCGACCGTGTCGCCGCCGCCCGCGACCGAGATCAGCTTGCCAGCTTTCGTCAGCGCCGCCGCCCTGGCCGCCGCCGCATTGGTCGCCGCATCGAAAGGCGCGATCTCGAACGCCCCCAGCGGGCCGTTCCAGATCAGCGTCCGGCAGGTGTCGAACACCGCCGCCAGCGCCGCGACCGTCTTCGGACCGGCATCGAGGATCATCGCGTCGGCCGGGCACTTCGACACCTCCAGCGTCTCGCTGTCAGCACCCGCCTTGAACTCGCGCGCCACGACGATATCGACCGGCAGGTGGATCGTGCAGCCTGCCGTCGCGGCCTTGGCCAGGATGTCCCGCGCCGTGTCGGCCATGTCGCGTTCGGCCAGCGATTTGCCGACCTCCACACCTTTGGCGACCAGGAAGGTGTTGGCCATGCCGCCGCCGATCACCAGATGGTTCACCTTGGTGACGAGATTTGCCAGCAGATCGATCTTGGTCGAGACCTTGGCGCCGCCCACCACCGCCACCACCGGCCGCTGCGGGTTGCCCAATGCCGCGTCCAGCGCGCGCAGCTCCTCCTCCATCAGCCGCCCCGCCGCCGACGGCAGCAGCCGTGCGATGCCCTCGGTCGAGGCATGGGCGCGGTGCGCCGCCGAAAACGCGTCGTTCACAAAAACCTGGCCCAAAGCGGCGAGCGCCGCCGCCATCACCGGGTCATTTGCCTCTTCGCCCGGGTGGAACCGCGTGTTCTCAAGCAGCAGCACGTCGCCCTTCTGCATCGCCGCCACCGCCTTCTTCGCCGGTGCGCCGATGCAGTCCTCGGCGAAGGCAACCTTCCGCCCCAGCGCCGCCTCCAGCGCCGCAAGGGTCACGCGCAGGCTCATCCCGGCGACCGGCTTGCCCTTCGGCCGTCCGAAATGCGCCATCAGCACCGGTTTGCCGCCCTTTGCGATGATGTCCTTCACGGTCGGCGCGATCTTGTCGATCCGCGTCGTGTCCGTGACCTTGCCCGCCTCGACCGGCACGTTGATGTCGACGCGCGTCAGGACGACCTTGTCCTTCAGATCGATGTCATCCAGCGTTTTCCAAGCCATGGCGCGTCCTCTGCGTCGGCGGCCCCGCGCCACCCGATGGTCAGTGTTCTTTCGCGCAGCGGCTGGTCGAGGTCAACTGGCAGAGGTCAACCAACTGTCATCGCGCTGGGGTCCTTTGCCCTTTTCACGGCCCGCATCCGCGACTAGGGTCGCGCGCGACAAAAACCTCAGGAGTCCGGCATGGCCGCGATCAAAGACCCCGAAAACACGATCCTGATCGAACTCAAGGACGGGACCGTGACCATCGAGCTGCTGGCCGATGTGGCACCCAGGCACACCGAACGCATGAAGACGCTGGCGCGCGCGGGCAAGTACGACGGGGTCGCCTTTCATCGGGTGATCGAGGGGTTCATGGCGCAGACCGGCGACGTGGAACACGCCAACATGGCTTCCGCCGACTACAATCCGCGCCGCGCAGGCACCGGCGGGTCGGACATGCCCGACCTGCCTGCCGAATTCTCGAAACTTCCGCATGACCGGGGCAGCATCGGCGCGGCGCGGTCGTCGAACCCGAATTCGGCCAACAGCCAGTTCTTCATCAACTTCAAGGACAACTCGTTCCTGAACGGCCAGTACACCGTCTATGGACGGGTGATCGGGGGGATGGAGCATGTCGACAAGATCGCGCGCGGCGAGCCGCCTGCGAACCCCGACCGGATGATTTCGGTGAAGGTGGCCGCAGATGGCTGACCGGGAAACACGCGCCTTCATCAACGGCGGCATCGTCGTGGCAGTGGCCATCGGCATCGGCATGTTCTGGTATGCCCGCGGAAGCAATGCCAGCAATGAGGAGGACGGCCCCGGCCCCAACATGACCATCGAAGTCGCGGGTGTCGCCAACGGAACCGTGGTGATCGACCTCGATCCCATGATCGCGCCGAAGCATGTGGCCCAGATCAAGGCGCTGGCCGCTGCGGGGGCCTATGACGGCATTGTCTTCCACCGGGTGATCGAGGGCTTCATGGCCCAGACGGGTGACGTGAAATTCGGCAAGTCGGGGGGTGATCTGAGCCAGGCGGGCATGGGCGGATCGGACCTTTCCGACATCCCGGCCGAATTTTCGGACACGCCCTATCTGCGCGGGACGGTCGGCATGGCGCGGTCATCCGACCCGGATTCGGCCAACAGCCAGTTCTTCATCATGTTCGCGCCCGGCGACAGCCTGAACGGGCAGTACACCGTGGTCGGCCATGTGATTTCCGGTATGGACGTCGTCGACGCGATCAAGCGCGGCAAGCCGGACCTGAACGGCGCGGTCGAGGGCAATCCGGACCGGATGGTCAAAGTTACCGTCGAATAGCGTCCTGCTGACTGGCTGCCGGACAGCGGCCAAATGTTGAAGCTTGGTTAACGCGGCATGGAATAAGATTTTGGATCAAAGGCTTGCTGGTTTGTCCACACGTGGACAGCCAGCGTTCTTAGCCTAAAGTCACCAAGGCGTGCCGTTTTTTCCCCGCCGTCAGCTTCAGCGGTTCCGCGAAATGCCCCGCGCCGAACATCTGCCCTGCGTCCGTCGCCACCTCGTCGTTCACCCGCGCGCCGCCCTCGGCGATCAGGCGCTTGGCGTCCTTGCCGGACTTGGCCAGACCCGAACGCACGATAAGCTGCGCAAGGCTGATCCCCTCGCCAAGGTCGGCGGATGACAGCGCCAGCGTCGGCAGATCGTCGCCCACGCCGCCCTGTTCGAAGACCGCCTTCGCCGTCGCTTCCGCCGCCTGTGCCGCGTCGGCCCCGTGCAGCAACCCGGTCACCTCGTTCGCCAGCACGATCTTGGCGTGGTTGATCTCTGACCCGCCCAGGCTGCCCAACCGGTCGCATTCATCGACCGGCAGCTCGCTGTACAGCTTCAGGAACCGTCCGACATCGGCATCCGTGGTGTTCCGCCAGTACTGCCAGAATTCGTAGGGCGACAGCATGTCGGCGTTCAGCCAGACCGCGCCGCCCGCCGTCTTGCCCATCTTGGCCCCGTCGCTTGTGGTCAGAAGGTGCGAGGTCAGGCCATAGATTTCGTGGTCGAGCACCCGGCGCGTCAGGTCGATGCCGTTGACGATGTTGCCCCACTGGTCCGACCCGCCCATCTGCAAGAGACAGCCGTAGCGGCGATTCAGTTCGAGGAAGTCATAGGCCTGCAGGATCATGTAGTTGAATTCGAGGAAGCTGAGGCTCTGCTCGCGGTCCAGCCGCGACTTCACGCTCTCGAACGACAGCATCCGGTTGATGCTGAAATGCCGCCCGATGTCGCGCAGGAAATCGAGATAGTTGAGCCCGTCCAGCCATTCCGCGTTATTGACCATCAGCGCATCGGTCGGACCATCGCCGAAGCTGACGTAAGCGGAGAACACCTTGCGGATGCCCGCGATGTTTGCGTCGATCTGCGCGGGCGACAGCAGCGGGCGTTCATCCGCGCGGAACGACGGGTCGCCGACCTTGGTCGTCCCGCCGCCCATCAGGACGATCGGTTTGCCGCCGGTCTTCTGCAGCCAGCGCAGCATCATGATCTGGATCAGGCTGCCCACATGCAGCGACTTCGCCGTTGCGTCGAACCCGATATAGCCCGGCACGACGCCCCTGATGAATGCTTCGTCCAGCGCCTGATGATCGGTGCAGCCGGCCATGAAGCCGCGCGCCATCATCACGCCCATGAAGTCCGATTTCGGATGGTAGGTCATCGCCGTCTCGTGCTTTAACGTCTGAAACGCCGCTATACCGGGGGCGGCGGGCAAGGGGAAGCCATGCTGAAATCGGGGCCAGTGACCGCACTCGGCGCGATGTCCGGCACCTCGCTCGACGGGGTCGATGCTGCGATCCTTCAGACGGACGGTCACCGCATCTTCGGCTTCGGCGACACCGCCTACCGGCCCTATTCAGATGCGGAACGCGATGTGCTGCGCGCAGCCCTTGGCCGCTGGCCTGGCGATGCGGGCGTGGCCGAGGCAGCGGAACTGGTGGAAACGGCGCATGCCGAGGTCCTGATGCCGCTGGCGGCGCGGGTCGATGTCGTCGGCTTTCACGGTCAGACGCTGGCGCATGATCCCGCCGGGCGCGGCACGCATCAGGCGGGCGACGGCGACGTGCTGGCAGCGGTCCTGGGCCGCGATGTCGTCTGGGATTTCCGGTCGGCGGATGTGCGCATGGGCGGGCAGGGCGCGCCGCTGGCACCGTTCTTCCACCACGCCTGCGCGGTCTGGGCGGGGGCCGATGACCCGGTCGCCTTCCTGAACCTCGGCGGAGTTGGCAACCTGACCTGGGTTGATCCCCGCGTTGCGGCGCCCGACCGCCCGGGGGCCTGCCTTGCCTTCGATACGGGTCCGGCCAACGCGCCATTGAACGACCTGATGCTGCATCGGCGCGGGCTGGCGCAGGATGCGGGCGGGGCGCTTGCGGCGACCGGCACCGCGAACGAAGAGATCATCGAGCGGTTTCTGGAGCACCCCTACTTCCTTCGGATGCCACCGAAGTCGCTCGACCGGAACGACTTTGCGGGTCTGACGGCTGCCGTGGCGGAGCTGCCGGACGACGATGCCGCTGCCACCCTGTCGGCCGCTGCCGCCCTCGCCGTATCCCGGGGGGCCGAGCATTTCCCCGCACCTGTGTCGCGCCTGCTCGTGACCGGGGGCGGACGACACAATGCGACGATGATGCGGGCACTTGAGGCGCTCTTTGCCTGCCCGGTTGAACCGGTCGAGGCGGTCGGGCTGAACGGCGACATGCTCGAGGCGCAGGCGTTTGCCTATCTCGCAGTCCGTGTCCTGCGCGGCCTGACGACGTCGGCCCCCGGCACGACAGGCGTGCGCGCGGCCATCGGCGGCGGGCGGATCAGCCGCTTTCAGCGCGCCGCGCGGGCCTGACGCAGCATCGACGCGGTGTAGATCGCAAGCGCGGTCCAGATCAGCGCAAATGCGTACAGCTTCACCCGGTCGAACGGTTCGCCGAAGACGTAGACGGCGATCAGGAAGATCATTGTCGGCGCGATGTACCTGCATCATGCCGATGGTCGACAGCCGCAGCAGTTTCGCGCCGTTGGCGTAGATCATCAGGGGCAGGGCGGTGACAAGGCCGGTCCCGGCAAGCAACGCCATATCGGCGGTCGTGCCGGGGAAATGCCCGGCCCCGTTGAACCCGAGCCAGAGGAGCCAGGCAAGCGCGAACGGCGCAAGCAGCAGCACCTCAAGGAAAAATCCCTGATTCGGGCCGATGGGCAGCGTGCGCTTGCAATAGGCGTAGGCTCCCCAGCTGAGCGTGAGCGTCAGCGCGACAAGCGGCAGGCGGCCAGCATCCCAGGTCAGCAGGGCGACCGCGGCGACGGCCAGCAGAATCGCTGCGATCTGCAGGGGTTTGAGTTTTTCCTTCAGGAACACGGCCCCGAGAAAGACACTGAACAGGGGATTGATGTAGTAGCCGAGTGCTGCGTCCAGCGCGTGGCCGGACCCGATGGCCCAGACATAGACACCCCAGTTGACCGAAATGATCGCGGCGGTCAGCGCGGCCATCGCCAGCATCCGGGGATTGCGCAGGGCGGCGCGCAGGTCGGAGGTGCGACGGCGGAGCAGGATGATGATGCCCGCGACGGGCAGCGACCACAGGATGCGGTGCGCGACGACCTCGGACGGCGGGACATGCGCCAGCGCCTTCATGTAGATCGGCAGGAACCCCCACAGGAAGTAGGCGGACAGTGCATAGAGAAAGCCGGGCAGCGAATCCCCGGTCTGCGGGCCGGGTGCGGGGTCGTCCGATGCTGACATGGCCCCCTCATGTCAGAGGATGGGGCGGCGCGCCAGATAGGCCTTTGTGAAGGCGGTGTATCCGTCTGCCGTGACGCCCGAGATTGTCCTTCATCAGCATATGCAGGTCTGGCAGGCGGTGGAACGGGACGGCGGGATAGA
Organism: uncultured Alphaproteobacteria bacterium; assembly: GCA_963738635.1. Lineage (GTDB taxonomy): Bacteria > Pseudomonadota > Alphaproteobacteria > Rhodobacterales > Rhodobacteraceae > JAOADN01. The sequence continues at coordinate 286,833 of CAVTXE010000006.1, read as the reverse complement.
CGTGATGTTCGGAGTGATAGGGCATGTTCCAGGCGAGGAAGCGGACGATCCGCGTGGTGAAGGTCGTCCGCGTGTTCAGGAACATGTCCGCGACCGGCGGACAGTCGCCATGTTCGGCCAGCAGGTAGAGCCGCAGGAAGGGCTGGCCGAGGACGGCAGGCAGCAGCCAGACCCAGAGCAGGACCGGCGTCCAGATCAGGCTGATCCCTGCCAGAGCGTAGAGGGCGGCCATGATCCGCGCCTCGGTTTGCATCCGGCGCAGGGCGGAGTCGGGCAGGTAGGGCGCGCGTTCGGCCCCCCGGATCAGCCGGACCATCAGCCTGACCTGCGACACCCAGTAGGGAACGCCCGAGACATGCCACGCCCAGCCGCGCCAGTTAGCGGGCTTTGCGGCGGCCAGTTCCGGGTCGCGGCCGGGTTCATTGGTGAAGCGGTGATGGGCCAGGTGGAAGTAGCGGAACCATGTGAATGGCAGAAGGATGAGAAAGCCCGCGATGCGCCCGGCCCATTCGTTGATGCGTTCCGACGCGAAGGGCGTCTTGTGCGTCGCCTCATGCTCCAGCGTGAAGAGGAAGATGATGGCGATGCCCTGGAGGGGCAGGAGGAGCCACCAGCCCGGAATGCCTGCGGCGATCAGCGCGCCGAGCGCCACGATCAGCCCGGCATGGGCCGCCAGATGCGTCAGACCCGCGCGGTCGGAACGGGCGGTGAGAGCAGTCTTTGTGCCCGGAGAGAGGGCAGAGAGGAAGGCGCGGTGGTCCATCAGTCATCCACCCGCCGGTATCTCGAAACCCGGTGCCGCCAGTTCGAACCCGTCGAACCGGAACCCCGGGCTGACCGTGCAGCCGACCAGCGTCCAGTCGCCGACCGTCCGCGCGGCCTGCCAGTGGCCTGCGGGCACCGTGACCTGCGGCGCGTCGCCCGCCAGAACGTCCGGTCCCAGACGATAGTCCAGAGCCGGTCCCGCATCCGTCGCGGACAGCGACACGATAAGCGGCGCACCAGCGTGGAAGAGCCAGATTTCATCGGCATCGACGCGGTGCCAGTGGCTCCGCTCGCCCGCTTTCAGCAGGAACAGGATCGCTGTGCCGGACGCACGGCCCGCAATGACAGGACCGACCCATGTCTGGCGGTACCAGCCGCCCTCGGGATGCGGGGCAAGGTCAAGCTGCACGATGATGCGGTCGGCTTCAGTCATGGCCCGTCCTTGCAGGTCTTCGGTGTCCAAATATCCCGGCCCGAGGCTCAAGCCATTTCCGCTTCCGCGATCCGGCGGGCGGAGCTACCGTCCCGCCAAACAGGGGGATTGGCAATGGCAGGTGTTCAGGGGCGTATCGCTGTGGTCACCGGCGCAGGCAGCGCGGACGGGATCGGGTTCGCCACCGCGCGCATTCTGAAGGCGCAGGGGGCACGTGTCGCCATCACCTCGACCACGGCGCGTATCCGTGACCGCGCGGCGGAACTGGGCTGCGTGGGGTTCGTGGCGGACCTGACAGTGCCCGATGACATCGCCCGGCTGGTCGCGGGGGTCGGGGCCGCGCTTGGCCCCATCGACATCCTCGTGAACAACGCGGGCATGGTGCAGACGGGGCGGCGCGTGAAGCGCGCCCGGCTGTCGGACCTGCCGGATGCGACCTGGGATCATGGGCTGGCGATCAACCTGACGCAGGCGTTCCGCCTGACCCGCGCCGTCCTGCCCGGCATGATCGCGCGGGGCTACGGGCGAATCGTGATGATGTCGTCGGTCACCGGGCCGGTGGCGGCGATTGACGGGTCGGGGGTCTATGCGACGGCCAAGGCGGGGCTGCTGGGCATGACACGGGCGCTGGCGCTTGAAAACGGACCGCACGGGATCACGGTCAATGCAGTCGGGCCGGGGTGGATACACACCGGGTCATCCAGCCCGCGCGAGGTCACGGCGGGGCGGCGGACGCCTGTCGGTCGGGCAGGCAGGCCTGACGAGGTCGGGCAGGTGGTGGCGTTCCTTGCGAGCGAGGAAGCGAGCTATCTGACGGGGCAGCTGATCGTGGTCGATGGCGGGAACACGATTCAGGAGTTCAAGGTCGGGTGAGGACGCGAGCGAACGCGTCCGCATTCTTCATGTGCTGCACGAGAGTTCACCCCTAGGTTCCGAATTTCCGGCGAAAAACCGGGCGTCAGGCCTTCAGGATCGACCGCCCCGCATAGACCGCCGTTTCGCCCAGCATTTCCTCGATCCGGATCAGCTGGTTGTATTTCGCCAGCCGGTCCGACCGCGACAGCGAGCCGGTCTTGATCTGGCCGCAGTTCGTAGCGACGGCGAGGTCGGCGATGGTCGCGTCCTCCGTTTCGCCCGACCGGTGCGACATCACGTTGGTGTAGCCCGCGCGATGGGCCATATCGACGGCGGCCAGCGTCTCGGTCAGCGTGCCGATCTGGTTGACCTTGACCAGCATCGAATTCGCCGTCCCGGCCTTGATGCCGTCCGCCAGCCGCTTGGGGTTGGTCACGAACAGGTCGTCGCCGACAAGCTGCACCTTCTTGCCCAGACGGTCGGTCAGCGCCTTCCAGCCGTCCCAGTCATCCTCGGACATCCCGTCCTCGATCGATATGATCGGATAGTCGGCGGCCAGCCCGGCCAGGAAATCGACGTTCTGGGCGGAGGTCAGCGACTTGCCTTCGCCCTTCATCTCGTACTTGCCGCCCTTGTAGTATTCCGTCGCTGCGCAGTCGAGGCCGAGGTAGATGTCCTTGCCCGGCTTGTAGCCCGCCTTTTCGATGGATTTCAGAATGAAATCCAAGGCTTCGCGCGCGGACTGAAGGTTCGGCGCAAAGCCGCCCTCGTCGCCGATGCCGGTATTGTGGCCCGCATCGTGCAGTTCCTTCTTCAGCGTGTGGAACACTTCCGACCCCATCCGCACCGCCTCGCGGATATTCGCGGCCGACACCGGCAGGATCATGAATTCCTGGATGTCGATGGGGTTGTCGGCGTGTTCGCCGCCGTTGATGATGTTCATCATCGGCACCGGCAGGACATGCGCGGATGTGCCGCCGACATAGCGGAACAGAGGCTGCATCGTGAAATCCGCCGCCGCCTTCGCCATCGCCAGTGACACGCCAAGGATTGCGTTCGCCCCAAGACGCCCCTTGTTGGGGGTGCCGTCCAGTTCGATCATCAGCCGGTCGATGGCGACCTGCTCGGTCGCATCCTCGCCCACCACGGCCTCGGCAATCTCGCCGTTCACCGCCGCGACCGCTTCCAGCACGCCCTTGCCCTTGTAGCGCTTCTTGTCGCCGTCGCGCTTTTCCACCGCCTCATGCGCGCCCGTCGAGGCACCCGAGGGAACCGCGGCGCGGCCCATCGTGCCGTCGTCGAGCAGGACGTCCACCTCGACCGTGGGATTGCCCCGGCTGTCGAGAATCTCGCGGGCGTGGATGTCGACGATGGTGCTCATGGCGGATGCTCCGGGTTCAGGGGTCGTTCGGTTCTATAGCGGCTGCTGTCCTGCCGGGGAAGCCCGCGCGATGCGCTTCACGCGGGCCTCGCGCGCGATGGTGTAAAGGCCAGACAGGATGATGAGCGCGGATCCGGCGATCATCGGGCCGTCAGGTCTTTCGGCCAGAAACAGCATGGCGAGGGTCATGGAGAAGATGAGCCGCGTGTAGCGGAACGGGGCGACGACCGAAACCTCGCCCAGGCGCATCGCGGCCGTGACGGCGTAGTAGCCGGAAAAACCAGCGACCGTGGCGACGGCCAGATTCGCCCATTGCGGCGGCGTCGGGGCGACGTAGGTGTCGCCCGCGATCAGCATCAGAAGAACCCCGGCGGCGACCAGAGCGAAGCAGGCCCAGGTGATCAGCTGCAGCGTGCCGATCTCGGCGGGCATGGCGCGGGTGACCAGGTCGCGGGCCGAAAGAACGACGACACAAAGCACCGTCAGAAGGCCCGCGATCTGAAAGCCGTCAGACCACGGACGAAGCACGATCAGGACGCCCGCAAAACCGACGGTAATCGCGGTCCAGCGCCGCCAGCCCACGGTTTCGCCCAGCAGAAGCGCGGCCCCCATGGTGACGACAAGCGGCGAGGCCTGGAGGAGCGCCGAGTTCACGGACAGCGGGATGAGGGCGAGGGCCGTGACATACAGCATCGAGGACGCGGATTCGGACAGGTTGCGGATCAGGACGGGACGCGACCAGAACAGCGGCGACCACAGCCTTTCGCCGTTCATCCGGGCGAGCGCGCCGAAGACGATGGCACTGCCGCCCGCCGTCATGGCAATGACCTGGCCGGGCGACAGATCGGTCGCCGACCATTTCAGGAACAGATCCTCGACGGCGAAGGCGGCCATGCTGAAGATCATCAGCAGGCAGGCGCGGAGGTTATCCATTCCGCCCCGGTGCCGCCTTGACCACCGGCACGCCGTAGAGTTCCAGCCGATGGCCCTTCAGCTGATAGCCCAGCCGTTCGGCGATGCGGTTCTGAAGCGCCTCGATCTCGGGGTCGACGAATTCGATGACCTGACCGGTGTTCAGGTCGATCAGATGGTCGTGATGGTCGCGCGTTGCATCTTCATAGCGCGAGCGGCCGTCGCCGAATTCGACGCGGTCGAGGATGCCCGATTCCTCGAACAGTTTCACCGTGCGATAGACGGTGGCCAGCGAAATGCGGGGGTCGGCGGCGGCGGCGCGGCGATGCAGTTCCTCGACATCCGGGTGGTCGTCTGATGCTTCCAGCACCTGCGCGATGGTCCGGCGCTGTTCGGTCAGCCGAAGCCCGCGGGCTTCGCAGCGTGCAAGGATCGTCTGGGGCATGGGCCTGCGCCTTCGCGGACTGAACGCGCGCGCTTTACGCGGTTTGGCACGTGCGGGAAAGGCCGGATATGCCGGTTGCCACAACGGGGCGGTCGGCAGCACGGTGCAGCGGGTGGTCAATCGGGGTTTGCGATGCCCTGCGCCGGAGACCGTCAGAGGCCGTCCAGCGGGCAGTTCGGGGAATAGGGACGTGACCCGCCTTGGGTCGCAATGCTAGACTTGATATTGCGATGACGGTAGAAGGCCGTTCGTTAGCGCTAACGGCATTTGCGCCGGTGACGGCCCGCCAGTCAGGGGACATCTTCATGGTATCGCGCGTCATTCCCGTCGAAACCTTCGATCTGGTCATTTTCGGTGGCACAGGCGATCTGGCCAAGCGCAAAATCCTTCCGGGCCTCTACCGGCGGTTCCTGGCAGGGCAGATGCCGCCGAACGCGCGGATCATCGGCGCGGCGCGCGCCGATCTTGACGATGCCGGGTTCCGTGCCGTGGCCGAGGCCGCGATCACGGAATTTGTGGGTGAGGCCAAGCGTGTGCCCGAGACTGTCGCGGCCTTCCTGGCGCAACTGCACTACGTGCCGATCGACGCAACGGGCGAGGGCGGCTGGGCCAGGCTGCGCGGCCTGATCCGCGCGGATGTCGTGACCGCGTTCTATTTCTCGGTCGCGCCGTCGCTGTTCGGGGCGATCGCCGAACGGCTGCACAAGCACGGCATCGCGACGGCAGCCTCGCGCATCGTGGTCGAGAAGCCCTTCGGGCGCGACCTGGCATCGGCGCAGGAGTTGAACGGGGTGCTGGCGAGCCATTTCAAGGAAAGCCAGATCTACCGGATCGACCATTATCTGGGCAAGGAAACCGTCCAGAACCTGATGGCGGTGCGTTTCGCCAACATCCTGTTCGAGCCGATCTGGAAGGCGCAGTACGTCGATCACGTCCAGATCACGGTCGCCGAAACAGTGGGCGTCGGCGGGCGCGGGGCCTACTACGACAAGTCGGGCGCGATGCGGGATATGGTGCAGAACCATATGATGCAGCTTCTCTGCCTGATCGCGATGGAGCCGCCCTACAGGTTCGACCCGAATGCGGTGCGCGACGAAAAGCTGAAGGTGATCCGCGCGCTGGAGCCGGTGAAGCCGGACGAAATCGTGCGGGGACAGTACCGGGCGGGCACCAAGAACGGTCATGCGGGCGAGCCGGACTATGCGACCGACGCGGAAAACCCGGCGAGCCGGACGGAAAGCTATATCGCGATGAAGGTGCATGTGTCGAACTGGCGCTGGAAGGGCACGCCGTTCTATCTGCGCACCGGCAAGAAACTTCGCACGCGCGCGTCGGAAATCGCCATCGTCTTCAAGGAAACGCCGCACGCGCTGTTCGGCGACAGCGAGGGCTGGCGCGAGAATGTGCTGGCGATCCGGCTGCAGCCGAACGAAGGCATGACGTTGTCTGTGATGATCAAGGAACCGGGGCCCGGCGGCATGCGCCTGACCGAGGTGCCGCTGGACATGTCTTTCGCCGATGCGCTTGGGGAAGACGGCGCTGATATTCCCGACGCCTATGAGCGCCTGATCATGGATGTGATCCGGGGCAACCAGACCCTGTTCATGCGCGGCGACGAGGTCGAGGCGGCCTGGGCCTGGGCCGACCCGATCATCGAGGGCTGGGAAGATCGCGGCGACAAGCCGAAGCTTTACGATGCGGGGTCGTCGGGGCCGGAAGACGCGCTTATGCTGCTGCACCGGGACGGCCGGAGGTGGCGGGAGATCGCGGAATGAACATCGTCGAGTACCCCGACCGGGAGCTGATGATGTTCAGTCTGGCCGACACGCTGGCCAGCGAACTCGCCACGGCGCTGCGCACGAACGAGACGGCGAGCCTGTGCGTGCCGGGGGGGACGACGCCGGGGCCGGTCTTCGACGTGCTGTCGGGCGTCAAGCTGGACTGGGGGCGGGTGGTGGTGTTCCTGAACGACGAACGCTGGCTGCCCGAAACGTCCGACCGGTCGAACGGGCGTCTTCTCAAGCAGCGTCTGTTCGTGGGCGAGGCGGCTGTGGCGCGGTATCTGCCGCTGTATGCCGACACGCCCGAACCCGAGGCGGCACTGGGCGACCTTGCCGCCGCCATCGAACCGCATCTGCCGATCTCGGTCCTGCTTCTGGGCATGGGGGCGGACATGCACACCGCGTCGCTGTTCCCGGGTGCCGACCGGCTGGCCGATGCGATGGCCGCGAATGCGCCGGTCCTGATGGCGATGCGCGCGCCGACCGTGCCGGAACCGCGCGTGACCCTGACCGCGCGGGTGCTTGCCGGGGCGATGTCGGTGCACATCCTGATCACCGGCGCCGAAAAGCGCGAGGCGCTGGAGCGCGCGCGCCATCTGCCCTCGGACGACGCGCCGGTGCGCGCGGTCCTGTCGAATGCCACGGTCCACTGGGCCGCCTGATCCTGTCCTGCCAGCCTGGGAGACGACGATGAGCCTTTGGGATGACCTGAAACACCATCACGAGGCCCATGCGGCCCAGCCGATCCTGTCGCTGTTCGCCAGCGGCAGCCGCGCTGCGGCGTTCTCGGCGCGGCTGACGACCGATGGCGGCGGCACGATGCTGTTCGACTATTCCAAGACCGGGATTGACGCCCATGCGCGTGACCTGCTGATCCGGCTGGCCGAGGCAAGCCATGTCGGGGCGAAACGTGACGAGATGTTCGGCGGCGCGAAGATCAACGAAACCGAGGGGCGCGCGGTGCTGCACACGGCGCTGCGCAATCTCGATGCCTCGGTTTTTGTGGACGGGCGCGATGTGATGCCGGAGGTGCGGGCGACGCATCAGCGGATGGAGGCCTTTGCGCGCGACGTGCGGTCGGGGGCGTTCAAAGGGCAGGGCGGCAAGATCACCGATGTGGTGAATATCGGGATCGGCGGGTCGGACCTGGGACCCGCGATGGCGGCGATCGCGCTGTCGCCCTACGGTCTCGACGGCCCGCGCGCGCATTTCGTGTCGAACGTGGACGGCGCGCATGTGGCGGACACTCTGCGCGGGCTGAACCCGGAGACGACGCTGGTGATCGTGGCGTCCAAGACCTTCACGACCATCGAGACGATGACCAATGCCGAGGCTGCACTGGTCTGGATGGCCGGTTCGGTCCGGACGCCCGCGCGCCAGTTCGCCGCCGTTTCGACCGCTGCTGACAAGACGGCCGCGATGGGGATCGACGCGGGCCGCGTGTTCGGGTTCGAGGACTGGGTCGGCGGGCGCTATTCGATGTGGGGCCCGATCGGCCTGTCGCTGATGCTGGCCGTCGGGCCGGACAACTTCCGGGACTTCCTTGCGGGGGGCGCCGCGATGGACGACCATTTCCGCGATGCGGAGTTCGTCGATAACCTGCCCGTGCTGCTGGCCCTGGTCGGTATCTGGCACAACCAGATCTGCGGTTATGCCACCCGCGCCGTGCTGCCCTATGACCAGCGCCTGTCGCGCCTGCCCGCCTATCTTCAGCAGCTGGAGATGGAGAGCAACGGGAAGCGCGTCAGCATGGACGGGGCGGACCTGCCGATGCATTCAGGCCCCGTCGTCTGGGGCGAACCGGGGACCAACGGCCAGCACGCCTTCTATCAGCTGATCCACCAGGGCACCCGGGTGGTGCCCTGCGAATTCCTTCTGGCGCGGGAGGGGCACGAGGACCATCTGGTGCATCAGCACCGGCTTCTGGCCGCGAACTGCCTTGCGCAGTCCGAGGCGCTTCTGCGCGGGCGGTCGCTGGACGAGGCGCGGGCGATCATGGCGAAGAAGGGCCTGACGGGGGATGAACTGGACCGGCAGGCGCGGCACCGGGTGTTCCCCGGCAACCGGCCCACGACGACCTTGCTGTATCCCAAGCTGACGCCCTTCGTTCTGGGCCAGATCATCGCGCTCTATGAACACCGGGTGTTTGTCGAGGGCGTGATTCTGGGGATCAACTCCTATGACCAGTGGGGGGTCGAACTGGGCAAGGAACTGGCGCTGGCTCTGGCACCTGTTCTGGAAGGCAAAGAGGATGGAACCGGCAAGGACGGATCGACAAGAGCGCTGGTCGAATATCTGCGGGGATCGTGATCCCGCGCCTACCCGCTTGCCCGCCGCGCGCGGATGGGATTGTGTGACGAGAGCGATCCTTTCGAGCGGCAGGTGGTCCGATGCATCTTTCCCAACTGAAAACAGGTGGTGCCGTCTGGCGCGTCGGGAATGTGGCCCACGCGGTGCGCGCCACGGCGTATGATATCGGGCGCGAGGCTGCCGCATCGGGGCGCGGCATCGCCGATGTGATCGCGGCCAATGGCCTAGGAGAGCCCGTGGACTTCGCCGGGCTGGCCGCATCGGGTGCGCTCGACGTGCCTGTCCGCCATCCGGACGCGGCCCACATGTTTCTGACGGGCACCGGCCTGACCCATACCGGGTCCGCCGCCGCGCGCGACGCGATGCACGCCCCGGCCGAGGGACTGTCGGACAGCATGAAGATGTTCCGCATGGGGATCGAGGGCGGCAAGCCCGCTCCCGGCCAGACCGGCGTGCAGCCGGAATGGTTCTACAAGGGCACCGGCGCGCAGGCGGTGGCCACGGGCGACGCGCTGACGTCGCCCGCCTTCGCGCTGGATGGGGGCGAGGAGCCCGAGATTGCAGGCGTCTATGTCATCGCGCCCGACGGCACGCCCTGCCGGATGGGCTTCTGCCTTGCGAACGAATTCTCGGACCACGTGACAGAACGCATCAACTATCTGTTCCTTGCCCATTCCAAGCTGCGCCCCGCAGCCTTCGGGCCTGAACTGCTCTGCGCGCCGCTGCCCGGGGACATAAGGGGCACCAGCCGCATCCGGCGCAGTGGTGCGGTGATCTGGGAAAAGCCGTTCCTGTCGGGCGAGGGGAACATGAGCCATACCATCGCCAATCTGGAACACCATCACTTCAAGTACGATCTGTTCCGCCAGCCGGGGGATCTGCACCTGCATATGTTCGGCACCGCCACGCTGTCGTTTGCCGACGGGGTCGTGCCGCAGGCGGGCGATGTCTTCGAAATCACCGCCCCCGGATTCGGATTGCCCCTGGCGAATCCGCTGGCTATCGCAACAGGTGGCACGCCCGCCGTCCGCGCCCTCTGATCGCCCCTGAAAGGACCCCAGCCATGACCTTCAAACCCGCCAAATGGCCCCGGAAGCTCCGCAGTCAGGAATGGTTCGGCGGGATGTCGAAGGACGCGATCTATCATCGCGGCTGGATGAAGAACCAGGGCCTGCCCGCGGACCTGTTCGACGGGCGTCCCGTGATCGGAATCCTGAACACGTTCAGTGAGCTGAACCCCTGCAACGCGCATCTGGGCGACCTCGCGCAGCGCGTGAAGCACGGCATCTACGAGGCAGGCGGCTTCCCGGTCGAGGTTCCGGTGTTCTCGGTCTCCGAGTCCGGCTTCCGCCCCACCGCGATGATGTTCCGCAACCTTGCCGCGATGGCCGTCGAAGAAACCATCCGCGGCCAGCAGATGGACGGTGTCGTCTGCCTTGTCGGCTGCGACAAGACCACACCCAGCCTGCTCATGGGTGCCGCATCGGTCGATCTGCCCGCGATCATGGTCACCGGCGGGCCGATGCTGAACGGCTACTACAAGGGCGAGCGCGTCGGGTCGGGCACGCATCTGTGGAAGTTCAGCGAGGCGGTGAAGGCAGGCGAGATGACCGAAGCCGAATTCGTCGAGGCCGAGGCGTCGATGAGCCGTTCGCCGGGGTCATGCAACACGATGGGCACGGCATCGACGATGGCGTCGATGGCCGAGGCGCTGGGCATGACCCTGTCCGGCAATGCCGCGATCCCGGCGGTGGACAGCCGCCGCCGCGTCATGGCGCATATCACGGGCCGCCGCATCGTGCAGATGGTCAAGGACGACCTGAAGCCGTCAGACATCCTGACCAAGGCCGCCTTCGAAAACGCGATCCGCGTCAACGGTGCGATCGGCGGATCGACCAATGCGGTGATCCATCTGCTGGCCATCGCGGGCCGCGTCGGCATCGATCTGACGCTGGAGGACTGGGACCGGCTGGGCCGCGACGTGCCGACGATCGTGAACCTGATGCCGTCGGGCAAATACCTGATGGAGGAATTCTTCTATGCGGGCGGCCTGCCTGTGGTCATCAAGCGTCTGGGCGAGGCGGGGCTTCTGAACAAGGACGCGCTGACGGTGTCGGGCGAGACGATGTGGGATCAGGTCAAGGCGGTCGTGAACCACAACGAGGATGTCATCCTGCCGACCGACAAGGCGCTGACCCGGTCGGGTGGCGTGGTGGTGGTCAAAGGCAACCTGGCACCCAAAGGGGCGGTCCTGAAACCCTCTGCCGCCACACCGGCGCTGATGCAGCATCGGGGCAGGGCGGTCGTCTTCGAGGATATCGACGACTACAAGGCCCGCATCAACGACGAGGCGCTGGATATCGACGAGACCTGCGTGATGGTCATGAAGAACTGCGGGCCGAAGGGCTATCCCGGTATGGCCGAGGTCGGCAACATGGGCTTGCCGCCGAAAGTCCTGCGCAAGGGCATCACCGACATGGTGCGGATTTCCGATGCGCGCATGTCGGGCACGGCCTATGGCACCGTCGTCCTGCACACCAGCCCCGAGGCGGCGGCGGGCGGGCCGTTGGCCGTTGTGCGCACGGGCGACATGATCGAGCTTGATGTCGCGGGACGCCGGTTGCACCTCGATATTCCGGACGCCGAACTGAAGGCGCGGCTGGCCGCGTGGACGCCCGCCGCCGAGGCCCCGTCGGGCGGCTACGCGCATCTGTTCCATGCCCATGTCGAGGGGGCCGACACCGGCGCGGACTTCGACTTCCTGAAAGGCTGCCGGGGCAACGCGGTCGGGCGCGAAAGCCACTGACGTCGCGCGGCCAGTTCCCGGCAGTTCTTAAGCGGATCTTCAGGGCGGACAGCTAGCCTTGCCCGCGATGAGGGATTTGTGCGCCACGTTGCGGACGGCGCGCGCGGGCCCGTAGTCCGGGCGCGATGGACGCGATCGGCGGTTGGGTCCGAGGGTCTGGCGGGGCATGGCGGAGAGAGTCCGGGTTCTGATCGTCGATGACTCGCCGACGATCCGAAGGCTGGTTCGTCTGGCGCTGTCCTCCGACCCCCGGATCGACATCGTCGGCGACGCGCAGGATCCGTTCGATGCGCGGGCGAAGATCAAGTCGCTGTCGCCCGATGTGCTGACGCTGGACGTCGAAATGCCGCAGATGAACGGCTTGGACTTTCTCGAACGCCTCATGCGGCTGCGCCCGATGCCGGTTGTCATGCTGTCGACGCTGACGCATGGCGGCAGCGCGGCCGCGGTCGCGGCGCTGTCGCTCGGCGCCGTCGAATGTGTGGGCAAGCCGGATGGTGCCCAACGGGCGCGTGCGTTTGCGGGGCTTGCCGAACTCGGTGGTGGCGGCAGCGCGGGCCCGTGTCCGCGGGCCGTCGCTGGCCGCACCGGCTGTCGGGCCTGCGGCGGCGGGCAGCTTTCGCTGGAACCGGAAGATCGTCCTGATCGGGGCCTCGACCGGGGGTGTCGAGGCGCTGGAAACCGTTCTCGCCCGGCTGCCCGCGGATTGCCCGCCGATCCTGATCACCCAGCACATGCCTGCGGGTTTTCTGGCCAGCTTTGCCGACCGTCTGACCGCCCAAATCGCGCCGAAGGTCGGTCTTGCCACCGACGGGGCAGAGATTTCGCCGGGTCGGATTTCTGATCGCCCCAGGGGGCGATTGCCATCTGCGTGTCGGCCGCGGCGATCCGCTGCGCTGTCAGCTGGTCGCAGGCCCGCCGGAATGCGGCCATTGTCCGTCGGTCGGTGCGATGATGAACTCGTTCCTGCCGCGGGCGCACCGCGTTGTGGCGGTCATGCTGACCGGCATGGGACGCGACGGTGCAACAGCGATGGCGGCGCTGCGCAGGGCGGGCGCATATGGAATTGCACAGGATGAGGCGTCATCCGTCGTCTTCGGGATGCCGCGCGTGGCCATCGAACTGGGCGGCGCGGATGCGGTTCTGCCACTGGACGAGATCGCGGGCGAAATTCTGAGGCAGTGCAGCGCCGCCACGGACGCGCCGGTGCGCAGCATCCCGCGCGGATAGGGAAAGTGGCCTCGTGGATCTGACGACCCGCTTACAGCCAGAACACGTCGTCATTCCCCTTTTCGGCCAGCGGGGTCATCAGCGGGGCGGCAGGCCTGGCGGGTTGCCCATGGCGGAACCGGTTGCGCAGTTCGATCAGCCGCATCGCCTGCAGCAGGGCTGCGGCAGGCAGGTCGGCGTCCTGCGGTGCAACCCGCGACGCCACGGCCATCAGCCGGGAAAGATCATCCATCACCTGCGTCATGCGGTCGAGCGATTGCAGGGCCTGCGCCACGTCCGGCGGGACACCCGCAGGCATCAGGCTGGGGCCGAGCCGGTGCTGAAGGTCGGCCGCCAGCTGCGCGAGCGCCGCCAGCTCTGCCGCCGACTGGCCCAGAAGCGCCGAAAGTGCGATCCCGGCGGAACCGGGCCCGAGGGGCTTGTCGTGCGCCCGCATTCAGATGCGCCCGACCACAGCTTCGATGCAGCCCCGCAGGTCCTGCGGCGTGTAGGGTTTGCGCAGGAAGTTGTTCATCCCCAGCCTGCGGCCGGTCTGGATGATCTCGGCTTCGGCACGTCCGGTGATCAGGATGAACCCGATACCCCTGGTCCGCGCTTCGGTCCGCAGCGCCTGCAGCAGGCGCAGCCCGTCCATTCCGGGCATGTTGTAGTCGGAAATCACCAGGTGCGAAGGTTCGCGTTCCAGCGCCACGATGGCCGACTGGCCATCGGCGGCAACGCGCACGTGGCGCAGTCCCATGGCGTCGAGTGCCTGCGTCATCAGCCCGCGGCTGGTCGACATGTCGTCGACGACAAGGATGCGAAGCTGGTCCCTCAGGGGCATCGCCGGATTTTCCCGCCGGTCATGCTGCGTCTTGCTCAGGCAGCGGCAGGACTGCGCGGATGTTCAGAACCCGCAGCATCCGGTCGTTCAGAACGGTCAGCGCGGCGATGCAGCCTTCGGTCGCGCCGGTCTGGGCCGGCAGGTCGGGCGGGGCCTGCAGATCGTCTGCACGGACGACGAGGATGTCGGACACGGCTTCGACAAGCAGGCCAGTGACCCGACCCCCGTCCTGAACCACGATGATGACGGCCCTGTCGCCGGCCGCAGGCGGTTCCAGGCCAAGACGCTCGGCAAGGTCGATGACCGGCAGGACAGCGCCGCGCAGATTGATCACGCCGCGGACATAGCTTGGCGCATGGGGCAGCGGCGTCGCGCGCGACCAGCCGCGGATCTCGCGGACCTGCATGATGTCGAGGCCGTATTCCTGGCCGTCCAGCCGGAAGGACAGAATTTCGACGGTGCCGCCACCGTCGGCGGAAGTGCGCTCGGACATGGATCAGCCTGCACGTTGAAGGTTGCCGGACAGTCGGAATTCATCCGGCTGCCGCGCCGTGCCCCCGCGAATGCGGGACTGCCGGACGATTTCCGAAGGATCGAGGATCAGGGCGATCTGCCCGTCCCCCAGGATGGTGGCCGCAGCAACTCCGGGAATGCTGCCAAAGGTTCTTTCGAGGCCCTTTATGACGACCTGCCGCTGTTCGATGATCGTATCGACGATCAGCGCGGCGCGGCTGCCGTCGTCGGTCTGGGTCAGCAGCACGATGCACCCCTCGCCGGTACCAAGCGGGCTGCGGAACCCGAGTTCCGCCCCGAGATCGCAGAGCGGCATGAACTCGCCCCGCAGGCGGGCGACCATCCCGGAACCCGCCAGCGGGCAGAGGTCGTCCGGCGTCAGTTTCGATGTTTCGATGATCGCCGCAAGCGGGACGACCATGGTCTGGTCCCCGACCCCGACAAGCATTCCGTCGAGAACAGCCAGCGTCAGCGGCAGCGAGATGGACAGGGTGGTGCCCTGTCCCGGTTCTGACCGGACCGCGATGCGTCCGCCCAGCGACTGGACCGCGCGTTTGACAACGTCCATGCCCACGCCGCGACCCGACAGGGCAGTGACGGTGGCGGATGTCGAAAATCCCGGCTGGAAAAGGAGTGCGTCTATCTCGGCGTCGCCGGGCGCTGCGTCGTCGGCGATCAGGCCCTTGCGGCGCGCGATGTCGAGCACCTTCGGGCGGTCGATGCCACCGCCATCGTCGCTGACCTCGATCAGGACGCGTCCGGACCGGTGCTGCGCGCGCAGCGTGATGGTCCCGAGCGGAGACTTTCCCGTCGCGACCCGGACGTCAGGCCGTTCCAGCCCGTGATCGACGGCGTTCCGGATGATATGGGTCAGCGGATCGGACAGGCGCTCGATGACCGTCTTGTCGATCTCCGTCGCCTCGCCTTCGGTGACAAGCCGGACGTCCTTTCCGACGGCGGCAGATGCCTCGCGGACGATCCGCGCCATGCGCTGGAAAAGCGGCTTCACCGGCTGGGCACGGATCATCATCACGCTGTCCTGAACGTCGCGCGTCAGCGCGATGACGGCGTCAAGCCCGCGCGCCACGTCGGAGTTCCGGTCTATCCCCGCCCGGGCGATGCACTGCGCGAGCATGGCGTGGTTGATGACAATTTCGCCCACGAGGTTGACCAGCCGGTCGATGCGGTCAAGGTCGACGCGCACGGTTGCTGCGGCTTCGGATGGGGCACGATCGGCCGCCGCCTGCGGCAAGGGGTCCGGTGCAGGAGCCGGTCCGATCTGCGATATCGCGTCGTTTCCGGCCTGCCGATCGGGTGTCCTGGTGCCCCAGCTGCGGGTATCGCCCGCTGCCTTGCCTGACGGCTGTCCCGGACAAACACCTGCCACCTCGCCGGTCCGCGACAGGTTCAGGTCGCAGACATCGGTGACGAAATCGAAGACATCAAGGACCTCGTCCTCGGCGGCAGTCGAGATCAGTGTCAGGGTCCAGGACAGGTAGGCGTCTTCGGCCTGCAGGTCGGCCCAGTCGGGCAGGCCCGAGACATCGCAGTCGACGGTCAGCGTGCCGAGGCGGCGGAGGGCCGATAGCAGCAGCAGCGGTTCGTTCCCCGAAGCGTAGAGCGCTGCATGCGGCCGGAAGAAGATCACCCAGCCCGGGTCCTGCGACGCGGCAGCTGCAGGATCACCTCCGGTTTCAGGTTGGATCGCGTCGGCCGTGCTCAGGCCGGGTGCGGGCATGTCGCCAAGCTGCAGTGTCATCGCAAGCGGTTCGAAGCCGACCGGTTCAGGTCCGTCCGGTGACCGTGGCGCGCCCTCGGGAAGGAATGCCTCGATCAGGGCCAGGGTCGCGTCGGAACCGGGCGGGCAGGGCCCGTCGTCGCGTGCTGCCGCAATCACGTCGATCAGGCCGTCCGTCGCCTGGAACAGGCCCTTGATCAGCGCGTTGTCAGCCGCAATCGATCCGGACCGCAATGCATCCATCACCGTCTCAAACCGATGGGCGAAGGCGACCAGCGCGGTCAGGTCGAAGGCCCCTGCACCGCCCTTGATCGAATGCACCGCGCGGAAGACGTCGTTTATGGTCTCGGCATCCGACGTGCCGTCGGCCATGTGGTTCAGCGCGTCCTGCAGGCGTTCAACGAGCTCATCGCATTCGCCGAAGAATGACGCCCGGATTTCCTTCATCGGGTCGATGGCCATCTATCGCCCCGACCTAACCGGAGACCATTTCAAGCGCGCGCACGAGCTTTGGCGGGTCGAACGGCTTGACGACCCATCCCGTAGCCCCGGCGGCGCGGGCGCGGGCCTTCATCTCGGGCGCGCTCTCCGTCGTGAGCACAAGGATCGGGATGGCCCGCAGACGGTCGATGGCGCGCACCGCCTCGATGAACCCGAAGCCGTCGAGCCGTGGCATGTTGATGTCCGAGATGATGACGTCGGGGTGCAGGCCTGCCAGCACCTCGAGCCCGTGCTGCCCGTCCTCGGCCAGGTGGACGGTGAAACCGGCACCCGTCAGCGCGTAGGTCAGCATGTCGCGGATGGTGCGGCTGTCATCGACGGCAAGAACACATCTGCTCATCCGGCGGTCCCGCCCTGGATCTGTGCCGGCGCAATTCCGAAGTGACGGAGCGCTGTGTCGAAAGCCTGCGACCGGGGTGCCACGGACAGCGCAAGGCCCCGCGCGCGCCGGGAAGCAGCTGCAGCAAGCAGGACCTGCAGGCAGAGCGCGCCCAGGTGCTGAACCTGACCCGCGTCGATGCCAAGGGGCATTCCGTCGTGGTTGCGGATTTTCCCCGCCAGCACCCTCGCCGCGCGAAGGTCCAGCCGGGCATCTAGCTTGATGGTGCTGGTCATCCGGTCCCGATCGCCAATGTGCTGCGTTGTCACGCCACCCCGCCCGGGGACATCGCAGGCTTAGGGTCGATGGATTAATTTCGCCTTGACGGCAGACGGACGTTACCGGTGGCGGCACGCGCAGGTCCCGCCATGCGACGCCGTCGATGGGCAGCAGAGTGCAGAGGTCAGTCGGCCAGGCCGTCCAGATATGCGGTGCATCCGGTCAGGGCGGCATAGTCGTCGACCAGCAGATGGACCGCAAAATTGGCCATGAATTCGGCAAACCGCCCCTTGTCACGGAACGCGGCGGCAAAGCCGAACCGCGCCAGATAGGGGGCAAAGGCCCGTGCGACGCCGCCGATCAGATAGACACCGCCGAAGGGCAGATGGATCAGCGACAGGTTTCCCGCGACATTGCCGAGCATGCGGACAAAAATCTGCCCGGCCTCGTCGGCACGACGGTCTGATCCCTGGGCAATGGCCGCCATGATGTCGGCGGCGGTCCGGTGCTCTTCGGCGCCGGCCTCGGCGGTCACGAAGGCCAGGACACGCTCCAGCCCACGCCCCGACAGGACATCTTCGACACAGGGGAAGCCATGCGCGCTTTCGACAAAACGCATCACCCGAACGTCGGCGTCATCCCGGATCGGCAGCGAGATATGTCCGCATTCCGATGCCGGAACGATCCAGCCGCCCGGACCGAAGTGCACCGGGGCGGCGTTGAACCCGGTTCCGACCCCGATCACCAGCCGCGACGCGCCGCGCGGCGGCGTCCCTGCCGCACTTGCCGCAATCACCGGCCGCAGGTTGTCCGATGTGACATGGTCAAGCGCGTGGCCCTGTGCCTGCAGGTCGTTCAGGATCGCCACGCGCCGGGCACCGGTTGCCCGCGCGACATCGTCGGATGTGATGACCCAGGACAGGTTTGTCATCTCGGCCACACCGTCGCGGACCGGCCCTGCCGCCGCGACGCAGGCACCGTCAATCGGTCCGGCACCCGCATCTGCGACGAAGCGCGTCAGAATCTCGGTCAGGTGCCCGTGATCGGCATTGGCGAACCGCCGGATCGTCGCATGGTCGACCGTTGTCCCGTGCGCCAGCGCCACGCGCGTGTTGGTGCCGCCGATATCTGCCAGAAGGCGGAGCGGCTGGGGTCTGCTGGCCATGTTCTTCAACTCCGGTCTGTTTGGGCTGGCTTACCGACTTCGTTCCGGCGAAGCCAGATCGGTATCGGCGTCCGCGGTGTCTCAAGGGGCTCTGGCTGCGCCGGAAACGGGTCCCGTCGACAGGCCCACCATCAGCTCTGCCTCCAGCAGACGGTTGACCGGTACGGTTGACTGCGAGCGGATCAGGTCAAGCAGCATTTCAGCCGTTTTGCGCCCAGCCTCACGCACCGACGACCGCGTTGCGGTGAAGATCGGGACGTCCTCGCCGTTCCGCAGATAGCTGAGTTCATCGTCATGCGTGACCACGGACACATCCCTGCCGATCTTGAGGCCCCGGTCCTCGAGCGCGCGGCGCACGCCGAAGGCCGAAATCAGCGAGGCGGTCAGAAAAGCCGTCGGCGGGTCGGCGCGGTCCAGCATCTCCATCGCCGAGCGGTAGCCGAAATATTCGGTCATCTCGTCGGACCGCATCAGGGCAGGATCGGGTGCCACGCCGCGCGATTTCAGCGCATTCTCATAGCCTGTCCGGCGTCGGATCGCGAAATCCATCGATTTCAAGCCCGTTGACCAGCGCGATGCGCCGGTGGCCGAGGTCGAGGAGGAACTCGGTCGCGCGTTCAAAGGCACGGCGGTTGTTCACGTCCAGCCAGGAATAGGGCAGGGTGGCCCCGGTCGAACGCCCGTGGATCAGGAACGGCAGGCCGATGTCGTGCAGCAGGGGGATGCGCGGGTCGTTCAGGCGCGGACCGTGCAGGATAACGCCATCGACCGTGCCGCGGGCCTTGAACTGGCGGTAGGCATCGGCCTCGTCCTCGTCTGACACGACCGACAGCACCATGTCATAGCCTGCGGCGGAATAGGTCTCGCCCGCGCCCGCGATGAAATCCGAGAAGATCGGGTTCACGATTTCATGCTTGGTGGAAATCGGGATGACGTGACCGATTGCCATCGCGCGGCCCGTCGCAAGGCTTTTGGCGCGCGTGTTCGGCCGGTAATTGTTGCGCCGCGCCGCGTCGATCACGCGTTCACGGGTTTCCTCATTGACCTCGGGGTATCCGTTCAAAGCCCGGCTGACCGTCGTCTGAGACAGTCCCAGTTGCTCGGAGAGCTGCTTGAGGTTCATAGGTCAGGGCAGCCAAAGCGCTTTCAATTCTGGAACATCTATTCCGTGGCGTCGGTCTGCGTCAACGCAATCGTTTACGTGGGCGGGCATCGCCCCTGTTCGAATTCCACGATTATTTCGCACGCCTGCTGTCGTCATCGTTGACAAAAAGATGACACTGGGTCAGCGTGCAACATCCAAAGCGCTTTGAATTTGATTCCGGCGCAAGGATCAAAATGGCGCGACATGCGCCTCTATCTGGGAGGATAGAATGAAATCCAGCCTGTATGCGAGCGCCGCGGCGCTTGCTTTGTGCGCCAGTGCGGCTGCGGCGCAAGACTTCAAGTTCCCGATTGGCGAAGGCGCGTTCAACTGGCAGTCGCTGGCTGACTTCGACGCGAAATACAATCTGGACGGTCAGAAGATCACGGTCCTCGGCCCCTGGCTCGGGCCCGACCAGGAACTGGTGTCCACCGTCATCGCCTATTTCGAAGCGGCCTCGGGCGTCGATGTCGAATACATCGGTGCCGAAGGGTTCGAGCAGCAGGTCGTGATTGACGCCGAAGCGGGCAGCCCGCCCGACGTGGCTGTCTTTCCGCAGCCGGGCCTGATGCGCGGCATGGCCGCCAAGGGGCAGGTCCTTCCGCTGGGCGACGACATCGGCAACTGGACCAAGGACAACTATGCCGCCGGTCAGTCCTGGGTCGATCTTGCGACCTTCCCGGGTCCGGACGGAAATCCCGGACTGTTCGGCTTTTTCTACAAGGTCGATGTGAAGTCGCTGGTCTGGTATTCGCCCGAGAACTTCGAGGATGCGGGCTATGCGGTGCCGGAATCGATGGAAGACCTCAAGACGCTGACGGACACGATCGTGGCCGACGGCGGCGTGCCGTGGTGCATCGGTCTGGGTTCGGGCGGCGCGACGGGCTGGCCCGCGACCGACTGGGTCGAGGACATGATGCTGCGCACGACCAGCCCTGAAAACTATGACAAGTGGGTGTCGAACGAACTGGCCTTCAACGATCCGGTCGTCGTGGCCGCGATCGACGAATACGGCTACTTCGCCAAGAACGACGCCTATGTTGCGGGTGGTGCCGGGGCCGTGGCCTCGACCGACTTCCGCGACGCGCCGAAGGGTCTCTTCACGTCGCCGCCCCAGTGCTACATGCACCGCCAGGCGTCGTTCATCCCGTCCTTCTTCCCCGAAGGCACGGTCATCGGTGAAGATGCCGACTTCTTCTACTTCCCGTCCTATGCGGGCAAGGACCTCGGCAAGCCGGTTCTGGGCGCGGGCACCGTGTTCGGCCTGATGAAGGAATCGGAAGCGGGCCGTGCTTTCGTCGACTTCCTGACGACGCCGATCGCGCATGAAGTCTGGATGGCACAGACCGGCTTCCTGACGCCGCACAAGGGCGTTAACACCGAACTCTACGGCGACCCGACCCTGCGCAAGATGGGCGACATCCTTCTGAACGCCACCACCTTCCGGTTTGACGGTTCCGACCTGATGCCCGGCGGCGTCGGCGCGGGCGTGTTCTGGACCGGCATGGTCGACTACACCGGCGGCAAGTCCGCGCAGGAAGTGGCCGACAGCATCCAGGGCACCTGGGACTCGCTGAAGTAAGGCCAGACCTTACGCCCGCCGGAACCTTGTTCCGGCGGGCGTTCCCTGCACGTATCTCATACGATCCGGACCTACCGGACTGCGCATGCCGACATCGCCGGACGATCACGGGGGACCATCATGCAACAGGCCTTCAACGCAGCACTGACGATTTTCATCGGCGTGGGCGGGTGCCTATTCTACTACTTCGTGTCGAACATCGTGCTGGACCGGATCTACCCGGCCAAGGGCGCGAACATATCGGCCAACATCAACAAGGCGAATGCGATCCGCCCCTGGCTGTTCCTTCTGCCCGCGATGATCCTTCTGACGCTCTATCTGGTCTATCCGCTGTTCTGGTCGATCTACCTGTCCTTCATGGACAAGGATGGCCGCGAATTCGTCGGAACGTCGAACTACACCTGGATGCTGGGTGACGAAAAGTTCCGCGAATCCATGCGAAACAACATCCTCTGGCTGCTTGTCGTGCCCGCCTTCTCGACGCTGTTCGGCCTGCTTGCCGCCGCCCTGACCGACCGTATCCGCTGGGGTAACTTCGCCAAGGCCATGATCTTCATGCCGATGGCGATTTCATTTGTCGGCGCGTCGGTCATCTGGAAATTCGTCTATGACTTCCGCCCCGAAGGCACCAAGCAGATCGGCCTGCTCAACGCGATCTACGAGTTCTTCGGGGGTGCGCCGCAGACCTGGCTGACATCGGAAATCGTGAACTCTTTCCTGCTGATGGTCGTGCTGATCTGGATTCAGACCGGCTTCGCCATGGTCATCCTGTCCGCCGCCCTGCGCGGCATCCCCGAGGAAACCGTCGAGGCTGCGATCCTCGATGGCGCGTCGCCCCTGCAGATATTCTTCAAGATCAAGGTGCCGCAGATCTGGGGCACGATCCTGGTCGTCTGGACCACGATCACCATCACCGTGCTCAAGGTCTTTGACATCGTGCTGACCATGACCAACGGCCAATGGGGCACGCAGGTGCTTGGCAATTACATGTTCGACTGGCTTGTCCGGGGGCAGGACAGCGGTCGCGCGTCGGCCATCGCCATCGTCATCATGCTTCTGGTGACACCGATCATGATCTGGAACATCCGCAACGCCCGGAAGGAAATGCGCTGATGGAAAACATCGTTGGCCAGAAATCGAGCCTGACCTGGGCGGTGAACATCGGTGCGCTGCTGCTGGTGCTGCTGTGGACGATCCCGACCTTCGGTCTGCTGGTGTCTTCGTTCCGCGAAAAGGACCAGATCATTTCGTCGGGTTGGTGGAACTCGCTGTTCTCGCAGGAGGCGGCGCTTCAGGTCCGCTCGGCGGCACCCGATACCGCCAAGCAGGTCGACGGTCTCTTCGTGATCGAAGGCAGCGCCTTTGAAGAAGGGCAGTCCGGTGCCATCGCGGGCTTCGGCACGACGTCGAAAGAACCGAATGCGGTGAAGGTCGGCGAAACGACAAAGACCTCGGAAGGCTACGAACTGACGGTCAATGCCGACGGCACCTACCGCCTGACATCGCCCACCGCATTCGAGGGCACGCGGGGCGAACGTTTCTTCGTCTCGACCAAGCAGCCGCCCAGCTTCACGACCGAAAACTACACCCGCGTGCTGTCGGGCGAGGGCCTGGCCCGCGGGTTCTTCAACACCATGACGGTGTCGATTCCGGCGACGATCATCCCGATCCTGATCGCGGCTTTTGCCGCCTACGCGCTGGCATGGATGGAGTTTCCGGGCCGCGCGCTGCTTCTCGCCTGCGTCGTCGGGCTGCTGGTCGTGCCGCTTCAGCTTGCGCTGATCCCGCTGCTGAAAATGCACCTCGCCGCCGGCATCGGGAAATCCTATCTCGGCATCTGGCTTGCGCACTCCGCCTTCGGCCTGCCGCTCGCCATCTACCTTCTGCGCAACTACATGGCCGGATTGCCGCGCGAGATCATCGAAAGCGCGCGCGTGGACGGCGCGACCGACTTCCAGATCTTCCTCAAGATCATCCTGCCGCTGTCCTTCCCGGCGCTGGCGTCCTTTGCGATCTTCCAGTTTCTCTGGACGTGGAACGACCTTCTGGTCGCCCTCGTCTTCCTGGGCTCGACCGAGGATCAGCTCGTGATGACCGGTCAGCTGAAGGAGCTGATGGGCTCGCGCGGCGGGGACTGGGAACTGCTGGCGACGTCCGCCTTCATCTCGATCGCCGTGCCGCTGATCGTGTTCTTTGCGATGCAGAAATACCTCGTGCGCGGCCTGCTTGCCGGGTCGGTCAAGTGACCGGACGATGAAGATGACGCAGGTATCCGTGGGACAGCTGCAGACCGGGGGCACCGACTGGTGGCGCGGGGCTGTGATCTATCAGGTCTATCCCCGCAGCTTCCAGGACGCCGACGGCGACGGTGTCGGCGATCTGGCCGGGATCACGGCACGGCTGCCCCATATTGCATCGCTGGGCGCCGATGCCATCTGGATCAGCCCCTTCTTCACCTCGCCGATGAAGGACTTCGGCTATGACGTCAGCGACTATTGCGACGTCGACCCGATGTTCGGCACGCTGGCCGATTTCGACGCGCTGGTCGCGCGCGCGCATGATCTGGGTTTGCGCGTGATGATCGATTTGGTCTTGTCGCATACGTCGGACCAGCACCCGTGGTTCATCGAGAGCCGCAAGAACCGCCGCAACCCCAAGGCCGACTGGTTCGTCTGGGCCGAACCGAAGCCCGACGGGACACCGCCGAACAACTGGCTGTCGGTCTTCGGCGGGTCAGCATGGCAATGGGACTCGCGGCGCGAACAGTATTACCTGCACAATTTCCTGACCTCGCAGCCCGATCTGAACTTCCATTGCGATGCGGTGCAGGAGGCTCTGCTGGATGTCGCCCGCTTCTGGCTGAAGCGCGGGGTCGACGGGTTCCGGCTGGACACGATCAACTTCTACATCGCGGACAAGTATCTGCGCGACAACCCGTCCCTGCCGAAGGAACTGCGCAACGACTCCATCGCGCCCAAGGTGAACCCCTACAACCATCAGGTGCACCTGTTCAGCAAGAACCAGCCAGAGAACCTTGAATTCCTGAAGAAATTCCGCGCGGTCCTGAACCCCTACGGCGCCGCCGCCGTGGGCGAGGTCGGCGATGCGCAGCGCGGGCTGGAGATCATGGCCGAATACACCTCAGGCGGTGACAAGGTCCAGATGTGCTATGCGTTCGAGTTTCTGGCCCCGACACCGCTGACCGCCCAGCGCGCGGTCGAGGTCTTTGCGCGGTTGCAGGCCCTTGCCCCCGATGCCTGGCCCTGCTGGGCATTCTCGAACCATGACACGGTCCGCCATGTCACGCGCTGGAAGCTGACCGACGCATCCGCCAGACTGTATGCAACGCTGCTCGTCACGCTGCGCGGATCGCTCTGCCTCTATCAGGGCGAGGAACTGGGCCTGCCCGAGGCGGACGTGGCCTTCGAGGACCTGCAGGACCCCTACGGCATCCAGTTCTGGCCCGAGTTCAAGGGCCGTGACGGTTGCCGCACGCCGATGACCTGGGTCACGGACAATGCCAATGGCGGATTCTCCGACGCAGCCCGGACCTGGCTTCCGGTTGATCCGGACCATCTGAAACGGTCCGTCGCGGCGCAGGATGGCGCACCGGCCTCGGTTCTGCATCATTATCGCCGGGCCTTGGGTCTGCGATCCGCGCATGCTGCACTCAAGACCGGCACCATGCAGGATTACGCGGCGCACGGAAATGTCCTGTCCTTCCTGCGGACGGACGGGACCGAGCGCATCTTCTGCGCCTTCAATATCGGCGACACCCCGGCTTCGGTCACGCTGCCCGTGGGCGGCTGGGCCGCGATCGGCAAGGACATCGGAACGGCGACAATCGGCGACGGACGCGCAGAGCTCGGGCCCTGGCAGGCCTGTCTTGCGACGGCGACATAGACAGATAGTGGGGAGGCGAGATCATGGCTGATCTGAAACTTGTGAACGTGGCCAAGGGCTATGGCGAGGTGCAGGTTCTCAAGAACATCAATCTGGACATCAAAACGGGCGAGCTGATCGTCTTCGTCGGACCTTCGGGCTGCGGGAAATCCACGCTGCTTCGGATGATCGCAGGCCTGGAACGCATCACCGGCGGTGATTTCAGCATCGACGGCGTGCGGATGAATGACGTACCCCCGGCGCAGCGCGGGATCGCCATGGTGTTCCAGTCCTACGCGCTCTACCCGCATATGACCGTGCGCGACAACATGTCCTTCGCGCTGAAGATCGCCAAGAAGTCGGACACCGAGATCAAGGCAGCGGTCGACAAGGCCGCCCGCATCCTGCAGCTGACGCCCTATCTTGACCGTCTGCCCAAGGCGCTGTCCGGCGGCCAGCGCCAGCGCGTCGCCATCGGACGGTCCATCGTCCGCGACCCCAAGGTCTATCTGTTTGACGAGCCGCTGTCGAACCTCGACGCGGCCCTGCGCGTGGCGACGCGGATCGAGATCGCGCAGCTGAAAGAGGCGATGCCGAACTCGACGATGATCTACGTGACCCACGACCAGGTCGAGGCGATGACGCTGGCCAGCCGTATCGTCGTTCTGGCGGGCGGCGGGATCAGCCAGGTCGGCAGCCCGCTGGACCTGTACGAGCGTCCGCAGAACGAATTCGTGGCGCAGTTCATCGGGTCGCCCGCGATGAACCTGCTGTCCGGCGAGGTTGTCGACACCGGCCCGATCACGACGGTCAAGGTCGCAGGCGGCGGCACTGCCCGCGCGGCAATCCCGACGAACGGAGCCGACAAAGGCATGAAGGTGCGGATCGGCGTCCGCCCTGAAGACCTGAACCCGGTCGATGGGGAGTATATCTTCGAAGGCAAGGTCGGCCTGACCGAAGCGCTTGGCGAGGTGACGCTGCTCTACTTCGAAAAGCAGGGCGATGCGGCGCAGGTCGTGAGCAAGGTTGCGGGCATTCATTCCAACCTGCGGCACACCTCCGTGCGTCTGACCGCCGATCCGAAAAAAGTGCATGTCTTCCACGAAGGGAAATCGCTGCTCTACCGGTAGCTCCTCCCTGTCACCGGGCAGCGACGTGTCAGCGGGCAGATGGGAAACCGTCCTGCCCGTTGGCTTTTGGGGCTTCTCCGGATTAAGGGCGCCTTAAGTTTCCGACCGCTTAACTGCGATCCATGGAGATCGCAGAAGCGCTCATGTCACGGGCAGACTGGGACGCTGAACTGACCGTTGCCGGGTCACCGCTTCAGCAATCCTGGGACTACGGGCAGGCCGCAGCGGCGCTTGGGGCGCGGGTCCGGCGATTCGAGATCGATGCCGGGGGCCCGCGTGGATTTGCGCAGGTCGTGACGCGGCGCGTGGGGCCCCTGGACCTGAGTGCGCTTCATCGCGGGCCGGTCTGGGCGGGTTCAGTTGATACCGATACTGCCCGCGCTGCTGTTCGCGGTCTGGCTGCGAAGACCAAAGGCATTCTTATCGTGACACCGTCGGAATGGTTCAGCGGTTGGGGCTTGATCCGGCTGGCCGCACCGCGGACCGAAGCCGTAATCGATCTGTCGCCGGACCTGCTGTCGCTCCGGGCCGGGCTGCACGGAAAGTGGCGCAATCGTCTGGTCCGGGCCGAGGCCGCCGGGCTGACGATTTCGACCTGTCAGCCCGGCTTTCAAGACCTTCGTCCGCTGATCGCGCATGAGGCCGAGCAGCGCCGGACAAGGCGCTACGGCGGGCTGCCACCCGCATTCCTGCGCGCATGGACCGAGGTTGCGCCGGATGAGGCCCTGCTGGTTCAGGCGACAGACCGGACAGGCCTTGTCGCCGCGATGCTGTTCCTGACCCACGGCCGCGCCGCGACCTATCAGCTTGGCTGGACATCCGAACGCGGTCGCCGGGCCCACGCCCACAATGCCCTGCTCTGGTCAGGGATGGCGCAGCTTCGCGCGCGGAAAATCACAAGCGTGAACCTCGGCGTCACCGACACCGAACAGAACCCGGGTCTTGCCCGTTTCAAGCTTGGCACCGGAGCCGTCGCGCGCCGCCTCGGGCCGACCTGCCTCGTCCTGCCCGCTATTCGGCCGCGATGGTGATGACCGGCTCCATTTCGGCAAAGACTTCGTCCGGTAGATGGCACTTGATCTGGTGGTTCCCCGCCAGCACCCGGATCGGCGGCACGATCGTATCGCAGAGGTTCCCCGGCACCTTCGACTTCCATCGGCAGCGGGTCTGGAACGGGCATCCCGGCGGCGGGTTCATCGCCGAAGGGATGTCGCCGTCCAGCACGATCCGCTTCTTCTTCACCCGCGTATCCGCGATCGGAACCGCCGACAGCAGCGCCTCGGTATAGGGGTGATAGGGCGGGCTGAAGACCTGATCGGTCGTGCCGAGTTCCACGACATGGCCCAGATACATCACCATCACCCGGTCTGACAGGTAGCGGACGATCGACAGGTCGTGCGAAATGAAGAGGAGCGTCGTCTTGTTCTTGCGCTGGATCTCCATCAGCAGGTCCGTCACCGCTGCCTGCACCGACACGTCGAGCGCACTGACGGGCTCGTCCGCAACCACCACCTTGGCCCCGCCCGCAAAGGCCCGCGCGATTCCGACGCGCTGCTTCTGCCCGCCCGACAACTGGCGCGGCATCCGTTCGGCGAACTGGCGCGGCAGCTTGACCAGGTCCAGAAGCTCCAGCATCCGGTTCCGGCGGTCTTCGTCGCTGTTGCCTTCCTTGAAGATTTCCAGCGCGCGGATGATCTGCCGCCCGATGGTCATCGAGGGGTTCAGCGTGTCGAACGGGTTCTGGAACACCATCTGGACACCCGAGACGGTTTCGGTGCTGCGCTTTTCGATGGGCGTGTCCTGGATATCCTCGCCATAGAGAATGATCTTGCCGCTGGTCGCGGTCTCGAGGCCCATCAGAACCTTGGCGAACGTCGACTTGCCGCAGCCGCTCTCGCCCACGATCGCCAGCGTCTCGCTTTCGCGTGCCTCAAAGGACAGCGTTTCATTGGCCTTCACCACTTTCGTCACGCCACCCCCGCCGAACAGCTTGCTGGCCGAGACCTCGTAGTACTTCTTCAGATCCTCCATCCGCAGAACGACCTTGCCCGGAACCGCCTTTTCGGTCCGCTTCGCGGCCTTCGGTGGCAGGTTCCAGTCGATTTCCGCGAACTTCAGGCAACGCGATCCGTGGCGTTCCCCATGCGGAACAGTGAACATCGGGATGTCGCCCTGATCGCAGCGCCCGGCTTCGAAATAGTCGCAGCGGGGGCCGAAGTTGCAGCCGTTGGGGCGTTCGTGGGGCAGGGGGAAGTTGCCGGGGATCGACACCAGAGGCCGCGAGTTCTTGTCCGCGCCCGGCAGCGGGATGGACCGGAACAGCGCCTGCGTATAGGGGTGCTGCATCTTGTCGAAGACATCGGCGATGCGCCCCGTCTCGACCGCCTCGCCGGAATACATGACGCAGAGCCGGTCGCAGACATCCAGGATCAGTCCAAGATTGTGGCTGATGAACAGGATCGAGGTGCCGTATTTGTGGCCGAGGTCCTTGACCAGATCGACGATGCCCGCCTCGACCGTCACGTCCAGCGCCGTGGTCGGTTCGTCCAGGATCAGCAGCGCGGGCTTGGACATCAGGGCCATCGCAATCACTATGCGCTGCTGCTGGCCACCCGACAGCTGGTGGGGATACGCCTTGAGGATGCGGTCGGGGTCGGGCAGGCGGACGTCGGCCACGATCTGGCGCGCCAGTGCCATCGCCTTGTCCTGCGCCATGCCTTCATGGATCATCGGCACTTCAGCCAACTGCGCGCCGATCCGCATCGCCGGGTTCAGCGATGCCATCGGTTCCTGATAGATCATGGCGATTTCGGACCCGCGGATGTGGCGCAGTTCCTCGTCGACATGTTCACCAGATCGCGGCCCTTGAACTTTATCGACCCGCCGGTGATCCGCCCGTTCTTGCCGAGATACCGCATCACGGCCAGCGCGACGGTGGACTTGCCGCAGCCCGACTCGCCCACCAGTCCCATCGCCTCGCCCGGCATGACGGTGCAGGAGAAATCCATGACGGCGGGAATTTCGCGCAGCCGCGTGAAGAAGCTGATCGAGAGGTTGCTGATCTCGAGGATCGGGCCGTCATAGGCAGCTTTGGTCATCTTGTCGGCTCCTTCGCGGCACAAGAAGATCCTTCTCGAAGGATTCTCGGTGATGAAGAATTTCCGTGAACGATTCTGCATCCTGGCGTCAGTCCTTCAGGCTTTCTTCGCGCAAGCCGTCCGCCAGCAGGTTCAGGCCCAGCACCAGGCTCATCAGCGCGAGCGCGGGCACGATCGCGGGAAGGGCGCGATGGTCAGCAGCTTGCGCCCCGCGTTGATCGTCGATCCCCAGTCCGGGCTTTCCGGCGACAGGCCGAGGCCGAAGAAGCCGAGGGTGCCGAGCAGGATCGTCGTATACCCGATCCGCAGGCAGAAATCGACGATCAGCGGCCCGCGTGCGTTGGGCAGGATTTCCCACAGCATCGTGTACCAGGTGCCCTCGCCCCGGGTCTGGGCCGCCGCCACATAGTCGCGCGTCTTGATGTCCAGGACGATGCCGCGGACGATGCGGAAAACGGTCGGGGCGTTCACGAAGACAACCGACACGAAAACGATCAGGATGTTGCCGGGCACATGCAGCCAGTCAAGCGCGGCTGGCAGCAGTGTGACGCGTGTTTCGGCTTCGGACACCAGTGACAGGTACAGCCACCCGCCGATCACCAGCATGGCCGCGATCAGAATGTTGCGGAACTGCGGCTTGACGTAGAAGCGCGAGTTCAGAAGCACCACAAGGAAGATCAGCGGGAAAAGGAACAGCACGACAGCCAGATACTGCGGCAGGCCGGTCTCGACGATCTCGGGCGTGACGAGCAGGTAGAACAGCAGGATCACGGGGAAGGCGAGGATCAGGTTGGCGAAGAACGACAGCACGGTGTCGAGCGGCCCGCCGTAATACCCCGCAGGCAGGCCCAGCGTGACGCCGACCATGAAGGCGAACAGCGTCGCAATTGGGGCGATCTGCACGACAATCCGGCTGCCCTGCACCATCCGGCTGAATACATCGCGGCCCAGATGATCCCCGCCGAAGATGTAGTAACCCGACCCGTCAGGCAGCGGGGTGCCGGGCACCTTGTTCTTCATGCCGGACACCTGCGACAGGACATCGAACAGGGCGACCTGATCGGCGAAGACCGCGGTGAAGACCCAGAACATGACCATGCCGAAGCCGATCATCCCGACGGTCGAGTCAAACAGCTTGCCGTACAGCCCCAGCTTGCGGCGGAACCGGAACGACACCGCGAAGGTGACGATCAGCGCGATCCAGACCGGCAGGAACTGCTTGACGAAGATGACGAAGATGGTGCCCCAACCGATTTCCTGCATGTCAGCCGATCCTGATCCGGGGGTTGAGATAGACGTAGCCGATGTCCGAGATCAGCTGCGTGACCAGCACGACGATGACCGCGACAACCGAACAGCCGAGCAGCAGGTTTATGTCGTTGTTCCCCGCCGCCTGCACCAGCGTCCAGCCGAAGCCCTTGTAGTTGAACAGGGTCTCGACAATCACGACGCCGTTCAGCAGCCAGGGAAACTGCAGCATGATGACGGTGAAGGGTGCGATCAACGCGTTGCGCAGCGCGTGCCGGATGACCACGTCGCGGAACCTGACACCTTTCAGCCGGGCGGTGCGGATATACTGCGCGGTCATCACCTCGGTCATGCTGGCCCGCGTCATCCGGGCGATATAGCCGATGCCGTACAGCGCGATGGTGGCGACCGGCAGGGCGAAGTTCCAGAAGGTGATGTTGTCCATGGCGCTGGTCGCGGTGCCAAGGAACAGTGTCTTGCCCTCGATCCAGCCCCAGTCCTTCAGCAGCGGCGAGAGACCCGCTGTCGCGGAGCCCAGAAGCACCACAAGAATAACGCCGGACACATATTCCGGCGTGGCAGTCGAGGCGATGGAAAAGGTCGAGAGCGACCGGTCAAGCCGCGACCCCTCCTTCATGCCGGACAGGATGCCGATGATCAGCGAGACCGGCACCATGACCAGGATGACGCAGAGCATCAGCCATCCGGTCGCACCAAGGGACTTGCCGATGACCTGCAGGACGGGTTGCTTGAAGACGACCGACCGGCCCCAGTCGCCCTGCAGCACGCCGCAGAAGCGCGGCGCGGTCTCGGGCGTGTTGTCGCGGTTGATGCAGCGACCAGTGACGGTGCCTTTTTCGTCGGTGTAGGTCCAGCCGGGCAGCACACCCAGCCATTCGGCATAGCGCGACCATCCAGCCGCCGTGGCCGTTCTGGACGATCCAGTCGTCCACGGCCTGATCGGTCATGCGAACCGACCCTTCGGTCCGCGCCAGCTTCTCAAGGTTCGGCTTCATGTTGGTCAGGGTGAAGACGACCATCGTCAGCACAAGGGCCGTCAGCAGCATGACCCCGATGCGTCGCAGCAAGAACGCCAGCATGACGGTTCCTTTCGGGCGGACTGTCGGATGTCAGTCGGAACGGATCGGATGATATCCTGCGGGCGCAGAGTGCGCCCGCAGGACCATCGGATCAGGCAGCGGCGAGCGACCATTTGTAGTGATGGTGCTCGAATGACGGGTGCATTTCGACACCCACCACGTTTTCCTTGGCGTGACGGAACAGCGACCGCCAGAACGGCTGCACGATGAAGCCCTCGTCCTGCAGGATGGTTTCAAGCGTGACCATCACCTCGCGGCGCTTGTCGGCATCGGCGAGCGACAGGGCCTGCGCCATCGCGGCGTCGAATTCGGCGTTGGCCATGCCGGTCTCGTTCCAGGAACCCGTCGAGGTATAGGCCAGCGACATGTTCTGCACGGCCAGCGGGCGGTGGTTCCATGTTGTGGAGGAGAACGGGTATTTCTGCCAGTCGTTCCAGAAGGTCGATCCCGGCATCACCGTCCGCTTCACATTCGCGCCCGCATCGCGCATCTGCGCCGCGACCGCATCCGAAGTCGCTGCTTCCCAGCCATCATCAAGCGAGATCAGATCGAATTCCGCGTCGGCCAGGCCCTCGGCCTCCAGCACCGCTTTCAGTCCGCCCGGATTGATCGTCTGCGGCGGGATCTGTGCGTATTCGGGATGGACCGGGCAGGCATGGTGGTTTTCAGCAGTCGTGCCCAACCCGTTGTAGCCAAGTTCCAGCACGACATTGTTGTCCACCGAAAGCTGCAGCGCCTGACGCACGGCCTTGGACTTGTAGAGATCGTCGTTCTGGTTGAACCGGCAGACGATTGTCGACGCCGTCACCGCTTCGTACTTCTTCCAGCCGAGATCATCGAGCATCCCGATGAAATCGCCCGTCGATTTATAGTTCACGTCCACCTCGTCGGACCCGGCCAGCGAGACCATCGCCGAGGGGTCGGTGCCGAAATCGATGTAGTGAACCTCGTCCAGCGGAACAGTGCCGCCCCACCAGGCGTGATCGGCATTGCGCACCAGCGTCAGGCGCTGGCCGACCGAAACCTCGCCGGGCAGATAGGGACCGGTGCCGATCGGGTTGGCCGAAGGATCCTCGCCGTCCTTGAGGCTCGCATGCGTCACGGCGCAAGGATAGTCAGCCACGTTCGGAACCACCGCGACATCGGGCGCCGACAGGCTGAGCTTGACGGTGAAGTCATCGACCTTGGTCACGGCCCCGTCACGCAACATCTTGGTGTCAGGGTTCTGCAGGCCGGGGAAACGCGAAGCCGTCGAGCTGCCTTCGACATTGCCGTCCGTCCAGCGCCCGAAATTGCGCACCACGTCGTCGGCGGTGAAGGCGTCGCCGTTGTTCCACGTGACGCCCTGACGGACGACCAGGGTGTATTCGGTCGCGTCGTCATTGGCAGACCAGCTTTCCAGAAGCCGGCCCTCGAACGTCCCGTCCGGGTTGTACTGGATCAGATATTCCAGCCACCCGCGGTAGAAGTTCGCGATCTGCGGCCAGTCCGTCAGACGCGGGTCCTTGGGGGCCTTCGTCTCCATCGCGACGCGCAGCACGCCTCCGACCTGCACATGGCTTTCGGCCTGCGCAGGGGCGTTCAGCCCGATCAGGCCATAAGCGGCGGCGGCGGACACGCCAAGGGCGGTCGATCTGGTAAGGAATTCACGGCGGCTGAGTGCGCCTGCCCTGAACTCCGCGGCATACATCCGGGCGGCCGGGTGGATGGTCTCCGGCGCAAAATGCTTGGTCATGTCTCAATTCTCCCTGTGAGACGTTTTTTGGTTCGGGTGCGCCGCTGGCCCGCCATTCAAGGGCGGGTCTTCTGGTTCAGCGGGTTCCCCTCAGCCTGCGGGTATTCCGCATTGTTTTCCACCCTGCGTCAACGCCGCTTTTCGACCGTGTGGATGACGTTTGCGACAGTCACGGTCGTCCGGAGCGCTCCGGATGTCGGATTCAGCCGCCCTTGCGGAAAGCAGACGGGGTCTTGCCCGTCCGTGCCTGGAAAGCGCGGGTAAAATAGGCGGGCGAGGTGAAGCCCAGCGATTGCGATACCTGTCCGACCGGCAACCGCGTTTCCGACAGAAGCCTGCGCGCCTCGAAGATGACCCGGTCATGCAGCAGGTCGGATGCCGAGCGTCCGCAGGTCTGGTTGCAGACGCGGGACAGATGCGTCGGCGTCACGCCCAGCGCCCGCGCGAAGTCGCCGACGCCCTGGCCGGAGCGGAAATCGCGTTCCAGAAGGTCGGCATAGCGCCGCGCCAGGCGCTGCGCAGCCAGCGGCTTGGCGGCATCGCCCTGGGCAAGGTCGACCTGACGTTCCAGCCAGACCCCGAGCAGCCCCAGATGGTGACGTGCGGCACGGTCATGGGCGGGGCGGTCGCTTTCGATTTCGCGCTGGATGCTGTCCAGGATCATGGTCAGTTCCGCCTGCGGACCGGTGTCGCGGATGCGCAGATGCTGCGGGGACGACGGCAAGGTGACGGTGGTCTGCTGCCCGAAGAACAACGCGGTGCCGTAGCATTGCGCGCCGACCTCGAACCCGTGCATGACGCCCGAAGGCACGAAGATCGCGTTGTGCGCGCCGTAACCCCGCGTCACGCCGCCGACGGTGATCCGGCCCTGGCCGCGCGTGAACCACAGCAGAAGCGGTTCGGAATAGGACCGCATCGCCTCGACCCGCCAGCGCCCGCCTGCGGCAAGACGCGGGATCGGCACCATGCGCGTTTCGGACGGGGGCGATTGCGGGACCATGACGGCAGGTTTCGCCTTGCGCGGCGGCGCGGCGGGCTTCGCGGGTTTTGCGATCCCGCGGGATGGCCCTTCCAGCGGCGTTGCGCGCAACTTCGCGCTGACCGCGGGCGATGCGAGTGCGGGCTTGACGTCCGCCGCCGGGGGGCTGGCAAACTGCGACAGGGGCGTGCCGGAGAAAAGCTTCACGTCGGTCAGGTCTTTCGGGTGAAAGGGCAGCGGGCGGGTCGGATCACGGACGGCGGCGGACGATTGCCGGACCGATACGGGCCCCGACCCGCGAAATCTATAAAAATCGAACACAATCCCCAAGCGAAAAATGAAACCTTCCATGACGATAGGCAGGGCACAGCCGAAAGCCGGGCCGCAGGATCAATCCGCAGCCAGCCCGGTCCAGTCGTTCATCCGGGTCCGGAACCAGGTTCTTTGCCGCTTTGCATACTGGCGGCTTGCCGCCTGCGCCCGCGCGATCGCTTCCCTCAGGTTGATGTCGCCCTGAAGATGCGCGATCAGTTCCGGCGCGCCGATCGCCTTGGCCCACGGCGCGCGCGGGTTCCAGTAGGGCAGAACCGCCCGTGCCTCGTCCATAGCCCCGTCGTCCAGCATCGCCGCGAAGCGCCGGTCGATCCGGTCCGCAAGCCAGTTGCGGTCGGCATCAAGCCGAAGGGCCGTCGCATCCTTCAGCGCCAGCAGCGGTGCGCCCGTGCTGTCCTGCCATTCGGCCAGCCCGCGACCCGTTGCGCGCTGGACTTCCCAGGCGCGCTGGATGCGCATCGGGTTCAGCGGATCGGTCCGCGCGCGTGTCGCCGGATCGAGTGCGGCCAGCATGTCCGCCGCCTCGCCGCGAAGCCGGCGCGCGTCAGCCTCGGCCCGAACCCCGGGTGGTGTGGGCGGGATGTCCGCCAGTCCTTCGGTCAATGCCGACAGGAACAGGCCGGTGCCGCCAACGATGACCGGGTTCGGATGCTGCACCAGAAGGGCTGCCACTTCGCGCAGCCAGTGGCCGACGGAATAGTCGGCGTCGCGCCGCAGGTGTCCGAACAGGACATGTGCAATCTCCGTTTCGTCCCGCGTGGTCGGACGCGCCGTCAGGACCTGCCACATCGGCCAGACCTGCAGCGCGTCCGCGTTCACGATGATCCGCCGCTGCGCCCGCGCGATGTCCATCGCCAGCGCGGACTTGCCTGACGCCGTCGGCCCCGCGATCAGGACCGGCCTCTCGACCGGCGGCAGGCCACCGCCGAACTGACCGCGCAATTTCTGCGCCCATGTTTCCGTCATGGGTTTCGTCCCGTCGCCCGTTGAACCTGCCGGGGATTTCCTACATTTTGCCCGCCGACAATGAAACCGGCAAACGGATGGGCAGGATGAGCGATACGGACACGGGGTCAGTCACCTACAAGCGCGTCTTGCTGAAAATCTCGGGCGAGGCGCTGATGGGCGACCAGGGCTACGGCCTGCACCCGCCAACGGTCAGCCGCATCGCCGCCGAAGTGAAGTCGGTGCATGATCTGGGCGTCGAAATCTGCATGGTGATCGGCGGCGGCAACATCTTCCGCGGGTTGCAGGGATCCGCGCAGGGAATGGAGCGGACGACGGCCGATTACATGGGAATGCTGGCCACTGTGATGAACGCTCTCGCGATGCAGGCCAGCCTCGAGGCGCTGGGCATCTACACCCGGGTCATCAGCGCCATTCCGATGGATCAGGTCTGCGAACCCTACATCCGCCGCCGGGCGGTGCGCCACCTCGAGAAAAAGCGCGTCTGCATTTTTGCCGCAGGCACCGGCAACCCGTATTTCACCACCGACACGGCCGCCACGCTGCGCGCCAACGAGATGAGCTGCGAGGCGATCTTCAAGGGCACCAAGGTCGACGGCGTCTATGACAAGGACCCGAAGAAGCACGCGGATGCAAAGCGCTATGACACCGTGACCTATGACGAGGTTCTGCAAAAGCATCTGGGCGTGATGGATGCCTCGGCCATAGCACTTGCCCGCGACAACGACCTGCCGATCATCGTGTTCTCACTGGATGAGCCGGGTGGGTTCAGGGGTATCCTGTCCGGCAAGGGCACTTACACGATCGTGCAGGGCTGACACTGCCGGAGCGGTCATCGGCCGATCCGGCCCTTCTGCGCTGGCCCGCCGGACCGGATAACTCTGATTTGGAAAGCCATGCTATCGGTCTTGCCAGGGTCCAAGCAGGTCTCCAGCCGGTCACAGGTTGTGCGAAACGGCACGGTTTGCGCCGTTTTGCTTGAAACGGCGGGTCGGTTCGGGCAGATGGATCAGCGTAAGGGTACTTCCGAAGGTCGCACGAGCCTATGTCGCAGGACGAAATTGAGATCGACATCGACGCGTTAGGCCGCCGGATGGAGGGTGCGATGACGTCGCTGCGCCACGAATTCGCATCGTTGCGCACCGGTCGTGCCTCGGCAAGCCTGGTCGAACCGATCCATGTCGATGCCTACGGCCAGATGACCCCCATCAACCAGCTGGGCACAGTCAATGTGCCCGAACCGCGCATGGTCACGGTCAACGTCTGGGACAAGGGCATGGTCGGCAAGGTCGAAAAGGCGATCCGCGAAAGCGGCCTTGGGATCAACCCGCAGACCAACGGCACCATCATCATGCTGCCGATCCCCGAACTGAACGAAGAGCGCCGCCGTGAATTGACCAAAGTCGCCGCGCAATATGCCGAACATGCCCGCGTCGCGGTGCGGAACGTGCGGCGGGACGGCATGGATCAGATCAAGAAGGCGAAGGGCGACGGGATGAGCGAGGACGATCAGAAATTCTGGACAGCCGAAGTTCAGGACCTGACCGACAAGGCGATCGTGGCGATAGACCGCGCGCTTGATGGCAAGCAGGCAGAAATCATGCAGGTCTGAGGCCCGCGAGGGACCGCAGACGGGAAAGGGCATATGGCCGCCAAGGACATCACGACTGCGCAGCCGACGCATGTCGCCATCATCATGGACGGCAATGGCCGCTGGGCAATCGCGCGCGGCTGGCCGCGCCTTGTCGGCCATCGCCGGGGGGCCGAACGCGTCCGCAGCATCGTCGAGGCGGCTCCCGGCCTCGGCATCCGCTATCTGACGATCTACGCCTTTTCGACCGAGAACTGGAAACGCTCGACCGAGGAAGTGATCGGCCTGATGTCGATCTTCGCGCGCTATATCCAGACCGAAGCGGAACGCCTGTCGAAAGAGGGCGTCCGGCTGCGGTTCATCGGCGGGCGCGAACGGCTCGACCCGAAGCTGCAGAAGCTGATGGCCGGGATCGAGGAGCGGACGCGGAACAACGACGTCCTCCACCTGACCGTGGCGATCAACTACGGCGGACGCGACGAACTTGCCCGCGCGGCGCGTCGGCTGGCCGACGATGTGGCGGCAGGCCGCATACTGCCCGAGCAGGTCGGCGAGGCGGCGCTGAACGACCGTCTTGACACGTGGGACCTTCCTGACCCCGACCTTGTGATCCGCACCAGCGGCGAGACGCGCATCTCGAACTACCTTCTGTGGCAGTCGGCCTATGCGGAATACGAATTCACCGACACGCTCTGGCCCGACTTCACCCCGGCCGAACTGGAATCCATCCTGATGCGCTTTTCGCAGCGCGAGCGTCGCTACGGCGGTGCGCTGACGGTATGACCCGCGCGGTCTGGGACGACCTGGCACCCCGGCTTGCGTCGGGCGCGGCGCTGGCCCTCGTGTGCGGTGCGGCGGTGGCTGCGGGCGGTGTCTGGCTGAACGCGCTTGCCGTGCTGGCCGTCGGCCTCATGTCGTGGGAACTGGCGCGCATCACGGCGGCCGGACATCCCCGCGATGCCGTCCTTGTCGGGCTGTTCGCCGCCGCGATGCTGACGCTGGTCTTGTGGCGGCACGATCCCTACTGGATGCCGTTCCTGGCCGCTCCGGCCCTTCTGGCCTGGCTGCGCGCGCCTTCGGGGCGGCTTCAGGCCGCGGGGATCGCACTGGCGATCATGGTGACGGGCTATGGCATGGTCGCCTTTCGGGCAGGATACGGGCTGCCCTGGATCGTCTGGCTGATCCTCATCGTCGCCGCCGTTGACATCCTGGGGTATTTCGGCGGGCGGCTGATCGGCGGGCCGAAGTTCTGGCCCGCGATAAGCCCCAAGAAGACGTGGTCCGGCACCATATCCGGCTGGGCGGGGGCAGGTGCGGTGGGTGCCGGGGCATGGGTTCTGGGCGATGCGCCCGGCTGGATCATCCCTTTTTCCGCCCTTGTCGGCTTTGCAGGCCAGTTGGGCGATATCGCCGAAAGCGCCGTCAAGCGGCGCGCGGGCGTCAAGGATGCCTCGAACCTGATCCCGGGCCATGGCGGGCTGATGGACCGGTTCGACGGCCTGTCGGGTGCGGTTGTCTTCTGCCTGCTCTGGGCGCAGCTGCTTCCGCTGCCGCACGTCGGCGGCTGAGGGCACATGCGCAGCGTTTCCATCTTCGGCGCGACAGGCTCCATCGGGACCAACACTGCGGACCTGATCGCATGGGCAGGGCGGGGCCGCGGCCTATCGCGCGGTCGCCCTGACGGGCGGTCGGAACATCGCCCGGCTGGCCCGGCAGGCGCGGAGCCTGAGGCCCGAAATCGCGGTGACGGCGCATGATGACTGCCTCGGCGATCTGCGCGACGCGCTGGCGGGCACGGGGATCGAGGTGGCGGCGGGGCGGGCGGCGATCGCCGATGCCGCCGACCGCCCCGCCGACTGGGTGATGAGCGCCATCGTCGGGGCTGCGGGCTTGGTCCCGGGGTTCCGCGCGCTGCGCCACGGCGGCACACTCGCGCTGGCCAACAAGGAAAGCCTCGTCACGGCGGGACCGCTGCTTCTGGCGGCGGCACGGGCCAGCGGTGCACGCATCCTGCCGGTCGACAGCGAGCATTCGGGGATTTTCCAGGACCTGATCGGCGAGGACATGGCGACGGTCGAACGGATCGTCATCACCGCGTCGGGCGGGGCCTTCCGCGACTGGCCACTGCAAAGGCTGAAGGCCGCGACGGTCGCCGAGGCGTCGACCCATCCGAACTGGGCGATGGGACAGCGGATCACGATCGATTCGGCATCCATGTTCAACAAGGCGCTGGAAGTCATCGAGACAAAGGAATTCTTCGGCATACGGCCCGACCAGATCGAGGTTCTGATCCACCCGGAATCGCTGGTCCATGCGCTGGTCGGCTTCCGCGACGGCGCGATGATCGCGCATCTGGGCGTTCCCGACATGCGCCACGCCATCGGTTTTGCGCTGAACTATCCCGACCGCCGCGCGCTGCCCGTCGAACGTCTTGACCTGGCCTCGGTCGGTCGTCTGACCTTTTCGGCACCGGACCCGGTGCGCTATCCGGCCCTTGCGCTGGCGCAGGAGGTCCTGCGCATCGGCGGTCTGGCCGGCGCCGCGTTCAATGCCGCCAAGGAATGCGCGCTGGATGCGTTCATCGGGGGGCGCATCGGATTTCTGGACATGGCCCGCGTGGTCGAAGACACGCTCGCGCGATTGTCAGCGCAGGGTGGGCTTGGAAATCCGCCCCGGACCATCGATAACGTGCTCGACATGGACCGCCGCGCGCGGGCGGCCGCCGACGCGGTCATTGCCTCAGGATCATAGGATCGCAGTTTGGACTTGCTCGGTTTTCTGCCCGTTTTTGGAAATGTCCTCTGGACGGCGCTGGCCTTTGTGGTCGCCCTCTCGGTGATCGTCGCCATCCATGAATACGGGCATTACATCGTCGGGCGCTGGTCGGGCATCCATGCCGAGGTGTTCTCGCTGGGTTTCGGCCCGCGGCTGTGGAGCCGCGTCGACAGGCGCGGCACCCGCTGGCAGATCGCGGCATTGCCGTTCGGCGGCTATGTGAAGTTTCTGGGCGACGCCAATGCCGCCTCGGCGGGCGCGGACGATGCGACCATGGCCCGGCTGTCGCCGGACGAGCGCCGGCACACGATGCACGGCGCGCCGCTGTGGGCGCGGGCAGCGACGGTGGCGGCGGGACCCGTCTTCAACTTCATCCTGTCGGTCCTTGTCTTCACCGGTCTTTTCCTCTGGCAGGGCACGGCGACCGAAACACCGACGGTCGGCGAAATGCGGGCATTGCCCGGCGGACCCGGGGGGTTGCAGGCCGGTGATCAGATCGTAGCGGTCGGTGGTGTCCCGGTTGCGACCTACGAGGAACTCGTCGACCTGATCGACGATCAGCTGAGTGCGCCTGGCGTCGAATACCGCGTGCGGCGCGGCGGGGCGGAACTGACCGTCGAAGGCCCGGTGCTTTATCCTGCCCGGGCCGAAAGCATCACGCCAGGATCGGCGGGATTCGACGCAGGCCTGCAGAAGGGCGACGTCATCACTGCCGCAGATGGCGTCACGCTGAACACATTCGGAGACCTCCAGAAAACAGTGAAGGCGGCAGAAGGCCGTCCGCTGAAACTCGATGTCTGGCGGCCGGGCAGCGCGAGCCTCAGGATGGACCTTGCCCCCCGCGTGACCGACGTGCCGAAAGCGGATGGCGGGTTCGAGACACGCTACCTGATCGGCCTGACCGGCGATTTCTCGTTTGCGCCAGCGACCGAGGCCGTTGGACCTGTCGACGCCCTGACTGCTGCGGCCGCGCAGACCTGGTTCATCGCCAGATCCTCGCTGTCCGGCATCGGACACATCATCACCGGCGCGATCTCGACCTGCAACCTGCGCGGTCCGCTCGGCATCGCCGAAACCTCCGGTGCCGCGGCCAGCACAGGGCTGGCCGATTTCATCTGGTTCATCGCGGTGCTGTCCACCGCCGTCGGTCTTCTGAACCTGTTCCCCATCCCGATGCTCGACGGCGGGCATCTGGTGTTCCACGCCTGGGAATGGGGGACGGGCCGACCGCCGTCGGACCGTGTGCTGAACGTCGCGATGTCGATCGGACTGGCGCTGGTCCTGGGGCTGATGGTGTTCGGCCTGACGAACGACGTCTTCTGCCCGTAAGGTCCGCAAAGGCCAGCAATTGCGGCGGCGCACGCCCCAATGATGACATATTCAAAAGGTATTTTCTGCGAGGGCGGAGGCAAGGGAAAAGGGTTCGGGTCATGTCTTTCGTTCTGGTCGGAACGCGCAACATCGCTGACATTCTTTCCGTCGCCTTTGACCGCATTGTCATCCCGCTCGCCGTGGTCGTGGGACTTGCGGGCGGGGCCATGATCGGGTCCGAACTGGCGCGCCTCCAGGCCCCTTCGGACACCTTCATCCACTGACCTGAACCGCATCCGCGACCCTGCCGTCGCGGCACGGGCGACACGCCGCAGGGGGTGGTTTCGCGTGCCCGTCAGCGCTTTGACAAGCCCGGCCTTTCCCGATACCACGATCCCCAAGATGTAGGAATAAACCTGATCGGGGGGTCAGAATATGCGTCGTCTGCGCAGTCTGCGTGCCAAGTCTGTCCGTGTCCCCGCTTTCGGTTCAGTGCTTGCGATTTCCCTTGGATTATCAGGGGTGTCGTCCTTTCTTCCGGCACCGGTGCTGGCGCAGGAGTTCAGCTTTTCCAATGTCGTGGTCGAAGGCAACGCGCTGGTCGATCCGGCGACGATCATCAAGTTTGCCGGAATCGGTCGCGGTCAGCCGCTGACGGCTGCGGGTCTCAACGATGCCTTCCAGCGGATATCGGCTTCGGGCCTGTTCGAGACCGTCGAACTGATCCCCCAGGGCGGCACGCTGATCATCCGGGTCAAAGAATACCCGACGATCAATATCGTCAACTTCGAGGGGAACCGCAGGATCAAGGACGAAGAC
This sequence comes from uncultured Alphaproteobacteria bacterium, assembly GCA_963738635.1. Taxonomy (GTDB): domain Bacteria; phylum Pseudomonadota; class Alphaproteobacteria; order Rhodobacterales; family Rhodobacteraceae; genus JAOADN01. The sequence continues at coordinate 244,884 of CAVTXE010000006.1, read as the reverse complement.
CTGTCGGGCATCGTCAAGTCGCAGTCGCGTCGCGTCTACTCGCCCGCAACTGCGGAACAGGACGCAGCCGCCATCGCCCAGACCTATTCCGATGCGGGCCGTCTTGCCGCACGGGTCGAGCCGCGCATCATCCGGCGTGACGGCAACCGCGTCGATCTCGTCTTTGAAATCCGCGAAGGCCGCGTGACCGAAGTGGAACGTCTGTCCTTCACCGGCAACCGCGATTTCAGCGACCGCCGCCTGCGCCAGATCCTCGAGACCAAGCAGGCGGGCCTGCTGCGCACCTTCGTTCAGCGCGACACGTTCGTCGGTGACCGCCTGGAACTCGACAAGCAGCTCCTGACCGACTTCTACCGGTCGCGCGGGTATATCGACATGAAGGTTCTGGGCGTCGCGTCCGAATTCTCGCGCGAACGCGACGGGTTCTTCCTGACCTTCAACGTGGAAGAGGGCCAGAGCTACAAGATCGCGCGCGTATCGACCGTCAGCGACTATCCGGGTGTGGATGCCGCCGAATACGAGGCGCAGGTCCGCGTGCGGCCGGGTTCGACCTATTCGCCGACATCGATCGAGAACACCATCACGCGGATGGAGGGTGTGGCCCTGCGTCAGGGCGTCAACTTCGTCAACATCGAGCCGCGCTTCACCCGCAATGAACGCAACGGCACGCTGGATGTGCAGTTCGTGATCACCAAGGGGCCGCGCGTCTTTGTCGAGCGCATCGACATCGAAGGCAACGCGACCACGCTTGACCAGGTCATCCGTCGGCAGTTCCGCACGGTCGAGGGCGATCCGCTGTCGCCGCGCGAAATCCGCCAGGCCGCCGAACGCATCCGCGCGCTCGGCTTCTTCGCGAATGCCGAGGTCAATGCCAATCAGGGGTCAAGCGCCGATCAGGTCGTGGTGGATGTGAATGTCGAGGAACAGCCGACAGGCACCCTGTCGTTCGGCGTGACCTACGGCACGTCGGCCGGTGCGGGCGTCAACGTCGGCTTCACGGAATCCAACTTTCTCGGCCGGGGGCAGTTTCTGGGTGTCAATCTGTCGAGCGGCATCGACAACTCGAACAGTTCGATCCAGTTCGTCGAACCGGCATTCCTGAACCGCGACCTGAAATTCAAGCTGTCCGGCGGCTATGTCACGTCGAATGCCGACAACGAGCTCTACGACACGAAGTCGATCGATTTCTCCACTGGCCTTGAATTCCCGATCAGCGAAGCCGCCCGGCTGGAACTGCGCTATTCGATCAGCAAGGACGAGATGTCCAACTATACCGGGTCTTCGCCGATCATCGCCGCCGAAACCGCGCTCGGGTCGCTCCTGTCAACCGGTCCGGGCTATACGCTGACCTATGACACGCGCATCACCGGTCTCAGCCCCAGTTCCAACCTGCTGCTGAAATTCGGACAGGATTACGCGGGCGTGGGCGGCGATGTGGAATCGGTGACGACCTCGGCCAGCGGCACCTTCCAGACGAAAATTTTCAACGAGGAGATCACCCTGCGCGCCGATCTGGAAGGCGGGGCGATCACCACATTGGGCGGTGGCACCAGCCGCATCATCGACCGCTTCTCGGGCAACGGCAAGGTCCGCGGGTTCGAGCCGAACGGCTATGGCCCCCGCGACACCGGGGCCGCGTCGAACGATGCGCTTGGCGGCAATTTCTTTGCCGCCGCGCGGTTCGAGGCGCAGTTCCCCGTGGGGCTGCCCGAGGAATACGGCATTTCCGCAGGCATCTTCGCCGATGTCGGGTCGGTCTGGGGCCTCGACAATGCCGGAACCGTCGATGACAGCCTGAACCTGCGGTCATCGGTCGGCCTGTCGCTGTTCTGGACGACGCCGATCGGCCCCCTGCGCTTCAACTTCTCGAAGGCGCTGCAGAAGGAAGTCTACGACCAGGAACAGTCCTTCGATCTGACCGTCTCGACGAAGTTCTGATGCGGCGCGCGGCGCTTGCCCTCGGGCTGACCGCAGCGACCCTCTCCGGTGCCGCCGTCGCCCAGACCGCAACGCAGACGCCTGCCGAGGGGCAGGGCACGGCTGCACCGCAGCCCGGCACGACCATCGAAGTGCCGAGCCCCGTCCTCACGCTGGATCAGGAAAGGTTCTTCGCAAGCTCGGCCTGGGGCCGCAGAGTGGCTGCCGAGATCGAGGCGGCATCGGCCGATCTTGCAGCGGAAAACCGCAGGATCGAGGGTGAGCTGACGGCCGAGGAAAAGACCCTGACGGAAGAACGAAAGACGGCCGATCCCGAAGCGTTTCGCATCAAGGCCGATGCCTTCGATGCCAAGGTCGTGGCGATCCGCGCAGCGCAGGATCAGAAGGGACGCGACCTGGCGGCGCGGCGCGACACCGAACGGCAGGCGTTTTTCGCTGCGGCGCTTCCGGTTCTGGGCGAGGTGATGACCGAACGCGGCGCGGTCGCGATCCTTGATGCCCGCGCGATCTTCGTCGCGGTGAACGGCGTCGATGTCACCGACCAGCTGATCGCGGCAGTCGACACAAGAATCGGCGCGGGAACTGCCGCACCCGCGCCCGCCGACCCCGTTCAGCCGACCCCTGCGCCGTGAAGGCGCGCCGTCGTTCCGACGGGTCGCGCCTTGCCAGCCAAGGATCGAGTTGCTAGCAAGACCGTCACCGGCACAGACCCATCCAGCCCGGCAGAGGACGCCCGCATGACCGCTGACACCGCCTCGGCCGCTTTCACCGAGGCCGACATCCATCTGATCCAGCGGATCATTCCGCACCGGTATCCGTTCCTGCTGATCGACAAGGTGCGTGACATCGTGCCGTTCAAGGGCTGCATCGGCGTCAAGAACGTCACCTTCAACGAACCGCATTTCCAGGGGCATTTCCCGCAGACCCCGATCATGCCGGGTGTCACGATCATCGAGGCGATGGCCCAGTCGGCGGCGGTTCTGGTCGGCATCTCGATGGATGTCGTGGACCGCGACCTGCTGGTCTATTTCATGGCCATCGACGCCTGCAAGTTCCGCCGCAAGGTGGTGCCGGGCGATGTGCTGGAACTGCACATGGACGTCAAGCGCGGCGGCGGCAAGATCTGGAAATTCGCCGGGCGCGCGACTGTCAGTGGGGAACTTGCCTGCGAGGCAGAGATCACCGCGATGATGGACCTGCGGGACTGACAGTCATGGGAATTCATCCCACGGCCCGGATTCACCCGTCTTCGGTGGTCGAGGACGGTGCCGAGATCGGCCCGGATGTCCGTATCGGTCCGTTCTGCACCATCGGACCCGACGTGCGCCTTGCGCGGGGAGTCGAGGTCAAGAGCCATGCCGTTGTGACCGGACTGACCGAGATCGGCGAGGACAGCGTCATCTTCCCCTTCGCGACGCTGGGCGAGGTGCCGCAGGACCTGAAATTCAAGGGCGAGCAGACCCGTCTGGTGATCGGCGCGCGCAACCGCATCCGCGAGCACGTCACGATCAACACCGGCACGATGGGTGGTGGCGGTGTTACGCGGATCGGCGACGACGGGCTGTTCATGACCGGCGCGCATGTCGCGCATGACTGCCAGATCGGCGACCGGGTGATCCTGGTGAACTCGGTGGCGCTTGCCGGTCATGTGGTGCTTGAGGATGACGTGATTGTCGGCGGCCTGTCCGGTGTGCACCAGTTCGTGCGCATCGGGCGCGGCGCGATCATCGGCGCGGTCTGCATGGTGACGGCGGATGTCGTGCCGCATGGCCTGGTCCAGGGGCCGCGCGGGCAACTGGATGGGCTGAACCTTGTCGGGCTGAAGCGCCGAGGCACCGAAAAGGCCGACATCAATGCGCTGCGCGACCTCTACGCGGCACTGGGCGAAGGCAACTTCCGGGAAAACGCCCGCCGGATCGCGGACGGCAAGCCGGACAGTCCTCTGGTGCGCGAAGTGCTGGATTTCATCCTCGGCCCGTCGGACCGTTCCTACCTTACGCCCCGATGACGCGGACGGCGGTCATCGCGGGGCAGGGGGCCTTGCCCGCCCTGCTGGTCTCCGCGCTGGCAGCGCAGGGCGATGATGTGCTCCTGGCCGAGATGGAGGGCTTTCCCGCAACCGTGCCCGGCCATCCTTCGATCCGCTTCCGCATCGAACGGCTGGTTCCATTCCTTGACCATCTGGTGGGACAGGGCGTTGAGCGCGTCGTCATGGCGGGGGCGGTCCGCAGGCCCAAGCTGGAACCGGAGCTGTTCGATGCGCGCACCGCTACGCTGGTGCCCCGCCTGATCGCGGCGATGCAACTGGGCGATGACGGCGCGCTGCGTGAGGTGATCGCCATTCTGGAGGAATGGGACCTGACCGTTGTCGGGGTGCAGGACATCCTGCCGGGTCTTCTGCCGCCCCGTGGCGTGCTGACGAAACTGACCCCGCAACAGCACCATGAAACCGACGCCGGACTGGGCGAAGAGACTGTCCGCGTGATGGGACGCGACGACACCGGGCAGGCCTGCATCGTCAGGGCCGGTTCGGTCATCGCGCGGGAAGGGCCGGAGGGCACCGATGCGATGATCGCTGCGCTGGAGCCAGCGGGCGCAGCATCGGGCATCCTCTTCAAGGCCCCGAAACCCGGACAGGACCGCCGCGCCGATCTGCCGGTCATCGGCCCCGGAACCGCGCTGGCCGCCGCCGTGGCCATGCTGGAGGGGATCGTGATCGAGGCGGGAGGCGTGATGGTCATCGACGCGGCCGAGGTGGTCGAAATCCTTGACGGTCAGGGCATGTTCCTCTGGGTCCGCCCGAGAGGCTCGGCGTGAAGATATTCCTCATCGCAGGCGAGGCGTCCGGCGACGCGCTCGGCGCAGCGCTGATGGCCGGTCTGAAATCTCTCGTGCCGGACCTGACCTTCGACGGCATCGGCGGCGCAAGATGGCTGCCGAAGGCCTGACCAGCCGCTTTTTGATGGAGGAACTGTCGGTCATGGGGCTGATGGAGGTCCTGCCGAATTACCGCCATCTTAAACGCCGCATCGCCGAAACAGCCGCCGCCGTCACCGCCGCCGCCCCCGACGCCCTCATTACCATCGACAGCCCGGATTTCTGCTTGCGGGTCGCCAAGGCCGCCCGCGCCGCGAAGCCGGATCTGAAAACCATTCACTACGTGGCCCCGACCGTCTGGGCCTGGCGCCCCGGCCGTGCCGCCGCGATGGCGCCCGTCATCGACCATGTCCTTGCCCTGTTCCCGTTCGAACCAGCCTACATGACCGCCGCAGGCATGACCTGCGACTTTGTTGGCCACCCTGTCGTGACCGAGCCGCTCGCCGCGCCCGAGGCCGCGGCGACCTTCCGCGAAACCCACATGATCGGCCCCGACCAGCCGCTTGTCCTCTGCCTGCCGGGTTCGAGGCGGGGCGAGGTGACGCGCCTTCTGCCCCGCTTCGGCGAGGCGCTGACGATCCTGCGGGACCGGGAACCGGGTCTGCGCGTGGTCATCCCGACCGTGCGGGGCGTGGCCCCGCTGGTGCGCGACATCGCGCGGCGCTGGCCGTCCGCGCCCCTGGTTGTCGAGGACGCCGACGACAAGCGCGCGGCCTTCGCGGCGGCCGATCTGGCGCTGGCGGCCAGCGGAACCGTCAGCCTCGATCTTGCCGCGAACCGTGTGCCGATGGTGATCGGCTACGACATGAACTGGCTGAGCCGTCTGGCTGATCGGCCGGATGCTGAACGTCGACACCGTGACGCTGGTCAACCTTGTCTCGGAAACGCGGGTCGTTCCGGAACTGCTCGGCCCCGACTGCCGCGCGCCCGCCCTTGCGCGGGTTCTGGGCCATGTCCTCGACAGCGAAGAAGCGCAGGCGGAACAGAAGGCCGCGATGGACCTGACAATGGACCGACTTGGCCGGGGCGGGCTTCCGCCCGGCCTGCGCGCAGCGCGGTCGGTTCTGAAGGCGATGGGCCGTGAGGTTCCGATGCGTGACGTCGCGGTTCATTGCCGCAGGTCATTGCGCGCTCAGCGCCCCCGCCAGATCCAGCCGCCGCCCAGAACCCTGCTCGTCTCCGGTTCGTAGAACACGCAGGCCTGACCGGCGCTGATGCCATCCTCGGGCTCCACCAGCTCGACCTCGGCCTCGGTCGCCGACGTGGGCCGCAGGATCGCGGCACGCGGCGGGCGGGTCGAGCGCACTTTGACCTCCAGCGGCCATTCGGCCCGCGACATCACCGCGGCGTCGCCCAGCCAGTTGATCTCGCGCAGCGGCACGATCCGCGTCGACAGCGCCTCTTTCGGGCCGACCACCACCCGGCGGTTGTCAGGATCCAGCCGCACGACATAGAGCGGTTCGCCCAGCCCGCCGATCCCCAGTCCGCGCCGCTGCCCGACCGTGTAATGGATGATGCCGTCGTGCCGCCCGACCACCGCACCCGCCAGATCGGTGATGTCCCCCGGTTCCCCGCGCCCGGACGCAGCTTTTCGATCACGGCGGCATAGTTGCCGTTCGGCACGAAGCAGATGTCCTGGCTGTCCGGCTTGTCCGCCACCGACAGGCCGTACCGCGCCGCCAGCGCCCGCGTCTCGGCCTTGCTGCCCAGATGGCCCAGCGGAAAGCGCAGGTAATCCAGCTGATCCGGTGTCGTCGAGAACAGGAAATAGCTACTGATCGCGCGCCGGGTCCGCCGCCCGGTGCAGTTCCGCCCCCGAAGCACCGACGACCCGCTGGATGTAGTGCCCGGTCGCCATGCAGTCGGCATCCAGGTCGCGGGCCACCGCCAGCAGGTCCTTGAACTTCACCCGCTCATTGCAGCGGATGCAGGGTACGGGCGTCGCCCCCGCCAGATAGGCATCGGCGAATTCGTCGATCACCGCTGCGCGGAACATGTTCTCGTAGTCGAGCACGTAATGCGGGAACCCCATCGTGTCGGCCACGCGCCGCGCGTCGTGGATGTCCTGCCCCGCGCAGCAGGCCCCCTTTTTCGCCAGCGCCGCACCATGGTCGTACAGCTGCAGCGTGACGCCCACGACGTCATAGCCCTGATCCTTCAGCATCGCGGCGACGACTGACAAATCCACGCCCCCCGACATGGCGACAACCACGCGCGTGTCGGCGGGCGGCTTGGCAAAGCCGAGGGAATTCACCGTGTGGGGGCGGTCGAGGGGCATGATGGTTCCTTGGGATCGGGCGGATATATATGAAAATTCGAGCCACTCTCAAGCACCGGTTTCATCCGCCCTTAAGCCGCCGGGCCCAGATTTTCCGGCGGTGAAGAAAACGGGGTGCCCTGATGTTTCTGAAAAAAGTCGACGGCCCGCGTGCCGTCACGCTGCCGGATGGCACGATTCTGACGCGCGCCGACCTGCCGCCGCCGGAAACGCGGCGCTGGGTGGCAAGCCGCAAGCTGACGGTGGTCCGGGCTGTCGCCTATGGCCTCATGACGCAGAAAGAGGCTGTCGAACGCTATGGCCTGTCGGATGAGGAGTATCGAATCGTGGCGTAATGCCGTCGAATGCCATGGGGAAAAGGCCCTGAAAGTCACGGCTCTGCAGAAGTTTCGACAACTTTAGATGGAATTCAACCCTCGGCATGCAACAGTAACGCATGATTAACCATTCTGAGGGACTGTCGGGCTGAGCGAATGATTAAGGCGGAGCGCGCGGTATGAGAATTCTGTTGGTTGAGGACGATCCGACGACCTCTCGCAGCATCGAGCTGATGCTGACGCATGCCAACCTCAACGTCTATTGCACGGATCTGGGGGAAGAGGGCATCGATCTCGCCAAGCTCTACGACTACGACCTGATCCTGCTGGATCTGAACCTGCCCGACATGAACGGGCACGAAGTGCTGCGCCAGTTGCGCATGTCAAAGGTCGAAACGCCGATCCTGATCCTGTCCGGTGCGGATGACACCGAAAACAAGATCAAGCGGTTTCGGCTTCGGCGCGGACGACTACATGACCAAGCCGTTCCACCGCGAGGAACTGGTCGCGCGTATCCACGCGATCATCCGCCGGTCCAAGGGCCACGCCCAGTCCATGATCAAGACCGGCAAGGTCAACGTCAATCTCGACGCCAAGACGGTCGATGTCGAAGGCGGCACAGTTCATCTGACCGGCAAGGAATATCAGATGCTGGAGCTTCTGAGCCTGCGCAAGGGCACGACCCTGACCAAGGAAATGTTCCTGAACCATCTCTACGGCGGCATGGACGAGCCGGAACTGAAGATCATCGACGTCTTCATCTGCAAGCTGCGCAAGAAACTGGCCGAAGCCACCGGCGGCGACAACTATATCGAAACGGTCTGGGGCCGCGGCTACGTGCTGCGCGACCCGGTGGCGTCGGACATGCACCGGAAACTGGTCGCCAGCGCCTGATCGGACATTTCCCGATGCCGGCCGGCTGAACGGGATGCACCCTGTGTTTGGCAGCGGACAGTCACTGGACCTGTCAGCCTGCTGACCCTATCACTCTGGTCATGGCGACCGAAGCGGGGGGAGGGCAGTCATGGCGGCGGACGCGGGAGCCAGTCCCGTCGGAGAGCTGGATGAGGCATCCGCCCGGTCCGAATGGACCCGGCTTGCCGCAGCTGTCGCGCGCGCGAACACCGCCTATCACGCCGAAGATGCGCCCGACATCACCGACGCTGACTACGATGCGCTGAAACGCCGTCTGGCTGCCATCGAGGCGCGGTTTCCCGAATTCGCATCACCGGACAGCCCTACCCAATCGGTCGGTGCCGCGCCGTCCGAAACCTTTGCCAAGATCCGTCACGCCGTTCGGATGCTGTCGCTTGAGAACGCCTTCGCCGATGCCGATATCCACGACTTCGACGATCGCGTGCGCAGCTACCTTGGCCTGCCTGCGGATGCGCCCCTGACCTACACGGCGGAACCCAAGATCGACGGTCTGTCGTTGTCGCTGCGCTATGTCGGCGGGCGTCTGGCGCAGGCGGCCACGCGCGGCGACGGCGAGACGGGCGAAAATGTCACCGCCAATGCCATGACGATTGCCGACATTCCGAAGATGCTGACCGGAGCGCCGGACATCCTCGACGTACGGGGCGAGGTCTACATGGCGCATGCCGACTTCGCAGCGCTGAACGCCCGTCAGATCGCGGCAGGCGACAAGACCTTCGCAAACCCGCGCAATGCCGCCGCGGGATCGCTGCGCCAGCTGGACGCAGGCATCACCGCCTCGCGCCCGCTGCGGTTCTTCGCCTATGCCTGGGGCGAGACCAGCGCGCCGCTTGGCCACGACCCAGTTCGCCGCCATCGAACGGCTGGCCGCACTTGGGTTTCAGACCAATCCGCTGAACCGTCCTCTGCACCGGTCCCGCTGACCTTCTGGCCCGTTACCGCCAGATCGAACAGGCCCGCGCGACGCTCGGCTACGACATCGACGGCGTCGTCTACAAGGTGGACGATCTGGCGCTTCAGGCGCCGTCTCGGGCTTCCGCTCGACCACGCCTCGCTGGGCCATCGCGCACAAGTTTCCCGCCGAACTGGCCTGGACCCGCCTGACGGCATCGACATTCAGGTCGGGCGCACCGGCGCACTGTCACCCGTCGCGCGGCTGTCCCCGGTCACGGTTGGCGGCGTTGTCGTGTCGAACGCCACACTGCACAACGAGGATTACATCGCCGGGCGGGACGCCAGAGGCGGCCCGATCCGCGACGGCCGCGACATCCGCATCGGCGACTGGGTGCAGGTCTACCGCGCCGGCGACGTGATCCCGAAGATCGCCGATGTGGACCTGTCGCAAAGGCCCGCCGATGCCGTGCCCTACCGCTTCCCCGACACCTGCCCCGAATGCGGCTCGACCTGCCGTGCGCGAGCCCGGCGACGCCGTGCGCCGCTGCACCGGCGGGCTGATCTGCCCGGCGCAGGCGGTTGAAAAGCTGAAGCATTTCGTCAGCCGCGGCGCCTTCGACATCGAGGGCCTCGGCGCGAAACAGATCGAGATGTTCTTCGCCGACGACCAGCTTCCCGTCCGCGAACCCGCCGACATCTTCACGCTCGCCGCCCGCGACGCCGGCAACCTGACCAAGCTGAAGAACCGCGACGGCTTTGGCGAGAAATCCGTCACGAATCTGTTCCAGGCCATTGACGACAAACGCAAAATCCCGCTTGACCGGCTGATCTTCGCGCTCGGCATCCGGCATGTCGGCGAAGTCGCGGCGCGGTCTCTGGCCGACCATTTTGTCAGTTGGGACGCCTTCGTGACCGCAATCACCGAGGCGCATGGCCGCGCCGGGTCGGCGTGGGACGAGCTGCTGTCGATTGATGGCGTCGGCGAGACGCTGGCACGTCGCTGGTCAGCGGTTTCAACGCAGCCCGCCGAACGCGCAGCCATCGACCGGCTGGCCGCGCAGCTGACGGTGCAGGACGCAGCCCGGCGCGGCCCGGTGGAAAGCCCGGTCGCAGGCAAGACTGTCGTCTTCACCGGAACCCTGGAAAAGATGAGCCGGGCCGAGGCCAAGGCGCGCGCCGAGGCGCTCGGGGCCAAGGTTGCGGGCTCGGTCAGCGCCAAGACCGATATTGTAGTCGCCGGCCCGGGCGCGGGTTCCAAGGCAAAGGATGCCGAACGCCTCGGCGTCCGCATGATCGACGAAGATGCGTGGATCGCGCTGATCGGGCGGATGACCCGCCCGCCGATCCTGTTTCCCCTGTTCGCCGGGATCGAAACGCTGGACGGCGTCGGCCCGCGCATCGCCGAAACCTTCACGCAGCTCGATGTGACGCGCCCGCGCGACCTTCTGTTCCTGCTGCCCTATGCCGGTGTCGACCGCCGCCTCCGCGCCAGCATCCGCGATGTCGTGCCGCCCGCGACGGTCACGGTCACGGTGACGGTCGGCGGTCATTTCGCGCCGAAACGGCAAGGGCGGGCCCTACCGCGTGATGGTCACGGACAAAGCGACCGAGTTCCAGCTGGTCTTCTTCCACGCCCGCACCGATTTTCTGATGCGCGAACTGCCGACCGGCCAGCGCCGGGTCGTCTCCGGCAAGGTCGAGCTATTCGACGGCATCGCCCAGATCGTGCATCCCGACCACGTCCTGCGCGGAGGAGGACGCGCGGAAGCTGCCCGACTGCGAGCCGGTCTATCCGCTGACCGCGGGACTGACGCAGAAGACCGTCGTCAAGGCGATGTCGTCAGCCGTCGGCGCGCCTGCCGGCACTCACCGAATGGATCGACCGCGCGCTGATCGCGCGCGAAGGCTGGCCCGCCTGGGACGCCGCCCTGCGCGCCGTTCATGCGCCGAAAGGCATGGATGATCTGGCTGCGACGGCGCCGCCCCGGATGCGGCTGGCCTATGACGAGCTTCTCGCCCATCAGCTGACGCTTGCCCTGGCGCGCGCGACGCAGCGGCGCGGCAAGGGCCGGGCGCCGGTCGGAACCGGGCTGTTGCAGGACCGCGCATTGGCCATCGCGGGCCTATGCACCGACCGGGGCGCAGCGCCGGGCAATCGCCGAAATCGCGGCCGATATGGCGTCGGACGGGCGGATGAACCGCCTGCTGCAGGGCGATGTCGGGTCCGGCAAGACGCTGGTCGCGTTGCTGGCGCTGCTTGATCGCGGTCGAGGCGGGCGGGCAGGGCGCGCTGATGGCCCCGACCGAAATCCTGGCGCGCCAGCATCTGGAAACGCTGAAACCCCTCTGCCGACGCTGCGGATGTGCGGATCGACATCCTGACGGGCAGGGACAAGGGGCAGGACCGCGCGGACAAGCTTGCCGCCCTCGCCGATGGCCGCTTGCAGATTCTGGTCGGCACCCATGCGATTTTCCAGAAGGACGTCGCCTTCCACGACCTGCGCCTTGCCGTGATCGACGAACAGCACCGCTTCGGCGTCGCCCAGCGGATGGAACTGGGCGAAAAGGGGCAGGCCGCCGATGTGCTGGTGATGACGGCGACGCCGATCCCGCGGTCGCTGGCGCTGGCCACCTATGGCGACATGGATGTCAGCATCCTCGATGAGAAACCGCCCGGCCGCCTGCCGGTCCGCACGGCGCTGATCTCGCTGGGCCGGATGGATGAGGTCGTAGCGCATCTGCGCACGGCGCTGGCGGAGGGGCGGCAGGCCTACTGGGTCTGCCCCCTGGTCGAGGAAAGCGAGGTGGTCGATCTGACGGCTGCCGAAGACCGGTTCCGTGCTTTGCGCGCCGCTCTGGGCGAGGGCCTCGTCGGGCTGGTGCACGGCCAGATGCCGCCCGCGGAAAAGGATGCGGCCATGGCCGACTTCGTCGCCGGCCGCACGCGGCTGCTGGTGGCGACGACGGTGATCGAGGTGGGCGTGAACGTGCCCGACGCGACGATCATGGTGATCGAGCGGGCCGAGACCTTCGGACTGGCGCAACTGCACCAGTTGCGCGGGCGGGTCGGGCGCGGGCAGGGCGCGTCGACCTGCCTGCTGATGTACCAGGCGCCGCTGTCGGAAACCGCCGAGCGCCGCCTGTCGATCCTGCGCGAAACCGAAGACGGCTTCCGCATCGCGGAAGAGGATCTGGCGATGCGCGGGGCGGGCGACCTGATCGGCACGGCGCAGTCCGGCCTGCCCAAATTCCGCATCGCCGATCTGGAACGCCAGGTCAGCCCTGATGGCGATTGCGCAAACCGATGCCCGCGCGCTTCTGGCGCAGGATCCCGCGCTGACCGGTCCGCGCGGGACAGGCCGCACGGGTGCTGCTGTGGCTGATGGAACAGGACCGGGCGATCCGGCTGATGTCGGTCGGCTAGCGGAGTTCTTCGTATGTTCGCTATAAGTTCTTAAAAAGTTCTTTACAAACGCGTCGCGTATGTGAGAACAATCCGGCAACACAAACAGAGGTGCTCAGATGAACGACGATCCGCAGGCAGTTTGCATCCGCCCCGCACGCCGAATTCCTGCATGACCTTCTGGGCGGCCTGTCGCTGGTCGTGCTTCTGATCGCGGCGCTGTCGGTTGTTCCCGTCGCCTGATCCGTTTCCCGTTTCTGCCTCGCGCTTGCGGGCGTTTCCGGCGGTCTGACCGCCCATCCGGTTCCTGCACGGCCTTCCCCGGGCCTGTCCCCCGCAGCGAACCCTGAACGCCCCGACGCCACCTGCCGCCGCCATCCCTGACCGGATGCGCGGCGGTTTTCTTTTCCGGGCAGGGGCCGAGGTCACGGCGCGGCGGGACTGGCAGATGTCTGCCCCTCAGCTGCGATCGTCTCCATCGCCTCCGCCGCCGCCTCCAGCACCAGCAGGATCGAGGCGTGCCGGTTGCGGTAGTCCCGCGCCGGGATCAGCACCTCGTAGCCCTCGAACGGCGCGTCCGGCACCGGACCGCCCTCGGTCAGCATCGCGCGCAGCTGGTCGCGGGCCAGCTCGAATCTCGGTCCCCGCGCGCCCGATCATCGCCGCCCCGGCAATGGCCGCCGATGCCTGGCCCAGCGCGCAGGCCCGCACGTCCTGCCCGAACTCCGCGATCCGGCCACTCTCGGTCGCTCAGATCGACCGTCACGGTCGACCCGCAGAGCGGCGAACGGCGGCGGACAGTCACCTGTGGCTCCGCCAGCCGCGCGGTATGCGGAATATCGGCCGCCAGCGCCAGAATGCGCTGTGAATAGAGCTTGATCAGATCGCTGTCGCCCGACATGGCTGGTCCCCTGCGCCGCGACTGCCCCTATAGATAGGCCCGCGAACGCCTTTGCATAGGTGCCGCGCATGGCCTTCGATCCCGCAACCCTGACCTATGACGAACGCGGCCTGATCCCCGTCATCGCGCAGGATCACTGCCTCGGGCGAGGTGCTGATGTTCGCCTGGATGAACGCCGAAGCGGTCGCGCGGACGCTGGCGACCGGCGACGTGACCTATTGGTCGCGTTCGCGTCAGGCCTTCTGGGTCAAGGGCGAAACCTCCGGCCACCGCCAGCGGCTGGTCGAGATGCGCATCGACTGCGACCGCGATTGCCTGCTGGTGCTGGTCGAACAGACGGGACCGGCCTGCCACACCGGGCGGCGGTCGTGTTTCTACACGGCCGTGCGCGACGGGGCAGAGGCCGAGATCCTGGCCCCGGTCGACCTGAAGCCCGACCATCCGCCGGATGTCGGCGGGCGATCGCGCCCGTCGGCGCGGTAGCTGCGAATCGACGCTGGCATCGTCGCGTTTTGCCAGACGCTTGCCGGCCTCGTCGCGGATAAGTCTGTGATGGTGGTAGGTTGGCGTCGGTAGCTGAAGCAGCCGCTGCAGCACGACATGAATGCGCGTGGCCTCGAACAGGTCTTCGCCCCGCGTCACATGCGTGATGCCCTGTGCGGCGTCGTCGACCACAACCGACAGGTGGTACGAGGTGCCGAAGTCCTTCCGCGCAAGGACGACGTCGCCGATCCTGTCCGCGAAAATGATCGGCGCGGTCTCGATCTGTCCCTGCTCGCCGTTCGGTCCGTGTCCGGTTTCGGTGAAGACAACCCCGGACGCGAGGTCAGCAAGCGCGTTTGCTGTGTTCAGGCGTAGGTTGAAATCCTCAGACCGCCGCCCGTCACATGCTTTTTCTCGGCACGTCCCCGGATACACCGGGCCGTCCGGCCCCGGATCCACGTTCTCCTGCGGCGCGCCCAAAGCTTCCGCGATGTCCCGCCGCGTGCAGCCGCAGGGATAGAGCAGCCCTCGCGCCCAGAGGTCATCCAGTGCAGCCGAGTAGGCCGCCATCCGCTCCGACTGCCGCATCACCGGCGCTTCCCAGGCCAGTCCCAGCCACTTCAGATCGTCGTAAATTCCCTGTTCCCATTCCGGCTTCGACCGCTGCCGGTCGATATCCTCGATCCGCAGCAGAAACTCACCGCCCTCGCGCAGCGCCATGTCATGGGCCAGGATCGCCGCATAGGCATGCCCCAGATGCAGCGGCCCGGTGGGCGAGGGCGCGAACCGCGTCCGCATCAGCTTTGGCCTGCAAGCCATTCATAGAAAGAGGTTTTTGCCCGGTCCGTGTATGCCCTGTAGCGGTCCTTGCGTCCGCGCCGCCCGCCCTTCGCCTCGATCGGCGGGAACAGCCCGAAGTTCACGTTCATCGGCTGGAACGTCTTTGCGTCCGCCCCGCCGGTGATATGGGTCACCAGCGCCCCGGTCGCCGTGTCCGGCGGCGGCGGTGCCAGCGCGCGACCCGTCATTTCTGCCGCCGCCAGCCGCCCGGCCAGCATCCCCATCGCCGCGCTTTCGACATAGCCTTCGACACCCGTGATCTGCCCGGCAAAGCGGATGTTGGGGCGCGATTTCAGGCGCATCTGCCCGTCGAGCAGGTTCGGCGAGTTGATGAAGGTGTTGCGGTGAATGCCGCCCAGTCGCGCGAAAGCCGGCACCATCCAATCCGGGAATCATCCTGAAAACAGCCGTTTGCGCGCCGTACTTCATCTTGGTCTGAAAGCCCGACGATATTGTAGAGCGTCCCCAGCGCATTGTCCCGGCGCAGCTGCACCACGGCATAGGGCTTGACCTGCGGATCATGCGCATTGGTCAGCCCCACCGGCTTCATCGGCCCGAACCGCAGCGTCTCGCGCCCGCGTTCCGCCATCACCTCGATGGGCAGGCAGCCGTCGAAATATCCCGCCGTCTCGCCTTCGTGAAAATCGGTCTTGTCCGCGGCAAGCATCGCGTCGATGAACGCCTCATACTCCGCCTTCGTCATCGGGCAGTTGATATAGGCCGTCCGTTCCGCCTCGGTCTCGCCCTTGTCATAGCGCGACTGCCGCCAGGCGACCGACATGTCGATGCTCTCGGCGTGAACGATCGGCGCGATGGCATCGAAGAAGGCCAGCTGGTCCGCGCCCGTTTCTGCCCGGATCGCTTCACCAAGGGCAGACGAGGTCAGCGGGCCCGTGGCGATGATCCACTGACCGTCGTCGGGCAGGCGCGTGATCTCTTCATCCGTGATGGTGATCAGCGGATGCGCGCGGATCGCTGCGGTGACGCTTTCGGCGAAGGGGTCCCGGTCGACGGCCAGCGCGCCGCCCGCAGGCAGCCGGTGCTTTTCCGCCATCGACATAATCAGCCCGCCCGCCGCCCGCATTTCCCAGTGCAGAAGCCCCACGGCGTTCTGTTCGTCGTCGTCCGAGCGGAAGGAATTGGAACAGACCATTTCGGCCAGATTCCCGGTGCGGTGGGCAAAGGTGCCGACGCGCGGACGCATTTCGTGGATGATGACGGGAACGCCGCAGTTCGCGGCCTGCCAGGCAGCCTCGCATCCGGCCATGCCGCCGCCGACAATATGAAGGGGGTGGGTCATGGACGCCGTCTTAGGTCAGCGCCCCGTGGAAGAAAAGACGGCCCGTGCCGGAAGCCGCGCCGCAGGATGGTCAGGGCCGGTCCGCAATGGACCGGCCGAACCAGGTCAGAAGCCGATTTCCATGCCGATGTCGGCGAGATAGGCGCGGTCGTTGCGGCCTTTGGCCGGTGCAGCTTCGGCGGCGCGGAGTGCCGGGGCTTTTGTGGCCGCCTCGAAACCCGCAATCCGGCGGATCGCTGCGAAAATGCCATGCGCCGGGTTGCTGCGTGCGCCACCGTAGACCGAGCCGTAGTCGAAGTCCGTCATCGCCGTCTCTCCCATCTTGGCCGGGTCCGGCAGATCGCTGCCGCATACCCTGACCGTTCATCCTCTGACGTTGAAGATCAGGGGTGAGCGTGGCGTCGATTGGTTGAGATTACGTTAAATCCGGGGTCAATTATGGCGGCGCATCAGGCGCGGCCGCCACATTCGCAGCCTCCTGCCCGTCAGAAGATACCCCGCACCAGCAACGGCTCCAGCGGTCTGATGGCCGCGAAACTGCGGTCGCCCACGGTGCGGCGCGGCCCCCGGTCGCCGCCGAACCGCCAGGTCAGGCTGATCCGCGCCGAAACGTCCGCGCCCGCCGCCCCGCTCAGACCCGTTGCGCCGATGCCTGCGGTCACCTCGAACCCCGTCGCGGCGATGCTGCGGGCATAGCCGAACTCAGCCGCCCAGGCAGTCGTGCGCAGCGACGCTTCGTCCACAGCCGCCAGCGACACCGAACCGTAGAGTGCGCCCTGCGGCCCGATCGCGCGTGAAAGGCCCGCCTCCACTGCCACAAAATCCAGCCCCTGCGGCTGCGCCAGCCCTGCGCTGATCCGCCCCGAAGCGACGGTCGCTTCGTCCAGTGCCACCATGCCCTCGAACCCGGCGATACCGATGGTGCCTGACCGGTCGTTCAGATCGGCGACCGACAGGAAGACACCGTATTTGGCATCAGCCCTCGGCTGCATGTAAAGATGTCCGTCCACCTGCGCCACCAGATCGGACCCCGCGCGGTAGCCCGAAAGGTTGAACTGAAGTCCGTGGTTGCCCGTGACACGGTAATCGCCGGTCGCGCGCAGACTGGTTGTGCCATCGCCGTTTCCGTCGGCAGATGCCTCGATGAAATTCAACCCGAGCGAGGATTGCGCGGCGACGGGGCCGGAAAGCGCCGCGAACAGAAAGGGAAAGAGGCAAGACATGCGCATGACGACGGACCTGAGAGAGGGGGGAGGTCCGCCGTTCTGGCGGGGCCGGGCGCTTGGTCCCGGCCCCGTTTCGATACGCGAAAGAGCCGCGTTAAGGAAAGCGTAATCTTACCAGAAGGTTAACGCGAGGATTACCGCGCCAGTTTCGGTGACCGGAGCCGGTCAAGCGACATCACGCCGGGGCCGTAGACCCAGAGCAGCAGGAGGCCGCCGCTGATGGCAAGGTTCTTCATGAACATCGTCATCTGCATCTGGTCGGCGGGCTGGAAGTGGAACATGAGCGCTGCCAGAACGCTGAACCCGGCAAGGGCAAGCGCTGCGATGCGGGTCTGGAACCCGGCGATGATCGCGGCACCGCCGACGACCTCCAGCAGGATCACGGGCCATGCCAGAAGCGCCGGAACGCCGCCCGACTGCATGTAACCGGTGAAGCCCTGAACGTCGGCCAGCTTTGCCGAGGCCGGCGACAAGGAAGATCAGTCCCAGCAGGATGCGCGCTGCGGGCTGGGCGTAGGTTTTGAGGTTGTCCAAGTGTGTGTCTTTCTCTGCATGTGATGCGGTCTGCGACTTACGCCCATCGCGGCGGGGCGATAACCCGAAGAGCCGCACGGCGTTTGTTTACAGGCGCACAGTCACAACGGCTTCAGTGCGTCCCGGCTTTGCCGTGCAAGCGTGTCCCGTATCCCGGCAACATAATCAGGGTCGCCCACTGCCGGGCCGTCATAGCGACCCAACGCGGCAGCGCAGTCGAAGAACCCGCGTGCAGGGAGTCCCTGTCGCGCGCGACACGACCCAGGCCGCCCGGAAAGGGCGCCCGCGCTTCGCATCGCGGTCCATCAGGGCTTCCAGCGCGTCGGTCAGCCGGGCGATCCGCCCGGACCCGGTCAGTTCCATCTCCTGCGCCAGCGCCGCATAGGTGACCGGCGCGGGATGGTCGGTCAGAAAGGCGTCGATCCGGTCGGCAAGATCGTCCTCACTCACCCTCGTCCTCGCCACCCTCTGCAATCCGCGCGACCGACACCACCTCTTCGTCCTCGCCGGTATCGAACACCCGCACTCCGCCTGCCGACCGCGAGCGGAAGCTGATGCCGTCCACCGGGCAGCGGATCGACTGGCCGGTCGAGGTCGCCAGCATCACCTGATCGGCGATCTCGACTGGGAAGCACGCGACCAGATCGCCGCCGCGCATGGCGGAATCCATCGCCTTGACGCCCTGTCCGCCGCGTCCGCGCACCGGATAGTCGTGGCTGGACGATGTCTTGCCCTGCCCGCCCACCGTGATCGTCAGGATCAGATCCTCGGCAGCCGACATCTCTGCATAGCGCTCCGGACTCAATTGACCCTCCGCAACGGATTCCTCGTCGTCATCAGCCTCGGCCTCATCCTCGACCGTGCCCGCCACAAGACGGCGCTGCTTCAGATAGGCCGCGCGTTCGTCAGGGCTGGCCTCGAAATGCCGGATCACCGACATGCTGACCACGCGGTCGCCCCCGGCCAGCCGGATGCCCCGTACCCCGGTCGAATCGCGGCCCTTGAAGATGCGCACCTCGGTCGTCGGGAAGCGGATCGCGCGGCCCATCGCCGTCACCAGCATGATGTCGTCATTCTCATCGCAGATGCGGGCGTTGACGAGGCTGACACCCTCGGGCAGCTTCATCGCGATCTTGCCGTTGCGCATGACGTTGGTGAAATCGCTCAGCGCGTTCTGGCGCACGTCGCCGTCCGACGTCGCAAAGAATATCTGCAGCGCATCCCATTCGTCCTCGGGCACATCGACCGGCATCAGGGCCGCGATGGAAACCCCTGAGTCTATGGGCAGGATATTGACCATCGCCTTGCCCTTGGCCCCGCGCCCCGCCAGCGGCAGCCGCCAGGTCTTGAGCTTGTAGACCATCCCGTCGGTGGTGAAGAACAGAAGCTGGGTATGCGTATTGGCCACAAACAGCGTCGTGACGACGTCGTCTTCCTTGGTCGTCATCGATGCCAGACCCTTGCCGCCACGCCGTTGCGCGCGGAATTCGGCCAAGGGTGTCCGCTTGATGTAGCCGCCGGATGTGATCGTCACGACCATATCCTCGCGCTCGATCAGGTCCTCGTCCTCCATGTCGCCGGACCAGTCGGAAATTTCCGTCCGCCGCGGCACCGCGAAGGCATCGCGCACTTCGCGCAATTCGTCCGAGATGATCGCCATGATCCGTTCGCGCGACCCCAGGATGTCGAGGAAATCCTTGATGCTGGCCGCCAGCGTCTCAAGCTCATCCGTCACTTCTTTGACGCCCAACGCCGTCAGGCGCTGCAGCCGCAGGTCCAGGATTGCGCGCGCCTGCGCCTCGGACAGGTTGTAAGTCCCGTCCGCGTTCACCGGATGCGTCGGGTCGTCGATCAGGCGGATGTATTCGACGATCTCGCCTGCGGGCCAGCGCCGCGTCATCAGCCGTTCGCGCGCCTCGGCCGGATCGGCCGAAGACCGGATCGTCGCCACCACCTCGTCCACGTTCGACACCGCGACAGCCAGTCCGCACAGGATGTGACTGCGTTCGCGCGCCCGGCGCAGTTCGAACGCGGTCCTGCGCGCCACGACGTCTTCGCGGAAGGCGATGAAATGCGACAGGAAATCGCGCAACGTCAGCTGTTCCGGCTTGCCGCCGTTCAGCGCCAGCATGTTGCAGCCGAAGCTGACCTGCATCGGGGTGAAGCGGAACAGCTGGTTCAGCACGACGTCCGCCGTCGCATCCCGCTTCAGCTCCACGACGACCCGGACGCCGACGCGGTCGGATTCGTCCTGCACATGCGCGATGCCTTCGATGCGCTTCTCGCGCGCCATTTCGGCGATGCGTTCGACCAGCGTCGATTTGTTCACCTGATAGGGAATCTCGTCGATGATGATCGCAAAGCGGTCCTTGCGCAGTTCCTCGATCCGCGTCTTCGACCGGATGATGACAGACCCGCGCCCCTCCAGATAGGCTTTGCGCGCCCCCGACCGTCCCAGGATGATCCCCCCGGTCGGAAAGTCCGGCCCCGGGATGATCTCCATCAGTTCCTCGGTCGAGATGTCGGGGTCCCGGATCATCGCCAGCGTCGCGTCGATCACCTCGCCCAGGTTGTGCGGCGGGATGTTGGTCGCCATGCCGACGGCGATGCCACCGGCACCGTTGACCAGCATGTTCGGGAACCGCGCGGGCAGGACCGTCGGCTCGCGGTCCTTGCCGTCGTAGTTGTCCTGAAAATCGACGGTGTCCTTTTCGATGTCCGCCAGCAGCGATGCAGCAGGCTTGTCCATCCGGACCTCGGTATAGCGCATTGCCGCCGGGTTATCGCCGTCCATGCTGCCGAAGTTTCCCTGCCCGTCCAGAAGCGGCAGCGACATCGAGAAATCCTGCGCCATCCGGACCAGCGCATCGTAGATGGCGCCGTCGCCATGCGGGTGGTACTTGCCCATCACGTCGCCGACCGGGCGCGCCGATTTGCGGTATGCCTTGTCATGCGTGTTGCCCGTCTCGTGCATCGCATAGAGGATGCGCCGGTGCACCGGCTTCAGCCCGTCGCGCAGGTCCGGAATGGCGCGGCTGACGATGACGGACATCGCATAGGACAGGAATGCGGTCGTCACTTCGCCCGCGATATCGACCTGCGGGCCGTCATGAGCCATGCGGGTCGGCGAATCGTCTGCGTTTTCAGGGGTTTCTGGCGTGTCGTTCACGTCTGCCGCGCCTTTGTGTATGGGCTAGATTTTGTTGCTTGTTTTATACTCCATTCTACAGGTTGGGTGCAATGGCGGGGCTGTGCGGGCGACGCCGCGACAAAAACAGGCCTTCGGGCGTGCAAAAAGGCCCGTCCGGCTGGATTGTCCCCATCCCGGGCGGGCGTTCGTCTTTCGCTTCCCAATCTCAACCTGATCCCCTATAGCGGCGCGACCTGCGGGATGACCCCGCGACCGAAAGGCGGACATGCAGACCATCACCACGACGGAAGATCTCGCTCGGTTCTGCGAGGCGGCAAAGCGCGAAGCTTATGTCACCGTCGACACCGAATTCCTCCGCGAGCGCACCTATTACTCGAAACTCTGCCTGATCCAGATGGCGCTGCCCGGCAAGACGGGTGAGGCGGTGCTGGTCGACCCCCTTGCGGGCAACCTGTCGATGGAGCCGCTCTACGATCTCTTCCGGCACGAAGCGACCGTGAAGGTGTTCCACGCCGCCCGGCAGGATCTCGAGATTTTCTTCGTCGAAGGCAACGTCTTCCCGAAACCGCTCTTCGACACCCAGATCGCCGCGATGGTCTGCGGGTTCGGCGAACAGGCAGGCTACGAGACGCTGGTGCGCAAGATCGCCAAGGCCGATCTCGACAAGACCTCCCGCTTCACCGACTGGTCGCGCCGCCCGCTGTCGGACGCGCAGAAGACCTATGCCCTGGCCGATGTCACCCATCTGCGCGTGATCTACGAATACCTCGCCGGCGAGCTGAAGAAGACCGGCCGCACCGCTTGGGTGCAGGAGGAACTGGGCGTCCTGCTCGACCCGGAAACCTATATCACGCGGCCCCATGAGGCATGGGAAAAGGTCAAGACCCGCACGACCTCGGGCAAGTTCCTGTCGGTCGTGCGCGAGCTTGCACGCTTCCGCGAAGACTATGCGCAGACCCGGAATGTCCCGCGCAGCCGCGTCTACAAGGATGACGCGCTCCTCGAACTCGCCTCGACCAAGCCCGGCAACTACGAGGAACTCGGGCGGTCGCGGCTGCTGCTGCGCGAAGGGCGCAAGGGCGACATCGCGGACGGCATTCTGGCGGCCGTGAAGGCGGGGCTGGAGGCGAAGCCCGAGGATTTCCCGAAAGTGCCGCATGACCGCGACCAGCTTCAGGTCGACACCGCGTTGGCCGACCTTCTGCGCGTGCTGCTCAAGGCCCGCTCGGAAGAGGTGGGCGTCGCGCCGAAGCTGATCGCCACCGCGTCCGACCTCGACGCCATCGCCGCCGGTCAGCGCGGGGCGGCCGCCCTGAAAGGCTGGCGGAACGAGGTGTTCGGGGCAGCGGCGCTTGACCTTTGCGAAGGGCGCATCGCGCTGACGGCAAAGGGCGGCGCGGTCAGGGTGATCGCGGCCTGATGGTTGCTTGAAACCGGCTGTATCAGCGGCGGCTCGACCGGCTGTTGGTCTCGCCGACCACGACGACCTCTGCGATGTCCTGCAGATCGATGTTCGACAGCGAATACGCCGCTGTCACCTCGCGTGACTGCGGCGTGCCCGACCGGCGCGGCCCCGGCGGCTCGCCCACGACAAACCGCAGGGTCAGCACACCGTCGACCGGGTCGCCGTCATTCTCGGCCACCAGTTCCGCGTCCCACCAGCCTTGCGTCGGCGGCAGGCCGCTGGCCGCGACGATCGCGCCGGTCGGCAGAGAATCAATCGTCAGTGACGTCACCTGCGTGACCAGCGCCCGGTTGTCCGCCAGCACCTCTGACCCGTCCAGCGTCGTCAGGGTCGGCTCCGATTGCGACCGCCCGAACCAGTTGAAGGGATTGAAGCGGCTTTCGCGGACGCCTGCGCAGCCCGCCAGCGTCAGACACAAGAGTGCCGTGACCGCAATTCTTGACTTGCCCCGCATTCGGCCCCCCAGTTTGCTGTCCTTGGGTAGCCGATCATCGGCGCGCTGAAAAGGGCACCTGCGGCTGGACCTTTGTTCATCTGGTGACTACCTCAGACCAGAGACAGGACAAGACCAGCATGGCAACGCCCTCCTTCGAAGACATCGCCGACACCTTCGCCTTCCTCGATGACTGGGAAGACCGTTACCGCCATGTCATCGAACTGGGCAAGGCGATGCCGCCGCTGGATGCAGCCTTCAAGGTTCCCGCGCTCAAGGTCGATGGCTGCGCCAGCCAGGTCTGGCTGCGTCCGGTGATAGCAGGGCAGGGCCCGGATGCGCGCTTTGACTTCGAAGGCGAAAGCGACGCGATGATCGTGCGTGGCCTGATCGCGATCCTGCACGCGATGTATGCCGGGCTGACGGTCGGGCAGGTCCTTGCGGTTGATGCGCCGGGCGAGTTGCGGCGTCTGGGGCTTGAGGAGCATCTGTCCTCGCAGCGCTCGAACGGGCTGCGCGCGATGGTCGCCCGTATCCGCAAGGTCGCGGACGAGGCTGTGGGCTGACCCTCAGCCGAGGGAAGCCAGCGCGGGTGTCAGGTCACCGTAGCCGGTAACCCTGCGTTCATAGTCCAGCCCAAGCCGTGCGGCATGGTGCTGCGCCAGAACGTCAAGCGCCGGGTCGTCGGTCTGCGCCTGATAGACCAGCGTGGTATAGTTCCCGAAATATGTATCCCGCAGCTGCGGGTGCCGGTCCAGACCCAGCGGCCGCCAGACAAAGGCATCGAACTGCCGGACCAGAAAATCCGTCAGATAGAACGCCGTCATCTCGTCCCGCGCCGCAAAGACCGCGTTGCCTTCGAAAAAGCTGTAGCAATGCGGCCCTTCGACCATGCCCACGCCCAGCTCGGCGCATTTCGCCTGCAAAAGACCGCCCGTGCCGCAATCCGCATAGACGACAAACACCGCGTCATAGGCATCGCGGTTCTTCGCCACGGCCTCTTCGACCGCCCCCGTGATCCGTTCGGGATGGTTATGCAGGATCGCGGGCAGGCAGGTCAGATCGAGGTGATCCCAGCCGTTCGCAGCTTTCAGGTCCAGGATTTCACGGGCCAATGCCCCGCAGGCGATCAGCAGCACCCGGCCCTTGCCCGACGGCGCAAGGCCCGTCTCGGTCAGGGTGCCGTCGTCGGGGATCATTTCGTCCGGCCGAACCAGCGGACGGCAAGGAACGCAGCCAGCAGCACCGGCCCCAGCGCCGCCTGCCAGACAGGCCCGCCCATCTGTGCATAACCATAGGCCATCGCGATGGTCGCACCGCCCGCGATGATGACCATCGTCAGTATGGCAATGAAGCGTGCCGATTGCATGCGATCATCCTTTCAACGCACCCGCGTTGTCATGTGGGCGAGAAAAACGGAATTTCCAAGGCAAGCCCGCATAAATGCCGCCCGCTGCGTCCGGGGTCGGGCTAGCCGCGCGCGCCCATCTGGTTGTGCTTGCGCGCGATCCAGTCCTTCGCCGTCTGGACCGCCACGGCCGCGTCACGGCAGTAGGCGTCCGCCCCGATCGCCTTGCTGAACTCCTCGTTCAGCGGCGCGCCGCCGACCAGCACGATATAGTCGTCGCGCAGGCCCTTTTCCTTCAGCGTGTCGATGACGACCTTCATATAGGGCATCGTCGTCGTCAGCAGGGCCGACATGCCCAGAATGTCTGCCTCTTCCTTCTCCAGCGCGTCGAGGTATTTCTCGACCGAGTTGTTGATCCCCAGATCGACAACCTCGAACCCCGCGCCCTCCATCATCATCCCGACAAGGTTCTTGCCGATGTCGTGGATATCGCCCTTGACGGTGCCGATGACCATCTTGCCGACGCGCGGCGCACCCGTCTCGGCCAGCAGCGGCTTCAGGATCGCCATGCCGCCCTTCATCGCATTCGCGGCCAGCAGAACCTCGGGCACGAACAGGATGCCGTCCCGGAAATCCGCGCCGACGATGGTCATGCCCGCGACCAGCGCCTTGGTCAGGACGTCATAGGGCGTCCAGCCGCGCTCCAGCAGGATGTTCACGCCGTCCTCGATCTCTTCCTTCAGACCGTCATAGAGGTCGTCGTGCATCTGCAGGACAAGCTCGTCGTCCGACAGATCGGCAAGGATGATTTCGTCGTCAGCCATGACATGCACTCCGGAAGGCCCGGTTCCTGTAATGCGACGGCAGGTGCAAGGCAACTAGGCGATTTCCGACATCTGCGCCGCACTTCCCGACCAAGCCGGGCGCCAGGCCTTGAAAGGCCACGGACTCTTGCCAGTCGTTCTTGATATGTTCTATTGTCCCGCATGGCCAAGGCGACCCCCGCGATCAAGCCCCTTCCTCCTCCCGATCCGGCCCTGCGGCTAAAGGTGCGCGGGGCCGCGTCGAACGTCGCGGGGCGGTTCGAACCCCATGCGCGCGGCACCGAGCATGACGGCTGGGACATCCCGGAAGACGAACGGCTGCTGCGCACCGACGTGTCCGAGGAACGCGCCCGCACGATCATTTCCCGGAATACATCGCCGGACATTCCCTTCGACCGCTCGCTGAATCCGTACCGGGGCTGCGAACACGGTTGCATCTACTGCTTCGCGCGCCCGACGCATTCCTATCTGGGGCTGTCGCCGGGTCTGGATTTCGAGACGAAACTGGTCGCCAAGCCCAACGCCGCCGAACTTCTGGCGCGTGAAATCGGGCGCAAATCCTATGTGCCGGAGGTGTTGGCCATCGGCACCAGCACCGACCCCTACCAACCCATCGAATCCCGCTACCGCATCATGCGCGGCGTCCTGCAGGTTCTGTCGGACTGGAACCATCCCGTCAGCATCGTGACCAAGGGCGCGATGATCGAACGCGACCTCGACCTGATCGCCGACATGGCGCATCGCAGCCTCATCACGGTCGGCATTTCCGTGACATCGCTGGACGCCCAGCTGTCGCGCAGTCTGGAGCCGCGCGCACCGGCCCCCGCGCGACGGTTGCAGACGATCCGGCGGCTCAGCGGGGCGGGCGTGCCCGTCCGCGTGATGGTGGCCCCGGTCATCCCGGTCGTGACGGAACCCGAGATTGAGGCGATCCTGACCGCCGCTGCCGGGGCAGGGGCAAGGGCCGCAAGCTGGGTGCTGCTGCGGCTTCCCTACGAAGTGGCGCCGCTGTTCCACGACTGGCTGGACAGGCATCTGCCGGGGCAGGCCGCCCATGTGATGAACCGGCTGCGCGAGATGCGGGGCGGCAAGGACTATGACGCGGAATGGGGCCGGCGGATGAAGGGCGAAGGCATCTTCGCGGACCTGATCGCCCGCCGCTTCCGCATCGCTGCCAAGCGGCTCGGCCTCGACGGTCCCTTGCCGAAGGCAGATCTCACCCGGTTCGGCCGGCCCCCGGCAAGCGGGGACCAGCTGACCCTGTTCTGATCGTCAGGGTGCAGGTGCCGCCGCTGCCGCGTTCGCTGCTGTCACCGCGTCGAATCCCGCTGTGAACCCCTCCAGCGATATATCGACGCTGACCTTCTTGTCCGGTGCCGCAACCGGCACGATCGATACGGTCGCTTTCGACCCCTTCTTGAACCCGTCCACCTCTGCCGCGACAAAGCCCACCCGCGCGACGCAGCCGATGGCCGCGCAGAAGGTGAAGGGATAGCGCTTGGCCTTCGCGCCATCGACGGCGATGGTCAGGTTCTCGGTCAGAAGGGTCTCCAGCGGCGTGATGATCGTGGCCCCCATCACCGCATCCTGTCCGGCGGGAAGCGCCACCACGCTGATCTCGGCCACCGCCGTGCCATTGGTATCCTTCAAGAGCTGGTACAGCTGGCACGTCTCCGGCCGGTCGCCCGTCGCCTGTTCGCAGTTCAGCTGCCAGGGGCCGTGTTCGGATTTCGTGTAGACCGCCGGTTCAGCCGCGACTTCCTCGCCCAGGGACAGGGCATCCGGATCGGGCACCGGCTCTGTGGGGGCGTCCGTGGCGGGGGCCTCGGTCGCGGGCGCATCCGGGGTCGGGTCGGTGGTCTGAGCCGCGAGGGGCTGGCCAGACAGAACGCCGATGGACAGGATCAGCGCGCCTGTCAGGGCTGTTTTTTGAAGTTTCATGCTCGATCGTCCGTTTGCTGGATCACATTCAGCGGCGACTTATCATGCGTTTTTCGCAGTGTCAGCGCACAATCCGCTCATCGGCAGAGACGGGCCTGATATAAGCGCCCATAGCGTGAGCAATTGCTCACCAAGCGTCTTCGCGCAACGCACAAGGCAGTGGTCGGAAAGCATTGCCCCGAAATGAAAAAAGGGCCGATCACTCGGCCCTCTTCACGAATTTTTTGCTCCCTGTCGGACGGGCCGACTTCTTATTCGCGGGACGCTATTCACTTCAACTTCATCCGTCAACAGGGAAAAAAACACCCGCAAAAGAATTGATCGTGCGGCAGCCGCCCACAAAAAAGCCGCGCCATCTCGGCGCGGCCAGTCTGACAGGGAGGAAGTAACATCCGGCACCGAACAGACATCGCCACCGGATGGAAAGGACACTGGCAGAGGATGGTTAAGAATGTATGTTGCGCCCCGACATCAACTTGCAGGGTGCGGCCATGGATGAGATGATCTTTGTCGGCGGCGGGGGCGAGGGCTATGTAACGGCTCAGTCCCTGCTGCTGAAATACGGCAACCGCCACGGCCTGATCGCGGGCGCAACCGGCACCGGCAAGACCGTGACGCTCCAGGTCCTGGCCGAGGGGTTCTCAGCCGCAGGCGTGCCCGTATTCATGGCTGACGTGAAGGGCGATCTGGCAGGCATGGCCAAGGCCGGGTCCGAGGCGGGCAAGCTGCACGAACCCTTCCAGAAGCGGTCCGCGACGATCGGCTACACGCTGGAGTACAAGGACTTCCCCGTCACCTTCTGGGACCTTTTCGGCGAACAGGGCCACCCGATCCGCACCACGCTGACCGAGATGGGACCGCTTCTGCTGTCCCGCCTGATGGACCTGTCCGAGCCGCAGGAAGGTGTCCTGAACATCGCCTACCGCCTGGCCGATGAGGAAGGTCTGACCCTGCTCGACCTCAAGGACCTGCAGGCGATGCTGGTCTGGATCGGCCAGAACGCCGATGAACTGGGCCTGCGCTACGGTAATATCGCGCCCGCGACGGTCGGCGCGATCCAGCGCCAGCTTCTGGTCCTCGAAAACCAGGGCGGTGCGCGGCTGTTCGGCGAACCCGCGCTTGACCTCGCCGACATGATGTCGCTTGCCGCCGACGGCCGGGGCCGCGTCAACATCCTCGCCGCCGACAAGCTGATGGGCAGCCCGCGCCTCTATGCCACGTTTCTGCTCTGGCTCTTGTCGGAACTCTTCGAGCAGCTGCCCGAGGTCGGCGACCCGGACAAGCCGAAATTCGTCTTCTTCTTCGACGAGGCGCATCTGCTGTTCAAGGACGCGCCAAAGGCGCTGACCGACAAGGTGGAACAGGTCGCGCGCCTGATCCGGTCGAAGGGCGTCGGCATCTACTTCATCACGCAGAACCCGGCGGACGTGCCCGATGCGGTGCTCGGTCAGCTTGGCAACCGCGTCCAGCATGCGCTCCGTGCCTTCACGGCGAAAGACCAGAAGGACCTCGCGCGCGCGGCCGAGAACTACCGCCCGAACCCGCGCTTCGACACCGAAACCGCGATCAAGGAGGTCGGCACCGGCGAAGCGGTCACGTCCTTCCTGGAGGCCAAGGGCATTCCTGCGATGGTCGAACGCACGCTGGTGCGCCCGCCGAAAAGCCAGCTTGGGCCGGTCACGCCGGACGAACGGACAGCGTTTCTGACAGCCTCACCCTTCGCGGCGAAATACACGACGCTGGTCGACCGGGATTCGGCCTATGAAAAGCTGAAGTTGCGCGCCGATGCCGCCGCAGCAGCGGCGGCGCAGGCCAAGGCGGACAAGGACCTGACCTTGCGCGATTTCGGGGCCGCGAAGCCCGCGCCGACACGGGTGCAGACCCCGGCACAGCAGGGCGGCGGCCTCAGCGACATCCTGTTCCGCGGCACCGGCAAGACGGGCCGGGGCGACAGCATCGCCGAAACCTTCACCAAGACCATGACGCGCCAGCTGGCGGGCAGCGCCGGGCGCACACTGGTCCGCGGCATTCTGGGCGGGCTCTTCAAGTCGCGCTAGCGTCCGCCGCGGGTCTGGCAAGCTTCTCAAGAACGCTCTTCTCACCTCCCCCTGCGGGAGGGGTTGGGCGAGGGGGCATCCAGTCGAAGACCGGCATCCCCCACCCTCTCCCTCCCCACAAAGGGGGCGGGAAGCGCCTGACTTGGGGCGGTTCGGGAAAAGTTGGTCCGCCGCTACAGCGGCCTGATCTTCAGCCGCGTGATCCGGTTGTCCTTGCGCGCCAGCACCTCGAACCGGAAGCCGTGGAAGCTGAACACCTGGCCTTCCGCAGGGATCGCCTGCGCCTCGTGGATCACCAGCCCGGCCACCGTGTTCGCCTCGTCATCCGGCAGCGCCCAGTCCGTCGCCCGGTTGAAATCGCGGATCGTCATCGCCCCGTCGATCAGCACATCGCCCGCATCCGTCCGCTTCAGCGGGTGTTCCGCGTCGATGTCGAACTCGTCCGTGATCTCGCCCACGATCTCCTCAAGAATGTCCTCGAGCGTGATCAGCCCCTTCAGGTCGCCGTATTCGTCCACCACCAGCGCGAAATGCGTCCTCCGCTTCAGGAACTCGCGCATCTGCTCGTCCAGCGGCGTCGTGTCCGGAATGAAGTAGGGCTTCATCGCCACGGCCATGATGTCCAGATCGCTGACCGAATCCAGCTGTCCGTCGCCCTCGCGCAGGAACTTGTCAACGCTGCGCAGCAGGTCCTTGGCGTGGATCACGCCGACGACATTCTCGCGCGTGCCCTTGTAGAGCGGCAGGCGGGAATGCGACGATGCCAGCACCGCCGAGATCAGCGCGTTCGGCTCGCCGTCGGCGTCGATCATCTCGATCTGGCTGCGGTGGCGCATGATTTCCTCGACCGTCCGCTCGCTCAGATCCAGCGCACCCAGAAGCCGGTCGCGGTCTTCCTTTTCGACCGCGCCCGACTGGTGCCCGATGGCCAGCGCGCCCGCGATTTCCTCGCGGATCGCAAGGATATGCTCGTCCTTGTTCGTGCGGACGCCGAACACGATCAGGATGCCCCGCACGATCGCGCGCACGATGTTCACGATCGGCGAGAACATGAGGATCAGCAGCCGGATCGCCGGGGCGACAAACGATGCCGTCGCCTCGGGCCGGGTGATCGCATAGGTCTTGGGCAGCACCTCCGAAAAGATCAGGACCGTGAAGGTCATGATGAGGGTGGCGACCGCGATCCCCGTCGATCCCTGAAACACCTGCGTCAGCAGCGCCGTCGCCACCGCTGCTGACGCAGTGTTGGCAAAGTTGTTGCCCAGAAGGATTGCGCCGATCAGGCGTTCATTGTCTTCCTTGACCTTCAACGCGGTCTCGGCCCCTGCCGACCCCTTGTCGGCCTGCGCCCGCAGCTTGCCCTGCGACGCGGCGGTCAGGGCCGTCTCGCTGCACGAGAAGAACGCCGAGACGACCAGAAGCACGACAATGGCGAAGATGTTCAGGAATAGCGTGAGGTCCATTGGGTCCTGCGGATGATGAAGGGCATCGTTATGCCGGTCGCCCCGGCATGTTTCAAGCGTCGCGCGCGTCAGTCCTTTGCCAGCGGGTGATGCGTCAGGACCAGATCGCGCAGATGTTCGTCCAGCACATGCGTGTAAATCTCGGTCGTGGCGATATCGGCATGGCCGAGCAGTGTCTGGATCACCCGCAGATCGGCACCGCCCGCCAGAAGATGCGTCGCGAAGGCGTGGCGAAGGCGGTGCGGTGTGACCAGTGCCGGGCTGATGCCCGCCGCGATTGCCAGGACCTTCAGCAGCCCGTGAAACCCCTGCCGGGTCAGGTGGCCCGCCTCTGACTGCGCGGGGAACAGGAATTTCGACGGCGGCACCCGGCGCGCCACCCGCGCCGCCTCCTCCTCCGCATCGCGCTGCCGCAGCCAGCCCTTCAGCGCCGCCTTTGCGGGCGGCGACAGCGGCACCATCCGCTCTTTGCCGCCCTTGCCCCGGATCAGGATCATCCTCGGATCGCCGCGCATCGCAGCCACCGGCAGCGTCACCAGCTCGCTGACCCGCATGCCGGTCGCATAGAGCAGCTCCAGCAGGCACACATTCCGCAACCTGTCCGCCTGCGTCCGCCCTGTCGCACCCGCAGCCGCGATCAGCGCCTCGATCTCGGCCAGCGTCAGCGTCTGCGGCAGCCTGCGGTCGCGCCCGGGTCCGCCGACGCTGATCGCCGGGTCCGTCCCGCGCCAGCCTTCTTCATGCGCAAACCGGAACATCTGCCGGATCGCCGACAGCCGCCGTGCGCGCGTCGGCTTGGACAGCCCCTCCGCCTCGCAGGCCACCAGATAGGCCTCGACATCCGCCTGCTTCGCATCCGTCAGCAGCACGCCCCGCCGCTCTATCCAGCCGCAGAAATCCTTCAGGTCGCGGCCATAGGCCAGCAGCGTGTTGCGCGCGGCGTTGCGCTCGGCCGCCTGGGCCTCGAGGAACGCCGAAATCCAGCGGGCCGCGTCCGGCTGAACCGACACGTCCGGCCGCTGCGGCGTCATCCACGCCGTTCCAGAAGCAGCAGTTCCAGGGCAGCGCGGCGGGCTACCGTTTCAAGCCCGATCTCGCGCAGCAGGCGCAGGCCCGATGTCACGTCGCGGATATCGCCGCGGGCGCCGTCGGTGATGTGACCGAGCGCCAGCAGCAGCGCCTCGCCCAGCCGTTTCTGCCCGATCAGGGCCGCGAAATCCGGCGACAGCGCCGTTTCCGCCAGAAAGGCAGCCTTTATCGCGCCGCCCAGCTGATCCGGCGGGGCCAGTCCATCGACATTGCCGCGCGCAAGACCGATCAGAAACGGCTCGACTCCGTCAGCGGCAACCCGCTGCACCGCGATCTGTTCGAACTCCGACGACATCAGCCCGATGCGGAAGGCCAGCGCGCCCGCGTCGCCCGAAAGCGTCAGCCGTGCCAGGCGCGGTCCGAAGATCTCGGCGAAGGGGACTTCCAGTTCGGCGGCAGAGATCATGGCCCAGAGGCCGGGCAGCGCGTCGGCAATCGCGGCCCCGTTGCCGTCTGTCAGGTCTTCATCCAGCTTGCGGATCGCCGCCGCCCGGTCCCAGACCCCCCCGGACGCCGCTGGTTTCAGCTCGGTGTACAGACCCAGCAGCCGGTTCGGCTCGACCGCGCCGGTCCGCGCCAGCCGTTCGCCCGCCTCGATCCGCGCTTTCCAGCCGGTGTTCGCCGACAGATCAGCATGCGCGAAGGCGACCGGCAGTGCCGCTGTCGGAATCGGCTGTCCGATCGCCTCCATCATCCGCAGGATCAGCGGCGTGGGGCGGTCCGGCATGGCCAGTTCCAGCTCGCCCTCGGACAGGTCGGGGTCCAGAAAACGCGCCAGCAGCACCGCCATATCCGGCTCGATGAAGCCCAGCGCCTCGCCCGTCCGCAGCGACAGCGCCGCCGCGTTCCAGTCGCCGCCGCGCGCCAGGCAGAAGATGCGCGCCGGAAAGGTCGGCGCGATCTGCGGGTTCGCGCGCATGTCCGCGCAGGCGCGGTCTTCCTGCCCCAGCAGCAGCGACACGTCAAAGCGCCGCCGGAACGCCTCGGGGCTTTCGGTGCCGGGCAGGGACAGCAGCGCCAGCGCCTGATCAAGCGCGCCAAGGTCCAGCAGATGATCGACCCGCGCAAGATACAGCGCGCCCGATCCGTCCGAATCCGCCGGCGGGGCCAGTTCGGCCAGCAGTATCTTGACCAGCAGCGACTGCACTGCGGGCAAGGTGTCGACCCGTTCCGCGCGGATCAGGCGCGCCAGATCGCCGGTCGGCGTGCCGCCCCAAAGGTCGCGCGGAAATCCGGTCCGGCTGACCGGCAGCAGCCCCACACCGTCAATCGAGGACTCCCCGATCGGTTTGACGGAAATCGTCGCGTCGGGTGCCAGGCCGTTCGTTTTCGGAACCGGCAGCGCAACCGGCATCGCCGGTTCGGACACCGATTGCGACAGCCAGTCTATCGCCGATAGCGGGGCCTCCGCACTGGCGGGCGCGGCGCAGATTCCGGCGATGAACAGGCAGACCGCCCTATTGACCCACATCCAACTGAACCGGCTCGCGCATCTCGGACTGATCGGGGCTGAGGTCCCCGAGGTAAGCATAGCCCACAAGCCCGAGGAATGCGATGACCGCAAGGAAAACAAGGGCCTTTATCAGACGTGCCATTTTGTCCTGCCAGTATTTGCGCCCGTCCCGCTGTCTCGGTCGCTGCGGGTTAGGCGATTTATATATGGCTTTCCGTCCGACTTCACGCCATTCAGACAGGAAAGTTTTCGCCGGGCGAAGGATCGCCAGCGGGGTTGCCGGATTGTCGCCGGACCATGCCTTCCGGGCGCGGGTCGCAGCGCAGCTGTCCGGGCCTTGTGTCCGGCGGGCGGGGGAATGCAGCGGCCGTGCGGACAAGGCTGAACAAGACCGTCGTCCTGATCGGGATGATGGGCGCGGGCAAGACCGCCGTGGGCACCGCGCTGGCGCGGCTTCTGTCCGTTCCGTTCCTCGATTCGGACGAGGCGCTTGCCGCCGCTGCGAACCGGTCCATCGCCGAAATATTCGAACGCGACGGCGAGGCCTTCTTCCGGCAGAAGGAAACCCAGGTGCTGGCCCGTCTTCTGCTTGGCCCGCCCTGTGTCCTGTCGACCGGGGGCGGCGCGTTTCTTGCCCCGCAGAATCGCGAGATGATCGCCGATCACGGGGTCGCCGTCTGGCTCAAGGCCGATCTTGATCTGCTATGGGCGCGCGTACGCCACAAGGCGACGCGTCCCCTGCTTCGGACGCCCAACCCGCGCGAGACGCTGCGCCAGATATTCGATGCGCGCCAGCCGATCTATGCCGAAGCCGGGCTGGTGGTCGAGGCGCGCCCGGACTATTCGGTCGACGACATGACACAGCATGTTCTGGCCGTCCTGCTGACGCGCCCCGACGTTCTGGAGAAAATCGGATGACACAGACGCAGACGGTGCGGGTGGACCTCGGGCCGCGCAGCTATGACGTGCGGGTGGGGGCGGGTCTGGTCGCCGGGGCCGGGGCCGAAATCGCACCCCTGCTGCGCCGCCCGCGCGTCGCGGTCATCACCGATGAAACCGTATCGGGCCTGCATCTTGCGGCGCTGCGCGACGGACTTGGCGCTTTCGCGATGACCGCACTGGCCCTGCCTGCGGGCGAGACGACCAAGGGGTGGCCGGAATTTGCCCGGGCGGTCGACTGGCTGCTGGCAGAAAAGATCGAACGCCGCGACGTCATCATCGCCTTCGGCGGCGGTGTGGTGGGCGATCTCGCGGGCTTTGCCGCAGCCGTCCTGCGGCGCGGCGTGCGGTTCGTGCAGATACCGACAACCCTGCTGGCGCAGGTCGACAGTTCGGTCGGCGGCAAGACCGGCATCAATTCCGTGCATGGCAAGAACCTTGTCGGCGCCTTCCACCAGCCCGCGCTGGTGCTTGCCGATATCGGCCTGCTCGACACGTTGCCGCCGCGCGATTTCCTGGCGGGCTACGGCGAGGTCGTGAAATACGGCCTCCTGGGCGACGCCGCGTTCTTCGAATGGCTGGAAACGAATGGTCCGGCATTGTCAAAGGGCGACCGCGATCTGCGCCAGACCGCCGTTCACCGGTCGGTCACCATGAAGGCGGGCATCGTTGCGCGGGACGAGACGGAAGAGGGCGAGCGCGCGCTTCTGAACCTCGGGCACACCTTCTGCCATGCGCTCGAGGCGGCGACGGGCTATTCGGACCGGCTTCTGCACGGTGAAGGCGTCGCCATCGGCTGTGCGCTGGCCTTTGAACTCAGCCAGCGCCTCGGGCTCTGCGCGCAGGAAGTGCCCGGGCGCGTGCGGGCGCATCTGCGGGCGATGGGGATGAAGACCGACCTGTCCGACATTCCGGGCGACCTGCCGGATGCGGACGGGTTGCTGGCCCTGATGGCGCAGGACAAGAAAGTGCAGGACGGTCAGCTGCGATTCATCCTGGCACGCGACATAGGCCGCGCTTTTGTGGCCGACGGGGTGGATACCGGGGTCGTGCGGTCCCTGCTGACCGATGCGCTGAGGGGCCGGTGAGGCATCCGATGTCTTCGACGACCGCATAGACCGCGGTCCGGGCGGGCCGCGCCGGGTGCCGTGTTAGCCGCCGGAGCCGATTATGGTCTGCGGGACAAATCACGCATTTGACGCCGCCCGATCCGGTTTCGCCCAAGCGCGGGCAGACCTTGCAGAGCCTGCTTCAGAACGGAATGTCGTCGTCCAGATCGCTCCTGCCGCCGCCCGCCATCGCGGGCTGGGGGCTGCTGCTGCGGCTGCCGCGGTCGTCCGAATACCCGCCGCCATAGCTGTCGTCCTGGCCCCCGCCGCCGCCTTCGCCGCGCCCGTCAAGCAGTGTCAGCGATCCGTTGAAGGGCCGCAGCACCACTTCCGTCGAATAGCGGTCGGCACCCGACTGGTCCTGCCATTTGCGCGTCTCAAGCTGGCCCTCGATATAGACCTTCGAACCCTTCTTCAGGTACTGTTCCGCGATCTTGGCCAGCGGTTCGTTGAAGATCGCGACCGAATGCCATTCGGTCCGCTCCTTCCGCTCGCCCGTCGCCTTGTCGCGCCAGGTCTCCGACGTCGCGATCCTGAGGTTGCAGACCTTGCCGCCGTTCTGGAAGCTGCGCACCTCGGGGTCGCGGCCCAGATTGCCGATCAGAATGACTTTGTTCACCGATCCGGCCATGTTGCCTCCTCTGCGGTCCGACCGCGATTCCCGTTAACCAATCCTTTTAGACCATCACAGGGTTAACGGAAGCCTAATCGCCGCCTGGAATGGCCTTCTGCGGATCCCGGCCCGCAGCCCCGCAGCCGAGCCGGTGCGTACCGCAGCAGCGGGCCCTGGCAACCGGTTCACTATCGCGCGCAATGCTGTTAACCTGCCCGCGTCAGGTTCCGTAGTGTTTCAGCGGGGATAGTCCTTTGCCTGCGACCATATCGCGTCGTGCCACCGCCAGTCGCGCAGCACTTGTCTCGCTGATGATCCTGCAGGTGTCCTGCGCAGTCTTTTTCGTCGCAGATATTGTCGAAGACTTCGCAAGCCTGCCGCCTGGCCAGTTGATCAACACGCACATATCAATGGAGCTGGCGGCCAATCTGGGTCTGCTCGCCGCACTGGTTGTCGGATGGCGCGTCCTGCGGCTGCTCCTCGAACGCCAGAGGGCCACCGAAAGGGCGCTGTCCGCGGCGACCGGATCGCTGCATCAGGTGATCGAGAGCTATTTTTCGGACTGGGGTCTGACCCCGGCCGAGGCCGACGTCGCGCATTTCACCATCAAGGGGTTTTCTGTGGCCGAGGTCGCGCAGATGCGGAATTCCAGCGACGGGACGGTCAAGAGCCAGCTGAACGCCATCTACCGCAAGTCCGGGCTGACGGGACGCGCCCAGCTTGTCAGCCTCCTGATCGAAGACCTGCTTCAGGCCGAGGCCGTAGCCGAAACGCCCGCCGACGCTGTCCCGACGGGATCGCCGCTGGCGGTCTGACGGCAGGACCTGCGGCCTTTGGCGGGTCCTTGCCGATCATTGCAACCTGCATGCGTGCCGATTGCGCGCGCGGGGACTGGAAGCGGCCCGACGATCGGCTATAGTCCCGCCGGTCCGGGAAGGGTGGGGTCGATGCGGCAGCTTGCCGTTTTTCTGTGCGTGGCACTGATGGGTGGCCCGGCCTTGGCCGAGGGACTTACCTTTTCGTCCTCGGGCCGGTCGCGCGATGCGATGTTCCGGTCGCAGACGAAACTTCTCGATACGCGGGCCGCAACCCAGGTACGAAGGTTCGGTCCGCCTGACCCCCCATTACAAGAAAAAGAAGGCCAGCGGCGGGGACGGCGTCATCCCCGCCTATTCCGGGCGCTATGACGGGGCCTATCTGCAGACGGCCCGCGCGGCCGCCCGCAAATACGGCATCCCCGAAGATCTGTTCCTGCGTCTGGTCCAGCGCGAAAGCGGCTGGAACGCGGCGGCGGTGTCGAACAAGGGGGCGACCGGTCTGGCCCAGCTCATGCCCGGAACCGCCGATCTGCTGGGCGTCGATGAAAACGACCCCGAACAGAACCTCGACGGCGGCGCGCGGTATCTGCGCCTGATGTATGACCGGTTCGGCACATGGCGGCTGGCGCTGGCTGCCTACAATGCCGGCCCGCTGGCGGTCGAGGAACATGACGGCGTGCCGCCCTACGACGAAACCCAGAACTATGTCGTGGCGATCCTCGGCGGCTGACCTGTCCGCTGGGTCCGGTCAGTTCCCGGACAGCTTGTAGTCACGCGGAATATTCTGCGTCGCCCGCCACCATGCCGATCCCCGGATGCGCGCCTGATGCGCCTCGAAGGCCGCCTTGTCGCGGAATACCTCATGCACTGCGAATCGCACCGGATCCGCGCTCGACCGCAGCACCTCGAAGGTCAGGCAGCCCGGCTCCGCCCGTGTAGCGCGGATATGGTCCGGCAGCATCGCCGACACCCGGTCCGCCTCTTCCAGCGACCGGCAGATCAGGAACCCGCGAAGGGTGACGCGCGCCATCACCGCACCTGTCCCGCAACTCCGGACAACTTCATCCTGCCGGGATCCGGGATCGGCGCATCGCGGCCGAGGCCGGCGACGGCGGAGAAAAGGCGTATGGCAAGCACCAGGGCGTCTCCCGCGCAGGTCCCTGAAAATCCTTCATGAAGGATTTTCCGAAGGGAAGCGATTTCGTGAAATCGCTTCCTCGCGGCTCGCTTATTCCAGCTCGATCGTCCCCGGCGGCTTCGAGGTCACGTCGTAGAACACGCGGTTCACGCCCGTCACCTCGTTGATGATCCGCGTCGCCGTCTCGCCCAGGAACTCATGGCTGAACGGATAGTAGTCCGCCGTCATCCCGTCCACCGAGGTCACCGCCCGCAGACCCACCGCATAGTCATAGGTCCGTCCGTCGCCCATCACGCCGACCGTCTTCATCGGCAGCACCGCCGCGAAGGCTTGCCAGATGTCGTCGTAAAGCCCGTGCTTCCTGATCTGGTCGATATAGACCGCATCCGCCCGGCGCAGGATATCCAGCTTCTCGCCCGTGATCTCGCCCGGACAGCGGATGGCGAGGCCGGGGCCGGGGAAGGGGTGGCGGCGGATGAACGGTTCGGGCAGGCCCAGCTCGCGCCCCAGTGCGCGCACCTCGTCCTTGAACAGCTCGCGCAGCGGCTCGACCAGTTTCAGCCCCATCTTCTCGGGCAGCCCGCCCACATTGTGGTGCGACTTGATCGTCACCGACGGCCCCCCCGAAAAGCTGACCGATTTCAATGACGTCCGGGTACAGCGTCCCCTGCGCCAGGAACTGCGCCCCGCCCACCGCCGTCGCGTGCTTCTGGAACACGTCGATGAACAGCCGCCCGATGGTCTTGCGCTTGATCTCCGGGTCGCTGACTCCCTCCAGCGCGCCGAGGAAGAGGTCGCTCTCATCCGCGTGGATCAGCGGGATGTTGTAGGTGTCGCGGAACATCTTCACCACTTCCGCCGCCTCGTTCAGCCGCAGAAGCCCGTGGTCCACAAACACGCAGGTCAGCTGATCGCCGATCGCCTCGTGGATCAGGATCGCCGCGACGGAGGAGTTGACGCCCCCCGACAGCCCGCAGATCACCTTGCCGTCGCCGACCTGCGCGCGGATGCGTCCAATCGCTTCCGCGCGGTAGGCCCCCATCGTCCAGTCGCCCGAGAAGCCCGCCAGACGCACGAAATTCTCGTACAGCTTCGCCCCCTTCGGCGTGTGATGCACCTCGGGATGGAACTGCACCGCATAGAAATGCCGCGACGGGTCCGCTGTGATCGCGAAGGGCGCGTTCGGCGAGGTGCCATAGACTGCAAAGCCCGGCGCGATAGCAGACACATGATCGCCGTGGCTCATCCAGACCTGCTCGCGCGCCTGCGGGCCATCTTCGGGCGCGAACCACCCGGACAGGACCGGGTGCGTCAGCGCGGTCGGCGTCACATAGGCCCGCCCGAACTCCGCCGTCCCGTGCCCGCGTTCGACCCGCCCCCCCAGCACATGCATCATCACCTGCTGGCCATAGCAGATGCCGAGGATCGGCACGCCCAGGTCGAAGACCGACGCGGGCGGCATCGGCGCGCCCTCGGCGAAGACCGACGCCGGTCCGCCCGAGAAGATCACCGCCTTCGGGGCGAAGTCCGCGAGGAAGGCGTCATCAACCCGGTTGTAGGGATGAATCTCGCAATAGACGTTCAGCTCCCGCAGCCGCCGCGCGATCAGCTGCGTGACCTGAGAGCCGAAGTCGATGATCAGAAGGCGGTCGTGCTGGGTCATGCGGTTCGATAATCAAGCCATGCCGTCTGTTCAAGGGACCGGCCGGGGGTTTCACTCCCGGACCCCCAGGATATTTGTCCGAAGCAGCAACCGGGCCAGGTCGCCCGCGGACCAGCCGATGTCGGTTTTGCGATCCAAGTGCCGCAATCGGGGGTCGTTGCCGGGCGGGCAGGGGGGTATGACCGGTGCCAAGTTGCAGAGGGAGACGGCGATGACCGAGGTTCTGGAAGGGCGCAGGGCGCGGGGCGGCGGCGGAGCGGCACGGCGGGCGGAGCGTTCGGCGGTGCATTTCGAGGTCGCGCGCTACATCGAGCGGAACATCCCGAATCTCGAAGTCCTGAATGAGGAAGCCCTCCAGATCATCGAGGCGAACGCCGAGACGGTGCTGCAGGAGATCGGCGTCAACTTCACCGACAACCCCTATGCGCTGGACCTGTGGCGCAAGGCAGGGGCGTCGGTCGATGGCCACCGTGTCCGCTTGCCCAAGGGCCTCGCCCGCCAGCTCTGCGCGACGGCCCCGGCCACCTACACCCAAGCTGCCCGCAACCCCGACCGCTCCGTTGTCGTCGGCGGCCGCAACCTTGTCCTCGCCCCCGTCTACGGCCCGCCCTTTGTCCGCGACGAAGGCGGCCGCCGCTATGCGACGATCGAGGATTTCCGCAAATTCGTGAAGCTCGGCTACATGTCGAAATGGCTGCACCATTCCGGCGGCACCGTCTGCGAACCGACCGATATTCCGGTGAACAAGCGCCATCTCGACATGCTGTTCGCGCATATGACGCTGTCGGACAAACCTTATATGGGTTCCGTCACGGAACCGTCCCGCGCCGAAGATTCGGTGGCGATGTCCAAAATCCTGTTCGGCGACGACTTCGTCGACCGGAACACGGTGATGACCAGCCTCATCAACATCAACTCGCCGCTCACCTTCGACGGCATCATGATGGGTGCCCTCGAAGTCTACGCGCGGAACAATCAGGCCGCGATCATCAGTCCTTTCATCGTCGGCGGCGCGATGGCACCGACGACCGTTGCGGGCACGCTGACGCAGGTTCTGGCCGAAGTTCTGGCCGGCGTCGCCTACTCCCAGCTGGTGCGCAAGGGCGCCCCCGTCATCGCGGGCGCGTTCGTCACCTCCATCGACATGAACTCCGGCGCGCCGACATTCGGCACGCCCGAGGCGAGCCTCATCACCTACGGCGCAGGTCAGCTGGCGCGTCGGCTGGGCGTGCCCTACCGCTCGGCCGGGGCGTTCTGCGGGTCGAAGCTGCCCGATGCGCAGGCCGCCTACGAATCCGCCAACAGCCTCAACATGGGTCTGCTGTCGGGCGTCAACTTCATGCTGCATGCCTGCGGCTGGCTGGAGGGCGGCCTTGTGTCGTCGTTCGAGAAATTCGTGATGGATGCCGACCAGCTCGGCGTCCTGCACGGCCTCGCCAGGGGCGTGGACATCACGGAAAACGGCCAGGCGATGGACGCGATACGCGAGGTGGGGCCGGGCGGCCACTATCTCGGCTGCGCCCACACGCAGGCAAACTTCAAGGATGCGTTCTGGCGGACCGAGCTGCTCGACTACAAGCCGTTCGAGACCTGGGACGAGGAGGGCGCGCGCGACACAGTGGCACTGGCGCGCATCCGCGTGGCGAAGCTGCTGGCGGACTATCAGGAACCCGGGATCGACCCCGGCATCCGCGACGGTCTTTCGGACTTTGTCGCGCGGCGCAAGGCGTCGATGCCCGACGCCTTCGTCTGACAGGACAGCCCCGCCGGTCTACGGGCCGTCCGGTGCACGGGCCAGCAACCGAAGTTCGCCCATCAGGGCGATCAGCAGTTCGACATGCCGCGACACATTGTACGACACGGCACCCTGACGGCGCGTCGTCTCCATGTCGCCCTCGGCATCGATCAGCCTTGCCACCGCGCGGGCCGGCGATGGCGCGGTTGCGACCCGCATCAGGCGGCAGAGGTCGCGGCTGCGGCTGTAGTCGGACAGGCCGAGACGCGCCGCCCGGATCAGCAATTGCGGTCGGCGGAGTGCGGCAACGTGGTCGCGCGGGTCAGTCATCGGTATCTCCTGCATCCGGTTCAACTGCAGGATGTGCACAGTCTTGCACGGCGTTGCCGGATCAGGCGCTTCAGCGACCGTTTCTTTCAGCGAAATTTAGAATTCATCAACCTACATCTGGTCATCGCCGCGAATTAACCCGCAGGTAACAAATACAACCAAGGGTTGTTGCGATGGTGGTTGACACCGGACGCCTGGCAATTCCGCCGGAGGGCGTCCGGCAGGGTGGGAGGGTGGCGATGACGGCATCGCCCGAGACGGCACAGACATTTCCTGCGTGGCTTCCGGCGACAGCCCGGACCTATCTCCGACATACGGCTGCGGGCATGTCGATCCGCGCCCTGGCGCGCGAAGTCGGGCTGCCATGCCTCGACGGTGCTGCGGCAGGTGCGGAAATTCGAACAGCGACGTGACGA
This sequence comes from uncultured Alphaproteobacteria bacterium, assembly GCA_963738635.1. Lineage (GTDB taxonomy): Bacteria > Pseudomonadota > Alphaproteobacteria > Rhodobacterales > Rhodobacteraceae > JAOADN01. The sequence goes on along the minus strand of CAVTXE010000006.1, from coordinate 202,972 downwards.
CCCGTTGGTCGACGAGGGGCTGGACCACATTGGTGGCCACGCACCGGACCGGGCAGCGGAACGCATCTTTACGGGCCTCGGGTCCGCAGACAGGGGGATTTCGGGGATGACAGCACATGCACGCAGAATGCCGCAGCCTGCGGACGAACACGCGCTGGCGCGTGAAGCCAGGCGTATTCTGCGCAGGCTCTGCGAAGCGGGCACGGTCCTTGCGGTGGCGGCCGATATGGACAAGGCAGTCGTGCTGAAGGGCGCAGCCCGCGTCGCGGTCCTGGACAGGGGCATCGCGCAGGCCTTCGCGTTGAAGGACTGGATCGCCGTTGTCAGGACCGGCAAGGTGACAAGCTATGAAATCACCCGCGCCGGCCGGGCAGCACTGCGCCGGATGCTGGCCGGGGACCGGTCAGACAGCGGCAGCGCGGAAAGTTTTGCCGGAGCCCCGGCTCCGTTTGGCGAACAGCACCGCGACTGGGCTGAAAAGTCAGTGCCGGGGCGCGGCAGCGATGCCCCGAAACGGGTGCGCTACAACCTGTCGGAAAGCCCGCTGACGGCCCTGGCCCGCCGCCGTGACAAGGATGGCGAGCCGTTTCTGAACACGGCGCAGATCGCGGCGGGCGAAAGGCTGCGCGAAGATTTCGAACTGGCGCAGCTCGGCCCGCGCATCGCGCAGAACTGGGACCGGTTCCTGACCGCCGGCGGCGCGCCCGCCTTCAATCCCGATGCGGCCGAGGGCGGATCGCCCGCCGCGCGCGACCGGGTGGCAATGGCCCTGAAGGAACTCGGCCCGGGGCTTGGCGACATGGTGCTGCGCACCTGCTGCTTTCTGGAAGGTCTGGAGGTCGCGGAAAAGCGGCTCGGCTGGTCGGCACGGTCAGGCAAGATCGTGCTTCGCATCGCGCTGACACGGCTGATCCGGCATTACGAGGAAACCTACGGGAAGGGATTGCCGCTGATCGGCTAGGGCCTTCCGCAGAATGACATGGGCGCGGGTGTCAGACCCGCGCCCATTTGTTTTTCTGACGTTCTGGCGGAATCAGGCCGACGTCACGCCCGCCTTGTGCAGCACACCGGCCAGCGCGCCGCCCGCCAGCGGGGCGACGATGTACAGCCACAGCTGCGCCATTGCCGTGGCGTCAAACACGTTCGTCGCGATCGACCGCGCCGGGTTCACCGACGCGCCCGATACCTGGATGCCCGCCAGATGGATCAGCACCAGCGTCAGGCCGATGGCCAGGCCCGCTGTGTTGCCCGCGCCGCCGTTGGCCTGGGTCGCCCCCAGGATCACCGTCACGAACAGGAACGTCGCCACGAATTCGAAGATCAGCGCACCGCTCGTTCCCATCGACCCGATCATCGTCGATGCCTTGCCCGGCTCGGCGCCCATCGCCATCAGGACGACCGCCGCCACAAGCCCGCCGATCACCTGCGCGATCCAGTAGCCGATCATCTCGCCCGCAGGCATCCGCCCCGCCAGCATCGCGCCCAGCGACACGGCCGGGTTCAGATGCGCACCCGATACCGGGCCGATCCCGTAAGCCATGGCCACGACGGTCAGCCCGAACGCCAGGCTGATGGCGACCAGCCGCGCCGCCTCGCCCTGTTCGGGCATCATGAACAGGGCTGTCGCACAGCCCAGAAACACCAGCGTGAACGTCCCGATTGCCTCTGCGATCAGTTTCTTCATTGCACATACTCCCTCGGTTTCAAGCGCAGCTATGCCGTCGCTTCAGGCCTGTATCCCGGTCCGACCGGGTGGCCTTGCCCGCGATTAGACGCTATATCCCGGACAGATCAGGGGAAAATCTGATGCGCGACCTCAAGATTCCTGCCGACCGTCACCCGGAAAAAGCACATCGGGCCGATCAGGCGCAGCCGAAGAAGCCCGACTGGATCCGCGTCAAGGCCCCGACCTCCGAAGGCTACAAGCGCACCCGCGACATCCTGCGCGACCAGAAGCTGGTGACCGTCTGCGAAGAGGCGGGCTGTCCCAATGTCGGCGAATGCTGGTCGCAGGGCCACGCCACCATGATGATCATGGGCGAGATCTGCACCCGCGGCTGCACCTTCTGCAACGTGGCGACGGGCAGGCCGCAGACCCTCGATGCGTTCGAACCGGGCCGTGTCGCCCATGCCGTGGCGCAGCTTGGCCTCACCCACGTTGTTGTGACCTCGGTCGACCGCGACGATCTGGAGGATGGCGGGGCGGAGCATTTCGCCCAGACGATCCGCGCGATCCGGCACCGCGCGCCGGGCACGACGATCGAGATTCTGACACCCGACTTCCTGAAATGCGCGCCCGAAGCCCTTGAGAAAGTCGTCGAAGCGCGCCCCGACGTCTTCAACCACAACCTTGAAACCGTGCCCGGCCTCTATCCCGAAGTGCGCCCGGGTGCCCGCTACTTCCCCTCTCTGCGCCTGCTGCAGCGGGTCAAGGAACTGGACCCGTCGATGTTCACCAAGTCCGGCATCATGGTCGGCCTCGGCGAGGAAAGGCACGAGGTGCTTCAGGTGATGGATGACATGCGCGCGGCGGATGTCGATTTCCTGACCGTCGGCCAGTATCTCCAGCCGACGCCCAAGCACCACGCCATCGCGCGTTTCGTGACCCCTGACGAATTCGCGGCCTACGAGACAGCAGCGTCAGGCAAGGGGTTCCTGATGGTGTCCGCCACGCCGCTCACCCGGTCATCGTATCACGCGGGTGACGATTTCGCCCGCCTGCGCAGCGCGCGCAACGCCCGGCTTGGCCGGACCTGACGGACGCGCCGGATGCACCCGGCCGAAACCCGTCAGAACCGGAACCCGACCGACACGTCATAGGCCGCGTCCGACGTATTGCCGTCGACCACGCCGATCTGCGCAAAACCGAAGGTGCCGAAGGAATAATCCATCGAGACACCCAGCAGGTAGTCGCCGCCGGACTGGGTGAGGATCGTTCCGTTCAGATCAACCCGGTCAAGCGGCTCATAGGTCACGAAGCCGCGCAGGCCGGATTGCCCGGTCACGAACGATTCGTCGTAGTAGTAGAGTCCGCCGCCCCACATGCCCGCATCCGCCGACCCGCCCAGCACAAAGCGCAACTCGGTCGTGCTGCCGTCATTCACGATCTCCATGCCCCCCGCGAACGAGAGTTTGCCGACCGGATACCGCGCCACAAGCTCGACCGTCGTCGCGTCGACATCGCTCAGACGGTGCAGCGATGCACCGAACTTAACCGGGCCCAGCGTTCCGTCGTACCGGACCCCCAGTGGCACATCCGATACATCGGTGAAGTACAGCGCATCGGTCAGCCCGCCGGTGGTGGTCCGCAGCAGCGGATCGAACTGCTGGATTCCGCCAAGCACGGGACCGTCGTACAGCGTGTTCATCACCGGCTCGGGCGCACCGAAGGACAGCTTTCCGGACGGACCGAGCGCGATGCCCGGGGCCGCATAGATCGTGTAGAAGTTCGTGCCATTGACCCGCACCAGCCTGAGCGAGGCATCGGCACCGACACCGCCCAGACCCAGTCCGCCCGGCTCGCCGGTGAAACTCAGGCCAAGCGAAATGCCATCGTTGCTGTTGCCGCTGCTGCGGACATATTCGGCCTCTCCATAGGCCGAGAACGACACGTCCTGCGCCGCAGCGGGAACCGCAGCTGCCAGCACGATCAGTGCGGTCAGGGATGCGCGAATGCTCACGTGGAAAGCCGGTCCGTTCTTCATGTTGCCCGCCTCGATAGGTTTTTTGTTCTTGAGCACAACTTTACGTGGAATGCCGCCATCCGGCAATGCGGCTGGGTTTCAAAAATCCGGCAAGACGCTGACGGGCATCAGTTCCGGAACACAAAACCATCCCGCCCGGCAAAGTCAGGGTCCGTCACCTCGGCAAGCCGATTCAAAACTGCATATCAAATAATCATTCTGCGGCTAAATTCCCGTAAACGGGGATCTGCGGCAGGCAATTCGACGCCGTAGGCCTGCGGCGGGACCCAGCCGCGGGGGGCGACATGACAATTTTCCAGAGCCAGCGAAATCCTGTCACGATTCCCGGTCTCAGCATCACCGAACTTGTGCTGAGCGGCCTGACCGGCGACCCCGACCGCGTCGTGATGCGCGACGGTGCCACCGGTGCGGCCCTGAGCGCCGCCGATTTCCGCGCGCGGGTCGGACGGCTGGCGGGCGGTCTGGCCGCGATGGGGCAGGGGGCAGGGCAGGTGACGGCCATCATGGCCCCGAACTGCCCGGACTATGCCGTGGCCTTTCACGCGATCCTCTGGGCCGGGGGCACCGCCACCACCGTCAACCCCAGCTACACCGCCACCGAGCTGCGCCACCAGCTGACCGATTCCGGCGCGGGCCTGCTGATAACCATCCCCGCGCTGCTGCCGCTGGCCGAAGAAGCCATGGCAGGCACAAAGGTCCGCGCCCTCGCCGTCATCGGCCCCGCCGCAGGCTCCATCCCCTCGATCGATGACCTGCCGGGCAGCCCCGTCACCGCCCAGGTTCCCGTCGACCTCGCCCGCCATATCGCGGCACTGCCCTATTCCTCGGGCACCACGGGTCTCTCCAAGGGCGTCATGCTGACCCATCGCAATCTGGTCGCCAATGTCGTCCAGACCATCGACATGCTCGACCTCGGCCCCGACGACCGCACCCTGGGCATCCTGCCCTTCTTCCACATCTACGGGCTTCAGGTCATCATGAACGCCTATCTCGCGGGCGGGTGCAGCCAGACAACCCTGCCGCGCTTCGATCTCGAGGCTGTCCTGCGCATCCTGCAGGACGAAAAGGTGGGCCGGTTCTTTGTCGCCCCGCCGGTTGTTCTGGCCTTCGCCAAGCACCCGATGGTCGATCAGTACGATCTGTCGCATCTTCACACCCTCTTCTCCGCCGCCGCCCCTCTCGGACCCGAACTCTCCGACGCCTGCGCCGCCCGGCTGGGCTGCGAGGTCATTCAGGGCTACGGCATGACCGAACTGTCGCCTGTCACGCACAGCAGCTTCCGGGGGCACGGGCGGGCCGGATCCGCAGGGCAGGTGATCTCGCTGACGCAGTGCCGCATCCGGGACCCCGAGACCGGGCAGGATCAGGCCGCTGGCGGTCTCGGCGAGGTTCTCGTGACCGGCCCCCAGGTCATGGCGGGGTATCTGAACAACCCCACGGCGACGGCCGCCACCGTCGATGCCGACGGCTGGCTGCACACCGGCGATCTGGGCTATGTCGATGCGGACGGCCATCTGTTCATCGTCGACCGGGTGAAGGAGCTGATCAAATACAAGGGCTTTCAGGTCGCCCCGGCCGAGCTCGAGGCGCTGCTTGTCACCCATCCCGCCATCGCCGATGCCGCCGTGGTCGGGCGCCCCGATGACGAGGCGGGCGAGGTGCCCGTCGCCCATGTCGTCCTCCGCGCCGGGGCCGACGTCACAGCGGAAGAAGTGAAGGAATTCGTCGCGGACAAGGTGGCCAGCTTCAAGCGGCTGGCCGATGTCCGGTTCATCGAGACGGTTCCGAAGTCGCCCTCGGGCAAGATCCTGCGGCGTCTGCTGAAGGCATCCTCGTAGCGGGCGCGGGGAAATTCCCGGCTGGGAAATCCGCTGCGCGTCGCCGCTTCTGCCAGCGTCAACGTATGCACGTAATATGCACGTCATATGCACGTCATATGCACGTGAAATGCAAGTCCCGGACCGGCATCGCCGGTCCCGTCCGAAGCACGCCGCCACATAGGCTTACGCCCGGCGGTCGGTCGCCAAGTCCCTAGGCCGGGGCGACAAACGGCTGGCTGATCTCGCGGAACACCTGCAGCGCCTCGGCCCGCGTGCAGAACGACGCCAGGGCGGGGTGCGCATCGGTCGGGAACAGGCCCGGATGCACCTCGGTCACGAAGCGCAGCACACAGGCAACCGCGATGTCGGCATGCCCGATACGGTCGCCGGACCACCAGGGGCCTGCCAATCCTGCGCATTCGGCTTCCAGTGCCGTCAGAACCGCCCCGATCTGCGTCCGGCAGCGCGCCGCCCACGTCTCGGACACCATCTCGTGCAGCCGGTATTCGTAGAACAGGCTGACCGCCTTGTCGCCCAGCCCCGTCGCCAGCGCCACGACCCGCATCGCCCGCCGCCGCGCCGGTTCCTTCTTCGGAATCAACCGCTTACCGGCAGAAGCAAAACTGTCGAGATGGTCGAGAATGGTGGCGCTGTCCACCAGCACGTCGCCGTCGTCCAGAACCAGCGCCGGCACCCGCATCAGCGGGTTGACCGCCCTCAGCCGGTCCCCGTCGCCGAACACCGACCAGGGCCGATGCTCGAACGGCAGGCCGTACAGCCGCAGCGCAATCCCGACGCGCCGCACGAACGGCGAATCGTACTGGCCGATCAGGATCATTCCGAAGCCGCAACCTTTTTCAGGTAGGCTGCCAGAGCCTCACGGTCCTCTGCCAACAGCTTGGCCGTGTTCTCGACAACCAGCGCCATGTGTCCGCCAGCGGAGTCAAATTCAGGGGTGAAGCCTGTTTCCAGGTAGGCAACAATCTCGTCAGTTGACCAAGACAGTTTCGCCGGCGTGATGTTCGGAAACTGCCCCGTCGCGCTGCCCGGGATCGGCCCGCCTGCCAGCCATCGTGACCGGTCAGACCCGCCGAGCGCGTTGCGCGGCGTGTGGCATTCGCCGCAGTGCCCCAGCGCCTCGGCCAGATAGCGCCCGCGTTCTTCTTCCGGGGTCAGATCGCCCGTCACCACCCAATCCTTGTTCAGAAACAGGAACTTCCAGCCGCCCAGATTGCGGCGGATGTTGAAAGGGAATCCCACCTGATGCGGCTGGCTGGGTGTCGCCACGGCAGGAACGGTCTGCAGAAAGGCGTGCAGGTCGACCACATCCTGAAGCCCGGCGCGCATATAGCTGGAATAGGGAAAAGCCGGGAAATAATGCTGCCCCTCAGGCGACACGCCGCGCGTCATGGCGTTGGCGAGGTCAAGTGCCGACCAGCCGCCGATGCCGTTTTCGGGGTCGGTCGAGATGTTGGGGGCGAGGAAGGTGCCGAAGGGCGACGGAAACTTCTGCCCGCCGCCGAGCAGCAGCTTGGCGTCGCCCGTCGCGGTCAGGTCGGCATGGCAGGACGCGCAGCCGCCCGCCCAGAAGATCTGTTCGCCATGCACCGGATCAGGCGTCAGCCCTGCCAGCGCGTCCTCGGGCAGGGGATCGGGGCGGGTGATGATCCAGAAAACGCCAAGTCCGACAACGGCAAGTGCCGCCAGTACCCAAAGAATGCGCCGCATCGGACCTCCGGCAGAAGAACGGACGGATGACGGTCCGGCCGACGATGGAATGTGCCTCCGGGTCAGTCTGACTTGCCGGGCGGGGCGTGGCAATCCCCGCGCTGACCGTGAAGGCGGGCCTCATCCGAGGCGCGTCTGTCAGGTGAAGCGCACCTTGCCAATGTAAGGAAGATTGCGGTTTCTCTGCCCATAATCGATGCCGTAACCGACGACGAACTCGTCCGGAATCGTGAACCCCGTCCAGGTCGCGCGGATGTCCACCTCGCGCCGGGACGGCTTGTCGAGCAGCGCACAGGATTCGAGCCTGCGCGGCACGCGCGTCGCCAGCAGCTTCAGGACCGCCTGCAGCGTGAAGCCGGTGTCGACGATATCCTCGACCACCAGCACGTCGCGCCCGGCGATCTCGCCGCGCAGGTCCTTCAGTATACGCACCTCGCGCGACGATTCCGTCCCTTCGCCATAGGATGACACCTCAAGGAAATCGACCTCGACCGGCAGGTCGATCTCGCGCACCAGGTCGGCGATGAACACGAACGACCCGCGCAGCAGCCCGACAACGACCAGTTTGTCGGTCCCGCTGAATGCGGTCGCGATCTCGGCCGCCAGCGCCTCGACCCGCGCGGCTATGGCCTTGGCGCTGATCAGTCCGTCGATCACATAGCTGGGGTGCGACATTGTCGGCCTCTTGATTTCGCGCCTGTCTTAGCCGCATGTCACGGCCCTGTCATCCGCGAGCCTGCCCTTGCCCACGCATTCCGAACTGCGCGTTCTGCCGTATCCCGCCCAGGCGATCTATGACCTGGTCGCGGATGTCGCGCGGTACCCTGAATTCCTCCCCTGGACGGCGGCGGCGCGCATCCGGTCGCAGACCGCCCGACCCGACGGGTCGGTCGTGATGGAGGCCGATCTGGTTATTTCGTTCAAGGTGTTCCGCGAACGCTTCGGCAGCCGTGTGATCCTCTGGCCGGAACACAAGCGGATCGAGACGGAGTACCTGGACGGACCGTTCCGCCACATGAAATCCGACTGGTCGATCAGGGACTTGCCCGAAGGCGGCTGCGAAGTGCGCTTCTTCGTCGATTTCGAATTCCGCAATCTGATCCTGCAGAAGCTGATCGGGGTCGTTTTCGACGAAGCCATGCGGCGGGTCGTGCGCGCCTTCGAGGCGCGGGCCGTCGCGCTGTACGGCCCAGGGGTTCCCAAGGCACCCGACCTGCCGGAAAAGGCCTGAAAGCGCGAGATACAGTATTGACCGGCTCGTCCGCTTCGATATCTTGCGACGCGTTGGGTGAACCCGCCGTGGTGGGCCGGGTTCAGAAAATGGGGTGGGCTCCGTGCAGGGTCTGATGCTTGTCATCGCCTTCGGGCTGATGATCTTTGTTCTTCTGCTGTATAAGGTCCTCGGTCAGCGCGACGGGGCAGCTGTGGCGGATAGCCTGCCTTCACCCGCGCCCAGCGACCAGCCTGCGATGATGCCTCTGCTCGACGCGCCGGTGCCACAGGAACTGCCTTTCCCGGACGACGCGCCGCGCAAAGCGGTGACCGTCGTCCTGCCCGCAGCCCGGACGGACAGGCTGGCCGATGGTGGCCCCGGTCTGCTGCGTCCGTTGCGCAAGGCCTTGCCGATCGACAAGCAGCCGCTGATCGTGATCGGATTCCGCCCGGGCGAGGATGCGATCGAGATCACGCTTCCGAGCGAGGACATGGCCGAGGCGCGGCGATTGCACCTGACGCCCGACATCCGTCCCGACCCCCGTGGCGGTTGCGTTGTGTCGCTTGGCGGCGTGACGGTGGCGCGGGTGCATTCCGCCGTCATCGGGCAGCGCGACGTGATCCTGCGCGAAGAAATCGCGGCCTGACGCACGGGGTTTCGACGCCTCAGGACGCGATGTCGTAGGCGCGTTCGCCGTGCGACGACAGGTCCAGCCCATCGGCCTCGGCTTCGGCATCGACGCGCATCGGGACGATCAGGGCGACCGCCCTTGCGATGATCCAGGTCATGGCGATGGTCCAGAGCCCGACAACGGCGAGCGCGCCCAGCTGCGCCCCCCATGTCCCCGCGCCGAAGACCGCGATCATCACGGTGCCGAAGATGCCGCCGACTCCGTGCACACCGAAGACGTCAAGCGTGTCGTCGATCTTGATCCGGTTCTTGATCAGGTTGACCGCCTCCTGACACAGGATCCCCGAAACAGCGCCGATGACGACTGCGCCGAGCGGGCCGACATAGCCCGATGCGGGCGTGACCGAGGCAAGCCCCGCGACCGTCCCGGTGACCAGGCCGACAAGCGAGGCGCGTCCGAATTTGATCCGTTCCCAAAACGCCCAGGTCAGCGACGCGGCGGCGGCGGACAGATGCGTCGCGGTCAGCGCCATCGCGGCGACTCCGTCGGCAGCCAGCTGCGACCCGCCGTTGAAGCCGAACCAGCCGACCCAGAGCATGCCCGCGCCGATGGCGACCATGCCCGGATTGTGCGGCGGTGTGGTGCGCCGTGCGCGCGGACCCATCATCAGGGCAAGGACAAGTGCGGCCAGTCCCGCGGTCTCGTGCACGACGATGCCGCCGGCGAAGTCGCGCGCGCCCGTGGTGCCGAGGATGCCGCCGTCGGCGAGCATCCCGCCGCCCCAGATCCAGTGGGCGACAGGGGCGTAGACGACCAGCATCCAAAGCGACGAGAAGGTCAGGGCGAAGGCAAAGCCGACGCGTTCGGCATAAGCGCCGAGGATCAGGGCAGGCGTGATGACGGCGAAGGTCATCTGAAAGGCGAAGAACAGAACCTCGGGCAGCGAACCGCGCAACGTGTCGGCGGTGACGCCGGACAGGAAGGCGCGGTCAAGCCCGCCCCAGAGCGCACCGCCATCACCGAAGGCGATCGAGTAGCCGCAGATCAGCCACAGGATGCTCATCAGGCAGGCGATGGCGAAGGTCTGCATGAAGACCGATAAGACGTTCCGCGCGCGGACAAGGCCGCCGTAGAACAGGGCAAGGCCGGGCAGCGTCATGAAAAGGACCAGCGCGGTTGCCACGATGATCCACGCGGTATCCGCGCCGTTGAGTGCTGTTTCCATGGTCCGTCCCCCCGCCCGTCGCAGCGCCAGAGCGTGCGCGGGCCGCCGGGAAAAGAGGCAGCGGCGCAGATGCCGCATGAAATATCAGGCGTTTTATGAAGTGCCGACGGAATAGGCGGCAGGAACGGGTATTCGCACGAAATCTAGGCTGAATGAGAACAGTTCGGTGATCCCGCCGCAGTGCATGATGCTGTCGCGGGATCAGCCGCCGAGGGCGATGACCAGAAGCCCGATCGCATGATCCCGTGCGGCGACACGGACCTTCGCACGGCCGAGGGGGCCGAATTCGATGGTCCCGCTCCGGGGCGGCTGACCGGCGCGGGCGACGGCAAAGCAGACCCTTCCTTCGGGCTTGCTCGCGGATCCGCCGGGACCTGCGATGCCGGTGACCGATACCGCCAGCGTCGCTTCCGACCGGGCCAGCGCACCTCCGGCCATTTCCCGCGCGACCTCCTCGCTGACCGCGCCAGCCTGTTCAAGCGTCGCGGGGCTGACCCCCAGCATCGCGATCTTGGCCGCGTTGGAATAGGTCACCCAGCCCCGGTCGAAGATGTCCGACGATCCCGGCACATCGGTGATCGCCGCCGCGACCAGTCCGCCGGTGCAGCTTTCCGCCGTGGCGATCCGCGCACCTGCCGCGCGCGCCAGCGCCAGCAGCCGGGCGGCCGGTGTCATCGCAGGATCAGCCCATGCGCCACACCTGCGGCGACAAGCACGGAAAAGCCCGCAAGCATGCCGGCCCAGAGATCGTCGAGCATCACGCCCGGCGCGTCGCCCCGGCGGTCCGCGCGCCCGACCGGGCCGGGCTTCCAGATGTCGAAAAGGCGGAAGAACAGGAAGGCGGCCAGCCAGCCTGGCCAGGCCTCCCACGCCCAGTTGTCCGTCCCGCGCTGCCAGAATGCAGCGGCAGGAAACGTGAGGGCGATCCATTGCCCCGCGACCTCGTCAATGACGATTTCGCCGGGGTCCTTGTCGGCGGCCCCGGCCACTTCGGCCGCGACGGCCCAGAACCCGAGGGCTGTCACGGCGAAAGTGGCCGCTACAAGTGCCGGAAAGCCCAGCAGGCGGTCAATCGCAAGACCGCAGACAATCGCCGCCGCCGACCCCCAGGTCCCGGGCGCAGGCCGCAGCAGTCCAACACCGCCGACGGTCGCGATCAGGCGCGTCAGCCTCATCCCCGCACCAGCGTCACGGTCGCCATCGCGGCGATCCCTTCTTCACGCCCGGTGAATCCCAGCCGCTCGGAGGTTGTGGCCTTGACGCTGATACGGTCCGCATCGCAGCCCGCGATCCGCGCCAGCTCGGCAGTCATGGACGCCGCATGCGGGCCAACCTTGGGCTGTTCGCAGATCAGCGTAACGTCCGCATTGCCGATCCGGTAGCCGCGCGCGCGGGCCAGCCCCGCCGCATGGTCCAGGAAGACCGCACTCGCGGCACCCTTCCACTGCGGGTCCGAGGGCGGAAAGTGCCGCCCGATATCGCCTTCGGCCAAAGCGCCGTAGATGGCATCGGTCAGGGCGTGCATGCCGACATCCGCGTCCGAATGCCCGAGCAGCGCCCGCCCATGCGGTATCCGGATGCCGCAGAGCATGACATGGTCGCCTGCGGCGAAGGCATGCACATCGAACCCGTTGCCGACCCTTACATCCGTCGTCATCCCGACTGCCTTTTCCGCCCGCGCGAAATCGCCGGGCCAGGTGATCTTGAAATTCGCCTCGTCACCCTCGACGATCGTCACCGGCAGGCCCGCCGCCAGCGCGACCTCGACATCGTCCGCCGCCCCGCCCGGATGCGCGCGGTGCGCGGCAAGGATCGCGTCGAGGTGAAATCCCTGCGGCGTCTGCGCCCGCCAGAGGCCGTCGCGCGCCTGAAGCCCCCTGACACGTCCGGCATCGCCGCGCCACAGCGCATCGCTGACGGGCAGGGCCGGGGCGGCGGCGGGGCCGTGATCCAGTGCCGCACGGACGCGCGCGACAACGGCGCGGCCAACGAACGGCCGCGCACCGTCATGGATCAGGACGTGTTGCGCCCCCGATCCGTCCAGCGCCTCGAGCGCATTGCGGACCGAGGCCGAGCGTGTCACCCCGCCGGCGACCAGCGTGGCCTCGCCGCCGAAGGCCTTGGCACCCTGCGGAATATCTTCGGGGCTGAGGACGACGACCCGGTGGCCGATGCCTTCGAACGCCGCAAAACTGCGTTCCAGAACGGATCGTCCGCCGACGGGCCGCCATTGCTTCGGCAAACCGTCGCCCGCGCGCGTTCCGCGCCCCGCGCCCAGAATGATAACGGCTGTCGGCACTGCCTTGCCCCTTTGCCGGAAAGGCTTAAGACAGCGCCAGCAAGGTGACAATGGCATAGCTTCGCAGCCAAGTTGGCGTCGGCTGATTAAAAATTGTGCATTCGGATATATTTGCGGCGTCAATTGCCCCGGCGAATTGTGAATCCGCGCTGCGCCCACTAGCTGATCATTCAGGATCGTCCAAGGAACCATCGTGACGCTTGCCATTTCAACCTTGCGGATTGCCGCCCCGGTCCTGCTTGCGCCGATGGCGGGCATCACCGATCTGCCGTTCCGCCGGATCGCGGCGCGTTTCGGAGCGGGTCTGGTTGTGTCGGAAATGGTGGCCAGCGGTGAAATGGTGACGGCGCGCCCGTCCGTCCGCGCCAAGGCCCGCACCGATCTGGGCATCGGCGACGGCCCGACCTCGGTCCAGCTGGCGGGGCGCGACGCCGCGCCGATGGCCGAGGCGGCGCGGATCGTCACCGGCATGGGCGCATCGGTCATCGACATCAACATGGGCTGCCCGGCCAAGCAGGTCACGGGGGGCTATTCGGGATCGGCCCTGATGCGCGATCCGGACCATGCGCTGCGGCTGATCGAGGCGGTTGTCGGCGCGACGCACCTGCCCGTGACGCTGAAATGCAGGCTCGGCTGGGACAGCGATTGCCTGAACGCTCCCGATCTGGCGCTGCGCGCGCAGAACGCAGGGATCCAGATGATCACCGTGCACGGGCGTACGCGGCAGCAGTTCTACAAAGGCGCGGCAGACTGGGATGCCATCGGCAGGGTCGTCCGCAAGGTGACCATCCCCGTCATCGCAAATGGCGACATCACCGATGTCGCATCCGCCCGCGCGGCACTCGCGGCGTCGGGGGCCGCCGGTGTGATGATCGGGCGGGGCGCGCAGGGTGCGCCGTGGCGCGTCGGACAGATCGCCCATGCGCTCTATGGGGCGAAGGCCCCCTCGGTTCCGACGGGATCGGCACTGGCCGAATTTGTGACAGAGCATTACGGGGCGATGCTGTCCTTCTACGGCCGCGATCTGGGCGTGCGTGTCGCGCGCAAGCACATCGGCTGGTACTGCGACGCGGCGCGCGCGGACCCGGGCCAGCGGCGCATGATGATGACGCTGAGCGATCCTGCCGCCGTCGAGGCCGCCATCCGCCGTGCCTTTGCGTGTGAACCCCTTGGTGTCGCCGCATGACCCTGCCGGCACCGGACATGATCTGGAACTCGCTTCCGCTGCCCGCGATCCTGATCGATGGACAGGACCGCGTCCTGTCGGTCAATCCGGCGGCCGAGGCCTTTCTGAACATGTCGGCCCGGTCGCTGAAGGATCAGATCCTGCTCGATCGGGTCACGGTCAATGCCCCGCTGCAGGATGTCTTCGCGCATGTCAGGGCAGGGCGGTCGGATCTGTTTGTCAACAGTGTCGATGTCGGCACCGGGGAACGCGCGCCGGTGTCCTGCAACCTGCAGGCCGCCCCGGTCGGCGATGACCCCGACCTGGTGATGATCCTGATCTCGCCGCGCGAACTGGCTGAGCGCCTCGGGCGGTCGCAGTCGCAGAAGTCGGCGGCGCGGTCGGCCATCGGCATGGCCGAGATGCTGGCGCACGAGATCAAGAACCCGCTGGCGGGGATCACGGGCGCTGCACAGCTGCTGTCGATGAACCTCGGGCCGGAAGACCGCGAGATGACGGACCTGATCGTCGAGGAATCGCGGCGGATCGTGAAGCTGCTGGAGCAGGTCGAACAGTTCGGCAACCTGAAGCCGCCGGACCAGAAGGCGGTGAACATCCATGACGTGCTCGACCGCGCGCGGAAGTCCGCGCTCGTCGGATTCGCCAGTGGCATGACCATCGTGGAAGACTACGACCCCTCGCTGCCACCGACCGTCGGCGACAGCGACCAGTTGCTGCAGGTGTTCCAGAACCTTCTGAAGAATGCCGCGCAGGCCGCCGGGAACCAGGGCGGAACGATCCGTCTGCACACATTCTACGACCTGTCGCTGAGGCTTCGTCGTGCGGACGGCAAGGGTCAGGCGCTGCCGTTGAACGTCGAGGTGATCGACGATGGCCCCGGCATCCCGCCCCAGATCGCCGAAGAGATTTTCGAGCCGTTCGTCTCGGGCCGCGAGAACGGCACTGGTCTGGGCTTGGCACTTGTCTCGAAAATCGTGTCGGACCACGGCGGCTGGATCGCGGTCGATTCTGTGCCGGGACGCACGGTGTTCCGCCTGTCGCTGCCTGTTGCCCCCAAATCATTGACACTGGAAAGCTGAAGGAGCCGCCTGATGGACGGAACCGTTCTTGTCGCCGACGACGACCGCACGATCCGCACGGTGCTGACCCAGGCGCTGACGCGGGCGGGGTGCCGGGTTCACGCGACATCCTCGATGGTGACGCTGATGCGCTGGGTGGAAGAGGGCAAGGGCGACCTGATCATTTCGGACGTCATCATGCCGGACGGCAACGGGCTGGAGGCGTTGCCGAAGATCAGCCGCGAACGGCCCGGCCTGCCGGTCATCGTGATCTCGGCCCAGAACACCATCATGACGGCGATTCAGGCGGCCGAGGCCGAGGCGTTCGACTACCTGCCGAAGCCTTTCGACCTGCCCGACCTGATGAAACGGGCGCAGCGTGCGCTGGAACAGAAGCGCCGTCTGCACACGCCGCCGCCGGCTGCGCCGCGCGACATGGGCGACGACCTGCCTCTGGTCGGACGGACGCCCGCGATGCAGTCGCTGTACCGTCTGGTGGCCCGCGTCATGAACACTGACCTGCCGGTGCTGGTGACGGGCGAATCCGGCACCGGAAAATCGCTGATCGCACGGGCGATCCACGATTTCTCAGATCGCAGGACACTGCCGTTCATCACTGCGGCCTCGGGCGACCTGCAGGGCGTCGATGGCCCGGCCGCCCTGCTGGCCAGGGCCAAGGGCGGCAGCATCGTCTTTGACGAAGTGGGCGATCTGGACGACGAGGCACAGGGCCGGATCGTGCGGATGCTCGATGCGCTGCCCTCGAACGCGCCGCGCATCATGGCGACCAGCCAGACCGACCTGACACTCCGGCTGGAAGCAGGGAGCTTCCGGCGCGACCTGTATTACCGGCTTGGCGGTGTGACCATCGCGGTGCCGTCATTGCGCGAACGGGTCGAGGATATTCCGCTGCTGGCCGCGCATTTCCTGACCCGCGTGGAACGCGACGGCGGCACGCAGCGCAGACTGGCGACCGATGCGGTTGACCTGATCCGCACCTATTCGTGGCCGGGCAATGTCCGCCAGCTGGAAAACACCCTCAAGCGTCTGGCGGTGACGGCGATATCGCCCGACATAACCAAGCCCGAGGTCGAGACGGCACTGGGCAACCAGCCCGCGCATGAACCTGTCCGCGGCATGGACGGGGGCGACCGCCTGTCCGCTTCCATCGCCAAACACCTCAAGCGCTACTTCGATCTGCACGGCGGAGTGTTGCCGCCACCGGGTCTGTACGACCGCATCCTGCATGAAATGGAGTTGCCGCTGATCGAGCTTGCGCTGGACGCGACGGCGGGAAACCAGGCCAAATGTGCCGATCTGCTGGGCATCAACCGCAATACCTTGCGCAAGAAGATCACCGACCTCGATATCCGCGTGACACGGCGCCGCAAATTGATGTAAAGCTGCAACAGGTAGCGTGTCCCAAATGGCTCAGGCTTCGATCTGACCGAAAGAAGGACGCGGACCGTGTGGCGGCAGCCGCAGCAGGACAGGCAAGACCCTGCGCGGCGCAAGGATCAGAGGCGGCTTGGTGCAGGGCCTGGCACGGCGCAGTTCCTGGAATGGCGTGATGCGGCTGTTTCGGCAGCGCCGCATACAGAATGCCGTGGCCATCGCGCTGACGGTCCTTGGCCCGGTTCTTGCAACGGCGACATTCGTGCTGATGGGGCCCTTGGCGCAGGGCACAAGTTCGACCGCGCTGCGGCTGATCCTGCTGGCAGACCTCGTCTATTTCCTGCTGCTGGCCGGGCTGGTGCTGGTGCGCTTGTCGGGGATGGTCGCCGCACGCCGCGCCCGTTCGGCCGGGTCGCGGCTGCACCTGCGTCTGACGGGTATATTTGCTGGCGTGGCACTGGTGCCGACAATTCTTGTGGCGGTGTTCGCGGGGCTTGTCGTCAACATCGGGCTCGAGGGGTGGTTTTCCGACCGCGTGCGGTCGGTTGTCGGCACCTCGCTGTCGGCGGCGGAGGCCTATCAGAACGAACACCGGCGCGACCTGACCGCCGATGCCGAGGCGCTGGCGCGGTATCTGAATGTTGCCAAGGACCAGTCCGGGCTGATCGGCGACGGCGACCTGCGCACGCTTCTGACGCAAGGCCAGACGCAAATTCAGCGTGGCCTGCGCGAGGCCTACGTGATCGACGGAACCGGCGAGATCCGCACGCGGGGCGAGCGGAGCTATCTGTTCGATTTCGACGCGCCGACCCCGGCGGAGATGACGCAGGCCGAAGCCGGCGAGACGGTCCTGATCGAGGACTGGCCGAACAATGAATTCCGCGCGCTGGTGCCGCTCACGTCCTTTGTCGACCGCTATCTCTATGTCACGCGCGCCGTCGACGGCCAGATACTGGGACTTCTGGACGAAACCCGCGCGACGGTGGGGCTGTACCAGCAGCTGGAGGAATCGCGCGGCCGTGTCGTTTTCGAATTCGGCCTCGTCTACCTCGGCTTCGCGCTGATCCTTGTCCTTGCCGCGATCTGGGCGGGACTGCGGTTTGCCGAAGGTCTGGCGCGTCCCGTCGGACGGCTTGCGGGTGCGGCGCAAAGGGTCGGTGCGGGCGATCTGGACGTGCAGGTGCCTGAAGAGCCGGGCGATGACGAGATTGCCATGCTCGGGCGCGGCTTCAACCAGATGACACGGCAGCTGAAGGGGCAGCGCGACGCGCTGGTCGAGACCAACCGCCTGACCGAAGAGCAACGGCGCCTGTTCAATTCGGTGCTGTCCTCGGTGACCTCGGGGGTCATCGGGCTGGACGCCGAGGGCGACGTCGATTTCCTGAACCCTGCAGCGCTGACGACGCTCGACCTGCCGGAAGGGCAGGGGCACGACCAGCCGCTGGCCGAGGTGGTGCCCGAATTCTCGGCCCTTTTCGACCGCCTGCGCGCAGGCCGGGTCGAAGTCGCGCAGGAGGAGATACGGCTCAGCCGCCGGGGCAAGCTGGAAAGCCTGCTGGTGCGTGTCGCCCGCCGCAGGAACGCGGACGCGCGGCTGGAGGGCTATGTGGTCGCCTTCGATGATGTGACCGATCTGGTCAGCGCGCAGCGGATGGCGGCCTGGGGCGACGTCGCGCGGCGCATCGCGCACGAGATCAAGAACCCGCTGACGCCGATCCAGCTGTCGGCCGAACGGATCAGGCGCAAGTTCGCGCCGTTGGCGGGTGGCGAGGCGGATGCGCTGACACAGATGACCGACGTGATCATCCGTCAGACAGGCGACCTGCGCCGGATCGTCGACGAATTCTCGAAATTCGCGCGGATGCCGGAACCGGTGCGGCGCGTCGAGAATGTCGCGCAACTGCTGCGCGATGCGGTCAGCCTGCAGGAGGGCGCGCTGCACGGCGCGCGGCTGTCGGCGGACCTGCCGAAGGACGCGGTGATGGCCGAAGTCGATGCGACGATGTTCGGTCAGGCGGTCACGAACCTGATCAAGAACGCAGGTGAAGCGGTTGAATCGCTTGTCGAAAGGGGCGCGCCGCTGAACTACGCGCCCGAGGTCCGGGTCAGCCTGGACGCAGGGGCCGACGATCTGATCATCCGTATCGCGGATAACGGTGTCGGCCTGCCGGAAGATCGCGCGCGGCTGTTCGAACCTTACGTGACAACGCGCGAGAAGGGGACAGGCCTTGGCCTGCCCATCGTCAAGAAGATCATTGAGGAACACGGAGGCACCCTGATCCTGACCGATGCTCCGCAGTTCGACGGATCGGCCCATCGCGGAGCGATGGCCGAAATCCGTCTGCCGCGGACGGGGCCGGGACAGGCACAACAGGAAAGGACCGCAGAAGCGGTGGCTGGATAGATGAGCGACATCCTGATCGTAGACGACGAAAAAGATATCCGGGAGCTGATTTCGGACATCCTGAAGGACGAGGGGTTTTCGACGCGGCTGGCGGCGAATTCCGACGACTGCATGGCCGAAATCAACCAGGCGGAACCCGCGCTGATGATCCTCGACATCTGGCTGAAGGACAGCCGGATGGACGGGATCGACATCCTGAAATCGGTCAAGCGCGACAATCCGGACGTGCCGATCATCATCATCTCGGGGCACGGCAACATCGAGATCGCGGTCGCCGCGATCAAGCAGGGGGCCTATGACTTCATCGAGAAGCCGTTCAACATCGACCAGCTGACGGTGGTGATCGCGCGCGCCATGGAAACCTCGCGCCTGCGCCGCGAAAACGCGACGCTGCGGCGCAAGGATGTCACCTCATCCGACATGATGGGTTCCTCGCCCGCCTTCCGCGCGCTGAAGGCGCAGCTGGACAAGGTGACGAAGTCGAACGGGCGGGTCATGCTGACCGGCCAGCCGGGATCGGGCAAGGAAGTCGCGGCGCGCTATATCCACGTCAATTCGAACCGCGCGAGCGGTCCGTTTGTGACGGTATCCTCCGCCTCCATCGAACCGGACCGCATGGAAGAGGTCCTGTTCGGGCGTGAAACCGAAGGCCGCGGCGTCGAAAAGGGCCTTCTGGAACAGGCGCATGGCGGGGTCGTCTATTTCGATGAAGTGGCCGACATGCCGGTCGGCACCCAGTCCAAAATTCTGCGTGTGCTGACCGAACAGCAGTTCACCCGCGTCGGCGGCACCGACAAGGTCCGCGTCGATCTGCGCGTCATCTCCTCGACCACGCGCAACCTGACGGCGGAAATTGCCAAGGGCCGCTTCCGGCAGGAGCTGTACGACCGCTTGAACGTGGTGCCGATCGCGGTCCCCGCGCTGGAGGAACGGCGCGAGGATATTCCCGAACTGTCGCGTCGGTTCATCGAGGCCTACAACAAGTCGCAGGGGCTGCCTCTGCGGGTGATCAGCTCGGAAGCCGAGGCGCTGATGCAGACGATGGCGTGGCCGGGCAACGTGCGCCAGCTGCGCAACGTGATCGAGCGCATCCTGATCCTGTCCGACGGGACCGGCCCCATCGAGGCGCGCGAACTGCCTGGGCAGGCCGAGGAAGCCAGCGACGAGGGCCGGGTGGTCCTGTCGGGGGCGCTGGCGGCGCTGCCGCTGCGCGAGGCGCGCGAACTGTTCGAACGCGAGTATCTTCTGACCCAGATCAACCGGTTCGGCGGCAATATCAGCCGGACGGCGACCTTTGTGGGGATGGAACGGTCGGCCCTGCACCGCAAGCTGAAATCGCTGGGCGTCGTGACAACCTCGAAGTCGGGTGCGCGGATTGCGCATGTGGAAGACGACGACGCGCTGGAAGAGGAAATCGAGGCCGAGACCGCGTAAGAGCGGGGCCTGATTTTCCCTATGGCAAGTCCCGCATTCTTGCGCATACTTCGCCCAAGTCCCCGTCCGGTCAAACACCGTGCAGCGATGAGGGGCGGGTGAAGGACAGTGACAATAAAAAGGCGACAATGAATGGCTGCCGATAAACAGAATTTGCAGGATGCCTTTCTGAACCATGTCCGCAAGACAAAGGTTCCGGTGACGATTTTCCTGATCAACGGCGTGAAACTGCAGGGCGTGATCACCTGGTTCGACAATTTCTGCGTGCTTCTGCGCCGCGACGGACAGTCGCAGCTGGTCTACAAGCATGCGATCTCGACCATCATGCCGGGACAGCCGATTTCGCTGTACGAGGGCGAGGACTGACCGCGGCATCCGAAGCCGCGACGAAGCCGACCCGCGCCTTCGTTCTGCATCCGGACCTGAAGTCGGGCCGGAGTCGGCGCGACCCGGCGCTGGCGCTGGAAGAGGCTGTGGCGCTGGCGGCGGCGCTGCCGGGGCTGGACGTCGCGGGGGCGGAAATCGTGCGCCTGCCGCAGGCCCAGGCCGGGATGCTGTTCGGCAAAGGCAAGATCGCGGACCTGAAGGCGCGCTTCGCCTCCGAGGACATCGAACTGGTGCTGGTCGATGGTCCGGTCAGCCCGGTGCAGCAGCGCAATCTGGAACGCGAATGGGGCGTCAAGCTGCTCGACCGGACCGGGCTGATCCTTGAAATCTTCGCCGACCGCGCGCGAACGCGCGAAGGCGTGCTTCAGGTCGAACTGGCGGCGCTGTCCTATCAGCGCACCCGCCTTGTCCGCGCCTGGACGCACCTGGAGCGTCAGCGCGGCGGCTTCGGGTTTGTGGGCGGGCCCGGCGAGACGCAGATCGAAAGCGACCGCCGCGCGATCGACGAGGAAGTCATCAAGATCAAGCGGCAACTCGGCAAGGTCGTGAAGACGCGCGAACTGCACCGCGCGGCACGCGCCAAGGTACCGTTCCCGGTGGTGGCTCTGGTCGGGTACACGAACGCGGGAAAGTCGACGTTGTTCAACAGGATGACCGGGGCCGAGGTGCTGGCCAAGGACATGTTGTTCGCCACGCTCGACCCGACGATGCGCGGCGTTGTCCTGCCGTCCGGGACCAAGGTCATCCTGTCCGATACGGTGGGCTTCATCAGCGACCTGCCGACCGAACTTGTCGCGGCCTTCCGCGCGACGCTGGAGGAGGTGCTGTCGGCAGATCTGATCCTGCACGTCCGCGACATCGCGCACCCTGAGACGGAAGAGCAGGCCGAGGATGTCGGCGATATTCTGGAAGGGCTTGGCGTGGACGAGGATGTGCCTCTGTTCGAGGTCTGGAACAAGATCGACGTCCTGTCCGAAGACACGCGCAGGGCGCTTCTGGTTCAGGACGCGCGGACGCCGGGCATCCATGCGGTCAGCGCGCTGACGGGCGAGGGTATCGGGCCGCTGGCGCTTGCAATCGCCGAGGCGGTTGACGAAGCGCGCAGCGAGGCGGTGCTGCTGGTGCCCTTCGCGGACGGCAAGGGACGCTCGATGCTGCATGACTGGTCGGTCGTCATGGCCGAGGCGGAGACGCCCGATGGATGGTCGGTCACGGTGCGCTGGACCGAACGGCAGCGTCTGCGTTGGACTGCCCGCGCCGCGGACTGACACGCCGACCTGTCTGAAAGTGGTCGGAACAGCCTTGAGAATGTCCCTATTTCGGACACAAATCGTCGTTGGTTTGCCGCATTGGCCCGTCATGTCGGCCTGCAGGGGAACGGCGGGCGTTCCGCTGAAGGGTGTCGGATCACGCAGGCCATGGTTGCGCAATCGCCGAAACTGAACATCGATGATCTGCTCGGCACGGTCCTGACCCGCCCGGAAAACGCCATTGCCCGCCCCGTCCGCGTTGCCGCCCAGGCTGATGTTCCGGCGGACCCGATCTTTTCCGCCACGGCCATGATCGCCACGCTGCGCGGCCCCAAGGCCGCCGGGCGGCTGGAACCGGGCGACCAGGTGCTGACCCGGGACAGCGGCTATGTTGCCGTCACGGGATTCCGCCTGACGGCGCAGCCTGCCCGGCAGGACAATCTTCTGACTGACGACAGGTTTCAGGCGGCATTCGGGTCGCGCGAGGTGCTGGTCGGCGCACAGACCGGTCTTGCGGGAAGCCGCAGCGTGATCCTGACGCTTGCCTCGGCAGAGCTCATTCTGGCCGACGGTGTCTGGACCCGTGCCGCCGATGACGCGACCGGGCTTCCCCGGCCGGTGCTTGCAGGGCGCGAGGCAGCGCTTGCACTGCGCCTCAGCGGCAATTCCGCCCCGGTCCGCGTCGCCGCAGCCGCGCGCTGAACACCTGATTTCTTGCAGGCCGCACGCTGCGGCGCTACCCTTCCGCGCATCGGGGACGGGTGTCCCCCCAATCACAGGCGGAGCGCAGCCATGGGCAAGGGCGACAACCGGAAATCCAACAAGGAAACCAAGAAACCGAAGAAGGACAAGCTGAAGACGGCCGTGACGACGGTCGCCTCGCGCGCTGCGACCGAGGTGCCCGTGGCGAAGAAAAAGTAGCGGGCGCGGCTTTACTCTGCCACAGGCTCCAGCACCGTCACCCCCGTCGCCGCCGCCCGCGCCAGCGCGGGATCAAGGCTCATCGGCACATATTCACCCCGCCGCCACAACTCGCTCATGTCGTCGTAGTGGCGGCTGAGCGGGTGGCCGGACTGCCCGGTCGCGGTGATGAAGACGGACGAATCCGGGTCGGCAAAGTCATAGACCCCGCGATAGCCCGCGCCATGGACGTTCAGGAACGGGTCGGCTTCGGTGCCGGACGTGCGCCCGCGCATCAGCGTATCGTCGCCGCCGCTGGTCGACTGGCGGATGTTCATCACCCATTTCAGGAACGGCGTCTGGCCCAGCACGGTATGGTCATGCGTCGCCTGATGCGCGTCCCCCCAGCGCCAGCTTTCCGGGTTCGATCCATAGCGCACCGACAGGTCAAGCAGCGCATCGTCCAGCGCCATCCGCGCGATATCTGCGCACGTCTCGACCGGACCCGACTGCATGACGTCGCACCAGCGCGCGGCTCCGTCCACATCGCGGAAGACGCGCTCCAGAAACAGCGGCTCGACCTGTCCGAGGCTGTCGGCGAGCGCCCCGAGTTCGTCGCGGATCAGGCGCTGCTGCAGCGCGCGGACCCAGGCCGCATAGATCAACGGTTCGGGCAGGTGCTCGTTCATGTCGCCGTCCCATTCAGCCAGCAGCCCAAGCGCACGCTGGCGCAGCCGGTCGGGCGTGCCTTCGGCGGCGGCGGCACCCGTGAACCACAGGTCCTTGCCGATCAGCGGCAGGATCGTGCGTGCCACGGGTGACACGGTGTCGAGCTGGGCCGCGACGAAGCTTTCGCGGCTGTGCACCTCGCGTTCCTGCATGAGCCTTGTCCAGCGCTGGATGCGGGCGGTGTCGCCCCAGGTGAAACTGACATGGCGGGGAAAGGCTTCGTCGACAATCTTGTTGTTGGTGTTGCCCACGATGCCGCCTTCGGGGTTCACGAAGCGGGGGTTGTCGGCATAGGTGAACGTGCCCTGCCAGCGGTTCTCGGGCATCCAGCCGAGCGCGGGCATCCGGCCTTGGCTTGAATGCCGCGCATCGCGTCTGCGGCATCCGGCCCGGCGAGCACGGACGCCACGCCCTGCGCGTCCGCCATCGTGATCATCTGGGAAGGGGCGACGAAATCGGCCGCCGCATCGATCCCGGCCGCGATGGATTGCGCCTGCATCATGCGGACAGCGGCCGTCATCGTGGTGTCCGCAGGGTCGAGCGCGGTCCACTGCAGGACGGCGACATGGCCGCGCGGGGTGACCGAGGCAAGGTTGTACTGCTCGGGTGGCAGCACCGGGCCGTTGGCCGTCCATTGCAGGGTCAGGGTGACAGGGCGCGCATCCTTGACGGTGATGATCGATTTCCGCGTGCGGAACTCCGTCCAGCCTTCGGGGGTGCGGTAGCGGGTCGGGTCGGCGGGGTTCAGCTCCTCCATCAGCAGGTCCTGGTCGTCGAGGTAGCTGGACGTGATGCCCCAGCCTAGACCGGCGTTGCGCCCGGCCAGGATCGCGGGAATGCCGGGGATGGTGCCGCCGATGACGCCGCCGGAACGCAGGTTCAGGCGCGCCAGATACCAGATCGTCGGCGCGCTGAAGCCCAGATGCGGGTCGGTCGCCAGCAGCGAGCCGCCCGACGCCGACCGGAACGGTGCGGCAGCCCATGCATTCGATGCCCCGGCAAGCGCCCGGGGTTTCACGGGCGACAGAGGATCGTCCGGATAGGTCAGGGCCGCGAACGTGCGGGGCGCACCGGGCATCAGGGCGGCGTAGGGCGGCAGAGCCACCGTGCCGGGCCCGGCCACATCGGGCATCAGGTCATCGGCCCAGGTCTGCGACAGAAGCGAGACGCGGGCGCGCAGCACCTCGGCATCCAGATGGCTGGACAGCTGCAGCGCCATCAGTTTCAGGATCGCGATGGAATCGGCGGGCTGCCAGGCCGCGATCTCGTTCGAGAACAGGAAGAACTCCGGCGCGCCGCGTCCCTTCGCCTCTGCGTTCACGATGGTGATCCAGGCATTGATCCCGCGCGCATAGGCATCAAGCGCCTCGCGCGTTCCGGTGTCCTGCGCCCCGACCGACTGGGCGGCGAGGCCGTAAAGGTCGAGCCGGCGCAGCAGTTCGTCGATGGGCACGGTCCGCGCGCCGAACAGCTCGGACAGCCGCCCTTGCGCCGTGCGTCGAAGCAGCATCATCTGCCACAGGCGGTCCTGAGCATGGGCGAGGCCGAGCGCGAAATAGACGTCTGCATCGGTCGCACCGAAGATATGCGGCACATCGGCGGTATCACGGACGATTTCAACGCGCGCGCTGATGCCGGGCACGGTCAGCACCGCGTCATAGTCGGGCAGCGACCGGGCGGCG
The DNA here is from genome assembly GCA_963738635.1 of uncultured Alphaproteobacteria bacterium. Classification (GTDB taxonomy): domain Bacteria; phylum Pseudomonadota; class Alphaproteobacteria; order Rhodobacterales; family Rhodobacteraceae; genus JAOADN01. The sequence goes on along the minus strand of CAVTXE010000006.1, from coordinate 177,927 downwards.
AAATAGTAGACAAGAGCGCCTGCGGCGAAAGTCAGGGCCAGAAGCGCCGTCGAGATGCGGAGGAGCCAGCGGAAGGCGGTGAACATCGGAGACGGGCGATCCTTCGGCCGGTTGACGGCGGGGGCAGGGCGGGTCACTAAAGCGGGCAGGCCGCTTTGGTTCTATGGTCTTGCGCGCATCTTCTCCGAAAACCGCTGCACAGTTTTCGGGATGCGCTCTAGGGCAGAACGCGGCAAAGCGCAATGATCGGCAGGGGGTTGCAATGGCGAGGGTGGCGTTCCTGGGGCTTGGCGTAATGGGCGCGCCGATGGCGGGGCATCTGGCGTCCAAGGGCCATGAGGTGACGGTCTGGAACCGCACCGCGGCCAAGGCGCAGGTCTGGATCACGGCCCATAAAGGCCGGAGCGCCGCGACCGCAGCCGAGGCTGGGCAGGGCGCGGACTTCGTGATGGCCTGTGTCGGCAATGACGACGATCTGCGGTCGGTCTGCGCAGGGCCTGACGGGGCGTTCGCGGGCATGGCGCCGGGCGCGGTCTTTGTCGACCACACGACCGTTTCGGCGAAGGTCACACGAGAGTTGGCTGGAATCGCCGCGGCCGCAGGCATCGGTTATGTCGATGCGCCGGTGTCCGGCGGGCAGGCCGGGGCCGAGAACGGCGTCCTGTCCGTCATGTGCGGCGGGGCAGAGGCGGATTATGCCCGCGCGGAGCCGGTGATCGCGGCCTATGCGCGCACCTGCCGCCGTCTGGGCGAAGTGGGGTCGGGCCAGCTGGCCAAGATGGTCAACCAGATCTGCATCGCGGGTCTGATGCAGGGCCTGTCCGAAGGGCTGCACTTCGCTGAAAAGGCCGGGCTGGACATCGAGGACGTGGTCGAGGTGATCAGCCAGGGGGCCGCAGGGTCATGGCAGATGGCCAACCGCCACAAGACGATGAAGGCGGATAAGTTTGACTTCGGCTTCGCGGTGGACTGGATGCGCAAGGATCTGGGCATCTGTCTGGACACTGCCGATGAAAACGGCGCGTCGCTGCCGGTCACGGCGCTGGTCGATCAGTTCTACAAGGACGTGCAGAAACTGGGCGGCGGGCGGTATGACACGTCAAGCCTGATCCACCGGCTGCGGCGGATCGGCTGAGCGGAGGGGCCTTCGACCCCTCCCGGCGGGCTGTTCAGCCGACGAGCGCCTTGTTCAGATACTCATCGACCTTCTCCAGATAGCCCATCGTCGTCAGCCACTTCTGATCCGGCCCGACCAGCAGCGCCAGGTCCTTGGTCATCCAGCCGTCTTCGACCGCATCGACCGTCACCTTTTCCAGCGTCGTCGCAAAGCGCATCAGCTGCGCGTTGTCGTCCAGTTTCGCGCGGTGCTTCAGACCGCCGGTCCAGGCGTAGATCGAGGCGACGGAGTTCGTCGATGTCGCCTTGCCCTTCTGATGCTCGCGGTAATGCCGCGTGACGGTGCCATGCGCGGCCTCAGCCTCAACGATCTTGCCGTCGGGTGTCATCAGGACGGATGTCATCATGCCGAGCGACCCGAAGCCCTGTGCGACCAGATCGGACTGCACGTCGCCGTCGTAGTTCTTGCAGGCCCAGACATAACCGCCCGACCACTTCATCGACGACGCCACCATGTCGTCGATCAGGCGGTGTTCGTATGTGATGCCCTTTTCCTTGAAGGCCTCGGCGAATTCGGTGTCATAGATATGCTGGAACAGGTCCTTGAAGCGACCGTCATAGGCCTTGAGGATGGTGTTCTTCGTCGACAGATAGACCGGCCAGCCGAGATTCAGGCCGTAGTTCAGCGAGGCCCGGGCGAATTCGATGATCAACTCGTCGAGGTTGTACATGCCCATCGCCACGCCCGCGCCGGGGGCTTCATAGACGTCATGCTCGATGACCGTGCCGTCCTCGCCGACGAACTTCATCGTCAGTTTGCCCTTGCCGGGAAAGCGGAAGTCGGTGGCGCGGTACTGGTCGCCGAACGCGTGGCGGCCGACGACGATGGGCCGGGTCCAGCCCGGGACAAGCCGCGGCACGTTCTGGCAGATGATCGGCTGGCGGAAGATGACGCCGCCAAGGATGTTTCGGATCGTGCCGTTGGGCGACTTCCACATCTTCTTAAGCTTGAATTCCTCGACCCGCGCCTCATCCGGCGTGATCGTCGCGCATTTCACGCCGACGCCGTGCTGCTTGATCGCGTTCGCGGCATCAACGGTCACTTGATCGGACGTGCGGTCGCGTTCCTCGATCCCGAGATCGTAGTATTTCAGGTCGATATCGAGATAGGGCAGGATCAGCTTCTGCTTGATGAAGTCCCAGATGATCCGGGTCATCTCGTCGCCGTCGAGTTCGACGACGGGATTGGCGACTTTGATCTTGGTCATGGGACGCTCCGTTCCTTGAGGCTTTTCGCGGGCATAGCGGAAATCGGTAAAGGGATAAAGGCAGTGTGCGGATGCATTCCGGTTTCACGGCGGAAAGCCGGACTTGCCCTGCCGCGTGGGCTGGCTAGACTGCTTAGCAGGCGATTTTCATTTGATCCATTTTCGGGCGCACAGACATGAAACGCATCATCCTTCTCTGCGACGGCACCTGGAACAGCGCCGATCAGACGCACCCCACGAACGTCCGCCAACTGTCGCTGCTGATCCCGCCCAAGGGCCGCGATGGGGTGGAGCAGATCGTCCTGTATTTCCAGGGTGTCGGCGTGCCCGAAAAGGGCGGGTGGCTGGAGCGGCTGAACGAGAAGATCTCGGGCGGGGCGATGGGCTTCGGTCTCGATGACAAGATCGCAGTCGCCTTTATGCATCTCGGGCGGCGCTATGCGCCGGGCGATCAGGTCTATGTGATGGGCTTCTCACGCGGAGCCTATACAGCGCGGTCGGTCATCGGGCTGATCCGGAACGCGGGTCTGCCGCGCGATCCGCCGCCCGATCTGGTGCGGGAATGCTTCCGCATCTACCGCGACCGGACGGATGACACCAAACCCGATGCCCCCGAAAGCATGACGCATCGGCTGAGGGTGTCGCCGGATGTCACGACCAGCGCCAAGGAGGCGGAGTGGCGCAAGGCGAACGGACATCCGGCGGGGCATGTGTTCGACCTCACGTATCTCGGCGTCTGGGACACGGTCGGCGCGCTCGGAATTCCCAGCCACTGGGGCCTGCCCGCGCGGGCGCTGAACGGCCGATACCGGTTCCATGACACCGACCTGTCGTCGATGGTGGCATCCGCGCGCCATGCGGTCGCCATTGACGAACGTCGGCGGAGTTTCGTGCCGACCCTGTGGACGAACCTGCCTGCGCTGCGAGTGGCGCGTCCGGGGGCGGAATACCGTCAGGAGTGGTTTGCGGGCGATCACGGCTCGGTGGGTGGCGGCGGTGACGTGCGCGGACTGTCAGACATCACGCAGGCCTGGGTTCTGGCGGGGGCGGTGCGCGCGGGCCTGTCGGTGCCCGACAGCGTCTTCACCGCCCTCCAGCAGGGGGCCGATGCGATCAAGGCGCCGCTGCGCAATCAGTCGGCGGCGCGGTCGCTTGTGGATGAGGCAATGGCGCTGACGTCGGCCTGGCGTGAGGGGCCGGATGATGTGGGCAACGTCAGCCATCCGGCGATCGAACGCTGGCGTCGGGCGCAGGCGGGTTATCAGCCGAAGCCGTTAAGGCGGTTGGCGGATGCGCTGGACCGCTTCGATCTGGCGACCACGGATGACTATACCAAGTCACCGAACCTGGCTTGACCCGCGTCAGCGGCGGGTCTCGGCGTGACCATCGAACCACCTCTTCGCCCGGTCCCGCATCACGGTCCAAAGCCGCGGCGCGCCGCGCGCGATCTTGGTGCCGACACGCGCCTCGAGCTGGTCGAAGGTCACGCCGTAGTCGATCCACGACCCGCCGCCCGAGGCGAGGTTCATCATCACCGGCTGCACCCGGTCCAAGGATTTGGCGAAGACCGCGTCGGGGGTGGTTGCCGCCTCGAACTCTTCCCACAGCATGCGCAGGTCAATGCCGATATCGCCGGGAAGCAGGCCGAAGATGCGGTCTGCGGCGCGCGCCTCGGCTGCCGCAACATCCGCTGACCCATGTGCCGCGCCGTTGGACGAATGGATCGGCACGTCGCCGGTGTCGATTTCGACCAGATCATGGATCAGCAGCATCCGGATCACCCGGCCGATATCGACGTCAGGACCGGCCTGATCGGCCAGTACAAGGGCACAAAGTGCCAGATGCCAAGAGTGTTCGCCCGAATTCTCGCGCCGCGATCCATCGGCGACGGGTGTGGCGCGCAGGACACCGGTCAGGCGGTTCGCCTCGGTCAGGAAATCCAGCTGCGCGGCAAGACGGTCGGTCATGCCGCCGGTCAGTGCCCGCCGCTTGCGGGTTCGACGTCGCGTGGGGCTTCTGGGGCCTTGCCACCCTCGCGCGCAGCTTTCAGCGTCTGGTCGAGGAAGTTTTGCCCGCGCGCCGCAGCCAGCCGGGTGCGGATGGCTGTCAGAAAGGCCTCCTGCATCGAGGGAGAAGACACCCCCAGCACCTTCGCCACCTCATTGTAGAAGCGGTCGTTCTTCAGTTCGACCATCGCGGCCATCGTCTGCCGTGCAAGATCGTCCGCCAGATCGTCCGCGACGCCCATCAGCGCGTCGCCTCGCCCAGGCGGCGCCGGACATATTCCTGCACCGACTGGATCATCGGGTTCATGTGCTCTTCGTCATTCTCGAAGAAATGCCCGGCCCCCTCGATCTGCTGGTGGCTGATCGTGATGCCCTTCTGCTCGCGCAGTTTGCCGACCAGCGTCGCGGTGTCCTTCGGCGGGGCCACCTTGTCGGCGGTGCCGTTGATGATCAGGCCCGAGGACGGGCAGGGGGCGAGGAAGCTGAAATCGTACATGTTGGCGGGCGGGCTGACCGAGATGAAGCCCGTGATCTCGGGCCGCCGCATCAGAAGCTGCATGCCGATCCAGGCGCCGAAGCTGAACCCCGCGACCCAGCAATGCTTGGAGTTCGGGTTCAGCGTCTGCAGATAGTCCAGCGACGAGGCTGCGTCGGACAATTCGCCGATGCCCTGGTCGTATTCGCCCTGACTGCGTCCGACACCGCGGAAGTTGAAGCGCAGGACGGTGAAGCCAAGCTCGTAGAAGGCATAGTGGAGCCGGTGCACGACGCGGTTGTTCATCGTGCCGCCGAACTGCGGATGCGGATGCAGGATGATCGCGATCGGGGCGTCGGGGGCCTTCTGGGCGTGATAACGGCCCTCGAGACGGCCGTCCGGTCCCGGGAAAATCACTTCGGGCATAGGTGCCTCGGGCTCCCTTACAGGCCGGTGCAGGGGCGGGACCGTCAATCTTGACGATTTTGCTCAGGCACCCTAGAACAGTTCTAAAGAGCAGGCCGCGAGGTGCGGTCCGTCTACGGTTCCGTGCAGGTAATCGCCATGCCGGGCCGCGTCAACTTGTTTACGGATACTTCGCGGGGGAAGGGCGCATGAAACTCTCGACCAAGGGCAGATATGCGATGGTGGCGCTCGCCGACCTGGCGACGGCGCGCGAGGGCGAGCTGACATCGCTGACCGAAATCTCGCGGCGGCAGGACATTTCGCTGCCCTATCTGGAGCAGCTGTTTGTGAAGCTGCGCCGCGCAGGTCTGGTGGAATTGGCGCGGGGACCGGGCGGCGGGTACCGTCTTGCACGCGAACCAAAGGACATCCGGGTCAGCGAAGTGCTGGAGGCGGTCGATGAGACGGTCAGTGCGATGCATACCGGCGCGGGCGTGTCCGGCGGGCTTTCGGGGTCGAAGGCGCAGTCGCTGACCAACCGGCTGTGGGAAAGCCTGTCGGCGCAGGTCTACGTATTCCTGCACCAGACCACGCTGGGCGAGGTGATCCAGAACGGGCTGAAACCCTGCCCGGCGGTGCCTGCGCTATTTCATGTGGTGGACGAATGAGGTGGCTTGAGTGACTGGGCGCGTCTATCTCGACTGGAACGCGACAACGCCGCTGCGGGATGAGGCGCGGGCGGCGATGGTCGCGGCGATGGATGTCGCGGGCAATCCGTCCTCGGTGCATGGCGAGGGGCGGGCGGCGAAGGGCCTGATCGAACGCGCGCGGGCGCAGGTGGCGGCGGCTCTGGGGGCCGAGGGGGCGGATATCGTCTTCACGTCGGGTGCGACCGAGGCTGCGGCTTTGGCGATGGCGGGGCGGGGGCTGGCGACGGCCGAGGTTGAACATGAGGCCGTGCTGGCCTGGGGCGCGGGCGGGCTGGCGGCGGATGACGCTGGCCGGGTGACGGTGCCGGACCCCGCATCGGCTTGCTTGCAGCTGGCGAATTCCGAGACAGGCGTCATTCAGGACCTGCCGCATGGACTGGCGGTCAGCGACCTGACCCAGGGCTTCGGCAAAGTACCGTTCGCGTTCAACTGGCTGGGCGTCACAATGGGTCTGGTGTCAGCGCATAAGCTGGGTGGACCGAAGGGCGTGGGGGCGCTTGTCGTGAAGCGCGGGACCGACATTCCGGCGCAGCTGCGCGGTGGCGGGCAGGAAATGGGGCGGCGCGCGGGAACCGAGAACGTGATCGGTATCGCTGGATTTGGGGCCGCGGCGGAAGCGGCGGCGCGCGATCTGGCGGATGGGGTCTGGGAACGCGTGGCCGGCATGCGCGACGCGCTGGAGGCGGCGGTGGCGGCGGACGCGCCCGGCTCTATGTTTGCGGGGCAGGGTGCCACGCGCCTGCCGAACACGTCCTGCCTTGTCACGCCCGGCTGGAAGGGCGAAACGCAGGTGATGCAGATGGACCTTGCGGGATTCGCGGTGTCGGCAGGGTCGGCCTGTTCCAGCGGCAAGCTGCGCGCCAGCCGCGTGTTGCGCGCGATGGGGTTCGGTGACCCGGCATCCGCCTCGGCAATCCGGGTGTCGCTGGGGGCATCAACGACAATGGACGACGTGATGCGTTTTGCCGATGCGTGGCTGGCGCAGCATCGCAAGTTCCGCGCGAAGGCAGCGTGAAGAAAAATGGTGCAGACGATTGAAAGAACGAAGGAAATGACCATGGCGCTGGACAAGGACGCGACCCCGGACCTTGAGGTCCGCGACGGCGTGGACCGCGAGACGGTCGAGACGGTCCAGAACATGGGGGCCTACAAGTACGGCTGGGCGACCGAGATCGAGACGGACTACGCGCCCATCGGCGTGAACGAAGACATCGTGCGCCTGATCTCTTCGAAGAACGGCGAGCCGGACTGGATGACGGACTGGCGTCTGGCGGCGTTCCGGCGCTGGCAGGGGATGGAAGAGCCGCGCTGGGCGATGCTGCGCTATCCCGATATCGACTATCAGTCGCAGTACTACTATGCCCGCCCGAAAAGCATGGACGTGAAGCCGAAGTCGCTGGAGGATGTCGATCCGAAGCTGCTGGCGACCTATGCGAAGCTCGGGATTCCGCTGAAGGAACAGATGCTTCTGGCCGGAGTTGAAGGCGCCGAGGGCGCCCCGGCCGAGGCGCGGAAGGTGGCGGTGGACGCCGTGTTCGACTCTGTGTCCGTCGGCACGACCTTCAAGGCGGAACTGGCGAAGGCAGGCGTGATCTTCTGCTCGATTTCCGAGGCCATCCGCGAGCACCCGGAACTGGTGCGCAAGTATCTGGGGTCGGTGGTTCCGGCCACGGACAACTTCTTCGCGACGCTGAACAGCGCGGTCTTCAGCGACGGGTCGTTCGTCTATATCCCGCCGGGGACAAAATGCCCGATGGAACTGTCCACCTATTTCCGGATCAACGCCGAGAATACCGGGCAGTTCGAGCGCACGCTGATCATTGCAGATCGCGGATCGTATGTGTCCTACCTTGAGGGCTGCACGGCCCCCAAGCGCGACGTGGCGCAGCTGCACGCGGCGGTGGTCGAGATCGTGATCCTGGAAGATGCCGAGGTGAAATATTCCACGGTGCAGAACTGGTATCCGGGGGACGAGACCGGCAAGGGCGGCATCTACAACTTCGTCACCAAGCGCGCGGACTGCCGCGAGGCGCGGGCCAAGGTGATGTGGACCCAGGTCGAGACGGGATCGGCGATCACCTGGAAATACCCATCCTGCATCCTGCGCGGCGATGACAGTCAGGGCGAGTTCTATTCCATCGCCATCGCCAACAACATGCAGCAGGCGGATACCGGGACCAAGATGATCCATCTTGGCAAGAACACGCGCTCTCGCATTGTATCCAAAGGGATTTCTGCGGGACACGCGCAGAACACCTACCGTGGCCTCGTGTCGATGCATCCGAAGGCGACGAACAGCCGCAACTACACGCAATGCGACAGCCTGCTGATCGGCGACCAGTGCGGCGCGCATACGGTGCCGTATATCGAGGTGAAGAACACCAGCAGCCGCGTGGAGCATGAGGCGACGACATCGAAGGTGGATGACGACCAGCTGTTCTACTGCCGGAGCCGCGGCATGGACGAGGAAGAGGCGGTGGCGCTGGTCGTGAACGGCTTCTGCCGCGAGGTTCTGCAGGCCCTGCCGATGGAATTCGCGATGGAGGCGCAGAGCCTGGTGGCGATCAGCCTTGAGGGAAGCGTGGGCTGATGCGCCTTAATCCGGAGCGCCTCGCGGTCGCGGTAATTACCAGTGGGTTGGTGTTCATTACCCGGCCGCTGTGGCTGTCGTGGCCATATGTGGGGCTCAAAGCCGCTGTAGTAACCGGTCTGAGTTGGTTGTTCGCGCAGTGGCTTGTCCGCAAGTTTTGGAAGGACAATGCATGATCGTAACCACCACCCCCTCCGTCGATGGCCAGCGCATTACCCGCTACCACGGCATCGTCACCGGCGAGGCGATCCTGGGGGCGAATATCTTCCGCGATCTGTTTGCGGGCATCCGCGACATCGTCGGCGGACGGTCTGCGGCCTATGAGGAGGAGCTTGGCAAGGCCCGCAAGATGGCGCTGACCGAGATGGAGGATGCCGCGCGCGCGATGGGGGCGAATGCGGTGGTGGGGGTCGATCTGGACTACGAGGTCATCAACAACATGCTGATGGTGTCGGCCAGCGGAACGGCGGTCACCCTCGGATGACGCCGCTTGACTATCTCTGGGGCCTCGGGTCCGCGCATGGCTCGATCCGCGTCATCGACGTGGGCGCGAACCCGATCGAGGGCGACGCGCCCTATAGGGGATTGCTCGACAAAGGTTATGCCACGCTGACCGGATTCGAACCGCAGCCCGAGGCTCTGGCGAAGCTGAACGCGGTGAAGTCCGAGGCGGAGACCTATCACCCGAACGCGCTTGGCGCGGGCGGGCCCGCGACGCTGCACCTCTACGCGCATTCCGGTTTCACCTCGCTCTACGCGATCCGCCCCGACATCGCCGGGCTGGTCGGCTTCCGCCGCGCCACCCGCAAGGCGGGCACGCTGGAGGTCACAACCGACCGCCTTGACGACCTCGCCGCCGTGCCGCCCGCCGATTACCTGAAGATCGACGTGCAGGGTGCTGAACTGGCGATCATTTCCAACGCCAAGGCAAAACTGGCCGAGGCCGTGCTGATCCAGGCCGAAGTGCGTTTCCTGCCGCTCTACGACGGTGAGCCGGGGTTCGGGGATCTGGACCGCGAATTGCGCGCGCAGGGGTTCCTGTTCCACGATTTCGCGTTTCTCAAGCGGCAGGCGCTGCAGACGCCGTCATCGGCGCGCCTGCGCCGCCGGGCGTTCCGGCAGGCGGTCGATGGCGACGCGTTTTTTGTGCGCAACCTGACCAATGTGGGCGACATGACGGACGCCCAGCTGTGGCGGCTGGCGGTGCTGGCGCAGGCCGTCGTGGGCAGCCCGAACCTTGCGCTGTTCGCGCTGGATGCGCTGGCCGCCCGCAAGGCGGTCCCGGCGGATGCCGCCGACGGCTACCTGGCGCTGCTGCCGCCTGCGATGCTGCGGGAGGCATGATGCGTTCTCTGGCCGCGATCAGGACCAACCGCTGGACCGAGGAGGAGGAGCGCCTGCTGGCCCGTCTGACCGAAGCCTTCGGAGACGATGTCGTGGTCGTCTTCCACAACCGTCCCGCCGATCTGACGCCGCCGGTGCCGGTCATCGACATCAACGACGCCTGGCTTCAGTCGGCGGGTCTTGCGCATGTCGGCGACTGGGGCTGGCGTTGCGGCGATTACTTCTACTACGCGCTGCGGCAGGCGCGGCCCGATGCCGACGCCTACTGGCTGATCGAACCGGACGTGCATTTCACATCCGACCCTTCGGCGTTCTTCGCGGCCTTTGCCGACGATCCGGCGGATGCGCTGGGATACGCGCTCGGGCCCTTCGCGCGCGACATCCGCTTCACGCGCGGCATGCCCGGCATAGCGCATCACCGGGCGATCTTTGCGATGACGCGGTTTTCGGGGCGCGCGCTCGACCGGCTCTATGCGCTGCGGCGCAGGATGGCGGGTGACCGGGTTACCCCCCGCGACTATCCGAATGACGAGATTTTCGCATTCTCCCATGTCGTGGCCGACCCCGATCTGACCACAGGCCAGCTCGAGGCGCGCTGCCCCGACTGGTTCGAGGGTGCGCAGTTCGCCACCGATCCCGACCTGCTGCACGACCTTCTGGCGCCGTCCGCGACGCCGGGCCGCGTCTTCCATCCCGTGCGCAGCCGTGCCGCGTTTGTCCGGGCGCTGGCCAAGCGGATCGCCGGAAATGCGGCGATCGTCGCGCGGATGCGGTTTCAGGTTGCGGCCTTGACGGACGCAGAGGCGGAAGCCGTGGCACTGGCGACCGCTGACATCGCACGCAAGGCGCTGGCCGACATTCGGCGTCTGCGCAAGCGGCAGTCGGCTGCGCAGACACGGAAACAGGCATGACCGTCCGCGTAACAACCTGCCCGGTCTTCGGGGACGCGCTGCGCGTGACCCTGCGTCACCGCGCGAAAATGACCGCCGTCCTGCCCGATTTTCGCCCGATCTCCCGCTCAGGTTGCGGGTCGACAGTGGTGGGGCGGGAACAGTGCGATGCGGCATGCCGTGGGAGTTCAGGACCAGAAAACGCTCTTTGCCGAGCGCCTGAAGCGCATCAATTCGGGCAAGCAGTTCGAACATGCCGACGTGGTCGGGCATCACACGCAGAAGCGCTACAACAAGATCGCGGCGAAGCGCCCCAAACGGCCGCGCACCTTCTGGCAGAAGGTCATGGTGATCGTGGCGTTTCTCAGCGGAATTCTGGCCGTGCTGATCGGGCGCGTGACCTATTATCATCTGTCGCGGATCGAGGGCCTGCCCGATGCCTTCTACGATCTGGGATCGCGCGGCATGGTCCTGTTCGCCATCATCATCGCGGGCATCCTGACAATCAGCCTGCATCTGTCGACCAAGGGCCGCATGCAGGCGCTGGCGCTTGGCTGCGTCCTGATGCATTTCGGCGAAAGCGCTGCAGCCGCCACGCTGCCGGACCTCTGGGCGGAGATGTTCTCGCCCGAGTATGCGGCCGAGAAGATCAGCGAAGCGCAATCGTCCCTCGGCGACGCCACGCTCTGAGCCTATCTGGAAATTCGGGAAACCGCAGGCCGGGGCCTTCGCCCATTGGTCTGCCTTTGCTTTGGAAGTTGCGCGATGCTTGAGATCAGGAACCTGCATGTGAAGCTGGAGGAAGAGGACAAGGCGATCCTGAAAGGGGTCGACCTGACCATCGGGGCGGGGCAGGTGCATGCGATCATGGGCCCGAACGGGTCGGGCAAGTCGACACTGTCCTATGTTCTGTCCGGGCGCGACGGCTATGCGGTGACGAACGGGACCGCGACGCTCGAAGGCGCGGACCTGCTGTCGATGGAGCCCGAGGAACGCGCCGCGGCGGGGCTGTTCCTGGCCTTCCAGTATCCGGTGGAAATCCCGGGCGTGGGCAACATGACGTTCCTGCGCACGGCGATGAACGCACAGCGCAAAGCGCGCGGCGAGGACGAGGTCAGCGCGGGCGACTTCCTGAAACTGGTGCGGGCCAAGGCGGCGGCGCTGAAGATCGACGCCGAGATGATGAAGCGCCCGGTCAATGTGGGCTTTTCGGGCGGCGAGAAGAAGCGCAACGAAATCCTGCAGATGGCGATGCTGGAACCGAAGATGTGCATCCTGGACGAGACGGATTCGGGGCTCGACGTCGATGCGATGCGGCTGGTCGCGGACGGCGTGAACGCGCTGCGCGATGAGGGCCGCGCGTTTCTGGTCATCACGCATTACCAGCGGCTTCTGGACCATATCCGCCCGGACGTGGTGCATATCATGGCGGACGGGCGGATCGTGAAGTCGGGCGGGCCGGAGCTCGCGCTGGAGGTCGAGGCGAACGGCTACGCCGACATCGTGGCGGAGGCTGTCTGATGGCGTTGGCCAGCAGGAAGGACGGTTTGCGCGAAGCCCTCACCGGGGCGCGGATCGCGGCGCTGGACCTGCCGAAGGGCGGGTTCACGGCACAGGCGCGTGCCGATGCGCTGGCACGGCTGCGGGCCATGGGCCTGCCCGTCAGGCGCGATGAATACTGGCGCTATACCGATCCTGCGTCGCTGAACGCGGCCGAGGCCGAAAGCGCGCCGCGGTTCGACCCGAAGGAACCGCATGTCTTTGCGGGAACCGACCGGGTCGAGCTGGTCTTCGTCGATGGTGTCTTCGATCCGGTGCGTTCAGGCGACCTGGACCTTGCCGGGGCCGAAATCACGCGGCTGGCCGAGGCGGACAGCGCCGACATCCACTGGGCGCGCGATCTTTACGGCGCGCTGGAGGCCGCAGGCCAGATGCCCGTCACGCGGCCCTTCGCGGCACTGAACACCGGGGCCGCGACGGATGGCGCGCTGATCCGCGTGACGGGTCGGGCAGTCCGCCCGGTGTGCCTGAATTATGTTCATACATCAGATGCTTCTGACCCGATCCTGCATCATTGCATCAGGATCGAGGCGGGGGCGTCGCTGACGCTGCTGGAAACCGGGCCGGGCGGCGCACGGTTCAATACGGTGCTGGAGGTGGATATCGCCGAGGGCGGGGCGTTCCATCACATCCGGACGCAGGGGCGTGACCACCAGCGACGCGCGATCACGCATTGCTTTGCGCGCCTTGCATCGCAGGCGGTCTTCAAATCCTTCACGCTGACCAAGAACGGCGTTCTGACGCGGAACGAATGCGTCATCGACATCCGCGGGTGACCACGCCGTGGCCCATGTCGCGGGCGCAGCTGTCGGCGACGGGGCGACGGGTGACTTCCATCATGACGACACGGTGTTCGTGACCCATGCGGGTGTTGCCTGCGAAAGCCGTCAGGTTTTCAAGAAGGTGCTGAAGCGCGGCGCGACGGGTGTGTTCCAGGGCAAGATTCTGGTGAGGCAGGGCGCACAGAAGACGGACGGCTATCAGATCAGCCAGGCGCTGCTGCTGGACGAGGACAGCCAGTTCCTGGCCAAGCCGGAGCTGGAAATCTATGCGGACGACGTGAAGTGCAGTCACGGATCGACGACTGGCGCGATTGACGAGACGGCGCTGTTCTACCTGCGGTCGCGGGGCGTGCCGAAGGACGCGGCGGTGACGCTGCTGGTGCTGTCCTTCCTGGCGGATGCGATCGCCGAGATCGAAGATGCGGCACTCCAGTCAGCGATCATCGCGCGGCTGGAAGGCTGGATGGCGCGGCACACCGGATAGACATGGCGATATATTCGGACATCATCGCAAGCTACCGCGACCCTTCCGGGGTTGTCGGGCGCATTCTGGCGGGTCCCGTGCGCGAAGACCGGGCGCTGGCGCTGCTGATCGGTGCGGGCGTCCTGATCTTTGTCGCGCAGTTGCCCGTCGCGGCGCGCGGGGCGCATCTGGACCCGTCGGTTCCACTGGATGCGCGGCTGTCGGGGGCATTGATGGCATCGCTGTTCATAGTGCCGCTGCTGGCGTATGGCCTGGCAGGCCTGTCGCATCTGGTCGCACAGGCGATGGGCGGGCGGGGCAGCTTTTATCGCGCGCGGATCGCACTGTTCTGGGCGCTGCTGGCGACAGCACCTTTGATGCTGGGCCATGGGCTGGTCGCGGGAATGATCGGCCCGGGGGCGGGGCTGACGCTGATCGGCGTGATCGTCTTTGCGGCCTTCCTCCGGATATGGGCATCTGGCCTGATTGTGGCCGAACGGGGCGCGGGGGCGGGGGCATGATCGCCGTGCTGCGCAGCCTGGTTCTGCAGACTGTCACCGATCCGCGTTATGCGCTGCGCAGGGTGTTGTCCCTGGTTCCCCCGTATCAGCCGCGCTGGATCGCGGCGGCGACCGTCATCATTCTGACCGTTCTTCTGACGCAGGTCATCACGATCGTCGCGCCCGCGCCGCCCGGTTCGCCCTGGGAGGCGATGATGGGCGATCCGGTGCGCAACACCGTCACGCAAGTCGTGTTCCTGCTCGCGGCGGCCTGGGGCATGTCGGGTTTCGCGCGCAGTTTCGGCGGTGTGGCAATCTTCGACGATGCGCTGATTGCGGTGACCTGGATCGAGTTCCTGCTGCTGATCCTGCAGGTCGTGCAGCTCGTGGTGATACTTGCGCTGCCGTTCCTGGGACTGCCGCTTGCCGTGCTGACGCTTGGCCTGTTCTTCTGGCTGCTGACCCATTTCACGGCGGCGCTGAACGGGTTCTCCAGTATGGCGAAGACCTTTGTCGGCGTGCTGGGTGCCACGGTCATCGGCGGCATTCTGACCATTGTTGTTCTGGGCCTGACCGGCATTGCGGCGGTCCCGGTGGCGCCATGACCTATGACGTGAACCGGATCCGCGCCGATTTCCCGATCCTGTCGCGGCAGGTGAACGGCCGGCCGCTGGTCTATCTGGACAACGGCGCGTCGGCGCAGAAGCCGCAAGTGGTGATCGACGCGATGACGAAGGCGTATTCCGAGGAATACGCGAATGTGCACCGGGGCCTGCATTACCTGTCGACCGTGGCGACCGAGAAATACGAAGCCGTGCGCGGGATCGTGGCGCGGTTCCTCGGGGTGACCGACGAAAGGGAGATCGTCTTCACGACAGGCACGACAGAGGCGATCAACCTTGTCTCCTATGCCTGGGCCGCGCCGCGCCTGTCGGCGGGGGACGAGATCGTTCTGAGTGTGCTGGAGCATCACGCGAACATCGTGCCCTGGCATTTCCTGCGTGAACGGCAGGGCGTGGTGCTGAAATGGGTGGAGCCGGACGCGGACGGCGGCCTTGACCCGCAGAAGATGATCGATGCCATCGGGCCGAAAACGAAGCTGGTCGCAGTCACGCAGATGTCGAACGTGACCGGCGCGCGGGTGGACGTGGCGGCGATCGGGCGCGCGGCCCATGCGCGGGGCGTGCCCATGCTGGTGGACGGATCGCAGGGGGCGGTGCACGGGGCGGTTTCAGTGCCCGACCTGCACTGCGATTTCTACGCGATCACCGGGCACAAGCTGTACGGGCCAAGCGGCTCGGGGGCGATCTGGATTGCCAAGGACCGCATGGCCGAAATGCGCCCGTTCCTCGGCGGCGGCGACATGATCCGGGAAGTTGCCCGCGATCACGTCACCTACAACGACCCGCCGATGAAGTTCGAGGCCGGGACGCCGGGGATCGTGCAGCAGATCGGCATGGGCGCGGCGCTGGAATACCTGATGGGCATCGGCATGGCGGATATCGCGGCGCATGAGTTGGCGTTGCGCGACTATGCCGTGGCGCGGTTCCGGGGCCTGAACTGGCTGAAGATACAGGGCACAAGTGCCGACAAGGGCGCGATATTCTCGTTCACGCTCGACGGTCCCGCGCATGCGCATGACATTTCCACCATCCTCGACAAGCGTGGCATCGCGGTCCGGGCGGGCACGCATTGCGCGATGCCGCTGATGTCGCATCTTGGCGTCAGTGCGACTTGCCGCGCGTCCTTCGGGATGTACAACACGACGGGAGAGGTGGACGCGCTGATCTCGGCCCTTGAACTGGCGCGCGATCTGTTTGCCTGACCCCGGTCAGGTCGCCTTTGCCTTTGCGCGCAGAAGCATCCCGTAAAGGTCGCGCGGATCGTCGGGGTCGGCGATCATGTCCAGGGGTTCGCTGTAAGGCAGGCTGTCGAGGCAGTCGTGGATGTAGCGCAAGGCGCTGAAATCCTCGACAGCGAAACCTACCGAGTCGAACAGCGTGATGTCGCGCGGGCTTTGGCGGCCGGCGACCGCGCCCGTGATGACTTGCCAAAGCTCGGTCACGGGATGGTCGGGGTCGAGCTGCTGAATCTCGCCCTCCACCCTCGTCTGCGGCGGGTATTCGACGAAGATGCGGGACCTCGAGCAGGATGTCGCGGTGCAGTTCGGTCTTGCCGGGGCAGTCACCGCCGACCGCGTTGATGTGAACGCCGGGGCCGACCATGTTGTCGGTCAGGATCGTGGCGAACTGCTTGTCGGCGGTGACGGTGGTGATGATCTGCGCGCCTTCGATGGCGTCCTCGGGGCTGGTGCAGAAGGTGAGCGTCAGGCCGGAACCATCGAGATTTCGCGATGCATTTTCGTGTCGCGATCTGGTCGATGTCGTACAGGCGCAGCTGCGTGACGCCGCAGATGGCGCGAAAGGCCAGGGCCTGGAATTCCGACTGCGCGCCGTTGCCGATCATCGCCATCGTGGTTGCACCGTTGGGTGCAAGGTGCTTTGCCGCAAGCGCCGACATGGCCGCAGTGCGCAAGGCAGTCAGAATGGTCATTTCGGTCAGCAGGACGGGATAGCCGGTGGCGACGTCGGCCAGAACCCCGAAAGCGGTGACGGTCTGCAACCCGGTCTTGGTGTTGGAGGGGTGGCCGTTGACGTATTTGAACCCGTAATGCTCGCCGTCCGAGGTGGGCATCAGTTCGATGACGCCTACATCGGAATGGGACGCGATGCGCGGCGTCTTGTCGAAGTCGGGCCAGCGGCGGAAATCTTCGCCGATGTAGTCGGCAAGGTCGGTCAGAACGCGGTCGATGCCGACATGAAGAACAAGCTTCATCATGTTGTCCACGCTGACAAAAGGGACGATGTTCAGGTTGGTCATCCGAAACTCCGCGTCGGTCGGTCGAACACCTTGCGGCCCATCAGCGATCCGACCAGATCGACCATCAGGCGCGCGGTCATGCCCCTGTCATCGAGGAAGGGGTTCAGTTCCACGAGGTCGAGCGACGTCACAAGGCCGCTCTCGTGCAACAGTTCCATCACCAGATGCGCCTCGCGGAAGGTGATGCCGCCGGGCACCGTTGTACCGACGGCGGGGGCGATGGAGGGGTCGAGAAAGTCCACGTCCAGCGAGACATGCAGCAACCCGTCGGCGTTGTGCACTTCCTCGAGGAACGTGCGCAGGGGTGCCACGATGCCCTGCTCGTCCAGCACGCGCATGTCGCAGAGCGTGGCGTCGGTGGTCAGCAGCGCCGTTTCTTCGGCATCATCGACGGACCGCAGGCCGTAGAGACACATGCGGGATGCAGGGACCGGCGCGGGAAAGGGCGGGAAGGCGTCGAACCCCTCGCGGCCCGCGATATAGGCAAGGGGGGTGCCGTGCAGGTTGCCGGACTGGGTGGTGAGGGGTGTGTGATAGTCGGTATGCGCATCGAGCCACAGGACAAACAGGGGCCTGCCGACGCGTTGTGCGTGGGCCGCAACACCGGTGACGGTGCCAAGCGACAGCGAATGGTCGCCACCCATGAAGATCGGAAAACCTTGCGGCATCGCGGCTTCGGCGGCAGCGGCAAGCGCCTGCGCCCAGCCGATGGTCTCGGCAAGGCCGTGGACCGCCGGGTTGGGCGAACTGACGGGAACCAGCGGCGGCAGGGCGATGTCGCCCCGGTCGGTGACGCGGTGGCCTTCGGTGGCCAGAGCAGCGGCGATGCCAGCGACGCGGTAGGCAGAGGGCCCCATCAGGCAGCCTGCGCGCTTCTGGCCGGTATCGACCGGCGCGCCGATCAGGATGCAATGGGTCATGAGAAGTCCCTTGGTTTCCGGTAGAGTGGTTCCGCCTTGCGTCAGAATACAGCGTCTCTATTGTCGATGCGGATGGTGGATTGGCCAAAACGGCGGCAGAGATGAGCGACTTGGACGATACGGATAACCGGCTGATCGCCGAGCTCAGGCGCGACGGGCGGGCGGCACTGTCGGACCTGGCGGACCGTCTGGGGATCGCGCGGGCGACGGTGCGGGCGCGGATGGAGCGGTTGCAGGCGCGGGGCGAGATCGCGGGGTTCACGGTGGTGACGCGAGGCGATGCGACGGCGATGCCGGTGCGCGGCCTGATGATGGTGGCGATCGAAGGGCGCGGGGCGGAGCGGATCACGGCGCGGCTGCAGGGCATGCCCGAGGTGCAGGCGGTGCACTCGACGAACGGACGATGGGACCTGATCGCGGAGATCGGGACGCGGACGCTGGAGGAGTTCGACGGGGTGCTGTTCCGCATCAGGGGGCTGGACGGGGTGACAGCGAGTGAGACGTCTCTGCTGTTGTCGACGCGGCGGGCGGGGCGGCGGTAGGGGTCAGACGCGGCGAGCGGCGGCGATCCAGACCGCCACCAGAACAGCCGACAGGATCGCGTTCCAGGATGCCATCGAAATCCCCGCCAGGGCCCAGGCGACCTCGTCGCAGCGGATCAGCGGCGCGTTGTTGATCTGGTCCAGCAGATCTTCGGCGGACAGGCCCGCGACGGACCCGGATGTGCAGGTGGTGGGACCCGCCCACCAGCCCTTTTCAACGCCGGTATGATAGACGCCGACAGCGGCGGTCGCGGCAGCCGCAAGCGCGCCGAGCCAGGGCAGCAGGCGAAGACCGGTCAGCAGGGCAAGCGCACCGATCCCGACAGCGGCATAATGGGGCCAGCGCTGCCAGTGGCAGAGCTTGCAGGGAGCGTAGCCAAGAAACTGAAAGGTCCATGCCCCGGCAAGGAGCAGGGCTGACCCGATGGTCGCTATGAGGATCAGCCGGGTCCGGGTCATGTCAGTGCTTGAGGAACCACCAGAGAAGGACGCCGAGAGCGACCACTATTCCAGCCATCAGCGCAAGGCGCTTCTCGATGAAGTGAAGTATCTGCTGGCCATAGCGCTTCAGCAGCCAGGCCAGCGCGTAGAACCGCGCGCCGCGCGCGATAATTGCGGACCCGATGAAAAGCCACAGGTCGAAGCCGACAAACCCCGAAAGCAGCGTGACGACCTTCATCGGCGGCAGATGCGAGAGGCCCGACGTGACGAGCATAAGCAGGATCAGGGCGTGATTGTCGGCGACGCTTGCCCGCATCTTCTCGAAGGTCGCCAGTTTGCCGTAGAAGTCGAGGATGGGACTGACGATCAGGTCGAAAGCATAGTAGGCAAGCGCCCAGCCGAAGATGCCACCCAGCACCGATGTGACCGTTGCGATCAGCGCATAGTTCCAGGCCTTGTCGGGGCGGGCGGCGACCATCGGCACGAACAGGACATCGGCGGGGATCGGAAAGACCGAGCTTTCGACAAAGGACACCGCCCCAAGGGCGACCGGCGCGTTGGGTGACGCGGCGCGGGCCAGCGTCCAGTCATAGAGGCGTCGGAACATGAGGCGGATGGTCCTGCGGGTGTTTGGGCGCGGCCCTTAGGCCATGCGGGGCGGAAGCCGTCAAGCGCGGGCATGTCGCGTCGCGGCAGGGATGGACGCTTTGCGGCCCGTGCTGTTAACGTCGCCGGGACAATACGCCGCGGTCCGGTTCACTGCGGGGACATGCGTACCAATTGAGCGAGGGTTATCATGCAGTGGCAGGGACGGCGCGGCAGCCAGAACATCGAAGACCGGCGGCGGATGAGCGCAGGGCGTGCATCGGGCATCGGCGGCGTAGGTTTGATCGCGGTTCTGCTGATCGGCTATTTCCTGGGGATCGACGTGACGCCGCTGCTGAACGGCGGGGCCATGCCGGGCGGCGAACAGGTCCAGTCGGATCAACCCCTGACCGAAGCCGATCAGGCGGCCGGGCAGTTCGTGTCGGTGACCCTGGCCGATACCGAAGTGATCTGGGCCGACGTCTTCCAGAGGGAGCTGGGCCAGACCTACAATCCGACGACTCTCGTGCTGTTCAAGGGCGCGACCCAGTCGGCCTGCGGCGGGGCCAGCGGGGCGACAGGGCCGTTCTACTGCCCGAACGACCGCAAGGTCTATCTCGACACCGATTTCTTCACGACGATGAGCCAGCGGCTGGGGGCGCGCGGCGATTTCGCGGCGGCCTATGTGGTGGCGCATGAAGTGGGACATCATGTGCAGAACGAACTGGGGATTCTGGCAAAGGTCACCGCCGAACGCCAGCGGTCGACCCAGACGGTGTCGAACGAGCTGTCGGTTCGGGTCGAACTGCAGGCGGACTGTTTCTCGGGCGTCTGGGCGCGGTCTGCGGCGGAACAGCTGGGATCGCTGGAACAGGGCGACATCGCCGAGGCGATGGATGCGGCGGCGCGGATCGGTGATGACACGCTGCAACGCAATGCGGGCCAGCGCCCGATGCCCGACAGCTTCACCCACGGCACGTCCGAACAGCGCCAGCGCTGGTTCGCGGCGGGCTACGAGTCCGGGTCGATCGCGGTGTGCGACACGTTCGGAACCGATGATCTCTGACAGGCTTTCAAGGGTCTGCTAGGGGCTTGCCCGAAGCGCCGCAGGGCGTTAGATCGCTGACTGCGTGCCCGAGTGGTGGAATGGTAGACGCGGCGGTTTCAAAAACCGCTTCCGAAAGGAGTGCGAGTTCGAGTCTCGCCTTGGGCACCATCTCCGAACCGATCCTGCGATCTGACGCTGTACCCCGTCTCGAATCGGGGCCTGCCGCATCGGCGACGCATCCGCGACAGTGCGCGTTTCCTGACCGGATTGACGGCTGTTCCGGCAAGCCCTTCGCACGCGCCACAGTTCGGCCGCAATTCAGCGCAGTCTGCAAATGATCAGGCCAATTGGATCAATTTCAGAAACAAGCCACTATCTAAAAGACAGCAACCCCCGCTGCAGCTGACGGTGCCAGTCCGGCAGGCTGCTGCGGCAACTGCTTGTTCAGATTTATCAATTCCGGAACAATAACAAACTGGCGCAAAATCGGATTGGCGACGGATTGAAATCCAATGCGCCAGACCGCGCGGCTGCCCGCAACAGTCGGACGCAGCGTTCCGCCACGTTTCTGACATTTTTCCCTTTGGACTGCCGCCCGGACAGGCTAGTTTTGTCCTTGCCCGCTTGGGGGGTAACGTGTGTGAAGTCTGGGGTAATGTTCCGGGCGGTCGCCGCTGTTGATGCGCGCTGATCGCCCGGAATGTCCTTGGGGGCAAATTGCGTAACGGCTGCGAACCCACCTGGGGTGGTCCGGCCTTCAATTCCTCGCAAACTGCCGACATGTGATCCGCCTGCGGTCGTAAGAGTTCGCTCAAGGGGGCTTGAGTCATGTGTTCCGTTCCGGTCGCCGCGCATCGTCGCGGCCCGTCCATCGTCAAGTAGGGCAGCACCGCATGCCTTGCTTCACATCCGGCATAATGGTGATGACGCCCGACGGCGAGATCGGTGTCGGAGATCTGGTCTCCGGATCGCGTGTGGTGACGCGCGACAATGGCATCCAGTCGGTCGAATGGGTCGGGCGGATAACTGTCGACTTTGCCGGATTGTCGGCGAGCCCGCATCTCAAGCCCGTTCTGATTCAGCAGGGCAGTCTCGGCCCCGGCCTGCCGGAACGCGACATGCTGGTCAGTCCCAATCATCGCATTCTTGTCGGCAGCGACCGACCCGTCCAGTTCTATGATGGGGCGGAAATGCTGGTTGCGGCGAAGAACCTTGTCGACGGCAGGACGATACGGCAGGTCGACATGCTGGGCGTGACATATATCCATTTCCTGTTCGCGCGGCACGAGGTTGTGCTGGCGAACGGGGCCTGGACGGAAAGTTTTCATCCCGGCGACCGGTCGCTGGGTGCCGTCGGCAATGCGCAGCGGGTCGAACTCGACGAGCTTTTTCCCGGCCTGTCGGCGTCCGACCCGCAGTCTGGTTACCAGCGCGGCCTCCGGTCCCGGAAACGGCGCGAGGCATTGACGCTGTCCTATTCGGAATAGGGATCCGGCACAGCTAACACCGCGGAAAGCTTGGATTAAGGGCGGTTCCGCAGCCCCGGCACCACAAAGGCCACGATGACGCCTTAATGGCGTCTTGTTCATTTCCGAATACTCACACGGGTTCGCGCGCAGATGCCGCGGCCGCGTATGGGTACGAGACGATGGCAGTCATCACAGGCACGGCGGGCAACGACACCCTGACCGGCACAACAGCGCAGACACGATCACAGGTCTGGCCGGTGACGATTCCATCAACGGCAACGGCGGTCGCGACACGATCGACGGCGGTACCGGCAACGACACGATCGATGGCGGCAACGGCAACGACTTCGATCCAGGGCGGCGACGATCAGGATCTGATCAACGTCACCGTCAACCAGGGCAACGACACCATTGCGGGCGGCGAAGGCGGGACCGACAATGACACGGTCGCCTTCAACGGCGTCGCGTCCGGCGCGGGTGTCACCGTCACCTACACGGCGAATGAGGCGGCCGGTTACACCTTCTCGGGCGGCGGCTCGGGCACCTTCACCCAGATCGAGAACCTGATCGGCAGCGGCGGCAATGATGTCTTTAACGCTGCCGCCACCACCATCGGCATCAACATCCTGGCCGGGGCGGGCAATGACACGGTCACCGGCGGCACGGGCCAGGACACGATGGACGGCGGCACCGGCAATGACAGCCTGTCGGGCGGCGGCGGTCAGGACGTCTTCAACGTCAGTGTGAACCAGGGCACCGACACGATCATCGGCGGCGAGACCGGGACTGACAGCGACACGATCAATTTCAACGGCGTGGCCTCTGGAGCCGGGGTCACGGTCACCTACACGGCGAACGAGGCCGGCACTTTCTCCTTTGCCGGGGGCGGGTCGGGCACCTTCTCGCAGACCGAGATTCTGGTCGGCGGCGCGGGGAATGACAGCTTCAACGCCGGCGTCTCGACGGTCGGCGTCAGCATCTCCGGCGGCGCGGGCGGCGACACCATCACCGGCGGCTCGGCGAACGACACGCTGGACGGAGGCACCGGCACCGACAGCCTGACCGGCGGCGACGGCGCGGACAGCCTGACCGGCGGAACCGGCAACGATACGATTTCCGGCGGGTCGGGCAACGACACGATCATCGCCGGACCAACGGCGTCGCCGGGCACAACGGCGATGGATCTGAACTGGATCAACCAGGGCGGAAGCGGCACCAACCTGTCCGCTGGGTTCACGCAGAACACCGGCGGCATCAACGTCGCGGTCAGCTTCATCAACGACGGCAACAATTCACCGACCTACACGGTCAGCACGTCATCGATCTACACGGCGGGGGGCGAGACCTTCGCCAACGGATCGAACCTGAACCTCGGCGGGACAGGCGACGCGGATACCTCGACGGCGGTGCTCGACTTCTCGGCTGTTGCGGGTTCGGGCTATCTGGATGAGGTCACAAACGTCACCTTCCGTCTGAACGATGTCGATGGCTCGGCGGGCAACTGGCAAGACGTCATCACGATCACCGCCTTTGACGCCAACAACAATCCGGTCACCGTGACGATCACGCCCGGCAGCACCGACACTGTGTCCGGCAGCACACTGACGGCCGGCCTGACAAGCGAAAGCTCGACGGTCGAGGGCGGATCGGCGCTCGTCACGATCGCGGGGCCCGTCACCCGCGTCCTGATCGACTACGGAAACCTGCTGACGTCGGGACAGTTCGTCCTTGTGTCGGATGTCCAGTTCCAGGCCGTGCAGTCCGACGACGATCTGGTGGATGCGGGCGACGGGGACGACGTCGTCTATGGCGGCTATGGCGCCGACACGCTGAACGGCGACATCGGCAACGATCTCCTGCTGGGCGAGGCGGGAACCGACAGTCTGACGGGCGGCGACGGCGACGACACGCTCGACGGAGGAACCGAAGACGACACGCTCTCGGGCGGGATCGGCCTCGATTCGCTCGTTGGCGGCGACGGCGACGACAGTCTCGACGGCGGGGACGACGGTGACACGCTGCAAGGCGGTCTCGGCAACGACACCCTGCTCGGTCAGGCGGGTGCAGACAATCTTGACGGCGGGGACGGGAATGACAGTCTGGACGGCGGAACCGAGAACGACACGCTGTCCGGCGGTGTCGGGAACGATACGCTGATGGGCGGCGACGGCGACGACTACCTCGACGGCGGTGCGGATGCCGACACGCTTCAGGGCGGGCTTGGCAATGACACGCTGCTCGGTCAGGCAGGCGCTGATCTGCTCGACGGCGAGGCGGGAAATGACAGTCTCGACGGCGGATCTGACGATGACACGCTGATCGGCGGCACCGGCCTCGACAGCCTGAACGGCGGCACCGGCAATGACAGCCTTGACGGCGGCGACGACGAGGACACGCTGACCGTCAACCTGAACGAAGGCGCCGATACGATCCTCGGCGGCGAAGGCGGCACCGACAGCGACACGTTGGTCTTCGGCGGCGTTGTCTCCGGTCCCGGTGTCACGGCCCTCTGGTCCGGTGACGAGGCGGGCAGCTACAGCTTCGCGGGCGGCGGGTCGGGCACGTTCGCGCAGATCGAAAACATCAACGGCACGGCCGGGAACGACACGTTCGACGCAACCGCCTCGACCGTCGGTGTCAATATTCTGGCCGGTGCAGGAACCGACTCGATTGTCGGCGGGTCCGGCAACGACACGTTGTTCGGCGAGGCAGGCAATGACACCCTTGACGGCGGCGCGGGCGACGACAGCCTCGACGGCGGTGCGGATGATGACAGCCTGGCCGGCGGGTCAGGACTTGACACGCTGATCGGCGGGACGGGCAATGACACGCTTGACGGCGGCGACGACGATGACACGCTGATCGGTGATACGGGAACGGACAGCCTGTCGGGCGGCGCCGGAAATGACAGCCTCGACGGCGGCGCGGATGACGATACGCTCGACGGCGGCGACGGCGACGACACCCTGACGGGCGGGGCCGGAAATGATGCGCTGGCCTCGGGGCTTGGCACCGATGTCATCGACGGCGGCGACGATCAGGACACGATCACGCTGGTGGAAGGCGAGTTGGACAATGACGTGGTCGCGGGCGGCGAGGGCGGCACCGACTTCGACATCCTGAACCTGGTCGGCAAGTACACCATCGCCTACGATCCGATGGACGGCGAAAGCGGCACGATCACCTGGCGGAACGGCGATACGACGACATTTACCGGGATCGAGCAGATCAATTTCGTGCCCTGCTTCACCCCGGGTGCGCTGATCGATACGGCCAACGGCCCGGTCGCGGTCGAACATCTGCTGCCGGGCGACATGGTCCTGACGCGCGACGGCGGCTATCAGCCGGTGCGCTGGATCGGGCGGCGCGATCTGTCGCTGGCCGAGCTTGCGCGGAACCCGCGACTGCAGCCGGTGACGATCCGGGCAGGCGCGCTGGGGCGCGGCCTGCCGGAGCGCGACCTGACGGTGTCGCCGCAGCACCGCATGCTGCTGACCGGTGCCGCGACTGAACTGCTGACGGGCGAGGCCGAGGCGCTGGCGGCAGCCGCGCATCTGACCTGTCTGCCGGGCGTCAGCCACCGCAAAGTCGGGGCCGTCAGCTACATCCACGTGATGTTCGACCGGCACGAGATCGTGCGGGCCGACGGTGTCTGGACCGAAAGCTTCCAGCCCGGCGACCATGTGCTGGATGACATGGACGCAGAGACGCGGGCAGAACTGCTGCAGTTGTTCCCGGAACTGGGCGTGGCCGAAGGTATCGCGCAGTATGCGGCGGCGCGGCTGACGCTGAAGCCGCATGAGGTGCGCGCGGCGCTGTCGCCGCTCAGCGAAGCCGCCTGAAGACAGCCGGACCATCGGGGGCCGGTGATCGCGGTCAGGCGTCAGGCGGAACGAGCCCCAGCCCGCGCAGATAGATGCCGATTCCGCTTTCGAGCAGGTCTTCGGGCGGGTAGGGCGCGCGGGCGCCGGGCGTGCCGCGCGCGAACAGTTCGACCACTCCGTGACTCATCGCCCAGATATGCGCCGCAAACATCGCGGCGGGCGGGCGGCGGCTTTCGGGGATGTGCCGCGACAGCGCCTCGGCGGCCCGCGTCAGCGTGGCGCGCGACCGGTCGGCAGCGCGCGCAAGATCGACGTTGCTGTTCAGCGAGATGCCGCTTTCGAACATCGCCTGATACTGCGCGGGAAACTTCCGCGCGAAGGCCAGATAGGCACGCCCCGTGGCCTCGAACGCCGCAAGGGCCGAGGGGCGGCCATCGGCATAGGCATGTTCCATCAGATCGGCGAAGACCTCGAACCCCTGCCGCGCGCATTCGGCGATCAGGTCGTCGCGGCCCGCGAAATGGCGGTACACGGCTGCAGGCGTCACGCCCGCCAGTTTCGCGGCATCCGACAGCGTGAAGCCCTGCGGACCCTGGGCCGCGATCAGCGACAGCGCCGCATCAACCAGCGCCTGCCGCAGATTGCCGTGGTGATAGCCCTGCTTCGGCATCAGGGTCTGCAGCCGGTCATAGCAGGTCGGGGCCGCCGCAGATCTTGTCGTCGATCTTGCCGATCGCCTTCCTGTCGCGGCCCGCATAGTCCACCGCCTGAAGGACCGTCTGGATGGCGGCGATCCTCGCACGGTCCTTGTCATCCGACCGGATCACCGTCCAGGGCGCGGATTTCGAATGACACTGCTTCATCGTCTCGTCGATGGCCGCCGTGTAGTCATCCCATTTGCCCAGGCCGTCCACATCGATGGACGACAGCTTCCACTGCTTCAGCGGGTCCTTCTCGCGGTCGAGAAAACGGCGCAGCTGCTCGGCCCGCCCGACATCGAGCCAGAGCTTCACAAGGATCGTGCCGTCGTCGGTCAGCATACGCTCGAAGTCGGGCAGCTGCCGGAAGAACAGTTTGCGCTGATCCGGCGTGCAGAAGCCGAAGACATGCTCGACCATCGCACGGTTGTACCAGGACCGGTCGAACAGCACGATCTCGCCCCTGGCCGGCATCCAGTCGATGTAGCGCTGGAAATACCATTGCCCGGCTTCGCGTTCGGTCGGTTTCGGCAGGGCGACGATGGAACAGACCCGCGGGTTCATGTTCTCGCGCAGGCGTTCGATGGTGCCGCCCTTGCCCGCCGCGTCACGCCCCTCGAAGACCACGACCAGGCGTTTGCCGGTGGTCTTGATGTCGTAATGCAGCTTCACCAGTTCGATCTGAAGCTGCTCCATGATCGGGTCATACTCGTCGCCGTCCATTTCCTTCCGGTAGGGATAGGACTTTGACAGGATCTCCTTGCGCCCGCCCTCGGCGATGGCCTTGCGGATATCGGCAGGTGCCTGCGTTTCAAGGAACCGGGTGATCGCGCCGACATAGGGAATGGCCGACACCGGTGCGGCAGCAGCGCTGCCGGATGATGCCTTGGCGACGATCTTTTCCAGCGCCGACCCGTTTTGCGGGGGGTCCGACGGCACCGCCACGTCTGGACCGGCCTTTTTGTCCTGCGCCTTCGATTTTCCCACGATGCCCCCTTGTACCCCTGAACACAGCTGGGTTGCAGTATGGCGGCTGCCGGGCCTACTGCAAAGGGTCTGCAGCCGGGCCTTGCCCCGCGCGCGCCGCGGCCCGGTCGATTGCGGCAGCCACCTCGGCGCGCGCCGCATGGTGCGGCATGTGACCGATCCCCGGCAGCAGCGTCAGCCCGGCCCCCGGCACATCGCGCGCCAGGCGTTCGGAGTGGACCTGGGCAAAGACGATTCTGTCGCTGGTGCCGTGAACGATTTCGACCGGCATGGCGATCGCGCGGTAGCGCGCCGACTGTTCCGTCACGTCCGCCTTCAGGACCAGCCGTTGCTGTGCATTGGCGCTGAGGGCCGAGGCGCGGGCCGACATCATCGGCCCGAAATGTTCGCTGTAGCCGGATGGGGCAGGCTGCGGCAGGAAGACGGATTCGGTCTGGTCGGTCACGTAGCTTGTCGGCACGAAGGCCGAAATCGCCGTCACCGCCGCAGGGCCCACGATGGGATGCCCGGTCACATGGTACAGCCGGTCGACGCCGCCATCCCAAGGATGTGAGACGGGCGAGGCGAGCGCCAGCGCCGACAGGCTGTCCGGCGCATCGACCGCCCATGCCAGGGCCACGCCGCCGCCATAGCTGTGACCGAAGACGATGGGCCGGCGCAGGCCTATGCGTTCCGATGCCCGACGGATCAGCCGCGCCTGGGCCGCCAGCGTATCCATCTCCGCGGCGTCATCGGACCAGCCCATGCCGGGGCGGTCGAAGGCCACCACATGATACCGCCTGGCAAGTTCCGGCAGAAAACCGAAGGTCAGATCGCGCAGCGACCCCGATGCGCCGTGGATCAGCACGAGGTCCGGGCCCTTGCCAGCCTCGACGTAGTGCAGCTTCACGCCGTCCACAGTCACGAAATGCCCCTCGGGCGGATAATCCGCCTCGGTCGCGCGCTCGCGCATCGTCGCCCGCCAGAGCGTGACCACGGCTGCGCAGACAAGCAGGATGATGAACAGGCTAGGTGCCAATCTGGTCCGGGTCATAGGGGGTGGACTGGTAGATCTCGTTGATCCAGTTGCCATAGAGCAGATGGGCATGGCTGCGCCAGCGGTTCATCGGCGGGCGGGCGGGATCGTCGTCAGGATAATAGTTCATCGGCACATTTATGGGCGTGCCGTTTGCGATATCCCGGTCATATTCCTGTTTCAGCGTGTCGCTGTCGTATTCCAGATGGTTGATGATGTAGAGCGCGCGGTGCGCGGGATCATCGACCAGGCAGGGCCCGGACTGATCCGAGGTCATGAGCAGCGTCAGACCGGCGCGCTCAATGTCGCCGGTGCGCATTTCGGTCCAGCGGCTGACGGGCATCACGCAGTCGTCCGAGAACCCCCGCAGGAACGGCGAGGCGGGGGCGAGGTTGCGGTGGCGGAAGCAGCCGAAGGATTTGGCGGGCAGCGCGTGTTTGGGCACGCCGTGGAAATGATAGGCCATCGCCATGCCGCCCCAGCAGACGCCGAAGGTCGACTGCACATGCGTCTGGGTCCAGTCCATGACGCGGCGCAATTCGTCCCAGTAAGTCACGTCCTCGAACGCCAGATGCTCGATCGGCGCGCCGGTGATGATCAGCCCGTCGAATTTCTCGCCCGACGCCTCGACCTCGGCGAACGGACGGTAGAAGGCGGCCATATGTTCGGCGGCGGTTGTCTTCGTCTGATGCTCGGTCATGCGGATCAGGCGGAAGTCGATCTGGATCGGGGTCGCGCCGATCAGCCGGGCGAACTGGTTTTCGGTCTGGATCTTCTTCGGCATCAGATTGAGCAGGCCGATCTTCAAAGGCCTTATGTCCTGCCGCGCCGCCCGGTCCGGCGTCATCACCATGACGCCCTCGTTCGACAGGACGTCGAAGGCGGGCAGGTCGGCGGGCAGGGTGATCGGCATATCGGCGGCGGGTCCTCTGGTCAGGGGGGAGAGATAGGGGAAGGACGGGGGGAGGGGAAGGGGGAGGGGGTGCGGGGCGGGGTTGAAAAAATAACGCGCAACTCACGCGCGGAAGGCGCGAAATAGGGTAGAGTGCGGGGATTGGATCAAGTGTTTGGGGAGGGGGAAGTGAGATATCATCTCTTGTGCAGCGCGGCGCTGTGCCTTGCCGGTTGTTCGACAGGTCATTTGACGCCCGACATCGCCACGTTCGGCAAAACGGTCCAAGAGATTGGTACACGTGACGCGAACAGCCCGGCCGGCAAATCTCTGGCAGGCAGGGTGGCCGCCGCGCGTCGGGCCGATTTTGCGGCGGCCAACGTTCTCTACGGAACCAGCAACCGCGACGCCTGCCAATACAATCGTCCGGAATTGGCAATCGCTGCCGAACGGTTCGATGAGGCATGCGCGCTGGTGCCGTTGAAGCTGGTCGACGACGAACCGGTTGCGGCGGCCAGCGAGTACGACCCGGCCTCAGTGCAGGCGGCTGCCCAAGTGGTGATCCCCGCCGGAGACGTTGCTCTGCTGCGCGAACAATTGGGCTACGGCATCCGCACGGACCTCGTGGCCTACAGTCAGGCTTTGGCGGCACTGGCGGAATCCCAGGATCCTGCAGCCATCGGCACGGCCGCTGGCAACGCTTTTGATGCAATCACGGGGTTGCAGGATGCGGTCAGCGCCGCAGCGTCGCCCACGAAGACGGCAGCACCGTCAGGCCCGGCGCGCAAGCCGGCGCGGACATTTGTTGCGACACTGGCGCGCGAGATCGCAGAAACGCTACGCTACCAACGGCTGAAATCGGTTGTCGATGCGGCCGATCCTTATGTGACCACTGCCGCCGTGCAGCTGTCGATCCTGACCTACGAGGGTGAGAGGGCGTCGCTGGAGGGACAGGCGGCGACGATGATGTCGGCGGTAGACGACTCAAATGTTGGGTCGGAGGCCGATCTGGCAAGGATCGAAGCGGCCCACGCTGCGATGGCGGATGCCGACGGGAAGGCAGCTTTCCGCCGCTACGCAGAGATCGGGCGGACCCATCGCGCGATCCGCGATGCCTTGGACGGCCCAGCGGACATCGCGCGGCTGAGCGAGGCCAACAAGCGGATCGTGGCTTTGGCGACCGCCTTCAAGGAACTCGCCGCCGCTATCGAATAGACAGCTTTTGAGGGAAGGGATTTGACATGGCAAACGCAGCACTGAAGCAGACGTCCGAATTTCAGGCCCTGATGGAGGTCGTAGCGGCCCTACGTGCCCATTACTCTACGGTCGCGGGCAAGGCTGAGCGCGAGATGATCGCAGAGAAGTTGCGCGGCAACACTGCCAGCGCGCAGCGGTATAAGGACACGCTTGCAGCAATGCATGTCCAGCACAAGGCCGCTCTGGACCTGATCGCCGACAGGCTGACGACGCCTGCCCAACTGACCGCGACACGGAAGTTTCTGCGCAGTGAAGCAGACAAGGCCAACGCCTTCGTCAAGCAGTTGCAGCAGATCAAGATTTCGCTGGCCAAACTGGCCGAGGTCGCGGGCTTCCTCACTGAACTCGTGCGCGGTCTGACAACCATTCTTCGCTAATTGTTCAAACGCGCCGGGTGCCGATAGCCCCCGCCACGAGCCCCTCGAACCCCGCCGCATCCGTCACCCCCGCCACCTGTTCCGCCGTCACCGTCACGCCCCAGCGCCGCGCCATCGCGGCGTAGCGGGGCTGGCGGTGGGCCAGCGCGCGGGCATAGGTCCAGCGGATGAAGGCGTCGGGGTCCACCGTTGCTTCCGTCGCATGTTCCTGGCGCAGGTACTGCTCCCACGCCGCCTGCAGGAAGGCGGGCTGGTAGTACATCGGCTTCGGTGCGCGGTCGAAGCGGCGGATCAGTTCCGCGGTGTGGCTGTCGGACCCCTTGATCCAGACCATCAGCACGCTCGCGGCCAGCGCCGTCAGCACCGGGTCAGCGGGGTTGTCGGGCTCCACCACCTCGCAGATCGACCCGCCGGAATCGCAGATGAAGTTGGGATAGCCGTACAGACTGGCCGCGCGGTCGGCGAAATGCGCGGTGTCGATCAGCGCGGCGGTTTCGGCGACGCGGTGCTGGTCCTGACGGCGCAGGTATTCGGCGAAGGGCAGGCCGCCTTTGGCCGGATCGCCGGGCTTGCCCAGATAGGTGGACAGCGGGGCCAGGTTGTTCAGCCCGATATTCGAGGTGATGTGGACCGAGTCCGTCATCAGCAGGTCGCGCAGCAGCGGAACCTTCATCGCCTCGCGCTTGAAGTTGTCGGCGATGTGCTCGCCCATATAGCGGGTGCCGATGCGGTAATCGACGGAATAGTGGAACCACGACCCCTGATCGCGCAGCAGGTTCGAGATGTGCGTCTTGCCGAGACCGGACATGCCGAACAGCAGCACGCGTTTCTGCGGCGCGCGCAGCCAGTCATCCGCAGTCGCATAGATCATCGCATGTCCCCCGCCTCGCGGCCTGATTAACCGGACAAGCGGGATCTTTCACGGGGATTCTGTCGCGGGCCTCTCTTTGGCGAAAAACCGGCGCGGGCGGCCGTCGATGACCATCAGCCCCAGGGCGATCACGGCAAAGCCCGCATACTCGTTGGGTTGCAGGGCCTCGCGGTAGAAGATGGCCCCGAGGGCGACGGCGACGGGGCCGACCAGCAGGGTGACAAGCTGCAGGTTGCCGGCACCCGCCAGCGCCAGGACGCGGTAGAAGACGATGTAGGCGAGCGCGGAGGACGCGAGCGCCAGATAAGCGAGCGCCGCCCAGCCCGGGGTGCTGTAGTTCAGCGCAGGCATGCCGTCGGACCACAGCGCGAGCGGCACCATGACAAGGGCCGCAGCGGTCAGCATCCCCGCCGCCTGAACCTCGGGGCGCAGGCCTTTCAGCACGATGCGGGCATAGATGCTGGACAGCGCGTAGGACAGGGCCGCGCCGATCATCGCCAGTTGCCCGACCGACCCGATGTCGAAGGTAGCCAGAACCGACGGGCCGACAACGACGGTGACGCCCGCGAAGCCGATCAGCACGCCCAGGCCCTTGCGCAGGGTCAGACGTTCGTCGGTGAAGATCAGGGCGGCCAGCAGCACGGTGAAGACGGCGGTCGAGGCGTTCAGGATGGCGGCCAGGCCGGATGCGATGTGCTGCTGGCCCCAGACGATCAGGGTGAAGGGGATGACGTTGTTGAGGATGCCCATGCCGAGGAACCGCAGCGCCATTGCGGGGGCGGGCAGCGGCAGGCGGCGGGCCAGGACCCACAGCCATAGGGCGATGGACGCCCCGGCGACGCGGAAGGCGACGGTCGTGAAGACGGGCACCTGTTCAAGGGCGATGCGGTTGGACAGGTAGGACCCGCCCCAGACGAGTGCGAGGAAGATCAGCAGGCCCCAGGCGCGGGGGCTGAGCGATTGCTGGGCCGGGACTGGGGTCATGCCCGAGAGCTATGGCGCGGGCAGGGGGGCGGCAACCCGGAACTTGTGCGCAATACAATCGGCGGAATCGGAAACCCCGCCCGGATGAGGGGCGGGGCTCGGCAATCTGGCTGAGGATGGCGGTCAGAACGTCCAGCCGACCTTGACGCCTGCGGCGAGGGCGGAGTTGTCGGTGAAGACGCCGTTGATGGTGCGTGTGGTCGCGTCGCCGATGGCGACATAACGTACGCCGCCCGTGATCTTCATGTTGTTCATCGTATAGGTCGCCCCGACTCCGATGCTCTTCATCCCGTCGGTCGGGCCGAGGTTGCCGGTGGGCAGCCCGTCGCCCTTTTCATAGCCGAGAGTGACCGCGCCGGACCACTGTTCGTTGAACTTGCGACCGACCCCGAGCGTATAGGTGATCGTGTCGTCGGTATAGTCCACGATGTTGGTGGCGAGGGCCGGGGCGGGGACGTCGAATACCGACCATTCAACCCAGCGCACCGAGCCGAACAGCAGCGTGTTGGCCGCGATGCCGGTCTGAAACTCCAGATTCAGGGACTGCGGGACTTCGGTCTCGAACGGCGCGGGTCCGGGGACGGGAAAGCCGGCGACGGTTTCGGTCCCTTCAAATTCATGCGTGATGGCCGAGTTGTAAGTCAGAGCGACCCGCGCAGCGATATCCGGGCGTTCCCAGGCAACCCCCGCGACATAGCCGAACTTGTAGTCCGTCTCGGTTTGCAGAGTGTAGTTGTTGATCCCGAGAAGCGGCGCGTTGATCAGGACGTCGCCGCTTACCGACTCGGCGCGCAGACCGCCGTAGACCGAGACATTGGATGGGAAGCGATACTTCAGAAGTCCCGTGACAGCAGCGGACTTGATCGTCGCATTTGACCCCGCAAACGGATAGCCCGTGCCCGTCGGATAATCCACGTCAGCCCCAATCGGCTGGTCGAGGATCAGAGCGAAATCGAGTGTATCGCTCAGTCCCTGCTTGAAGCCGAGAGAAACTGAACTGTAGCTTCCGGCCATATCGCCGGAACCAACTGCCCCGCCAAAGGTGCCGCTGACATCCGGTGCGGCGAAACCGAAACTCAATTCGGCATAATTCCCCTTCTCGAACAGGATGGCCACAGACTGGGTCGAGCGCTCGACTCCGCCCGCCACCGCCGCACCCGCGCTCAGCGCCACCGCACTTGCCGTCATCAGGATGTTTTTCATTGCTCTGTCCTCAACCCGAGGCATCGGCGTCCAGGCCCGGCCTCATGTTTCCCCTTGCCGAACGCTACGCCTCGCCTGCCGATTGCGTCAATTAATGACGTGGCGTTCCGCGTCGGGAGGGGTGATTTCTTTCCGCGACCGCGTCTCGGCGGCGACATTTGCCCAGTTCGCGGCAAAAATCACTGCGCCACCGGCGATCACCCACAGATCGAACGGCTCGGCATAGAGCGCCATGCCGACCAGCGCGATCAGCGGCAGGCGCAGAAAATCGAACGGCAGCACGAATGAGGCGGGGGCAAGCGACAGGGCGCGCGTCAGGCTGAAATGCGCAAGAAGGCCGGACAGGCCCAGCAGCAGGACCCAGTGTCCGTTGCCGGGGCCGGGCAGGGCGATGCGCCCGTCCCATCCGGCGCAGATCAGGCCGATGACACTCTGCATCAGGGTCAGCCAGAACAGGAACCCGGTGATGGCGATGTCCCGGGTCAGGCGCTTGGTGAACAGGGCGGCGGCGGCAAAGCCGAAGGCCGAGGCGAGGGCGGCGATCAGACCCGGCGACCAGCCGCCCGCGCCGAAAGGACGCGCGACGATCAGGATGCCCGCGAAGCCGATCAATGCGGTCAGCAGCCGTGCGCGCGTCAGGCGTTCGCCAAGAACCAAGGGCGCGGCCAGCGCAACGATCAGAGGGGTGGTGAATTCCAGCGCGAACACCTGCGCGAGCGGGACAAGGGCGATGGCGAACAGCCAGAGGTTCTGCGCGGCGAAATGCACGATGTTGCGCAGAAGCTGGATGGGCAGAAGCCGCGTCGTGATGTCGCCCAGCTTGCCGGCAACGGCGGCAACGCCAAGGACGACGACCAGCCCGACGGCGGACCGCCAGAGCATCATCTCGTAGGTGTCGAGGGCCGGGCCGATCTGGCGCGCGGCGATGGCGATACCGGTGAACCCGGCGATGCAGCCCGACATCCACAGTGCTGCGGCCAGCGGGCGGTGCACAGGCGCGGTCCGGGGCTCTGGCTGCGGCATGCGATCACTCCGGGGGCTGGCCGGTGATGCGACGGCTTGCGGGCAGAGTCCACCCCGCCTAGCCTGACCTCAATCAGCGGGGGATGCAGATGCAGGGATTGCTGCGGGCACAGGACAGCCGCGTCGGCTTTGCGGAACTGTTCTTCGATCTGGTCTTCGTCTTTGCGGTCACCCAGATTTCGCACTTTCTGCTGCATCACTTCAGCATTGCCGGGGCGGTCGAGGCTGCGGTGCTGTTTCTGGCGGTCTGGTGGGTCTGGATCTACACGACCTGGGTGCTGAACCTGCTGGACCCGGACCGGGGGCCGGTGCGGATCATGCTGTTCGGCATGATGCTGGGCGGGCTGTTCCTGTCGATGGCGATTCCGGAAGCGTTCGGGGATCGCGGCATCGTATTCGCGGGCGCGTTCGTGGCGATGCAGGTGGGCCGGACACTGTTCATGTTCGCGGCGGCGCGCGGAGACGCGATGCTGCGGCTGACCTATATCCGCATCCTGATCTGGCTGTCCTTCGGCGGCCTGTTCTGGATCGCGGGCGGCATGATCGCACCGGAGTATCGTCTGCCGGTCTGGCTGCTGGCGCTGGCCATCGACTATACTGCGCCGTTTCTCGCCTATGCGGTGCCGGGGCTGGGGCGGGACGTGACGACGAACTGGAAAGTCAGCGGCGGTCACATCGCGGAACGCTGCGGATTGTTCGTCATCATCGCGCTCGGCGAAACGCTGCTGATCTCGGGCGCGACCTTCGCCGGGATGGCCTGGGACGGGGCGGGTCTCGCGGCCTTCCTCGGCAGCGTCGGAATTTCGATTGCGATGTGGTGGGTCTATTTCCATGTCGGGCACCGCCGCGCGACCCATCAGATCGAGCATTCGGACGACCCGGGCCGCATCGCGCGGCTGTCCTTCACTTACGCCCATATTCCCGTCGTCGCGGGCATCGTGCTGGCGGCGGTCGGGTCGGAACGCGCCATCGCGCATCCGGGCGACATCGGGACCCTTGGCGACATGGCGGTGCTGATCGGGGGGAACGCGGTGTTCCTGGCCGGCAACGGCTGGTTCAAGCGCCTGTCATCCGAATGGTTTCCGCTGTCGCACTACGTGGGCATCGGTCTCTGCGCGGCTCTGGCGGTTGCCGGGCTGTTCGTGCCGATCTGGCTGTCCTGCGTGGCCGGGGCCGCGTCGCTGGTGCTGGTCGCGGCGTGGGAACATCTGTCGCTGTCGCGCGCGGGCAAGCTGGCCTGAGACCGGCCCGGCTATCTGGCACCGCGTGCGTGAAAGATGAACCCCAGAAAGTTCAGCAGGACCTGTGCCGCAAGGATGCTGGTCGATCCGGTCGGGTCATAGTCGGGCGCGACCTCGACCAGGTCGATCCCGACGATGTCATGCGCACGGGCCGCGCCCTGCAGCAATTCCAGCACCTCGTAGTACAGGAACCCGCCATGGCTGGGCGTGCCGGTGCCCGGCGCGATCGAGGGGCAGAAGCCGTCGATGTCGATGGTCACGTACAGTCGCGCGCCCTTCGGGATGCGGGCAAGGACGGCCTCGGTTCCCAGCTTCCGCACCTGCCGCACCGACAGGATATCCGACCCCATCGCCCGCGCCGCCTCATATCCCTCTCGGGCGGTGGAAGACACGTTGCGGATGCCAAGCTGGGTCAGGCCGGTGACAAAGGGGCGTTCGGCGGCGCGGCGCATCGGGTTGCCGTGGCCGTGGCGGACGCCGTGGCGCACATCGACGAAATCCAGATGCGCGTCGATCTGCAGGATGTGGATCGGCCCCTGACCGTCAAAGGCGCGGATGCAGGGGATGTTGACGGAATGGTCGCCGCCGATGACGACCGGCAAGGCGCGCGCCGCCAGAATCGCCCGGACGCCGGTTTCTATGTTGGTGTGGCTCGTCTCCGTGTCCGTGTGGACGATGTCGGCATCGCCGATGTCCACCATGCGCACGTCCGGCCCGAGATAGGTCGCGTCATCCTCGTGGTCATAGGCCCCGGCGTGGCCGAAGCTGAACAGTGTTGACGCCTCGCGCACCCCGCGCGGGCCAAAGCGCGCCCCGGCGCGGTACTGCGTGCCCGCGTCGAACGGCGCGCCGAGGATCGCGACATCAGCATCGATCTTTGCCCAGTCGGCGACATAGGGTCGCTTGCCGAATGTGGCGATGCCGGTGAAAGGCAGGTTCAGCCGCCCAGACTCGTAGCCGTGTGCCATGGCAGCGCCTCCTTTGCAGTAAGACTGGCGGCAGCGGGCGGCGAGTGCAAGGGTGGCGGGGGGAGGACCTGCGATGGTGGATGACGAGGTGGTCGCAGCCTATGCGCGCGACGGTGCAGTGGTTGTGAGGGGGCTGTGGGAAGGTTGGGTGGACATCCTGCGGGCGGGGGTGGAGGCCAACATGGCGTCGCCCGGCCAGCCGATGCCGACACTGAAATCGGGCGAGGCGGGACGGTTCTTCGACGATTATTGCAACTGGGACCGCATTCCGGAGTTCCGGGAGGCGATCTTCGGGTCGCGGGTAGCCGAGGTGGCGTCGCGGCTGATGGGCGGGGGCAAGGTGCAGCTGTTCCATGACCATGTGCTGGTGAAGGAGCCCGGGACGGCCAAGCCGACTCCGTGGCATTCGGACGGGCCCTATTATTTCGTCGCGGGACGCCAGACCGTCAGCTTCTGGTCGCCGCTCGATCCGGTCCACGAGGCGACGCTGCGTTGCGTCGCGGGGAGCCATCTGTGGGCGAAAGACGTGCTGCCGACGCGGTGGCTGGCGGGGACCGGTTTCTATCCGGGGGAGCATGATTACATGCCGGTTCCCGACCCGGAGGCCGAGGGGATGCGTATCCTCGAGTGGGAACTGGAGCCAGGGGATGCGGTGGCGTTCCATTTCCGGACACTGCACGGGGCGCGCGGGAACACGACCGACCGGCGGCGGCGGGCGTTCAGCCTGCGTCTGGTGGGGGAAGACGCGCGGTATGTGGAGCGTCCCGGACCAACATCGCCGCCGTTCGCCGGGCACGGGATGGTTGCAGGGCAACGATTGAGGGAGGACTGGTTTCCGGTGCTGCGGGGCTGACGGGCAAGGAGTGCCCGCGCCGTTTGAGATGACCCAGGGAAATCGCGGCCTGCCACTGGGGCGGTAAATAATATTCCCGCGCGGTTCCGATCCGGTTCCTGGCCGCCAACGGCATTGCCCCTTGCGCATCAGCCCCCCCCGTGAAAAGGGGAACCGCCAAACGAACATCCCATGAGGTCGGACCAATGGAGATTCGAGAGGCCCTCACCTTTGATGATGTCCTTCTGGTGCCCGCGGCATCGAGCGTCCTGCCGTCGGATGCGGACACATCGACCTGGGTGACGAAATCGGTGCGGATGAACATCCCGCTGCTGTCGTCCGCGATGGACACCGTGACCGAGGCGCGGATGGCCATCGCCATGGCGCAGGCGGGCGGGATCGGCGTCGTGCACCGCAATCTGGGGCCGCTGGAACAGGCGGAAGAGGTGCGCAAGGTGAAGCGGTTCGAAAGCGGGATCGTCTATGACCCGATCACGCTGTCGCCGGACCAGACGCTGGCCGATGCCAAGACTCTGCAGGAACGCTACAGCGTCACGGGTTTCCCGGTTGTGGACAATCACGGACGTGTCGTTGGGATTGTCACCAAC
Source organism: uncultured Alphaproteobacteria bacterium (assembly GCA_963738635.1). Taxonomy (GTDB): domain Bacteria; phylum Pseudomonadota; class Alphaproteobacteria; order Rhodobacterales; family Rhodobacteraceae; genus JAOADN01. Next base: position 139,153 of record CAVTXE010000006.1, on the reverse strand, counting down.
CGCGACATGCGCTTCGCCAGCGACGACAGGACGCCGGTCAAGGTGATGATGACGGCTGAGAACCTGGCGATCCTGACCGAACCCGCCGATCTTGAGACGGCGAAAAGCCTGATGAAGGCGCGGCGGATCGAGAAGCTGCTGGTGACCGACGGGCAGGGGCGGCTGACCGGGCTGCTGACGCTGAAGGACACCGAAAAGGCGGTTCTGAATCCGCATGCCTGCAAGGACGAGATGGGACGGCTGCGGGTGGCGGCGGCGACGACCGTGGGCGATGCGGGGTTCGAGCGCTCGCAGGCGCTGATCGACGCGGGCGTCGATCTGGTGGTGATCGACACGGCGCACGGCCATTCCGAAGGCGTGGCGCGGGCAGTCGAACGGATCAAGCGGCTGTCGAACAAGGTGCAGGTCATCGCGGGCAACGTGGCGACGGCCGAAGCGACACGCGCGCTGATCGATGCCGGTGCGGATGCGGTGAAGGTCGGCATCGGACCGGGGTCGATCTGCACGACGCGGATCGTCGCGGGCGTCGGCGTGCCGCAGCTGACGGCCATGCGCGATTCGGCGGAAGCGGCGGGCGACGTGCCGGTGATCGCCGATGGCGGCATCAAGTTTTCCGGCGATTTCGCCAAGGCGATCGCGGCGGGCGCGTCCTGTGCGATGGTCGGATCGGCGATCGCGGGGACGGACGAAAGCCCGGGCGAGATGATCCTCTACCAGGGCCGGTCGTTCAAATCCTATCGCGGCATGGGCAGCCTCGGCGCGATGGCGCGGGGGTCGGCCGACCGCTATTTCCAGAAGGACGCGGCAAGCGACAAGCTGGTGCCGGAAGGGATCGAGGGGCAGGTGCCCTACAAGGGTCCGGCGGCGGCGGTGATCCACCAGCTGGTCGGCGGGCTGCGCGCCGCGATGGGCTATACCGGCAACCGCACGGTGGCCGAGATGCGCGCGAACTGCCGGTTCGTGCGCATCACCGGGGCGGGGCTCAAGGAAAGCCATGTGCATGACGTGCAGATCACGCGGGAAAGCCCGAACTACCGCGTCGGCTGACGGTTGTGAAACATAATCAATGCGGCGCCCATTGATCCTGATGTATCGCATGAACATGCGGGCAGGCCCCGCATGACACCCGCTGCGCGCGTCGCCGCCGCCATTGAGGTTCTGGACCGCGTTCTGGCTCAGGATCCGCCCGAAGTCGCGCTGACCCGGTGGGCGCGCGGCAGCCGCTATGCCGGATCGGGCGACCGTGCCGCCGTGCGCGATCTGGTGTTCGACGCGCTCCGCTGCCGCCGCAGCTACGCGGCCCTCGCCGGTGCGCCGGATGAGGCCCCGACCGGGCGCGACCTGATGCTGGGCCGCGTCCTTGCCTGGGCGGACGACCCCGATGCGGTCTTCTCGGGTCAGGGCCACGCGCCCGCCGCCCTGTCCGAAGCCGAACGCGCCCGCACCGCAGGCGCGCCACGCTATGACGATCTGCCCCCGGCCATCCGCCTCGACTGCCCCGACTGGCTGGCCGCACCGCTTCAGTCCTCGCTCGGGCCCGCCTTCGCGCCCTCGCTTTCCGCCCAGCGCCGCCGCGCGCCGGTGACGCTGCGCGTCAACGCCGCCCGCCTGGCCCGCGACGACGCAGCGGCATTCTTGTCGGACGAGGGCATCGGAACCGTCCCGCATCCCTTGTCCGACACGGCCCTGACCGTTACCTCCGGTGCCCCGCGCATCAAGACCTCGGCTGCCTATCTCGATGGCCTTGTCGAACTGCAGGACGCAGCCAGCCAGGCCGCTGCGGCGCTGGTCCCGATCCGGGACGGCGACCGGGTGCTCGACTACTGCGCGGGCGGCGGCGGCAAGACCCTGGCCCTGGCCGCCCGCGTGCCGAGGGCCCGCTTCTTCGCCCATGACGCCGACGCGGCCCGGATGCGCGACCTGCCGCCGCGCGCCAGACGGGCGGGCTGCCAAGTGACGCTGCTGGATGGCCCGGCGACCGTCAGGCAGGCCCCGTTCGATCTGGTCGTCGTCGACGCGCCATGCTCGGGCTCCGGTACCTGGGCACGGAATCCACAGGCCAAGTGGGACCTGACGCCGGACCGCCTGACCATGCTCTGCGCCCTGCAATCCACGATTCTGTCCGATGCCGCGCCACTGGTCCGGCCCGGCGGGTCGCTGGCCTACATGACCTGTTCGATGCTGACCGCGGAAAACGCCGACCGCATCGCAGATTTTCTGTCGCGACGCCCCGACTGGACCGAGGCGCTGTGCCGGCGTTTCACCCCCGATCAGGGCGGCGACGGATTCTTCGTCAGCATCCTGCGCCGCGCCGCCTGACCGACGCTGCGTCTTGACGCGTGTATCGTTCGGGTTTTACACAATTATGAGTTGATGCCCTGCAGCCCTTAATCGGGAGTTAAGTATTTCCCTGCGGAATATCCCGAACGAATCTCTGGGGGACAACGGGTGTCGCAACTGACGCTGGCCTTGCAACCGCTCACGCGAACCGCAGTGGCCCTTGGCCCCCGCAGTCTCTATCTGCTGCTGTCCGGCGTCCTGCTTGCGGGCGGCGCGCTGCTGCTGCCTTCGGGGCCGCTCAGCATGCTCGGCCTGACGGTCGCGGGCACGTTTGCGGCGCTTGCGCTGATCGTGCGCTGGTTGTCCCTGCGCCATGCGCAGGCCGCCACGGCACTGCATGACCGCATCTCCGCCTTTGTTGAACTTGACGCGAGCCCCAGTTTCACGACGGACGCGGATGGCGAGGTGCTGAACCAGAACCGCGCTGCCATCGAACGTTTCGGCACGCGGAAGGGACAGACCCTGACGCGCAGCCTGGGCGAGGTATTCGCGAACCCGGCGGCCATTCTCTACCGGATGCAGACCCGCGCAGGAACCGTCGGGGCCGCGCGGGAAGATCTTGTGACACGGCGCGGCCATGTGCGGCTGGCAGTGCATCAGATCGGCGAGGCCACGTTTCTCTGGCGGCTTGAGGATATGGCCGAACGTGCCGTCGGCGGGCGCGGCGCCGAAACCATCAGCCTGCCGATGCTGACGGTGTCGAAGGCGGGCACGGTGCTGTTCATGAACGAGGCGCTTCGGCGCATTGTCGGTGAGCGTGTGCGCACGCTCGACCGGATTTTCCGCGACCTGCCGTTGCGCACCGGGTCGACGCACCAGATCATCGGTCCGGAGGGTCCGGTCACGGCGCTGACCGTGGTGATCGAAGGTGCCAACGGGCGGAGCGAGGTCTATCTGCTTCCCGCGCAGGACACGCCTTTGGCCGATGCAAAGGGCGACTTCGACACGCTGCCGGTCGCGATGCTGCGGCTGGCGCCGGACGGGCGCATCATCCGCGCGAACCGCGCCGCCTTCGGACTGATCGGCCAAATCGACCTCGGAACGACCATCGGCGCGATCCTCGAAGGGCTGGGCCGCCCCATCGCGGACTGGCTGGGCGAGGCCCAGTCCGGCCGGAACGAGGGGCGCCCTGAATTCCTGCGGCTTTCCAATCAGGACAGCGAGGCCTTCCTGCAGGTGACGCTGTGCCGCGCGGGCGATGCGGGGTCCTCCGACCTGATCGCCGTGCTCAGCGACGCGACCCAGTTCAAGACGCTCGAGGCGCAGTTCGTGCAGAGCCAGAAGATGCAGGCCATCGGCCAGCTGGCAGGCGGGGTGGCGCATGATTTCAACAACCTTCTGACGGCGATTTCGGGCCATTGCGACCTCTTGCTGCTCCGTCATGACCGCGGCGACCCGGATTATGCCGACCTTGTCCAGATCAACCAGAATGCGAACCGGGCGGCGAGCCTGGTCGGCCAGCTGCTGGCCTTCTCGCGCAAGCAGACACTGACGCCGAAAATCATCGACCTGCGCGACACCCTGTCCGACCTCACGCATCTGCTGAACCGGCTGGTCGGCGAGAAGGTCCGCCTGACGCTGCAGCACGACCCCGATCTGCGCGCCATCCGCGCCGACAAGCGGCAGCTGGAACAGGTCGATCATGAACCTGGTCGTGAATGCGCGCGACGCGATGCCGAAGGGCGGCACGATCCTGATCGAGACGGCGAACCACACGCCTGACCGAGGAACTGCGCCGCGACCGCGCCAGCGTGGCGCCGGGCGACTATGTGATCGTCAAGGTCACGGATGCGGGAACCGGCATTCCGCCGGAGAAGATGTCGAAGATATTCGAGCCGTTCTTCACCACCAAGCGCACGGGTGAGGGCACGGGGCTTGGCCTGTCGACGGCCTACGGCATCATGAAGCAGACTGGCGGCTTCATCTTCTGCGATTCGGTTGCCGGCGCGGGCACGACATTTTCTCTGTATTTCCCCGCGCATGATGCGGCCGAGGTCGAGCTGGCCCGGGCCGAACCCGATCCGCCGCCGCGCCGCGCGGGCCGGACGGGCGAGGGCGTGGTCCTGCTGGTCGAGGACGAGGCCCCGGTGCGGGCCTTCGCCAGCCGCGCGCTGCGCCTGCGCGGCTATACGGTGATCGAGGCCGACAGCGCGGAGGAGGCGCTGAAGGCGCTGGCCGACGCCGCGCTTGCGGTCGATGTCTTCGTGACCGATGTCATCATGCCGGGCATGGACGGCCCGACCTGGGTCCGCGAGGCGCTGAAGGACCGCCCCAACACGCGCGTCGTCTTTGTCTCGGGCTATGCGCAGGACAGCTTCGGCGACAACCAGGCGCTGATCCCCAATTCGGTCTTCCTTCCGAAACCCTTCTCGCTGAGCGAGCTGACGACGACGGTGCAGAACCAGCTGCACTGAGGGGCGGGAAGGGTCGCGGCCAGGGGGTGACCTGCCGGGCCCCGCAGACCCTTCAGACCTTGGGCAGGCCCCCGTAAATCGTGTAATCTGCGGCCAGATGGTCGCGCAGCCGCAGGTCCAGAGGTGCCGGCAGCTGCAGCGCGCTGGCGGGCGAGACGTTCAGGCGCGGCAAGGTGATTTCGCAGCCGAGGCGATCGTCCAGAAACCGGATGAACGCGCCGATATCCTCATAGCGGAAGACCCGGTCGACGATCAGACGCCCGGCATCGTCGCACAGAAAGTCCGACTGCCGCCCAAGCGGCAGATCCGCGCCGCGGTCAGTCCCGCCGAACCCGGCAACCCGCCCCGCCATGTAATCCTCGGTGAATTCGGCAAAGCTGACCCCCCGGGGGCTGCCCGCCGCAGCCGCGATGCCGTCGCGCTGCCGGGAACGGTACCAGCTGCCCACCCAGTCGACCGGGTCGCGCATCAGTGCAACCGTGGTGAAGCCCTCGCCCGTCACGCCCGTCAGCAACGGCGCGATATGCGCCAGCACCTCGCGCGCAGGCAGATGCTTGAGCGCCGGGGGGCGCTGCACCGATACATGCGCCAGCGTCTCGAGCGCGCGTTCGATCGACGACGACCCGGTCCGCGTATTCGCCAGAAAGACCAGCCGTTCCTTCCAGAAGATCAGCATCGTCCAGACTTCCCCCGCCGCCACCGGCCCCGATCCGGCCGCCGCAGGCGGTTCCTATCAACTCCCGCCCCGCCGCCGCAAGGCCGCCTGAGACCGCCGGAAAGCCGATGCGTCGTAAAGACATCCTTAACCCGTCCCGGTCAGAGTAAGTGCGAAGAATTCGATTGAATTGTTCCCCTTTTGGTCCCATAGCTTGAGAACAAGAGGCGAACACGGGCACGCATTGCCGCTGGAACGGCCATGTGAAATAAGGAAACCGGCAGATGGCAGCAACGAACCTTTTCGATATGAACGACAAACGCAGCGCGGACAAACAGAAGGCGCTCGAGTCGGCGCTGGCGCAGATCGAACGGCAGTTCGGCAAGGGCTCGATCATGAAGCTCGGCACCGCCGGTGCCGTGATGGAGATCGAGGCGACCTCGACCGGCTCGCTGGGTCTCGACATCGCACTGGGCATCGGCGGACTGCCGAAGGGCCGCGTGGTCGAGATCTACGGGCCGGAATCCTCGGGCAAGACGACACTGACCCTGCATGTCGTGGCGGAGGAACAGAAAAAGGGCGGCGTCTGCGCGTTTGTGGACGCGGAACACGCGCTCGACCCGCAATACGCCAAGAAGCTGGGCGTCAACCTGGACGAACTGCTGATTTCGCAGCCCGACACCGGTGAACAGGCGCTCGAGATCGTCGACACGCTGGTCCGGTCCGGCGCGGTCAGCCTGGTCGTGGTCGATTCCGTGGCCGCGCTGACGCCGAAGTCGGAACTTGAGGGCGACATGGGCGACATGCAGATGGGCAGCCAGGCCCGCCTGATGAGCCAGGCTCTGCGCAAGCTGACGGCATCGATCAGCCGGTCGAACTGCATGGTGATCTTCATCAACCAGATCCGCATGAAGATCGGGGTGATGTTCGGCAGCCCCGAAACCACCACCGGCGGCAATGCGCTGAAATTCTATGCCTCCGTGCGCCTCGACATCCGCCGCATCGGGTCGATCAAGGACCGTGACGAAGTGGTGGGCAACACCACGCGGGTGAAGGTGGTCAAGAACAAGGTGGCCCCCCCCTTCAAGCAGGTCGAATTCGACATCATGTACGGTGAAGGGATTTCCAAGACCGGCGAGCTGATCGATCTTGGCGTCAAGGCGGGCGTGGTCGAGAAGTCGGGCGCCTGGTTCAGCTACGGCGACGAACGGATCGGGCAGGGGCGCGAGAACGCCAAGCAGTTCCTGCGCGACAATCCGGATGTCGCGGCCTCGATCGAGGAAAAGATCCGCGCGGGCCACGGGCTGGACCTGACGGCCGGGGCGGGCAACGAGAGTGACAGCGACGCGGACGTGATGGAGGCCTGAGGCCCGGAAGGGCGCAGGCCAGGGATCACGCGGACACGAATGAACAAGGGGTGCGCCACCCGCGACGGGTGGCGCGCCCCTTGCATTCGTGGCCGGTCGCAGCGGGCTCCCGCTCGCTGGACAGGGAACGCCGCGACCGCTACACCCGCAAGGCTGCTTTTTCTGCACCTGCGAGGACGCCTGACATGGCCAGCCTGAACGACATCCGCTCGACCTTCCTCGGCTATTTCCAGAGGAACGGCCACCGCGTCGTGGACAGCTCGCCCCTCGTTCCCCGCAACGACCCGACGCTGATGTTCGCCAATTCCGGCATGGTGCAGTTCAAGAACTGCTTCACCGGGGTCGAGACGCGCGATTATGTCCGCGCGACGACCGCGCAGAAATGTGTGCGCGCGGGCGGCAAGCACAATGACCTCGACAATGTCGGCTATACCGCGCGGCACCATACGTTCTTTGAAATGCTGGGGAATTTCAGCTTCGGAGACTATTTCAAGGCCGAGGCCATCGCGTTTTCGTGGGAGCTGCTGACAAAGGACTTCGGGATCGACGCCAGCAAGCTCTGCGTCACTGTCTACCACACCGATGACGAGGCGGCGGACCTCTGGAAAAAGGTCGCGGGGCTGCCCGACCACCGGATCATCCGCATCCCGACCGACGATAATTTCTGGCGCATGGGTCCGACGGGCCCCTGCGGACCCTGCACCGAGATCTTCTACGACCATGGCGAGCACATCCCGGGCGGCCCGCCCGGAAGCCCCGATGAGGATGGCGACCGGTTCATCGAGATCTGGAACAACGTCTTCATGCAGAACGAACAGTTCGCGGATGGCACGATGCGGCCGCTCGCCATGCAGTCCATCGACACCGGCATGGGTCTGGAGCGGATCGGCGCGCTGCTGCAGGGCAAGCACGACAACTACGACACCGATCTCATGCGCGCCTTGATCGAGGCGTCGGCCCATGTGACGTCCAGCGACCCGGACGGTCCGGGCCGCGTGCATCACCGCGTCATCGCCGACCATCTGCGCTCGACCAGTTTCCTGATCGCCGATGGCGTCATGCCGTCGAACGAAGGGCGCGGCTATGTGCTGCGGCGGATCATGCGCCGCGCGATGCGCCACGCGCATCAGCTGGGTGCTGTGGACCCGGTCATGTACCGCCTTGTGCCCGCGCTGGTCGGCCAGATGGGGGCGGCCTATCCCGAACTGAGCCGCGCACAGGCTCTGATCGAGGAAACCCTGCGGGCCGAGGAGACACGGTTCAAGACCACGCTCGACCGCGGCCTGCGCCTGCTGGACGATGAGTTGGCGAAACTGCCCGAGGGCGGTGCCCTGCCGGGGGCGGCGGCGTTCAAGCTGTATGACACATTCGGCTTTCCGCTGGACCTTACCCAGGACGCGCTGCGTGAGAAGGGACGCACTGTGGACACGGCGGGCTTCGATGCCGCGATGGCGGAACAGAAAGCCAAGGCGCGGGCAAGCTGGGCCGGAACGGGCGAGACGACCGATGCGGCGATCTGGTTCGATCTGGCCGAGAAGCACGGGGGGACGGAATTCCTCGGCTATGACACCGAGGCGGCAGAGGGCGCCGTTCTGGCACTGGTGCAACGCGGGGCCGGGGTGGAGAAGGCCGCGGCGGGCGCGATCGTCCAGATCGTCGTGAACCAGACGCCATTCTATGCCGAAAGCGGCGGCCAGGTCGGCGATGCGGGGATCATCCGCACGGATACCGGCGAGGCGCGGGTGACGGATACGAAAAAGACGGCGGGCGTGTTCTTCCATGTCGCAGAAGTCACGACCGGCGAAATCGCGGTCGGTCAGGGCGCGCGGCTGGCGGTGGACCATGACCGCCGGGGCGCTATCCGGGCCAACCACTCCGCCACGCATCTGCTGCACGAGGCGCTGCGGCGCGCCCTGGGCGATCATGTGGCGCAGCGGGGCAGCCTGAACGCGGCGGACCGGCTGCGCTTCGACTTCAGCCACGGCAAGGGGTTGTCGGCAGAAGAGCTCGCGCAGGTGGAGGCCGAGGTGAACGCCTTCATCCGGCAGAACAGCCCGGTCGAGACGCGGATCATGACACCCGACGACGCGCGGGCGCTGGGTGCGCAGGCGCTGTTCGGCGAGAAGTACGGCGACGAGGTGCGGGTTGTCTCGATGGGCCGGCAGGACGGGTCGGGCAAGGGGGCGGACAAGACGACGTACTCGCTGGAACTGTGCGGCGGCACGCATGTCGCGCGGACGGGCGACATCGGGGCCTTTGTGCTGATGGGCGATTCCGCATCGAGTGCCGGTGTGCGCAGGATCGAGGCGCTGACGGGGCAGGCGGCCTTGGACCATCTGCGCGCGCAGGACGCGCGCCTGACCCAGATCGCGCAGGCGCTGAAATCGCAGCCGCAGGACGTGGCTGACCGTGTCCGCGCGCTGATCGACGAACGCCGGGCATTGCAGGCCGAGGTGGCTCAGCTGCGCCGCGACCTGGCCTCGGGCACAGGCGGGCAGGCGGGCGAGGAAGCGCGAGAGATCAACGGGATACGGTTCATTCCTCAGATTGTCAGCGGGGTGACAGGCAAGGATCTGCCCGCGCTGGTCGACGCCCTGAAATCGCGCATCGGGTCCGGTGCGGTGCTGGTGGTGGCCGATACCGGCGGCAAGGCTGCCGTCGCAGCAGGTGTCACGCCTGACCTGACGGCGCGTCTGTCTGCCGTCGATATGGCGCGCGCGGCAGCCGAGGTTCTGGGCGGCAAGGGCGGTGGCGGCCGCCCCGACATGGCGCAGGCGGGCGGTACCGACCCGGCGCGCGGACCGCAGGCTGTGCTGGCCGTCGAAGCCCTGATCGCGGCGGCGGGGTAAGGCCATGCCGACCGCACTCTGGATCGCCCATGTCGAAGTGACCGACGCCGAAGCCTATGGCCGCTATGCAAAAATCGCGACCGAGGCGATCACCGCGCATGGCGGCGTCTTCCTGGCGCGCGGCGGGGCCTATGTGCAGCTCGAGGGGCGCGACCGCCCCCGCAACGTCGTCGCGCGCTTCCCCAGCCTCGACGCCGCAGTGGCCTGCTACCGGTCGCCCCTGTATCAGCAGGGGCTCGCCCATGCGAAAGGTGCCGCGGTCCGCGATCTGGTCGTGGTGGAAGAGGTTCCGCCCGCAGCCTGAAACGGCTGCCCGACGCTAGACGCCGTTGCCCGGCACCTGCACGATCTCGACTGTCAGCGGCCCGGATTGCGCGCGGATCTCGCGTTCGACCACGCCCGCATCGGGCAGTCTGCCAGTCAGCGCGACGACACGACCCTGATATGCAGTCTTCAGCAACCGCTGGATCAGATCGAGAATGTCGAAACCCGCCCCGAACAGCGGGGCCGCAACGATGTCGGCCCCGACACGGTCCAGAAACATCCGGTCGATCGACGCGAATCGCGCGATGATCACCGACCGTGACGTGTCCGACAGCACGTGCCCCGGTATCAACCGCGCCGCCTCGACCACCAGAATCCGGGCACCCGGCGGGCCGAAAGGGTCGTTTTGCCCAGCCATGTCCTGGGCCTGTTGAATCATCAGGTTCATGTCACATCAAATGTCCAGTCGCGGCGGCCGACGCGGCAACACAGACCCGCATCCAACCCGGAGACCTAGATTTACCTGCCCGTAAGACAACTTTAGGGCGAAACCTTGTTCAAAATTCCGAAACAATACCGGCGATTTACTTCGGACTGCCTCTCACGCAAGGTCGCCGAGTTGGCAGCGCGGGTCGGATTGCAGGGTAGGTCATGGACAAGGCAGAGACCGAGGGGCTTCTGGCGGCGTTGCCGGTTCCCGTCCTGCTGATCGGGGCAGGCGGCAAAGTCCAGGTCGCCAACCCCGCCGCCGTTGTTCTGTTCGGCCCGGATGTCGGCGGACGGCAGGCCGCCACGTTCCTGCGCCAGCCCGCATTTCTCGAAGGGCTGGAAACCTGCCTTGTCCGGAATGCCCCGAAAACCGTTCCCCTGAAACTGCCCGGCAAGTCGGCGACAGAGCTGAAGATGCTGGCGCATCTGTCCCCGGCGCGTGACCTCGACGGGCGCGGCGGCGTTCTGGCGTCGTTCGAGGATCAGACCAATGTGGAACAGGCCGAGGCGATGCGCCGCGATTTTGTGGCGAATGTCAGCCACGAACTGCGCACGCCCCTGACAGCGCTGGTCGGCTTCATCGAAACGCTGAAAGGCCCGGCGCGCGACGACGCGGCGGCGCGCGAACGGTTCCTCGGCATCATGCAGCGCGAAGCGGGCCGCATGATCCGGCTGGTCAACGACCTGCTGTCGCTGAGCCGGGTGGAGGCCGAGGAACGCCGCCGTCCGTCGGACAGCGTGGATGTCATGGCGATCCTGCGGTCGGTGCAGGCCACGCTGCGCCCCCAGGCCGAAGCGGCGGGCCTGGTCTTCGAGATTGCGGGAGAGGCCGTTTCGGTGAACGTTCCGGCGGATGCCGACCAGCTGGTGCAGGTCTTCCACAACCTGGCCGAGAACGCGATCAAGTACGGCGCGTCGGGCGGCCTCGTGCGGCTGGCCGTGACCGCCATCGGCCATGACGCGCAGATAGGGGGCCCCGCCGTGCAGGTCGCGGTCGAGGATCACGGCGAGGGAATCGAGCCGATGCATCTGCCGCGCCTGACCGAGCGATTCTACCGCGTCGATACCCACCGGTCGCGTGACAAGGGCGGCACGGGATTGGGGCTGGCAATTGTGAAGCACATCGTCAACCGCCATCGCGGGCGGCTGAAAATCGAAAGTGCGCCGGGAAAAGGCAGTCGTTTCATCGTGTTGCTGCCAACCGCGTAACAAGGTTCGGGTTTGTCGCCCGCCGCCGCAGATGCGCGCGCCGATCCGCCTGTCATAATCCTGTTACGCATCCGTCACAAAACCATGGGCAAAGCCGCCTAGACGGCATCCAGGGCCGCCCGTGGGGGGAGGCCGCTTCATCCGATGATGCGAGGTAATCGACCCATGAAATTCACCCTTCTGAGCGTCTCTGCGCTTGCCCTGGCTGCAACGGGCGCGTCTGCGCGCGACCAGCTTCAGATCGCGGGCTCTTCGACCGTGCTTCCCTACGCCACCATCGTGGCCGAAGCTTTCGGCGAGAATTTCGACTTTCCGACCCCGGTCGTCGAAGGCGGCGGTTCGGGCGCAGGGCGCAAGAAGCTCTGCGAAGGTGTCGGCGAAGGCACCATCGACATCGCCAATTCGTCGAGCCGCATCACCGAAAGCGATCTCGAAACCTGTGCCGCGAACGGCGTCGGCGAACTGCTGGAAGTGCGCATCGGCTATGACGGGATCGTCTTTGCCAGCGACATCGGCGGACCGGAATTCGCGTTCACGCCCTCGGACATCTACGGCGCGATCGCGGCAAAGGTCGTCAAGGACGGCGCGCTGGCCGACAATGCCGCCGCGACCTGGGCGGATGTGAACGCGACGCTTCCGGCGCAGGAACTGAAGCTGTTCATCCCGGGCACCAAGCACGGCACGCGCGAAGTGTTCGACACCAAGGTCATCATCGAAGGCTGCAAGGCGACCGGCGCGCATGACCTGTTCCTCGCGACAGCCGAAGGCGCGGACGACAAGGAAAAGGCCGCTGCCGCCGACAAGATGTGCAACACGCTGCGCACCGACGGCGTCTCGACCGATGTCGACGGTGACTACACCGAAACCCTGTCGCGCCTTGACGCGAACAAGACCGCCATCGGCGTGTTCGGCCTGTCCTTCTACCAGAACAACACCGACAAGCTGCGCGTGGCGACCATGGGCGGCGTCGTGCCGTCGACCGAAAGCATCTCCACCGGCGAGTATCCGGTGTCGCGCCCGCTCTACTTCTACGTCAAGAAGGCGCATATCGGTGTCATTCCGGGCCTGAAGGAATATGTCGAATTCTTCATGTCCGACGATATCGCCGGCCCCGATGGCCCGCTGGCGGCCTACGGCCTGGTATCGGACCCTGAACTGGCCGCGACCCAGGCGGCCGTGACGGAAGAAGCCCCGATGGGCCCGTTGAACTGACGGACGGATGCTTCGGCATAAGACAACGGGTGGCGCGGAAACCTGCGCCACCCCGCTTTTGAAGGTGGGGGCACCATGAACGTCAGCCTGCTGATCCTGATCGTCGCCGCGCTGGGCGTCGCAGGCTTTCTTGCCGGTCGGGCGCGCGCCATGTCATCGGCCGGCGGCGACATGCGGCGGCTGCACTCGCTGCCGAACTACTATGGCCAGAGCGTTCTTCTGTACACCGCTGTCCCGGCCCTGATCGTGACGGCGGTCTGGCTGGTGGTTCAGCCGATGCTGATCGAACGGCAGGTCGCCGGGCATATTTCCCCGTCCGACATTGCGGAAAACAGCACGGTCGGCCTTGTCATGGGTGACGTCCGCCGCGTCGCGGGCGGGCTGGACGCGCTTGTCGACCAGGGCACCATCGCCGAGGCCGACCTTGAAACGCTGCGCGCCGATACATCCGACATCAAGGGTCGGCTGGCCGAGGTCGGTGTGGCGCTCGGCGACGAGGTCAAGCAGAGCGTCCTTGTCGCCGCACGGGAATACCGTGCCGCCGACAGGATTGGCAGGCTTGCCATGACGGGCGTCGTTCTGGCTCTTGCCGCCCTTGGTTTCGTTTACGCGATGTCCCGCATCCGCCCGGACTTCCGCGCGCGGCACGTGTACGAACGCTTCGTCATCGCCGTGATGATCGGGTCGTCGCTTGTGGCCATCGCGACGACGCTCGGCATCTTCCTGTCCCTGATCTTCGAGACATTGCACTTCTTCAATCTCTACCCGGCGGGCAAGTTCTTTTTCTCGACACTCTGGAACCCGCAGTTCCGGGGCGGGTCGGACCTCGGCATCCTGCCGCTGATCTGGGGCACGCTCTATGTCTCGCTGATCGCGCTGATCGTCGCGGTGCCGATCGGCCTGTTGTCGGCGATCTACCTGTCGGAATACGCGTCGAGCCGCGTCCGCACCGTGGTCAAGCCGCTGATCGAGATCCTCGCCGGCATCCCCACCATCGTCTACGGCCTGTTTGCCCTGATCACGGTCGGCCCGATGCTGCGCGACTATTTTGCCCAGCCGCTTGGCCTCGGGAACTCCTCGTCCTCGGTGATGACGGCTGGCATCGTCATGGGGATCATGGTCATCCCGTTCGTCTCGTCGCTGTCCGACGACATCATCAACGCCGTGCCGCAGTCGCTGCGCGACGGGTCGCTCGGCCTCGGCGCCACCCCGTCCGAAACGATCCGCCAGGTTGTCCTGCCCGCCGCCCTGCCGGGCATCGTCGGGCGCGATCCTGCTGGCCGCCAGCCGCGCCATCGGCGAGACGATGATCGTCGTCATGGGGGCGGGGGCGGCGGCCAAGCTGACCCTGAACCCGTTCGAGGCGATGACGACGGTGACCGTCAAGATCGTCAGCCAGCTGACCGGCGACACCGAATTTGCCTCGCCCGAAACGCTGGTGGCCTTCGCGCTTGGCCTGACGCTGTTCGTCGTCACCCTCGGGCTCAACATCCTCGCGCTCTACATCGTCCGCAAATACCGGGAGCAGTACGAATGACCGACGCCGCTGCCCCCGTCGGCCGGGCCGTTCCCGCCGGACGCGCCTCGCTGCTCAGCCTCGATCCGCGTACCAAGCGCCGCAACGCCGCCGAGGCGCGGTTCCGGATCTACGGCATCGCCGCGATCACTGTGGCCATGCTGGCGCTTCTGTTCCTGCTTGTCTCGATCCTGTCCGCTGGCCTGTCCTCGTTCCGCCAGACCTTCATCACCGTGCCGGTCGAACTGACCGAAGCCACGCTCGACAAATCCGGCACCCGCGACCCCGCCGTGATGAGCAAAGTCACGACCGTCGGTTACGCCAAGCTGCTGTCGAACGGGCTGAACACGCTGGTGGCGGACAAGGGACTTGCCATTGACGGCATGTCGGCCAAGGACGTCGGCGACCTGATCTCGGACGAAGCGGCAGCGAACCTGCGCGACATGGTCCTCGCCCGACCCGGACCTGATCGGCCAGACCATCGAATACGAGGTTCTCGCAGGCGGGCGGATCGACGGCTACTACAAAGGCCGCGTGACGATGGAAATCGGCGGCGCTCGATTCCAACGTGACGCCGGAGCAACTGCAGCTGGCCGACAAGCTGGCAGAGGCAGGTGCGCTGCACAGCCGCTTCAACACGCGCTTCTTCACCGCCCCGGATGCGTCCGACACACGGCCCGAGGCGGCGGGTCTGGGCGTCGCCATCCTCGGCTCGCTCTACATGATGCTGATCGTCCTCGTCCTCTCGCTGCCGATCGGTGTCGCCGCCGCGATCTACCTGGAGGAATTCGCGCCGAAAAACCGCTGGACCGACCTGATCGAGGTCAACATCGCCAACCTCGCCGCCGTGCCGTCGATCGTCTTCGGCATCCTCGGCCTTGCGATCTTCATCAACTTCGCCGGACTGCCGCAGTCGGCCCCCATCGTCGGCGGCCTGGTCCTGACCCTGATGACCCTGCCGCGCATCATCATCCCGTCCCGCGCCGCGCTCAAGGCGGTGCCGCCCTCGATCCGCGACGCGGCACTCGGCGTCGGCGCGTCCAAGCTGCAATCGGTCTTCCACCATGTCCTGCCGCTGGCCGCGCCCGGCATCCTGACCGGCATGATCATCGGTCTGGCGCAGGCGCTCGGCGAAACCGCGCCGCTGCTGCTGATCGGCATGGTCGCCTTCGTGCGCGACTATCCCGGCCTGCCGCTGGACGGTTTCTTCGACCCGGCCTCGGCCCTGCCGGTGCAGGTCTACAACTGGACCGTGCGCGGCGATCCGGGTTTTGTCGAACGCGCCTCGGGTGCGATCATCGTGCTGCTGGTCTTCCTCGTCGTGATGAACGCCGCAGCCATCATTCTGCGCCGCCGGTTCGAACGGCGCTGGTAAGAAGACGGGGACAGACCAATGGACGATGTCAGACTGGCGGAGAGAGCCGTGACCCAAACGGGCAGCAAGATCAGCGCGAAGAAGGTGCAGGTGTACTATGGCACCAACCACGCGATCAAGGATGTCGATGTCGAGATTCTCGACAAGACAGTGACCGCGTTCATCGGCCCGTCGGGCTGCGGCAAATCGACCTTCCTGCGCTGCCTGAACCGGATGAACGACACGATTGCCGGCTGCCGCGTCGAGGGCAAGATCACGATGGACGGCGAGGATATCTACGACAAGCGCGTCGACCCGGTGCAGCTGCGCGCCAAGGTCGGCATGGTGTTCCAGAAGCCGAACCCGTTCCCGAAGTCGATCTATGACAACGTCGCCTACGGTCCCCGCATCCACGGCCTGACGCGGAACAAGGCGGAACTGGACGAGGTGGTCGAAAAGTCGCTCCGCCGCGCCGCCCTCTGGAACGAGGCGAAGGACCGGCTTGCCGCGCCCGGCACCGGCCTCTCGGGTGGCCAGCAGCAGCGCCTGTGCATCGCGCGGGCCGTCGCCACCTCGCCCGAGGTTCTGCTGATGGACGAGCCCTGTTCGGCGCTCGATCCCGATCGCCACGGCGCAGGTCGAGGAACTGATCGACGAGCTGCGCGCGAATTTCAGCGTCGTCATCGTCACCCATTCGATGCAGCAGGCCGCCCGCGTCAGCCAGCGGACCGCGTTCTTCCACCTCGGCAATCTGGTCGAATACGGCGAGACGGGCGAGATTTTCACCAACCCCAGCGATCCGCGCACGGAAAGCTACATCACCGGCCGGATCGGCTGAGCGAGGACATCATGGGCGAACTTCACATCGCATCGGCCTTCGACCGCGATCTCGAATCGATCCAGGCGCTGGTCATGCGCATGGGCGGCATGGTCGAGGCCGCGATCCTCGATGCAGCGCAGGCACTGGATACGCGCGACACGGACCTGGCCGAAAAGGTCCGCGCCGGGCGACAAGGCCATCGACGCGCTCGAGGAAAAGATCAACGAAGAGGCCGCGCGCCTGATCGCGCTGCGCGCTCCCGCCGCGTCGGACCTGCGCGTCGTGCTGTCGGTGATGAAGATCGCGGCCAGCCTGGAACGTGTCGGCGACTACGCCAAGAACATCGCCAAGCGCGCGAACGTTCTGGGCGGTCTGGCGCAGATCAGCGGGGCAGGGGGATCGGTCCGCCGGATGGCCCGCGCGGTCGAGACGATGCTGCGCGACGCGCTTGACGCCTACAACGGACGCAGGCTGGACCTGGCCGAGGACGTGCGCCGCCGCGACCAGGAAATCGACCAGATGTACAACGCGCTGTTCCGCGAATTCCTGACGCACATGATGGAAGATCCGCGCAACATCACGGCCTGCATGCACCTGCATTTCATCGCCAAGAACGTCGAACGCATGGGCGACCATGCGACAACCATCGCCGAACAGGTGATCTATCTGGTGACAGGCGTGATGCCGGACGAGAACCGCCCGAAGGCGGAAAGCGTGATCGCAGTCACTCCGGGGGAATAGGGCATGGCTACGCAGGCACCGCTGGTTCTGGTGGTCGAGGACGAACCCGCGCAGCGCGAGGTTCTGGGCTATAACCTCGAGGCTGAGGGGTTCCGCGTCGTCATGGCCGACAGCGGCGACGAGGCGCTGCTTCTGGTGGCCGAGGAACGCCCGGATCTGGTCGTGCTCGACTGGATGCTGCCGGGCGTGTCGGGCATCGAAATCTGCCGACGCCTGAAGTCCCGCCCCGGAAACCCGCGCCGTTCCCGTCATCATGCTGTCGGCGCGGTCCGAAGAGGTGGACCGCGTGCGCGGCCTTGAAACCGGGGCCGACGACTATGTCGTCAAACCCTATTCCGTCATCGAACTGATGGCCCGCGTGCGCGGCCAGATGCGCCGGGTGCGCCCCGCCACGCAGGGCGAGCTGCTGGAGTTTCAGGACATACGCCTTGATGCCGAAACCCACCGCGTGACCCGCGCGGGTCAGCAGGTCAAGCTCGGCCCGACGGAATTCCGCCTGCTGGGAACCCTGATGGAAAAACCGGGGCGCGTGTTCAGCCGGGAACAGCTGCTCGACCGGGTCTGGGGCCGCGACATCTATGTCGACACCCGCACCGTCGATGTCCATGTCGGTCGCCTGCGCAAGGCGCTGTGCGCCATGGGTGGCGGCGATCCCTTGCGGACGGTGCGCGGCGCGGGCTACGCTCTCGGCTAGGGCCCGTGTCTTTCGCGGCGGATGTGCCGGAATTCCGGTCATCCTCCGAATTTCCGCCAGGCAAAGCCCGTGTTTTGCTTGACGCCCTGCTGACAAGCATGGTTCAAAGCGCTTTGGAAGGGTCATGGATGCCCTTCGATCTGCGAAAGTGACCATGCCTTCAGACCTGCAAGCCCAGCCCTTCACAACCGAAGCCTTCCGCCAGGACGTCCTGCGCCATCTGACCTTCACGGTCGGCAAGGACCCCGACCACGCGTCGCGTTACGACTGGCGCATGGCGCTGTCGTTCTCCTTGCGCGACCGTATCGTCGGCCCGTGGTTCGCAGCGACCAAGCGGACATGGGCCGAAGACCGCAAGCGGGTCTACTACCTGTCGATGGAATTCCTGATCGGGCGCATTCTCGAAGATGCGACGATCAATCTCGGCCTGCGCGACATCGCCACCGCGGTCATGGCCGAATTCGGCCAGTCCTTCGCCGATCTGGTCGAGGATGAACCCGACGCCGCGCTTGGCAACGGCGGTCTGGGGCGGCTTGCGGCCTGCTATCTGGAAAGCATGTCCACGCTCGGCTGTCCCGGCCTATGGCTATGGCATCCGCTATGAACACGGCCTGTTCCGCCAGCGCTTCGAAGGCGGCCAGCAGGTCGAGACGCCGGAAGACTGGCTGAACCAGCGCCATCCGTGGGAATTCGAGCGCCCGGAATCGGCCTACACCATCGGCTTCAAGGGCCATGTCGAAACCAAGGGCGGGCAGTCCGTCTGGTATCCCGGCGAGACGGTGATCGCCGAGGCGCATGACACGCCGGTCATCGGCTGGCAGGGCAAATGGGCCAACACCCTGCGGCTCTGGGCCGCGATGCCGACGACGCAGTTCGACCTCGCCCGCTTCAACCGGGGCGACTATGCCGCCGCCGCCGAACCCGAGGCGCTGGCGCGCACGATTTCCCGCGTCCTCTATCCCGACGACACGACCTTCGCGGGCAAGGAACTGCGCCTGAAGCAGGAGTTCTTCCTGACCTCGGCCGCCCTGCAGGACATCGTGCGCCGCTTCCGCGAAACGCATTCCGACCTGCGCGCGCTGCCGTCGCGCGTCGCGATCCAGATGAACGATACCCACCCGGCCATCGCCGGACCCGAACTGATCCGCATCCTGGTCGACGACCACGGTCTGTCCTTTGCCGAAGCGCTGCCGATCGCGCGGGCGGTGCTGGGCTATACCAACCACACGCTGCTGCCCGAGGCGCTGGAACGCTGGTCGACCTATCTGATGGGCACGGTCCTGCCGCGCCACATGCAGATCATCGAACAGATCGACCACTGGCACGCCGACGAATACCACGCCCGCCCGCATTGGGTCGGCATCGTCAAGAACCACGAAGTGCGGATGGGCGAGCTGGCCTTCATCATGTCGCACAAGGTCAACGGCGTCTCGGCGCTGCATTCCGACCTGATCAAGAAGAACCTGTTCCCCGAACTGAACGCGCTGCATCCGGGCCGGATCATCAACCAGACCAACGGCGTGACGCCCCGCCGCTGGCTGCGCATGGCGAACCCGGCACTGTCCGCGCTGATCACCGACACCATCGGCGAGGGCTGGGAGGCCGATCTTGACCGCCTGAAGGCAGCTGGAACCGCATGCCGCGAAACAGAGCTTCCGCGCCGCCTTCGGCAAGGCCAAGCGGGCGAACAAGGAAGCGCAGGCGGCCTGGATCGCCGAGCATGCCGGCGTCAAGGTCGATCCCGACGCGATGTTCGACGTGCAGGTCAAGCGCATCCACGAATACAAGCGCCAGCTGCTGAACATCCTGCAGACCATCGCGCGACTGGCAGCGCATCCGCGACACGCCGAACGGCGACCATGTGCCGCGCGTGAAGATCTTCGCGGGCAAATCCGCGCCGGGCTATGCCGTGGCCAAGGAAATCATCCATCTTATCAATGATGTGGCGACGGTCATCAATGCCGACCCCAAGGTGAAGGGTCTGCTGAAGGTCGTCTATCCGGCCAACTACAATGTCTCGATGGCCGAACGTCTGATTCCGGCGGCCGACCTGTCGGAACAGATTTCGACGGCGGGAAAAGAGGCGTCGGGCACCGGCAACATGAAGTTCAGCCTGAACGGCGCGCTGACCATCGGCACGCTGGACGGCGCCAATGTCGAAATCCGCGAACAGGTCGGGCCGGAGAATTTCTTCCTGTTCGGGCTGACCGCCGAAGAGGCCGCCGAGCGGCGCAAGAACGTCGATCATGCGCAAGCTGGCCATAGAAGCCAGCCAGGCCTTGCGGGATGTCCTGCAGCTGCTCGCCGAGGGGCGTTTTTCGCCCGGGCAGCCCGACCGCTACAACGGAATCCTCGACCGGATATGGCACCACGACTACTTCCTCGTCGCCTCCGACTTCGATGCCTACGATCAGACGCAGCAGACTGGTCGCAAAGGCCTTTGCGGAACCGGAAAACTGGATGAAGATGGCAGCGCTGAACACTGCGCGGATGGGATTTTTCTCGTCCGATCGGGCGATCCGCAGCTACATGAAGGACATCTGGTCGGTCACACCGGCCTTGTGACGGCAGCCGCGCACATGCGGCGCGCCGATGCCACCACCGGGGAGGAGGGCACGATGGCGAAGCTACCCGAGGGAACCGGCAAGAAACCGGTCAAGGCGAAGGTGTCCGCAGCCGGCAAGGCGGCCGCCAACCTGTGGCGCGCAGCCCAAGGCGGTGTCTCCAAAGCGGTCGGGGATGCCTGACGCCGGGGCGGCCCGCGCCATTGCCGAGGGGCGTCATGGCGATCCGTTTGCGCTTCTCGGTCCGCATGACGGCGTGGTCACGGCCTTTGTGCCGGGTGCCGCCGCGCTGACGTTGCTGCCGACCGACGGGGCGCCGATCCCGATGGCCCCGCATCCCGAAGTCGGCGACCTGTTCACCGCGCCTATGCGGGAACCGTCTACCGCCTGCGCGGGCGCAGCCATTACGGCACCGAATGGGATTTCGACGATCCCTACCGCTTCGGCCATGTGCTGGGCGAGATCGACGAATATCTGCTTGGGCGAGGGGCGTCACAACCGTCTCTGGGATGCGCTCGGCGCGCATGCCGATCACCCATGAGCGGCGTTGACGGCATGCATTTCGCTGTCTGGGCCCCGAATGCGCGCCGGGTCAGCGTCGTCGGCGATTTCAACGTCTGGGACGGCCGCCGCGCGCCGATGCGCCGACGGGGTGCAACGGGCGTGTGGGAGATCTTCCTGCCCGGCCTCGGCGAAGGCACGATCTACAAATACGAAATCGTCGGGCCTTCGGGCCATGTGATGCCGCTGAAGGCCGACCCGGTCGGCTTCGGGTCGGAACATCGCGCCGCAGACCGGTTCTGTCGTCCGCAAGATCGGGCACGCATGACTGGGACGACAAGAGATGGATGGCCGAACGCGGGGCCATGCAGAACGTCGATGCGCCGATCTCGGTCTACGAGGTGCATCTGGGGTCCTGGCGGCGCGCCGAAGGCGGCGAGCGGCCGCTCAGCTATCTGGAACTGGCGACGCAGCTGGTGGAATACGTCCACTGGATGGGCTTCACGCATATCGAGCTGATGCCGATCACCGAGCATCCGTTCGACGGGTCCTGGGGCTATCAGCCGGTCGGCATGTTCGCCCCGACGATCCGCCACGGGACGCCCGCCGAATTCGCGGCCTTTGTCGATGCCGCGCACCAGAAGGGTCTGGGCGTGCTGTTCGACTGGGTGCCGGGCCACTTCCCGACCGACCAGCATGGGCTGGGCCGGTTCGACGGCACCGCGCTTTATGAACATCAGGACCCGCGCGAAGGCTTCCATCAGGACTGGAACACGCTGATCTACAATTACGGCCGGGCCGAGGTGTCGAACTACCTGGTCGCCAACGCCCTCTACTGGCTGGAGGAATACCATCTCGACGGCCTGCGCGTCGATGCGGTGGCCTCGATGCTCTACCGCGACTATTCGCCGCAAATCAGGCGAATGGGTCCCGAACCGCGACGGCGGACGCGAGAACTACGAGGCGATGGAGGTGCTGCGCCGCACCAACATCATGGCCTATGGCCAGAACACCGGCGTGATGACGGCGGCCGAGGAATCGACGGCATTCCCCGGCGTGTCGCGCCCCGTCGAACACGGGCGGGCTTGGCTTCGGCTTCAAGTGGAACATGGGCTGGATGAACGACACCCTGTCCTACATCCAGAAGGACCCGGTCCACCGCAAATATCACCACAACCAGATGACCTTCGGGCTGCACTATGCCTGGTCGGAAAACTTCATCCTGCCGATCAGCCATGACGAGGTCGTGCACGGCAAAGGCGTCGATGCTGACCAAGATGCCGGGCAACGCGTGGGAGAAGTTCGCGAACCTGCGCGCCTATTACGGGTTCATGTGGACGCATCCCGGCAAGAAGCTCCTGTTCATGGGGCAGGAGTTTGCCCAGGGGCAGGGAATGGAACCACGGTGCCAGCCTCGACTGGCACCAGACCGACGACCCGCAGCACCGGGGCGTGCAACTGCTGGTGCGCGACCTGAACGCGCTCTACCGCGAGACGCCGCGCTCTACCGCCACGACACGCGGCCCGAAGGGTTCGAGTGGCTTGAGGTGAACGACGCCGAAAACTCGATCATCGCCTATGTCCGCAAGGGCGGGCCGGGCGAAAAGATGGTGGTGGTCGTCGCCAACTTCACGCCGGTCGAACGGCTCGCCTACCGCCTCGGCTTCCCGGCCGCGGGCCGCTGGGACGAAGCCCTGAACACCGATGCCGCGGCCTATGGCGGCGGCAACCGGGGCAACATGGGCGGGGTCACGACCGAAGCCGTCGGCTGGCACAACCAGGCGCAGTCGGCGATGGTGGTTCTGCCGCCGCTGTCGGTCGTTGTGTTCCGCGCAATCCTAAGGTCCGGCGACCGAAAACTGACGACATCAAGATTTCTGGGAGGAAGTTCGATGGAAAACCGCGCCAATGCCCGTCTGTCCACGCAGGCGATGGCCTTTGTTCTGGCCGGCGGACGCGGCAGCCGGCTGAAAGAACTGACCGACCGGCGCGCCAAGCCCGCCGTCTATTTCGGCGGCAAGACCCGCATCATCGACTTCGCCCTGTCGAACGCGCTGAATTCGGGCATCCGCAAGATGGCGATCGCCACGCAGTACAAGGCGCATTCGCTGATCCGCCACATGCAGCGCGGCTGGGGGTTCTTCCGGGCCGAACGCAACGAATACCTCGACATCCTGCCCGCCTCGCAGCGCGTCGCCGAAAACAAGTGGTATCTCGGCACCGCCGACGCCGTGACCCAGAACATCGACATCGTTGACAGCTACGGCATCAAATACGTGGTCATCCTTGCGGGCGACCACATCTACAAGATGGATTACGAAATCATGCTGCGCCAGCATGTCGATACCGGCGCGGACGTGACGATCGGCTGCCTGACCGTGCCGCGGATGGAGGCCACGGCCTTTGGCGTGATGCATGTCGACAAGACCATGCGGATCACGGCGTTTCCTGGAAAAACCGAAAGACCCGCCGTCGATCCCCGGCGACCCCGACCATGCGCTGGCCTCGATGGGCATCTATGTCTTCAACTGGGCCTTCCTGCGCGGCCTGCTCATCAAGGACGGCGAGGACGACAATTCCAGCCACGATTTCGGCAATGACATCATTCCGGACATCGTCAAGAACGGCAAAGCCGTCGCGCACCGTTTCGCCGACAGCTGCGTGAAGGCCAGCCTTGAGGAGGAACCCTACTGGCGCGACGTCGGCACCATCGACGCCTTCTGGCAGGCCAATATCGACCTGACCGATTTTGTGCCGAAGCTCGACCTCTACGACAGCACCTGGCCGATCTGGACCTATGCCGAAATCGTGCCCCCCGCGAAGTTCGTCCATGACGAGGACGGGCGGCGCGGGTCTGCGGTATCCTCGCTGGTGTCCGGCGACTGCATCGTCTCGGGGTCCGAGGTGCGCAATTCGCTGCTGTTCACCGGCGTGCGCGCGCATTCCTATTCGTCGCTCGAACACGCGGTGCTGCTGCCTTACGTCGATGTCGGGCGGAAGGCGCGGCTGAACAATTGCGTCATCGACCGCGGCGTGCATCATTCCCGGAGGGTCTCGTCGTCGGCGAAGACCCGAAGGAAGACGCCAAGTGGTTCCGTGTCAGCGAAGGCGGCATCGTGCTGGTCACGCAGGACATGCTGGACGCGCGCGCGGCCAAGCTGGGCTAAGGACAGGGCGCGCGGCGTGGGCTTGTTCCGCCCCGCAGCGCCGGAACCCCGCGGGATCTGACATGGCAAAGGCGAAAGACAAATCGGCGTCACCGATCCGGGTCCTGTCGGTGGCATCCGAGTACGTGCCGCTGATCAAGACCGGCGGCCTCGCCGATGTCGCGGGCGCGCTGCCCGGCGCGCTGGCGTCCGAAGGCTGCGACATGCGCACGCTGATGCCGGCCTATCCGGGCCTTGCTGGCCGAACTTGAGGCACCGCAGACCGTCTGGCACGACCCCAGACCTGTTCGGCGGCCGGGCCGGGTGATCCTCGGCAAGGTCGGCGGCGCGGACGTGATGCTGCTGGACGCGCCGCACCTCTATGACCGCGCGGGCGGGCCGTATTCGACGGGCGGGCATGACTATGCCGACAATGCCGAACGCTTTGCCGCCCTGTCCTGGGCTGCGGCCGCCATCGCGCGGGATGGCTGCGCTGGCGGCTGGGCGCCGGACATCCTGCACGCGCATGACTGGCAGGGCGGTCTGGCCCCCGCCTATCTGCGCTACGGCCCGTCCGCACCGCGTCAAGACCGTCCTGACCATCCACAACATCGCCTTCCAGGGCGTCAGCGCCCGCCTGGCGGATGAGCACGCTGCGCCTGCCCCCTACGCCTTCAACCCCGAGGGGTTCGAATACTACGGTCAGATTTCCAGTCTGAAGGCGGGTCTCGTCACCGCCGACGCCATCACCACCGTCTCGCCGACCTATGCGGCCGAACTGATGCGTCCGGAATTCGGCATGGGCCTGCAGGGCGTCGTCGCCGCGCGGGCCGGGGTGATGCACGGTATCCTGAACGGTGTCGATACCGGCGTCTGGAACCCCGCGTCCGACCCCGAGATCACGCCCTATTCCACCGCCGCGATGAAGGGCAAGGCCGCGAACCGCGCCGCCCTGATCGCGGAATTCGGGCTGGGCGACGTACCGGGACCGCTGGCCATCATCGTCAGCCGCCTGACCCATCAGAAGGGCATCGACCTGATCGAAGGCATGCTGCCCGATTTCGTCGCGGGCGGCGGCGGCCTTGCCGTGCTCGGCACCGGCGATCCCGCGCTGGAAGCCGCGATGCGCGCCGCCTCCGACCGCTTCCCCGGCCGCGTCGCCGTGTCGGTCGGCTACGACGAGGCGCTGAGCCACCGCATGTTCGCGGGTGCCGATGCCGTGCTGGTGCCCAGCCGGTTCGAGCCCTGCGGCCTGACCCAGATGTACGGCCTGCGCTATGGCACGATCCCCGTCGTCGCCGCCACCGGCGGTCTGGCCGACACCGTGATCGGTGCCAGCCCCGCGACCCTGAATGCGAACGCCGCCACCGGGGTCACCTTCGCGCCCGTCGACGGTCTCGGCCTGTCGCGCGCCATGCGCATGCTGCTCGACCTCTGGGCCGACCGCGCGGGCTGGGCCGCGCTGACCCATCGCGCCATGCAGGCCGAGGTGGGCTGGGACAAGGCCGCGCGCGCCTATGCGCAGCTCTACCGGGGTCTGCTGGCGTGAACGCGACTCGGTCAGGGTCCCATGCCGCCGCTGGCGGCACACATCCCGCGCATCGCACGGCGACGCCGGGGCGGTCCTGGCCGCTTGGTGCCAGTTTCGACGGCAACGGCGTCAACTTCGCGGTATTCTCGTCCGAGGCGACACGCATCGATCTGTGCCTTTTCTCTGACGACGGGCGGCGCGAGGTCGGCAGGCTGTCGCTGCCCGAACGCGAAGGCGACATCTGGCACGGTCATGTCGCGGGCCTGACGCCCGGCACACGCTATGGCTTCCGCGCCTTCGGCCCCTACCAGCCCGAACAGGGCCTGCGCTTCAATCCCAACAAGCTCCTGATCGACCCCTATGCCCGCATGCTCGACGGGCGGCTCAAATGGTCGGACGCCGTGATGGGCTACCGCATCGGCGCGGCCAAGGGCGATCTGTCCTTCGACACCCGCGATTCGGCCTTTGCCGTCCCGAAATCCGTGGTTGTCGACCCCAGCTTCAGCTGGGACGATGACGCCCCGCCGCGCCATGGTCCGAACGAAGCCCTGATCTACGAGGCACATGTCAAAGGCCTGACAGCCCTTCACCCCGGCGTCCCCGTCGGCCAGCGCGGCACGTTTCTGGGGCTGTCGTCGGATGCCGTCATCGAACACCTCCTGTCCATCGGCGTCACGGCGATCGAGCTTCTGCCGGTGCATGCCTTCATGGATGACCGCTTTCTGGTCAGCCGGGGTCTGCGGAATTACTGGGGCTATCAGACGCTTGGCTTCTTTGCGCCCGAACCCCGCTACCTGACCCAGGGCGCGCTCTGGGAATTCCAGTCGATGGTCCGGCGCTTCCATCACGCCGGGATCGAGGTCATCCTCGATGTCGTCTACAACCACACGGGCGAGGGCGATGAACTTGGCCCGACGCTGTCTTTCCGCGGGCTCGACAACCGCAGCTACTATCGTCTGACCGGCGGCGGGCGGCATTATGTGAATGACAGCGGCACCGGCAACGCGCTGAACCTTTCCCACCCGATGGTCCTGCGCATGGTCATGGACTCACTGCGCTACTGGGTCGAGGTGGCCCATGTCGATGGCTTCCGCTTTGACCTTGCGACGACGCTCGGCCGCGAAGGGCACGGCTTCGACCAGGGGTCCGGCTTTTTCGACGCGATCCGGCAGGATCCGGTCCTCGCCCGCGTCAAGCTGATCGCCGAACCGTGGGATGTCGGCCTCGGCGGCTATCAGCTGGGCAATTTCCCGCATCCCTTCCGGGAATGGAACGACCGCTTCCGCGACGGCATCCGCCGCTTCTGGCGCGGCGACAGCGGCATGGCCCCCGATCTCGCCAGCCGCCTGCTCGGTTCCGCCGACATGTTCGACCGCGCCGGGCGGTCCGCCACGACCTCGGTCAACTTCGTCACCAGCCATGACGGCTTCACGCTGGAAGACCTCGTGTCCTACAGCCAGAAGCGGAACGAGGCGAACGGCGAAGACAACCGCGACGGCCATTCGAACAACTATTCCGACAACATGGGTGTCGAGGGCAGCACCGCCGACCGCGTCGTGCGCGCCGCGCGCGACCGGCGCAAACGCAACCTGCTGGCCACTGTCTTTCTGGCGCAGGGCACCCCGATGCTGCTGGCGGGGGACGAGATCGGCAATGGCCAGGGCGGCAACAACAACGCCTATGCGCAGGACAATGCCATCGGCTGGACCGACTGGGAACGCGCCGACCTGTCGCTTCTGGCCTTCGTGGCACGCCTTGCCGCCCTGCGGCGGGAACATCCGGTTCTGCGCCAGCGCCGGTTCCTGCATGGCCGCGTCCGCGAACAGGACGGCCACCGCGACCTGATCTGGCTGAAACCCGACGGTGCCGAACCCGGCCCGGGCGACTGGCAGAACCCGGGCCTCAGGACAATCTGCGTGCTGATCCGCGGCGCGACCGAGGGGCCCGCAGGCGACGCGGCGGGCGAGGCTGTCTATGCCGTCTTCAACGCGGGCGAAAGTCAGACGGTGCGCCTTCCGGCAGGCGGCGGATGGCGCATGATGCTGGACACGGCACGCCCCGACGCGGCCGAAGCGGCGCTGTCCACCGCGACGGTTGCCTGCACCGGCCAATCCGTCATGGTGTTCACGCGACCGGCCGCAAAAGGACCGACCTGAAGGGGGAAAAGCATGGCAGCCAGGGTTCAGCCCACAACGCCCATCGACGGCCAGAAGCCCGGCACATCGGGCCTGCGCAAGAAGACACCGGTCTTCATGGGCCCGCACTATCTCGAGAACTTCGTCCAGGCGATCTTCGACGCCATCGGCGGCGCGGCAGGCAAGACTTTCGTCCTCGGCGGTGACGGGCGGTACTTCAACGACCGCGCCGCGCAGACCATCCTGAAGATGGCGGCGGCGAACGGGGCAGCGCGCGTCATCGTGGGGCAGGGCGCGATCCTGTCCACCCCCGCCGCATCGCATCTGATCCGTCTGAACAAGACCGACGGCGGGATCATCATGTCGGCCAGCCACAACCCGGGCGGCCCGGACGAGGATTTCGGCGTCAAGTTCAACATGGCCAATGGCGGCCCGGCCCCTGAGGCCGCGACCGAGGCGATGTTCGCGCGGACAAAGGTCATAGACAGCTACCGCATCAGCGATGCGGGTGACGTCGATCTGATGAAGATCGGCACGCAAACCGTTGACGGAATGACCGTTTCCGTTGTTGACCCGGTGACCGACTACGCCGCGCTGATGGAGACTCTGTTCGATTTTCCGGCGCTGAAGGCGATGTTCGCGGGCGGCTTCCGGATGCGCATGGACTCGATGTGCGCCGTCACCGGCCCGTATGCCAAGGCGATCCTCGAAGGCATGCTGGGCGCGGCCCCCGGCACCGTCATCAACGGCACGCCCTTGCCCGATTTCGGCGGCATGCACCCCGACCCGAACCCGACCTGGGCCAAAGCCCTGATGGACGAGATGTTCGGGCCGGATGCGCCCGATTTCGGCGCGGCCTCGGATGGCGACGGCGACCGCAACATGGTCGTGGGCCGCGGCATCTATGTCAGCCCGTCCGACTCGCTGGCCGTCCTCGCCGCCAACGCGCATCTGGCCCCGGGCTACAAGGCGGGCCTGAAGGGCGTCGCGCGGTCGATGCCGACCTCCGCCGCCGCCGACCGTGTGGCCGATGCGCTGGGCATCGGCAAGTATGAGACACCCACGGGCTGGAAATTCTTCGGCAACCTTCTGGACGCAGGTCGCGCGACGCTCTGCGGCGAGGAAAGCTTCGGCACCGGGTCCGACCACGTGCGCGAAAAGGACGGTCTCTGGGCGATCCTGCTCTGGCTGAACATCCTCGCCGTCCGCAAGCAGTCGGTCGCCGACATCCTGTCCGAACACTGGGCAAAATACGGGCGCAATTATTACAGCCGCCATGACTACGAGGCGCTGCCCACGGCAACTGCCGACGCGATGATGGCCAAGCTGCGCGGGTCGCTCGCGTCTCTGCCGGGGCAGCGGGTCGAGGGGATGACCGTCGCCGCCGCCGATGACTTCGCCTATACCGACCCGGTCGACGGCTCCGTGTCCAAAGGGCAGGGCGTGCGGATCATCTTCACCGATGGCAGCCGGATCGTGCTGCGCCTGTCGGGAACCGGCACCGAAGGCGCCACGCTGCGCCTGTATCTGGAGCGCTACACGGCCGGACCGGACGGTCTGCACGAAGAGGTGCAGGGCGCGCTCGGCCCGGTGATCCGCGCGGCGGAAACACTGGCAGGCATCCGGACCCATACCGGGCGCGACGCCCCGAACGTCATCACCTGACCCCGCCCGACACGGCGGGGGCCGCCCCCCGTACCCCCCCGGAGTATTTCCGTCATGACGAAAGCAGAGTCCATGCCGAGCGAATGGTGGCGCGGGACCGTGACCTATCAGGTCTATCCGCGGTCCTTCATGGATGCGAACGGCGACGGGATCGGCGATCTGGCGGGCATCACCCAGCGACTGCCCTATCTGGCCGATCTCGGCGTCGACGCTGTCTGGCTGTCGCCCGTCTTCAAGTCACCGATGAAGGACTTCGGCTATGATGTTGAAGATTATACCGATATCGACCCCAGCTTCGGGACGCTTGCGGATTTCGACGCGCTGATCGACCGCGCGCATGCGTTGGGTCTGAAGGTCGTCATCGACCAGGTCCTGGCGCATTGCGCCGACAGCCACCCGGCCTTTGTCGAAAGCCGCCAGACCCGCGACAACCCCAAGGCCGACTGGTTCGTCTGGACCGATCCGACGACCGACGGCATGCCCCCCAACAACTGGCTGTCGATCTTCGGCGGGATCGCGTGGTCCTGGGATACAAGGCGCAGGCAGTATTACCTGCACAACTTCCTGCCCTCGCAGCCGCAGTTCAACTTCTGGAACCCCGAGGTGCAGGACTATCACCTCAGGAACATGCGCTTCTGGCTGGAACGCGGGGTCGACGGCTTCCGCTTTGACACCGTCAACTACTTCTTCCACGACCGCCTGCTGCGCAACGACGCCGCGGACTACCGGGCCAAGGACAAGCCGGAAGTCGAACCCCTACGGCATGCAGTATCACCTGTTCTCCAAGAACCAGCCCGAGAACCTCGTCTGGCTGCAGCGTGTGCGCGGCCTTCTCGATGAATACGGCGCGCGGATGAGCGTGGGCGAGATGGGCGAAAGCCACCATGCGATCCGGATGATGGGCGAATACACGACAAACGGCCGCCTGCATCAGTGCTATTCGTTCGAGATGCTGGGCGACGATTTCAGCGCCGCGCATTTCCGCGGCAAGATATCCGAATTCTTCGCGGGCGCGCCTGACGGCTGGCCGATGTGGGCGTTTTCCAACCATGACGTGCCCCGCTATGCGGGCCGCTGGGCGGCGCACGGGGCAGGGCCTGACGCGCTGTCAAAGCTGGCGGCGGGGCTGCTGCTGGCGATGCAGGGGTCGGTCTGCCTGTGGCAGGGCGAGGAACTGGGCCAGGTGGATACCACGCTTGGCTTCGACGAACTCGTCGACCCGCAGGGCATCAACTTCTGGCCGCTGCCGATCGGGCGTGACGGCTGCCGCACCCCGATGTGCTGGGAAGCGGGCAGGCCGAATGCCGGATTTTCGGATGCGGCGCAGACCTGGCTGCCGGTCAAGGCACCGCAGGCCGCACGCGCCGTCGACACGCAGGCAGGCAAGACCGGATCGGTTCTCGAATTCTACCGACGCATGATCGCGGTCCGGAAGGGGCGCGCCGACCTCGTGGAAGGCAACACGGTGTTCCTGAACGTTCCGGAACCGTTGCTTGCCTTCCGGCGGGGATCGGGCACGACCTGCATCTACAACCTGTCACCCGCAGCCTATTCGGTCGGAATCGCCGGGACCGGCGCGATGGTCATCGGCGAGGCGGCCGTGATCGGCGAAGGACGCCTCGACCTTGGTCCGAACGGCTTTGCGATCCTCGACGGGGCAGGGACGGTGACGGCCTAGGGTCAGGACCTGTTAATCCGCTTGCTTTGACGCTGCACGGCTTGATTCATTCTGGGCACCTAAGGGGGTGCCGCATGGATGATTTGTTCTGGTTGACCGATGCGCAGATGGAGCGTCTCAGGCCGTTCTTTCCGCTGTCGCACGGCGTGCCGCGCGTGGATGACCGGCGTGTGCTGAGCGGAATTATCTTTATCAATCGCAATGGGTTGCGCTGGCGGGATGCGCCTGCGGCCTATGGCCCGCCCAAGACGCTTTACAACAGGTGGGTGCGCTGGAGCCGCCTGGGGGTCTTTGCGCGGATCCTTACCGAATTGGCCGCCGAGGGCCGGGATGTCGAGCACGATCATGATCGATGCGACGCATCTGAAAGCCCATCGCACGGCGTCCAGCCTGCGGGGTAAAAAGGGGGTGCGCAAGCGGTTCATCGGGCGCACCAAAGGCGGGCTGAACTCGAAACTGCACGCGGTGACCGACGGGGCCGGGCGCCCCATCAGCATGTATCTGAGCGCAGGGCAGACCAGCGATTACATCGGGGCGCGGGCGCTTCTGGCGTCGCTGCCGAAGGCCGGAACGTTGCTTGCAGACCGGGGATATGATGCCGACTGGTTCCGCAACGCATTGATCGAGCGTGACATTCAGCCTTGCATCCCATCACGGCGCGGACGACCGCAAGTGCCATCCCGCACGACAAAGACCTCTATCGCAAACAGCGCCACAAGCATCGAGAACATGTTCGCCCGTCTCAAAGACTAGCGGCAGCATCGCAACCCGCTACGACAGATGCGCCGACATCTTCCTATCTGCCTGTGCACTCGCCGCCGTCGTCATGTTCTGGATATAAGTCCTGACCCTAGGACCGGACGCGCAACCCATCCGCATCGAAGCGGAAGGCATGGCGGTCGTCGAAATCCAGCGCGATGGTCTGTCCGACCTGATGGTCATGCTGCCCGAACAGCCGCACGGTCATCACATCGCCCTGACCGAGATCGGCCAGAATGTTGGTGTCGCCGCCCAGCCGTTCGACATGCGCGACGGTTCCGCTGATCCGGCCCTTGTCCACGACGCGCAGATGTTCGGGGCGGATGCCCAGAACCGAGCCCTGTTCGCCGATCCGTCCCGCCAGGATGAAGTTCATCGACGGCGCACCCAGGAAACCCGCGACGAACCGGTTCGCGGGGTCGTTGTACAGCTCCATCGGCGACCCGATCTGTTCGATCCGCCCGTCGCGCAGCACCACGATCCGGTCGGCCAGCGTCATCGCCTCGGTCTGGTCATGCGTGACATAGACCATCGATGCCCCCAGTTCCCGGTGCAGCCGCGCGATTTCGACCCGCATCGCCATGCGGAGCGCGGCATCGAGGTTCGACAAGGGTTCGTCGAACAGGAACAGTTCCGGCTTCCTCACTATGGCCCGCCCGATGGCCACGCGCTGGCGCTGGCCGCCCGAAAGCTCCGACGGTCGGCGGTGGAGATAGGGGGCAAGCTCCAGCATCTTCGACGCCACCGCGATGCGGTCGGCGATGACGGAGGCACTTTCACCCGCCTGCTTCAGCCCCAGCACCATGTTGCCCGTCACATCGAGATGGGGGTAAAGCGCATAGCTCTGGAACACCATCGCGATCCCGCGCTGCGCGGGGGGCGTGTCGGTCACGTCCTTGCCGCCGATCACGATCCTGCCCGACGATGCATCCTCCAGCCCCGCGATGGTGCGCAGAAGCGTGGACTTGCCGCAGCCGGACGGACCCACAAAGACGATGAACTCGCCCTCGGCCGACGGTCAGGTTGATGTCCTTCAGGACATGGGTCGCACCGAAGGATTTGTTTATGTTCTCAAGCAGAAGCGCGGTCATCCTAAAGCTCCACCACTTTTCCCGTGCGGATGCTTTCATCCGCCGCAAGGCAGACCGCGAGCGACGCCACCGCATCCTCCATGTGCCGCGTCAGGTCGATGTCTTCGGCAATCGCCCGGATCACATCGGCCTGCTCCGCGTCGCACAGCTCCTGATGCCCGGCTCGCCCGGGAAATCCACGATCCGGTCCGTCCCGCCCGCCGGATGCACGCGGATCACCACCGACCTTGGTGTGCCCCTCGACCGTGCACTGCCGGGCGCATCCGCCGACACGATGCTGACCGCCCCGTTGGGACTGATGATGTCCTTCACGAAATACGCTGTCTCGCTCATCATCGGGCCCCATCCCGCCTCGTACCAGCCGACCGATCCGTCCTCGAAAAGACGACCTGGAACTGCCCGTAATTATACATGTTTTCCCCGCAATCTCGTCCGACAGACGCAGGCCCATGCCATGCACCCGCACCGGTTTCGCATCGGTGATCTGGCACATCACATCGACGTAATGCACCCCGCAGTCGACGATGGGCGAACGTGGTCCGCATCAGCTGCTTGTGCGTCTCCCACCTGCGCGCCCGTCGATTGCTGGTTCAGGTTCAGCCTGAACACATACGGTCCGCCCAAGCTGCGCGCCTCGGCGATCAGGCGCGCCCGGCTTGGGGTGATGTGTCGCAGGATGTAGCCGACCACCAGCTTGCGGTTCAGCCCGCTTCGCCAGTATTGAGCAACACGGCGAGGCGTCGCGACCGCTGGTCGCCCAGCAGCTTTTCGACAAACACATGCGCGCCCTGTTCCATCGCGGCGCAGGCGAAATCCGCATGGCTGTCGGAATAGGTGGCAACGACCACAAGATCGGGCGAACGCCCTGCGCGTCCGTGTCGGAGAACCAGACGCGCGTCAGCGCGGAGTACTTGAAGGGGGGTCGGCGGTCGGTGACCCGGCCGAGCTCCAGCGTGTCCACCTCAGTCGCCGACCGGCCCGCGAGTGACCTGCGTCAACGGCTCGTTGACGTGGAACATCTTCGCCCGGATGTCCTTCACCCCGAAGCCCTCGAGCCGGGCGGTGTGCTCCTCGAGGTACGCGCGCGCGGAGTCGTCGTCCTCGAAGAGGTAGATGCCCCCGGCGGTTCCTTCCTCCTCGTTCTCGGTCCAGATCTTCCAGCGCAGCCCGGGTGACCGTCCGATGATCCCCGCGAGGTCGCCGAAGGCCGCGGCCATCTCGTCGCCCCAGGGGCCGGCCATCGGGAAGTCGAACTGCAGCAGTGTCGGCATCGTCCCTCCTGGTCAGGATCGGATCAGGTCGAGCACCTCGTCGCGCCGCCGCTCCATCGTCGCCTCGTCGAGGGCCTCGAGGTTGAGCCGCAGGAGCGGCTCGGTGTTGGACGGGCGGACGTTGAAGTGCCAGTCGTCGAAGTCGACGGAGACGCCGTCGAGGTGGGTGATCCGGCCGCCGTCGGCGCCGTAGCGCTCCTCGATCTCCCGGAGCTTCAGCGCCACGTCGGCCACCGGGGTGTTGATCTCGCCGGTGATGAAGTACCGCTCGCGGAACGGCGCGAGGAGCTGCGACAGCGGGCGCCCGCTCGCGCGAGAGCAGCCCGAGCATCACGAGGAACGGCACGACGCCCGTGTCGGCCTGCGAGAAGTCGCGGAAGTAGTAGTGGGCGGAGACCTCGCCCGCGAACAGCGCGTCCTCCTCGCGCATGCGCTGCTTGATGAACGCGTGACCGACGCGGTTGACGAGCGGGACGCCGCCGGCCTCCTCGATCGCGCGCGGCACCGCCCAGCTCGCCCGGACGTCGTAGATCACCTTCGCGCCCGGGCTCCGTGGCGAGCATCGTCGCGGGCCAGGAGCGCCGTGACGAAGTCGCCGGGCACGAACTCGCCCGTGTCGTCGACGAAGAAGCAGCGATCCGCGTCGCCGTCGTAGGCGACGCCGAGGTCGGCGCCCTCGGTCCGCGTCTTCTCGACGATGAACGCGCGGTTCTCGGGGAGGAGCGGGTTGGGCTCGTGGTTGGGGAACGACCCGTCGGGCTCGAAGTAGCAGCGGACGACGTCGAGCTGCGGCAGCTGCTCGAGCACCGGCGGGAGCATCGCCCCCGCCATGCCGTTCGCGGCGTCGACGACGACCTTGAGCGGACGGACCGACGCACGGTCGACGAAGGAGAGCACCTTCGCGACGAACCCGTCCCAGATGTCCTCCGCTCGGATCTCGCCGCGGCGCAGGACGTCGCCGAAGCCGGCCGTCGGCGCCGCGCCGGACGTCGTCGAGCCCCGAGTCGCCGCCGACCGGCAGCGCGCCGCGGCGGACGATCTTCATCCCCGTGTACTCCTTCGGGTTGTGCGAGGCGGTGACGCAGATGCCGCCGTCGAGGCCGAGCTCGCCGACGGCGTAGTAGACCATCTCGGTGCCGACCATCCCGAGGTCGAGGACGTCGGCGCCGCCGTCGGCCGCGCCGTCCATGACGCGCCGCCGCCATCGCGGGCGCGCTCAGCCGCATGTCGCGTCCGACCGCGATCGAGCGGGGCTCGAAATGCTCGACGTATGCCCGCCCGATCCGGTACGCGCCGTCCTCGTCGAGCTCCGTCGGGTAGATGCCGCGGACGTCGTACGCCTTGAAGACCTTCGGGTCGAGCACGAGGCGCATCGTAGTCTCGCCCCGTCACGCGACGGCGGGCTCACGCCCTTCCGCAGCCTCCTCCCGCAAACCTAGACTCCGTGCATGGAGCGCAAGCTCGCGACGGCGATGTTCGTCGACCTCGTCGACTCGACCGCGCTCGTCTCCGCGCAGCGACCCGGAGATCGCGCGCCGGCAGGTGACCGGCTTCTTCGACCGCGTCCGCGGCGCACATCGACAGCTACGGGGGCACGGTCGAGAAGTTCGCCGGCGACGCCGTCCTCGCCGTCTTCGGCGTCCCGACCGCGCACGAGGACGACGCCGAGCGGGCCGTGCGCGCGGCCGTCGCGATCGTCGAGACCGGCAACGGCGAGCTTCCGGTGCGGATCGGGATCGAGGCGGGCGAGGTGGTCGTCGAGGACGGCGACTCGACCTTCGCCACGGGCGAGGCGCTGAACGTCGCCGCCCGTCTCCAGCAGTCGGCCGAGCCGGGGGAGATCCTGATCGGCCCGACGGCGTACGGGCTGACGACCGACCGCGTCGTCACGGAGCCCACCGTCGGGCGTCCTCTCAAGGGCCTCCGCGACGGCATGCGAGGTGTGGCGGGTCATCTGCACCGAGCGGCCGATCGGACGGCCGCTCAGCGTGGTCGCGCCGTACGTCGGGCGGGAGGAGGAGCTGGAGCTGCTCGAGAACGCGTTCGCCCGGGCCGTGCGCGACCGGCGAGCCCAGCTCGTGACGATCTTCGGCGACCCGGGCATCGGCAAGAGCCGCCTCGTGCGGGAGTTCTACGCGGGACTCGAGCGCACGACCGTCCTCACCGGGCGGTCGCTGCCCTTCGGCGAGGGCCTCGCCTACCGGCCCCTCGCCGAGATGGTCCAGGCGGCAGCGGGGATCTCGCCCGACGACTCGCCCGAGGAGGCCTTCGAGAAGCTCCGGGAGGCCTGCTCGAGCGACGCGGTCGCCGACCTGCTCGGGCTGGCCGCCGGCGTGCTGGACACCGTGTCGGGGACGCGCCGCGGGCAGGAGATCGCGTGGGCGGCGCAGGAATGGGCGACGACCCTCGCGGAGGCGCAGCCGCTCGTGCTGGGCTTCGAGGACCTCCACTGGGCCGAGGAGCCGCTCCTCGACCTCGTGGAGCACCTCGCCGACCGTGTCGACGACGCCCCCGTGCTGATCGTCTGTCTCGCGCGGCCCGAGCTGCTCGAGTCCCGGCCGGGATGGGGAGGAGGGAGGAGGCGGTCGATCACGATCGACCTCGGCCCGCTGCCCGAGGCCGACATCGAGGCCCTCGTCGACGCGCTCGTCGCGGGCACGTCGTTGCCGCGACAGCGTTCGCTCCGCGCTGCTCGACAAGACGGAGGGCAACCCGCTCTTCGTCGAGGAGACGATCCGGATGCTCGCCGAGCAGGGCGACGGGGCCGCCTCGGTGCGGATCCCGGACACGGTGCAGGCGCTGATCGCGTCGCGGATCGACCGGCTGCCGCCCGCGTCGAGGTCGGTCGTGCGTCACGGCGCCCTCGTCGGCCGCGTGTTCTGGCGCGGGGCGGTCGCCGAGCTGGATCCGGCGCTCGACGTCGACACCGCGCTCGCCGATCTCGTCGACCGCCAGCTGCTCACGCGCGAGCCGCTCTCCACCGTCTCGGGCGAGGTCGCGTTCCGCTTCCGCCACGTGCTGATCCGCGACGTCGCGTACAGCGGCCTCGCGAAGGGAGAGCGGGCACGGCTCCACCGGACGTTCGCCGCGTGGCTCCGCGCGCGGTCGATGGACGAGCTCGTCGAGGCGCAGGCCTATCACCTCGAGCGTGCCGCGGCGCTCCTCGCGGAGCTCGAGGGGCAGGTGCCCGCCGACCTGCGGGCCGAGGCGGCGGACGTGCTCGAGCGCGCAGGCTGTCGCGCGCTGGCACGCGAGGCGAACCGCACCGCGCGTCGGCTGCTGCTCCGCTCGATCGAGCTCGAGCCCAGCCTGGAGCGGCGGTTCCATGCCGCGCGCGCCGCGTGGCGGCTCTGGGAGCTCCCGGCCGCGTCGGTCGAGATGGAGGACGTCCGCACGCTCGCGCAGGAGGCCGGCGAGCGCACGATCGAGGGCCTCGCGCTCACCCAGCTGGCGGAGATCGTCCTGAACCTGAACGCCGACGTGCCGACCGCCGGCCGGCTCGGCCAGGAGGCGCACGACCTGCTCGCCGACGCGCCCGGAGACGCACGGTACGAGGTGCTCACGCTCCTGAGCAGCATCGGCTGGTGGGAGGGCGACCTCGCCGCGGTCGAGCGCTACGCGGGCGAGACCGTCGTGATCGCGCGCGAGGCGGGGCGCGCCGATCTCGAGAGCCTCGCCCTCACGGAGCTCGCGGCGGCCGCCCACGCCCGGCTCGAGGTGTCGAGGGCGGAGGAGCTCCTCGAGGCCGGATCGGCGCTCGCCGAGGCGAGCGACAGCCTCTCGGGGCGCGCCTGGTCGTGCCGGATCCGCGGCTCGATCCTCCTGCGCCGCGGGCGCTTCGACGAGGCCGCCGCGCGCGTTCCACGCCGCATACGAGCTGTTCGACGAGACCGGGGCGGTGCCGGACGCCGCACGGACACGGCAGCTCGAAGGGGTGGCCGTCTGGCGGGGAGGGGACGTCGAGCGCGCGGAGCAGCTGGTCCGCGAGGCCGTGCGGACGCTCCTCTCGGTCCAGGAGCGGGGGAAGATCGTCGAGGCGCAGCGGACGCTGGCGGAGATCGTCCTCGCCCAGGGCCGCGTCGAAGAGGCGGAGCGCTGGGCGCTCTCGGCGGTCGAGACCGTCGGGATGCAGGACATGATGTCCCGCTCGAACGTCCGCATGGTGCTCGGGCTCGTGCGCGCGGCGCAGGGGCGCGACGAGGAGGCGGAGCTCCTCCTCCGCGAGGCGCTCGCCGTGCTCGCCGAGACCGACTTCCGCAACAGCGAGCCGGAGCCCCTCACCGCGCTCGCCCGCTTCCTGCGCGAGCGCGGTCGCGACGAGGAGGCGGCCGAGCTCGAGGACCGGCTCGCGGCGCTGCTCCAGCCCGAGCGCGCCGCGCGGATCATCTAGCGCGGCCTTCGGCCGCACCTGCTCCGGGCGGAGCTTTGGGCTCAGCCCGAGAGGATCGTCCGGATCGCCTGGCTCGACGCCTCGTCCGGCGACTCCGAGATGACCGTCGCCGGCCGCGTCGAAGGCGCCGAGCGCGTCGCGGAGCGGATCGGCGCGCAGCGTTCCCTCGCCGTAGGGGAGGTGCTTCGTCTCGTTGCGGTTGGCGAAGGCGATGTCGGAGAAGTGGATGTGGAACGGGGCGTCCGGCTCGAGCACGGCGTCGGCGAGTGCGAGCGCCTCGCGAAACCGGTCCGCCTCGAGGAACGCGCCGTCGCTCGTGGCGTGCATGTGCGCGAAGTCGATCACCGGTCGCACCCAGCCCGCGCGGCGGCTGATCTCGACGCAGTCCTCGAGCGAGCCGAGATCCCGCACGCGTCCCATCACCTCGATCCCGAACGGCACGGCGCGGCCCTTCCCCTCGAGCCGCTCGCGCACGAGCGCGAGCTGTTCGACGACCGCGTCGATCGCGTCCTCGCGGCTGCGCCCGAGCAGGAACCCGGGATGGAACACCACGACCTCGGCGCCGCACGCCGTCGCGATCCCGGCGCTCCGGTCGAGCGCGCCGAGCGCGGACGACCACTTCCTGCCGCTCGTCTCGAGGTGGCCGACCCAGCCGAAGAGCGGCGCGTGGACGGACAGGGCGACGTCGTGCTCCCGCGCCACCTCGCCGAGCCGCTCCGCCCACGGGTAGTCCATCCAGAAGCCGGACTCGAAGTCGATCTCGCACGCGTCGTAGCCGCGCTCCAGCAGGAGCTCGACCGCCGCCTCGGGGCTCTCGCGCGACGGCACGCGCGCGGGGCCGACCCGGATCCGTCCCATGCAGGCGACTGTAGTCCCCGAAGGCGTCGTGAGGTGCGGCCGCGGGCCGACTGGCCCTGGCGTCTCCGGAGGTCGGGCAGCCTGACAGGCGACGACGCCGGTTTCGGTGCCAGTCCGCATCGCGTCGTTTGTCCTGCAAACGGCATGTGCCGTCCGATGGGTCCCGTACCCTCGCGCTATGGCCCAGCCCACACGGATCGACCTTCTCGAGCTCGACATCGACCTCCGCCTGACCGACCTCTGGCGCGAGGCGGCCGACATCTCCGAGTGGAACCTCGAGGTCGTCTCGGCGTTCATGCGCGCGGCGTACGGCAAGGGGTACTGCGACTCGCTGACCGAGGATGCCCCCGGCTCGCTCTGCCTCGACCACGGGTACGAGGTGCCGCGCCGCCGCGAGCGCGACGCCGCCGAGGCGTAGGGCGAGACCGCCGCCCGACCCGGCCGCGCGCCCCATGCGAGGTGTCCGACTGGCGACCGCGACACCGAGGGTTCTTCTCACCCCGCCGCGCGGAGCCGTCTCTAGACTGTTCGGCATGGCGCGGACGTCGTCCCCGGCCAGGCTGGTCATCGCCGTCTCCGTCGCGGCGGTGCTGGCCGTCTTCCTCCTCTACACGTCGCTCGCCGGCGGCGGCACGCCCTCCGTGTCCCCGAGCGAGCTCGCGTCCAAGACGGGCGAGGTGTCGCTCGCGGGCCGCGTCGTCGGCACGCCGACCGGCGATCCGCACGGCGCCGGCCTCGGTTCGTCCTCCAGGACATCGAGGGGGCGCGACAAGCAGCGCGTCACGGTGCTCTACAAGGGCTCGGTGCCCGACCTCTTCCGGACCGGGCGCGACGTGGTCGTGACGGGCACGCAGCGGGCGGACGGGACCTTCGTGACGACCCCCGGGTCGATGATCACGAAGTGCCCGTCGAAGTACCAGGCCGCGAAGTCCTGAGCGATGGCCGAGCTCGGTCGCGCCGCGCTCCTCGTCACGCTCGGGCTGTCGCTCTACGCCCTCGTCGCCGGGGGTGCGGCTGCCGCGCTCGGGCGGCGGCGGCTCGCGCTGTCCGCCCGTAACGCGCTCGTCGCGTCGTTCTTCTCGACCCTCGTCGCGGCGCTCGTGCTCGTCGCGGGCTTCCTGCGGGACGACTTCTCGCTCGCCTACGTCGCGGGGCACTCGAGCCGCGCGTTGCCGCTCGCGTACAAGATCTCGGCGTTCTGGGGCGGTCAGGAGGGATCGCTGCTGCTCTGGCTCCTCATCCTCACCGGCTACGCGGCGCTCGCGGTCTGGTTCGCGCGGAAGCGCGCGCGCGACCTCGTCGTCTGGGTCACGCCCGTGCTCGGCGGGATCGCCGTCGGGTTCACCTGGCTTCTCGTCGCGGTCTCGAGCCCGTTCGACACGATCCCCGCGCCGGCCGACGGGAACGGCCTCAACCCGAGCCTCCAGAACCCGTACATGGTCGCCCACCCGGTCTTCCTCTACCTCGGCTACGTCGGGCTCGCCGTCCCGTTCGCGTTCGCGATGGGCGCGCTCCTCTCCGGGCGCACCGACGAGCGCTGGATCGTCGCGACGAGGCGCTGGACGATCGTCGCGTGGACGGCGCTCGGCGTCGGGCAGCTCCTGGGCGCGCACTGGGCGTACCAGGAGGTCGGCTGGGGCGGCTACTACGCCTGGGACCCCGTCGAGAACGCCGCCCTGATGCCCTGGCTCGCGGCGACCGCGTATCCTCCACTCGGTGATGATCCAGGAGAAGCGCGGCATGCTCCGGGTCTGGAACGTGACGCTGGTCAGCCTCGCGTTCTGCCTCTCGCTGTTCGGGACGTTCCTCACGCGCTCCGGCGTGGTCAGCTCGATCCACTCGTTCACCCAGAGCGCGATCGGCCCGTGGTTCCTCGGCTTCATCGTCGTCGCGGTCGTCTTCTCGGCCACGATGATCTGGCTGCGGCTGCCGCAGCTCCGCACGACCGCGCGGCTCGAGTCGCTCGTCTCGCGGGAGGCGACGTTCCTCTACAACAACCTCCTGCTCGTCGCGCTGTGCCTGACGATCCTCTGGGGCACCGCGTGGCCGATCCTCTCCGAGGCCGTGCGCGGCGAGTCCGTCGTCGTCGGGCGGCCCTACTACGACTTCTTCCTGCGCATCTTCGGGTTGCCGCTGCTCCTGCTGATGGGCATCGGCCCGCTCGTCGCCTGGCGTCGCGCCTCGCTGCGGGGGCTCGCGCGCGTCTTTGCCTGGCCCGCGGGGATCGCGCTCGCGACCGGAGCCGCTCCTGATCCTGCTCGGCGCCGGATCGTCGATCCCCGGGCTCATCGCGTACACCTTCTCCGCGTTCGTGCTCGCCACGATCGGCCTGGAGTTCGTCCGCGGGACGGCCGCCCGGCGCGCGCTGACGGGTGAGAGCGTCCCG
The DNA here is from genome assembly GCA_963738635.1 of uncultured Alphaproteobacteria bacterium. Taxonomy (GTDB): domain Bacteria; phylum Pseudomonadota; class Alphaproteobacteria; order Rhodobacterales; family Rhodobacteraceae; genus JAOADN01. The sequence goes on along the minus strand of CAVTXE010000006.1, from coordinate 97,254 downwards.
ACCGCCTTCAGCCGCCTCGATCGGGCGGAACCGGCGACGGTACGGCGGATACGTCGTCCACGCCGCGGTCGTGCTGCTCGCGATCGGCGTCGCCGGCTCGAGCGCGTACGACTCGGTCGTCGAAGGGAAGCTCGCGCGCGGCGACTCGCTCTCGGTCGGCGGCTACACGCTCACCTACCGCGACCTCACCGAGCGCGACGGCGCGAACGCCACGGAGATCCGGGCGGTGCTCGACGTGCGGCGCGGCGAGCGACGGCCTCGGCACGCTCGAGGCGGGGAAGAACGCCTACAGCGTCGAGCAGCAGGTGTCGAACGAGGTCGGCATCCGCTCCGACCGGCTCACCGGCGAGGATCTGTTCGTGATCGCAGAGCAGGTGAACGACGACGGCACCGTCTTCTTCCGCGTCTTCGTCAAGCCGCTCGTCAACCTGATCTGGCTCGCGGGCCTCGTCTTCGTGCTCGGGTCGCTGATCACCCTCTGGCCGGACGCGCGCGAGGAGCGGCGCCTGGCGACCCGGTACGTGTCGGCCGGCGAGCCCGGCGACAGCCCCGCGACCACGTGAGCCTGTGGCTCCTGCTCGGCGCGGCGCTCGCCGTCGCGGTCGTCGTCGTGGTCGCGCTCCCGTTCCTCCGCGAGCCGGCGCCCGAGTCCGACGCGCTCCACGAGCTCGACGCGGCCGAGCGGGAGCGGCTCGACGCGGTGGAGGCTCGCGATCGGGCGCTCGCGGCGCTGAAGGAGCTCGAGGCGGATCATCGGGCGGGGCGGCTCTCGGACGAGGACTACCGCGCGGTGGTCGGCGTGCTGCGCCGCGACGCGGCCGAGGCGCTCCGCGCGCTCGACCGGCTGGACGTCGCCCGGGCGGAAGGGACTCGGGCCGGCAGGGCGAAGAGCGCCTGATGGGTCGTCGAGCCGGCCTGGAAGCTGCCGCCGCAGCCCTCCTGGCTCTCTGCCTCCTCCTCCCGGCCGGGCCGGCGGCCGGGCGATCCCGGGCACCGAGAAGGCGCGCGTCGACAGCCAGCTCGGGCGTCTCCGCGGCCAGGCGGCGGACGCGGAGCGTCAGGCGGGCGTCCTCACCGAGGAGCTGAGCGCCGTCGCGGGGCGCGTGCGCGAGCTGCGAGGCAGGCGTCGACGCGCAGCAGGCTCGTCTCGCGGTGCTCGAGGGCCAGCTCTCGAGCGCCCGGGCCCGCCTCGACGACGCTCGACCGCACGATCGCCGCCCAGACGGCCCGCCTGGAGCGCCTCCGCGGCGAGTACCGCGTCGCGCTCGCGCGCCTCGAGCGGCGGGTGCGCGAGCTGTACATGACCGACGGGCCGGACGTGCTCTCGTTCGTGGCTCGGCACGTCGAGCTTCACGGACATCCTCGACAACCTCGAGCTGCTCGGGCGGATCGGCCGTCAGGACGAGCGCATCGCCGCGCAGGTCAAGGCGTCTCGCGACGGCGTGGCCGACGCTCGCCGGCGCACGCGGCTCGCACGGGCGGAGGCGGCGCGCGTCGAGGCGACGGTCTCGTCGGCGACGGCCGAGCAGCGCGGCGTCGTCACGCGGCTCGTCGCGAGCCGCGACGCGCTCGTCGCGGCGCAGCAGCGAGAAGTCCACGACGCTCGCGTCGATCAACGAGGATCGTGACTCGACGCTGCAGGAGATCCAGGCGCTCGAGCAGCAGAGCGCGGCGCTCGCGGCCCGGATCCGCGAGGCCCAGCAGCAGGCCGCGACGCCCGCGATCGTCCCACCCTCGGGCAACGGCCTGCTCGCGTGGCCCGTCTCGGGCCCGGTCACGAGCGGCTTCGGCGCGCGCTGGGGGCGCATGCACGAGGGCATCGACATCGCGGTGCCGCGCGGGACCGCCGTCCGCGCCGCCGCCGCCGGGACCGTGATCTACGCCGGCTGGATGGGCGGCTACGGGAACCTCGTCGTCGTCGACCACGGGAACGGCCTCTCGACCGCGTACGCGCACAACACGTCCTTCGCCGTCTCGGTCGGCCAGTCGGTGGCGGCGGGCGAGGTCGTCTCCTACTCCGGCAGCACGGGCAACTCGACCGGCCCGCACGTCCATTTCGAGGTGCGCGTCAACGGCAGCGCCGTCGACCCGCTCGGGTACCTGTAGGGCACCTCTCGGCTTCGCCGAGAGGCACCAGACCTCGGCCGGTGCATGGTGCGTTCCGGCGAAGCCGGAACGTGCCTACGCGGCGTCGATCGCGGCCGGCAGCTCGTCGACGGCGACGAGGTGCAGGTCGGGGAGCGCGCGCCAGCGCTCGTCGAGCCCGAGGCCGTATCCGGCGAACAGCTCGTCCGGGACCGTGAAGCCGACGTGCCGGAGCGGGATGTCGTCGACGAGCCGGCGGTAGGGGCGGTCGAGCAGCGTGACGGCGGCGAGGCTCGCGGGGCGCCGCTCGGCGAAGCACCGCGTCAGGAAGCCGAGCGTCAGCCCGGTGTCGACGACGTCCTCGACGAGCAGCACGTCGCGTCCCTCGAGCGGCTGGTCGAGGTCCTTCAGCAGCCGCACGCCCCCGCCCGCGCGGCCGCTGCCGTAGGGCGCCAGCTCGATCACGTCGAGCTCGTGGTCGAGCTCGAGCGCCCGTGAGAGGTCGGCGAGGAACACCGTGCTCGACTTGAGCGGCGCGACGAGCAGCGGCAGCGAGCCCGCGTAGACGGCCGCGATCTCGCGCCCGAGCTCGGCGACGCGCGCGGCGATCTCTTCCCGCCCGAGGTAGACCTCGCCGATCGGCTGGCCTTCCGCGCGCAGGCGCTCGGCTGCGGAGCGGCTCACGAGGCGATCCGCAGCCGGTAGCGCTGGGCGAGGCGCTCGATGTCGCGCCGGTAGAAGAGCTTCACGCGGATGCCCGGATACAGCTGCCTGACCTGGCGCAGCTTGCGGTTCTTCCGGGTCACGAGCGACTGCTTCATCACCGTGACCTCGATGTAGAGGTCCTGCTCGGGAAGGTAGAAGTCGGGCGTGAACGCGCTCGTGACGCGGCCCTCCGCGTCGCGCTCGAGGACGAACGAACGGGGCTCGTACTCCCACGGAACCCCGTACCAGTCGAGGATCTGGGCGCACTCGCGCTCCGCGCCGTTGACGAAACGCGGCGGCTCGGAGCCGCGATATGCCTGGAACGAGCCGGATTCCGTGGGCGTCTCCGGCACCGTCCCGAGGGTAGCGACCGGCCCGGACGGCCCCCTTATCAGCTCGCGAAGCGCGATTTCGCAGGAGCGAAATCGCGCCGCTCGATCCCCGCCTTCGGTCGCGGGGCACATCCCTGAAGGCGCCCGCTTTCGCGGTCGCAAACCCCGTTGTCCGCCGTAGACTGCGTGCGATGGCCGTCGGCGAACGCCCGTTCCGGATCGCCCACCTCTCCGACCTGCACTGCGGGGGGACGTACTTCGAGGCGCGCTGCTCGAGCGGGCGATCTCCGAGATCAACGAGCTCCAGCCCGACATGGTCGTCTGCTCCGGCGATCTGACGACGTTCGGCTTCAAGCACGAGTACCAGCTCGCCCGCCAGTACCTCGACAGCATCGACTGCGACGCGTTCGTCGTCGTCCCGGGGAACCACGACGCGCGCAACGTCGGCTACGTCCACTTCGAGGATCTCTTCGGCGACGCGCAACTCCGTGCTGCGCAAGGACGGCGTGGCCGTCGTCGCCGTCGACTCGACGGAGCCCGACCTCGACCACGGGCAGATCGGACGCGGCCGCTACCCGTGGATCGAGGAGCAGTTCGCCGCCGAGCCCTCGAAGCTCAGGATCTTCGTGCTCCACCACCATCTGCTGCCGGTGCCCGGCACCGGCCGGGAGCGCAACGTCGTCTACGACGCCGGCGACGCGATCGAGTGCCTGCTCCGCGCGGGCGTCCACCTCGTGCTCTCCGGGCACAAGCACGTCCCGTACGCGTGGCGGCTCGAGAACCTGTTCGTCGTCAACACCGGGCACGGTTTCGTCCCTGCGTCTCCGGGGAAACACGAGGCCCTGTTACAACGTCGTCGAGATCAACGGCAACCACGTGTCGATCTCGCGGCGGCATCCGTTCCACGGGGAGGAGCGGATCATCCAGTTCTCCACCGAGACGTTCGAGTACGAGAAGTACACCGGCCGGATCGAGCAGGAGGTGACGACGAGAGGATGAGACGCGTGGTCGCCATCGTCGACGGCGAGCACTACCCGCCCGTCGTCCGCGCTGCGCTCGAGGAGATCGACGACCTCGTCGTCGCCGCGGTGCTCGTCGGCGGCACCGAGAAGCTCCGCGGCGACGGCGAGGGCTACGGGGTGCCGCTCGAGCCGCTCGGTCGAGGCGGCCGTCGAGCTCCATCGGCCCGGACGTCGTCCTCGACCTCTCCGACGAGCCCGTGCTCGGGCCGCGCCGAGCGATTCGCGCTCGCGAGCCGGGTGCTCGCGCTGGGCATCCCCTACGAGGGGCCGGACTTCCGCTTCGACCCGCCGCCGACGAGCCGGTCGGCGTCCCGACCCTCGCCGTGATCGGCACCGGCAAGCGCGTCGGGAAGACCGCGGTCACGGGGCACGTCGCCCGGCGCCTCGCCGCGACGCGCCGGATCGTCGTCGTCGCGATGGGCCGGGGCGGCCCGCCCGAGCCCGAGACCGTCGTCGTCGCGCCGACCGTCGACGCGCTGCTCGACGCTCTCGCGCGACGGCCGTCACGCCGCGTCCGACCATCTCGAGACGGCGATCGTCGCGGGCGTGCCGACGGTCGGCTGCCGCCGCTGCGGCGGCGGGCTGGCGGGAAGCGTCGCCGTCTCGAACGTGCTCGAGGGCGTGTCGGTTGCGATCGGCCTCGGTCCCGACCTCGTCGTGCTCGACGGGAGCGGCGCCGCGCTGCCGCCCGTCGCCGCCGACCGCCGGCTGCTCGTCGACCTCCGCCGCGCAGCCGGTCGAGGTCGCCGCGGGCTACCTGAACGCCTACCGGGCGCGGATCGCCGACCTCGTGGTCGTGACGATGGCCGAGGCCGACGCGCCGCACGCGGAGCTGCGCGATGCGCTGCGGGCCCACATCCGGCCCGGGACCGCCGTGATCCGCGCCGTGCTGCGCCCGCGGCCGCTCGAGCCGGTGTCGGGCGAGCGCGTCGCGTTCTTCTGCACCGCCCCGGAGCCGCAGCACGCGCGGCTCGCGCGCACCTCGAGGACGCGCACGGCGCTCGGGTCACGCACGTCTCGGGCAGCCTCGCCGACCGGGCGCGCCTGCGTGACGAGCTCGCGCGCACCGACGCCGACGTCTTCGTCGTCGAGCTCAAGGCGGCGGCGGTCGACGTCGTCGTCGAGGAGGCGAGCCGACGCGGCGTCGCGCGTCGTCGTCGCCGCGAACGACGTCGTGCCGCTCCGGGCGAGCCGGATCTCGACGCCGAGCTCCGAGCGGCTCGCCGCCGAGGCGGTGGCGCTCGTCCCCGAGGCCGTCCGGTGAGCGAGCGCCGCTACCTCGCGCCGCTGCCGCTCGGCGGCGACGACGGGCCGCCCTGGTCGAAGGGGCTGATGTCCCGCGCGCTCGCGGCCACCGGGCTGACCGTGACGCGCGCGTACGAGCTCGCGCGGCGCGCCGACGCCGACATGGCCGAGCGCGGGACCGACCGCCTCGACCTCGACCGGCTCGCCGAGCTCGCGGCGGAGGTGCTGGGCGAGGCGGAGGGGAGCCGCACGATGCGGCGGCTCCGGCACCTGCACGCGCTCCGGCAGCTCGACGTCCCGATCATCCTCCTCGTCGGCGGCGCCACGGGCACCGGCAAGTCGACGATCGCCACGGAGGCCGCCCACCGGCTCGGGATCACGCGCGTCACGTCGACCGACTTCATCCGCCAGACGATGCGCGCCTTCTTCTCGCCGGGCGTTCATGCCGTCGGTGCACTACTCGAGCTTCGAGGCGGGGCTCGCGCTCACGAAGGCGGAGGAGGACGAGGCGGGCGACGCGCGCCTGCTCGGCTTCCTCGACCAGACCCGCAACGTGCTCGTCGGCGTCGAGGCCGCGATCGACCGCTCGCTCGCCGAGGGCTGGTCGATGGTGCTCGAGGGAGTCCACCTCGTGCCGGGCATGGTCGACCTCGCACCGCGGGCGACGCGATCGTCGTCCAGTGCCTGTCGCGATCGAGGACGAGGACCTGCACCGCAGCCACTTCTGGGTGCGCGACCACGCGACCGAGGGGCTGCGCCCGCTCGAGAAGTACCTCGACGGGATGCCCGAGATCCGGCTCATCCAGGACGCGCTGATCGAGCGCGCGCGGCGCTGTGACGTGCCCGTGATCATGAACGCGACGCTCGACCAGGCGATGGGCGAGGTGCTCGACCTCGTGCTCTCGACCGCCGACCGGCTCGTCCGCGCGTAGAGTCGGCGCGTGGCCGACTGCCTCTGTACGCGGTACGCGCGGGCGACCGAGTGGGCGGCGCTCGCGGGCGCCCGCTGGCTCGGGCGCGCCGACGAGGAGGCGGCGGAGGACGCCGCTGCGAGCGCCATGAAGGCCGCGCTCGACGAGCTTCCGATCGACGGGCAGATCGTGATCGGCGCCCGGACGGGCGAGACGCTGCTCGCCGGGCGGCGCGGTCGGGGCCGGCGGGGAGCGCGTCGACCTCGCGCTCGACCCGATCGAGGGCCGCGCCGTCGTCGCGCGCGGCGGCGTCGGGGCGATGGCGATGCTCGCGGTGGCTCCCGAGGGGGCGCTGCGGCGGCTGCCGGACATGTACATGCGCTCGATCGCGGTCGGGCCCCGCGCCCGTGCCGTGATCGACCTCGACCGGCCGGTCGCGGAGAACGTCCAGAAGGTGGCGGAGAGCTTCGGCCGCCAGCCGCTCGACATCACCGCGCTCGTCCTCGACCGGCCACGTCACCACGACCTGATCGAGGAGCTGCGCAGCGCGGGGACGCGCATCAAGCTGATCGGCGACGGCACCGTGACGGCGTCGATCTCGGCCGCGATCCGCGGAACGAACGACCACCTCGCGATCGGCATCGGCGGCACACGCCAGGCGGTGCTGACGGCGGCCGCGCTGCGCTGCCTCGGTGGAGGCATGCAGGCCCAGCTCTGGCCGACGACGCGCTCGCAGATCGAGGCGGCCCGCGAGGTCGGCGTCGAGGACATCGCACACGTGTTCACCGAGGAGGACCTCGCGCCCGGAGACGTGATCGTCGTCGCGACCGGCGTCACGAACGGCGACCTGCTGCGCGGCGTGCGCTTCATGGCGACTCGGCCAGGACGCACTCCCTGTCATGTGCATGCGCTGCAACTGGGTCCGCTTCGACGACGGCATCCACTTCTTCGCCCGCGAGCGGCGCGAAGAAGTGCGCCTCCTCGGATGAAGCGAGGGCTCTGGCTCGAGCCACAGCCGACACTGCCGTGGTGAGGGCGCTGCCCTCAGCCAGAGCCCTGTTGCTGTTCCGTCGCCGGCGACGCCCGGAGCTACACCGCCTGCGGGAGGAGCACCAGGCGAATCGATCCTCTGCGCGATCCGCGGGCGGGCTCGTACCGGGTGAGGAGGATCTCGTGAGCCGGGGGCCACGACCCTCAGGTGGATGTGCGGCGGTCGGCCCTCGTAGGAGGCCGGGTAGGGCCCCTCGAACCGGAAGCGTCCGCTTCTGTCGGTGAGGACGGTTGCGCTCAGGGCGCGCACATACCGGCCCTTCGCGTTCGACTGCCACAGCTCGACGCGCGCTCCGGCGATCGGCTTGCAGTCGAGCGAGGAGAGGATCACGCCGGTGAGCACGTGGCCCTTGCCGATGCTCGCCCGAACCGGCGGCGATGCCGCGCCCAAAGGGGCCGAAGCCGTCAGGTGTCGTGGCAGGACATCCAGGCGCAGCTGCCGCGACCGCGGTGGCACCCAGCGGTGCATGCCGTGACGACGACGACGGCGAGGGCTCCGCGGAGCCAGCTCATGGGAAGGTGATAGCAGATCCAGCCGCACGTGTCGGTGCGCGGCGCAGCTACATTCGCCGCCGAGCGTCAGCGGGCGGGCGGTCCGCGCACCACGGCGCGTCCCGTCTGACCATGACGCCGCATCAGTGAGCCGCTCAGGGAATCTTCGCGGCAACCTCCCACACGTAGCCGTCGGGGTCGAGAAATGCCGCCTTGCGCATCCCCCACGGGCGGTCGAGCGGCCCGTTGACGATCGTGACCCCCGTTCGCCAATATCGGTCCACACGGCGTCGGCGTCCTCCACCCAGATCGTGAGCTCGAACGAAGCTCCCGCATCCGTCGCCGGGGGACTGGCTCAGAGCTCGTTCACGGCCGCCCACGCTTCAAGAGGTTGAGAAACAGACCCCCCACGGGGGTCGCCCATCCGAAGTCGAAAATGAACTTCGCGTCGCGTGGCGGCAGCGCGCCCTCCTCTTCATGCTGCCGTCGGCGACCCCAGTGCTATGGCAAGCGGAAGACGTCGTCGCCCACGATCACGCCGAGGATCACGCCGAGCGCTCTCAGATGTCCACGCCGGTGGCCTGATTCGCCGCGACCGACGATCGTCCGCAGTCCCTCACCGATCCCGATCCCAACGCGTTCCGCGATCGCTCCGATCGCACCGCGGTAGCGCTTCGCGTACTCGAGCCGGCTTGTGGCGAGCATCGGCAGGAGTCCCGCCCGAGGCAGTGACCGACCACCTTCGTGGACGCAGACAGCGTCCGGGGAATAGACCACGTCGAGACCGGCGCGACTAACTCGCCAACAGAAGTCGACGTCCTCGACGTAAAGGAAGAATCCCTCGTCGAAACCGCCCGACGGCCTCGAGCGTCGAACGACGCACGAGGAGGCATGCTCCCGGCAACCAGTCGACGCGCCCGGGCCGCTCGTACCGCGCCGGAGCTGCTGGACCACCTCGTCCACCCATGACGCCCGAGGAGCCAGACGGTAAAGAAGAGGGCCTGACCGTACGTCGAACGCAGTGAGGGAAAATCCTCACGAATCGTCCAGTGTGAGTGTCCCGTCCTCGTGCGCTAAGCGTACGCGGGCCGATCACCCCGGGCCTGCGGGGTCGATCTGGAGCGTGTGAGCCAGTCGGGCGAGCGCGTCTGCCTCCAGCCGCGCGTCCGGGTTGAGGAAAAGGACGAGTTCCGTGCGACCGCCCGCCAGCCGCCTGTCGCACTCGCCCGTACGCAAAGCCCCCGTTCCTCGGCATGTGGATCACGCGCACACCCGGAGAGCTCCTCCACGACCTCGAAGCTTCGCTCGGCTCAACATCCGCGTCGTCCACGACGAAGATGGAGACCCCGGGTACGCCCACCAAAGGCTCGACGCACGCACGGAGGTGCTGGCGGCTGTTGTACTCAACGACGACAACGTCTACCGAGAGCATCGACACGTCCTGCTCGGTCACGGGGCGCACCCCTCGCTTCCAACAAGTCCTTTGACCACGTTGCACCCCCACTGGCTTTTCCCTGCAAAGCGAGGCGTCAGGACGAATGCGGTCAGGATGTCGCTCTCTGTACTGCCCAGCGCCGCGCCCGGGGCGCGGACCGTGCGACGGGCCAGGTGGACAGCACGCCGAGTAGGGCGCAGTGGCGTTGTGCGGTTCAGGTGTCAGCCCGCAACCGGGAAAGAGCGGACAGCATGTTTCGCGAGTACACAGGCTGTTCGCCCGAGCGCCTCTGTGCCGCTTGTCTGCGTGTCATCGGGCAAGCAAGGATGGTGGGTCCAGTACACCGACCCGGCCACGAGGACGGTGTCATTACTGGCGACACGCCCGTAACGAACTTCAAGCGCAGCACTAGACCTCACCAAGCACTCAACGGCATTGCACGGCATGTAGACCACCGTTTAGCAAGCGGCAGCCGCTACCTGCGCGCCGAGGACTACCACGAACAAGTACAAGGTTCGTGTGACCATGCGGGTTTGCGGCCCGCTGAGCTCTGAGGCACCCATCAGTGGACAATGGGCACCCGGACGCGCTTGTGTTTTGTGACAGAACGCTCTATATGTTCCCCTGGGGAACGATTCGGGGGAGGAGATATATGCAACATCGGCACGATCCGAGGTTGGTCGTGGGGCTTGCACCGCCCACTCTCACGGCACACCTCTAGGGGAGACTGACGGGCCGGGCGTCCTGACGACGTCGATCTGGCGACGGCGAGGCACCGTATACCCGACAGCGTCTGGGCCCTGCGGGACCAGCATCCCCTCGCCGTCCGACGGTTTCGCGACGTGTCGTCCACCGTAGCCGAGGCCCGCGCCTGGGCGTCTCGGTACCACGAAGGGCCGCCCCATGAAGCTACGACTTCTCGCACTGACGCTCCTGGCCTCCGGCACAGCTCTCGTCTGGGCCGCGACGGCGTCGTACGCCGCGTACGTCTTTCGCATGAGCGTCAACACGGACAAGTCGGTCACGATCGAGTGGGCGCTCGGAGGTACCGATGTCTCGCAATCTGTCGGTTGCCGTGGATTGCTGCGTCGTTCACACCTGGCTCAATGCGGATCGGTCTGCGCGGTTCACGACTGAACCGCTGTCCGTCGGACGGCACACGATCGCAATCCAAGTGTCGGAGCGGTACTGGACGAACACGTATTACGACCCGACGAGTTGCGCCGTCTCGACGAACGAGTCGTTCAGGTGGATGTGTCTTCGGAGGACGTGGACGGCGCCCATGGTCGTTCTCGTATCGGCCTCGCGCGATCCGTCGTGCATCGTTCCGGTTCTCGCAGGGCTCCAGCTCAAGGACGCGAAAGCGCGGATCGCACGAGCTCACTGCTCACTGGGCGCGGTAATGCGGAAGACATCCAATCGGCCGTCGGCGAACGGTTCTCGACCAGCGGCCGAGGGGGAAGGTGCGACTCGCCAACGGCGCGACGGTCAACCCTGGTCGTGAGCAACGGCCGGTCACCGACGTCCAGGTAACGGTCGGCGACGGCGACGGCGAGACAGGCACTCAACTCGCGCAGGTAGCGGAGCCGCGAGGTCGGACTTCAGCCTTGTGAACCGCTCAAGGAAACGGCGAAGCTCGGGATTGCCGATCTCTGGAGGTAGAGAGAGCCTGAATGCCTTGCGGCCACATTCCAGCGTGCTCGCGCACGAGCTCTTCGTGCGTGGGTCGAGTTCGCCTGACGCGATGCGGGTGTCGAGGATCTCCTCGAACACATCGGCCCACTCGGAGAAGGTGATGTTCTTCGGTTTCGCGATCCCGACGCGGCCCTCGTCGATCTCGCGTTGCGCCGCCGCCAGCGCGCGCTCGGCCGTCTTGCGGTCCTCGACGCGGGCGCCCTTCACCGGGCGTCCGTCCCGGTCGCGGGAGAACACGTAGTTAGAAGGTGTGCAGGCGCAGCCGCTGCCGCTCCCGTGCCGACGCTCGTGAGCGCCGTCTTGGTCACGTTTGGGCACGAGCGCGCATGCGCAACCCGGAGCGAAGCCTTGCGCGGACTCATCGGGAACCTCCCTGTCTCGGTGGCCTGGAAGCCATCCCGAGCCAATCAGGATTTGGTACCCGCTCGTGTACCCGCAGTCTTGCGAGTGGTCTAGGCGATCAGGCCAAATGACCTGCAAATACAGCTAGCCGAAGCCGAGGATGAACTTCGCGTCGTCCGACATGCGGTCGGGCGTCCACGGCGGGTCGAACGTCAGCTCGACCTCGACCTGCTCCACGCCCGGAAGCGCCGCGACGGCCTCGTGGATGTTCTCCTGGATCATCGGGCCCGCCGGGCATCCCATCGAGGTGAGCGAGTGGATGATCTTCACGTTCGGTCCCGCGATCTCGGCGTCGTAGTAGAGGCCGAGCTCGACGATGTCCATCCCGAGCTCCGGGTCCTCCACGCCGTGCAGGGCCTCGACGACGTCGTCCTTCGTGATCATGGCCGTACCGTAGCGACTCGGCGGTCCGTTGCCTGACACGTCGCTACCCTGCGCCGACCGGCAACGACTCGGAGCCGTCAGCCGGGATGGAGAGCACGATCTTGCCGAGCTGCTCGCCGGCCTCGAGGCGCTCGTGCGCGGCGCGCGATCTCGGCGAGCGGGATAGACGCGGTCGACGTGCACGCGCGCACGGCCGGTGCGGACGAGCTCGTAGGCGCCGAGGAAGTCGTCGCGCGTGCCCATCGTCGAGCCCATCACCGTCAGCTGCTTCCACCAGAAGCGGTGGAGCTGCGCGGGCGGGTTCGGGCCGCTCGTCGCGCCGCAGACGACGACGCGGCCCGCCGGGCGCACCGCGGCGAGCGACCGCGCCCAGGTCGCCTCGCCGACCGTCTCGACGACGACGTCGACGCCCTTCGCCCGTCGCCTCCTTGCACCGCGGCCGACGACGTCGCCCTTCGCGTGGTTGACCGCCACGTCGGCGCCCCATTCGCGCGGCCCGCGTCGAGCTTCTCGTCGCTCCCCGACGTGACGATCGTCGCGACGCCGAGCGCGCGGCAGATCTCGAACGCCGCCGTCGCGACGCCGCCGCCGATGCCCCAGATCAGCGCCCACTCGCCCTCGACGCACGGCGCGCTCGCGTGACGAGCATCCGGTAGGCGGTCTCGTAGACGAGCGGGAACGCCGCCGCCTCCTCGAACGAGAGCGCGTCGTCGAGCGGGAACACCTGCGCGGCGTCGATCGCGATCAGCTCGGCGTGCGTCCCGTCGCAGTGCTCGCCGATGACGGTGATGACGTCGCCGTGCTCGAGCCCGGGGTTGAGCACGACCCGCTGTCGCCGACTCGAGGCCCGTCGACGCCGTCGCCGAGCGCCTCGACGACGCCCGGCGCCGTCGGCGCCGAGGATGCGCGGCTTCGGCACCGAAGGCAGCCCCTTCCGCACCCAGACGTCGAGGTGGTTGAGCGACGCCGCCCGCAGCCGGACGAGCACCTCGCCCGGGCCCGGCGACCGGATCCGGCACCTCCTCGTACCCGGAGCACCTCCGGGCCGCCGTCCTCGTGGATCCGCGACGCCTTCATGGCACGATCCTCGTCATGACGCGCCAGCGGAGCTGCGCCGAGCTCGCGCGCAGGAGCTCGGGCTCGACGTCGTCGGGGCCGCGCCGGCCGAGCCGTACGAGGAGACCGAGCGGCACATCCGCGAGCGGCGCGAGCGCGGGCTCTTCGGGCCGCATGCGCTTCACGATGGCGCGCCCGGAGGTCTCGTGCCATCCCGAGACGCTGCTCGACGGCGCGCGCACCGTCGTCTCGGCCGCGCTCTGCTACTACGCGCCGGGCCCGAGCCCGGCGCCGGGGAGGGCCGGCTGCCGCGGTACGCGTGGCGCGACCACTACGCCGCTCCTGCGCGAGCGCCTCGACGCGCTCGGCCGGCGGCTCGGCGGCTCGTACCGCGTGCTCGTCGACGCCAACCAGCACGTCGACCGCGAGGGCGCCGAGCGCTCGGGCGTCGGCTTCTATCGGCAAGAACACGATGCTGATCACGCGCCGCCACGGCTCCTGGGTCGTGCTCGGGACGCTGGTCACCGACGTCGAGCTCGAGCCGACGCCGCCGCTCGACGCCGGCTGCGGCCGCTGCACGCTCTGCATCGACGCCTGCCCGACCGGGCGCTCGACGAGCCGGGCGTGCTCGACGCGACCCGCTGCCTCTCGTACTGGACGCAGGCGCGCGGGCGCGATTCCCGACGACGTGATGGACGCGCTCGGGGACCGCGTCTACGGCTGCGACATCTGCCAGGACGTCTGTCCGTGGAACCGCGGCGTCGAGAAGCGACGCGCCGGCGCGGCCGCTCCCGACGGCGCCGAGCCCGTCGTCTCGCTCGTCGACTGGCTCGAGCGCGACGGCGCCGGAGCTCATCGACGAGCTCGACCGGCTCTACGTCCCGAGAACGACCCGCGCTGGCTCCGGCGGAACGCGCTCGTCGCGCTCGGCAACGTCGGCGGCAGCGAGGACGCGCGAGCTGGCGCGAGCCGCTTCGTCGACGACGACGACCCCGTGCTGCGGCGCGCGGCCGCAGCGGGCCGTGGCGCGCATCGCGGACGAGCGTGAGCGCGTGACGGCACGAGATCCGACGTCCGCCGACCGGCTCGGCGTCGTCGCCCACGAGCTGCGCAGCCCGGTCGCCGCGCTCGCCGCGCTCGCCGACGCGCGCCCGCGGCGGTTCGCCGGCCGGCCGAGCGCGCGCGGCTCGCTCGACCTCGCGGTCGCCGCGGGCCGGGACATCGAGCGGATCCTCGCCGACCCGGAGCTCCTCTCGCTGCGACGCGAGCGCGTCGACGTCGGCGACGCTCGTCGGCCGGCCTCGGCAGCCGACGGGTCGCCGTCGCGGTCGCGGGGCGGCCGGCGGTCGACGGCGACCCGACGCGGCTGCGCCAGGCGCTCGCGAACCTCGTCGCGAACGGCCTCCGCCACGGCACGCGCGTCGCGGTCGAGGTCGCGGCGACGAGCGGCGAGCGTGCGTCGTCGACGTGACGCGACGACGGGCCCGGAGTCGACCCGGGGCTCGACCCCTTCGCGCGTGGCGTGAGCGGCGCCGGGCTCGACCGGGCTCGGGCTCTGGCTCGCGCGGGCGATCGCCGAGGCGCACGGCGGCTCGCTCGAGCTCGTGCCCGGCGCCGGAGCCGGGGGCGCGCGTTCAGGCTCGCTCTGCCGTCCGCTTCCGGCGCGGGCTGAGCCCGAGCTCGGTCTGGAGCGCCTGTGCGCGCGCGGCGACGGCGCGCGCATCGCGCGCGGGCTCGAGCACGACCGTCTCGCCCCGGTCGGCGAGCACCTCGGAGAGCAGCCACTCCTCCGTCTTGAACGTCACGTCCGACGACGGCCGACTTGTCGGTCAGCGCCCGTGCGCCGCGCTCGAGCTTCCAGCGCGCGATCGGCGGCGCGTGCCAGAGCGTGCGCGACCGCGGGCTCCGAGAGGTAGTTCGGGTCGAAGCCCTCGCGCGGCTCGAAGCGCTCGCGCGTCGAGCCGCGCCGAGCGCATCCGGTCGAGCCGGTAGGTGCGCGGCCCGTCGACCGTGCGGTCCCACGTGTGGACGCGCCAGAACGGGCAGCTCGCGCTCGATCGTGTACGGCTCGACGAGCCGCGTCGTCGGCTCCTCCTCGCCCTCCTTCAGGTACTCGAGCTCGACGAGGCGGCGCTTCTCGGCGCCGTCGGACGAGCGTGCGGACGAGCGCCTCCTCGTCGTCGCCGGCGCGCGTCGCGGCGTGCTGGCGCCAGCTCGAACTGGCCGAACGTCTCCTCGAGCTTGCGTGCGCACGCGGTCGAGCGGCGTGTCGCGCGTCGGCGGCGATCGTCGGCCCGACGTACTCGATCGCGAGCCGGATCGCGCGCGCCTCGAGCGGCGTCAGCTTCGGCGGCCTTGCGGAAGACGTCGCCGTACAGCTCCTTGTCGACGCGGACACGCCGGTCTCGTCGTCGTCGACCTCGGCGTAGACCGTGTAGCAGCCGCCGCCGAAGTTGACGAGGTTGAGGAGCGAGAGGTGCTCCTGCAGCTCCTCGCGCGGGATCGAGAAGCGCTCGGCGAGCTCGTCGGCGTCGAGGTCGGCGCTGCGGCTCGTCGCCGCACGGCGGCGAGGAGGTGCGCGAGGAGCGCCTGGAGGACGCCGAACCGCTCGGGCGCGACCGGCCCGGCCGGCTGGCGCTCGACGCGCGGGCCGCGGCTCGGCGCGGCGCTCGCGGGCCGGTCTCGGGCGCGGTCGCCCTTGTGCCGCTCGCGGAGCAGCCGCAGCGCGTCGCGCACCTCGTCGCGCAGCTCGGCGGGCTCGAGCGGCACGGCCCGGCCGTTCTGGCGCAGGATCCAGCGAGACGAGCGGCCCGAGCGTCGCGTACTCGGTCTCGAACACGCCGTCCTCGACCGTGCCCGCGTCCGCGAGCGTGCGGTGCACCCACCAGGCGGTGTCGCCCTGGACCCCGATCCGCGCCACGCCGACCTGCTCGCCGATCTGCCACGGCCGCGCGACGCGGTGCGCCTCGACGTCGAAGTCGGCGGGCAGGCGGAAGTCGCGCTCGCGCCGGGTCGCGAACCGGATGTCCGACGCGGATCCGCGAGACGCGGAACGTCCGGATCGCGTCGCGGTCGAGGTCGTGCCCGACGACGTACCAGACGCCCTCGTCGAGCCGCAGCGCGTACGGGTTGAGCCGCCGCTCGGTCTCGCGGTCCCGCGCCGGCGACCAGTAGCGGAACTGGATCGTCCGCTGCTTCGAGATCGCCGCCTCGAGCTTCGAGAGCCGCGCGGCGAGCTCGGGCGAGTAGTCGGGCGCGCGTGACGCGCACCCGCTCGGCCGTCGTCGGTCGGCGCGTGGCGGAAGCCCGGGCGGCCGAGCGCGAGGTTCTGGAGCGCGAGCCGCAGCGGCTCGGCGTACGCGAACTTCCCCTCGAGCGTGTAGAGCGCCGTCTGCAGCGCGGCGAGCTCGTCGTCGTCGAGCTCGAGCTGGTCGAGGAAGTAGTGCTCCGAGCGGAGCGTGTAGAGCTCCTCGCCGGTGAACTCGTCGCGCTGCGAGTGAGCGGGACGCCGAGCGCGGTGAGCTCGGCGCGGTCGGAGTAGAACCGGCGCGCGAACGCCTCGTCCGACATCTCCGAGTAGCCCTCGACGTTCCCCTTGACGTCCCGCGCGGTGAGCGGGCGCCGCTCGGCCATCAGGAACGCGACGAGCGAGAGCTGGCGGATCAGCTTGTCGGTGTCGTGCGACATCCGGTTGAGCCTACCGCTCGACGCGTCGGGCACTTCGCGCGGATGCGCGACGAGTGCCACGAGCGCTCGCGGCAGCGTTCGGTCGCGAGCGACGCAGGCTGCCGTACGCGGCGACCGCGGGCGGGCAGCGTCGTCGCGCTCGAGGTGCTGGTGCGACGGGCAGTAGTCGCGGCCCGGGCAGCGGCGTGCGCTGGCAGGCCTTGCCCTTGCGCGTCGTCGCCTTGCAGCGGCTGACGCCGCCGTCGAGCAGCGCCGGCCTCGATCTGCGCCTCGATGAACGCGACCGCGGCGGCGACCCCTGCTTCACCGCCCAGGCGACCTGCGCCTGCGCGGTGATCGGGAAGTAGCGCCGGATGTCCTGGAAGAGCGCCCGGTCGGGACGCGCGAAGTACTGCGGGTCGTGCGGCCAGCCGCGACATCGTCTCCTCGCACTCGCAGAGCACGGCACGCCGGTACTCGAGGCGCGTCGGCTGGTCGACGTACGGGTCGATCAGATCCTTGATCGAGCGGTAGATCGCCCGCGAGTACTGGTACATGCACGACTGCAACTGCGCGAGGTTGGCTTCCATACGGATTCCGTCTCCCGTCCGTCGTTCGCCTTGGCCGCAGGCCTCCGAGGGGCGGCCGGCGCTTCCGAGGGCGAGTCTACCGGGTCCCGCGCCGTGTTACAAACTCCGTCACGATCGTTGTCACAGCGGACGACGAGCGAGCGTCTGCTCAGGGCCGATCGCGCTGCGACCCGCGCGCCCTTCACGGCGGCCCGCGCGCGGCGGAGCGAGCCGGTCGCGTCCGCCTCGCTCTGGTAGCGGCCGGCGAACGCCATCCAGTAGCCGGGCTGGAGGCTCGCGAACCGCGGACGAGTCGAGGACGCCGACCCGCGCGAGCCCGCGCGTGCGCGCCTGCTGCGCGACCGCGACGGCCTCGTCGCGCCCGCGTCGCCTTCGGGATCGAGGCGAGCACGATCGTCCAGCCGCTCCGCGCCGCGGCCACGACGGCGAGCCGGCTGCGCCGGCTCGACCGCGGGTGTCGGCGACGGTGACGCTGCCGCCGGTGGCGGTGAGCGACCTGCCCGGCGCCCGGCGTCGTCCGCGGCGACGGCGATCGCGACCGCGGCGCCCACGCACGCGACGCGCGGCGAGGCCGCCGACCCGGAGCCGGAGCGCGCGCGCCTCGGTCGGCAGCGGCCCGAGCCGCCCGCGACCCGGCAGGCGCAGGCCGCACTCGAGGCAGTACTCCTGCCGCCGCGGCGAGCGCGCGCCGCAGCGCGGGCAGCGCGACGTCTCGGCGCTCACGCCGAGGTGTCCTCGCCGGCCGCTCCGTCGGCGTCGAGCGCGCGGCCGCAGCTCGGGCAGAACCGGGCGCCGATCAGGATCGGCGCGCCGCACGTGCAGATCGCCCGCTGCCGCCGGCGGAGGCCGCGCGCCCGCGAGCGAGCGCGTCGATCTCGCGAGACGCGCGCCTCGATCGCGACGAGCTCGGCGCAGCGCTCGACGACGAGCGCCTCGTTGAACTGGTCGCGCCGGTACATCTCGAGCGTCAGCCCGCCGAGGTCGCGGAGCCGCTCCTCGCGGAGCAGGAGGAGCGCGCGCCGCTCGCGGCGCAGCTCGCTCGCCGCGGGCGCGGCGGCTGGCGTTGAACAGGGGCACGGGTCGTCAGGATAGCCGGCGCTCGGCTCGCGCGACGAGCTCTACAGCTGGATCACGACGAGGCGCTCCTCGGTCATCTCGCGGACGGCCCAGGCCGGGCCCTCGCGCGTGTTGCCGGAGTCCTTGACGCCGCCGTACGGCATCTGGTCGGCGCGGAACGTCGGCGCCTCGTTCACGGTCACGCCGCCGAACTCGAGCCGCGCGCGGCCGCGCAGCGCGCTCGCTGAGGCTCGCGCCGTGAAGATGCCCGCCTGGAGGCCGTAGCGCGTGCGTTGGCGAGCGTCGACCGCCTCGTCGAGCGTGTCGTACGGCTGCAGCGGTGCACGACGGGCCCGAACGCCTCGTCGCACGCGAGCCTGCGCCTCCGCCGGGCGGCTTCTCGACGACCGTCGGGCGGAGGAGCTCGCCCGTCGAGCGTGCCGCCCGGCGAGGATCGTCGCCCCGCGCCGCGCGCCTCCTCGATCCACGCGAGCACCCGGTCGCGCTCGGACCGCGAGATGAGCGGGCCGACGTCGGTCGTCCTCGTCGGCCGGATCGCCGACGACGAGCGCCTCGACCGCGGGCAGGAAGGCCGTCGCGGAACGCGTCGTAGACGTCTCGCTGGACGAAGATCCGCTGGACGGAGATGCAGCTCTGGCCGGCGAACGAGAACGCGTTCGCGGCGCAGCGTCGCGGCGGCGTCCTCGACGTCCGCGTCCGCCTCGACGATCACCGGCGTCGCGTTCCCGAGCTCGAGGTTGACGCGCTTCCGCGGCGGCGCGCTCGCGCAGCTTCCAGCCGACGGCGCCCGAGCCCGTGAAGGTGATCAGCGCGACGCGCTCGTCCTCGACGAGCACGTCGCCGATCTCCGCCGACGGGCCGACGAGCGACGTTGAGCCAGCCCGGCGGCAGCCCCGCCTCGTGCTCGAGCTCGGCGAGCAGCAGCGCCGAGAGCGGCGTCTGCGACGCCGGCTTGAGCACGACGGCGCAGCCGGCGGCGAGCGCGGGCGCGATCTTGTGCGCGACGAGGTTGAGCGGGAAGTTGAACGGGCTGATCGCGCCGACGACGCCGATCGGCACGCGCATCGTGAACGCGAGCTTGCCCTCGCCGGCCTGCGACGCGTCCATCGGCACCATCTCGCCGGCGAGCTTGCGCGCCTCGACGGCGGCCATCGTGTACGTCGACATCGCGCGCGCGACCTCGACGCGGGCCGCCTTGAGCGGCTTGCCCGCCTCGGCCGCAGATCTGGCGCGCCGCCTCGTCGGCGCGCTTCCCGAGCGCGCCGGCGACGCGGACGAGGATCTCGGCGCGCTTGTGCGCGGGGAGCGGGCTCTGCATCGCGCGCTCGGCGGCGTCGACGGCCGCTCGCGCCTCGGCGGCGCCCGCCTTCGCGACGCGCGCGACGAGCGACCCGTCGTAGGGCGAGGCACCTCGAGCCAGTCGCCGGTCTCGACCCACTCGCCGTCGAGGAGCAGCTTCCGCTCCGTCGGCCGTGGCCGCCATACGGAGAGTCTAGGAAACTGGCGACCGTGCACGACATCCCCGACGTCAGCTACGCGCGGAGCGGCGGCGTGGCCATCGCCTATCAGGTCGTCGGCGACGGGCCGGTCGACCTCGTCTACGCGCCGCACCTCACGAATCTCTACTCGCTCTGGCTCTGTGCACCGTACGTGCCGTTCCTGCGCAGGCTGTCCGAGCACGTGCGGCTGATCGTCTTCAACCCGCGCGGAACCGGCCTCTCGGACCGGCCCCGGAACGTGACGCTCGAGGCGCGGATGGACGACATCAACGCCGTCCTGGACGCCATCGGAACGGAGCGGGCGACGTTGTTCGGCGTCGCGGAGAGCGCGAACGTCTGCGTGCTCTACGCCGCGACCTTCCCCGAGCGTTGCGACGCGTCTCGCGGTGCTCTCTCCGTATCCCAGCGCGCTCGTGACGAGCGAGGACCTACCCCTACGGCAACGACCGAGAGCGAGTGGCTCGAGCTGCGCTACGCGAGATGCGGGAGCACTGGGGCGGAGCGCGAGTTCCTGCGCGAGTTCTCGCCGTGCCATCAACCCAGCGATCGCGGACGACGACGAGCGGCTCGATGGCTTCATCTGGATGCACCGGCGTCGCGCGAGCCCCGGCGGCCGCGGACATTCGCGCGCATGGCAGATGGAGACCGACATCACGCGACGTTCTGCCGGTCGATCCGACGTCCCGACGCTGGTCCTCCACAGCTCGCAGACGCGAGGGACCGGTCGCGGTACGTCGCGGAGCGCGATTCCCGGACGCCCAGCATCGTCGAGCTCGGCGGAGATGCGAGCGCCAGGGCCGTACTCGCGACGCGGTCGCCGACAGCCTGCTCGCCTTCGCTCGCGGCGCCGTCGGCGCCTGCCGATTCCCGACTCAGTGCTCGCGACGGTGCTCTTCACCGACCTCGTCGGCTCGACGAGGCGCGCCGCCGAGCTCGGCGACCGAGCGCTGGCGGGCGACTGCTCGAGCGCGCACCACGCGAGCGGTCCGCCGCGAGCTGGCGCGTCATCGCGGAGCCGAGGTCGACACCGCGGGCGACGGCTTCTTCTGCCGCCTTCGACGGGCCCGCGCGCGCGATCGCGTGCGCCTGCGCGATCGTCGACGACGCCCGGCGGCCTCGGGCTCGAGGTCCGGGCCGGGCTCCACACCGGCGAGTGCGAGCTCGCCGGCGAGAAGCTCGCCGGGATCGCCGTCCACATCGGCGCGCGGGTCGACTGCGGCCGCCGCGCCGGGCGAGGTGCTCGTCTCGAGCACGGTCAAGGATCTCGTCGCCGGCTCCGGACTTCGCGTTCGACGGACCGCGGCGAGCACGAGCTCAAGGGCGTTCCGGGCGGTGGCGGCTCTACGCGGTGGTACCGTGACCGCCATGACCGACGCCTTCATCGTCGACGCCGTTCGCACGCCGATCGGCCGCGCGAAACGGCGCGCTCGCGGGCGTCCGCGCCGACGAGCTCGCGGCCCAGGCGCTGAACGGGCTCGTCGACCGCCTCGACCTCGACCCCGGCGAGATCGAGGACGTGCAGATGGGCTGCGTCACGCAGGTCGGCGAGCAGGCGCTCAACGTCGGCCGCGTCGCCGTCGCTCGTCGCCGGCTGGCCCGAGACCGTGTGCGCGACGACGGTCGACCGGCAGTGCGGCTCGTCGATGCAGGCCGCCTTCAACGCCGCCGCCGCGATCCAGGCGGGCCATCTCGACGTCGTCGTCGCGGCCGGCGTCGAGTCGATGTCGCGCGTCCCGATGGGCTCGAACCTCGGCGCGCGAGCGGCTTCGCGGGGTTCTCGCGACGAAGCTCGACGAGCGCTGGCAGATCGTCCCGCAGGGGATCTCGGCCGAGGTGATCGCCGACGGAGTGGGGGCTCTCGCGCGAGGACGCTCGACGAGTACTCGCTCGAGTCCCACCGGCGCGCGATCGCCGCGATCGACGAGGGCCGCTTCGAGCGGGAGATCGTCCCGGTCGAGGTCGGCGCAGGCGGCGCGGCCGTGCTCGTTCGCGGTCGACGAGACCCCGCGGCGCGACACGTCGCTCGAGAAGCTCGCGTCGCTGCACGCCGGCCTTCAAGGAGGACGGCGTGGTCACCGCCGGCAACTCGAGCGCGATCGTCGACGGCGCCGCGGCGATGCTCGTCGCGAGCGAGGCGGCGGCGTCGCGGCTCGGGCTCGAGCCGCGCGCGCGCTTCGTCTCGTTCGGCCTCGCCGGCGTCGACCCGTACCGCATGCTCCACGGCAACCCGCAGGCCTGCGAGCGGGCGCTCGCGAAGGCCGGCCTCGACGTGGGACGACATCGCGGTGATCGAGGTCAACGAGGCGTTCGCCTCGGTCGTGCTCCAGTTCCTGCAGGACACGGGGCTCCACGAGCGCTGGGAGGCCGGCGACGTGAACCCGAACGGCGGCGGCATCTCGCTCGGCCACCCGCTCGGCGCCACCGGCGCGCGGATCACCGCGACGCTGCTCGCCGAGCTCGAGCGGCGCGAGCGCGCGCTACGGCGTCGCGTCGATGTGCATCGGCCAGGGCCAGGCGATCGCCGCGGTCGTCGAGCGCCTCTGACGTCGGCTCGCCGCCGCCAGAGGCATCGACCGGCACGAGGTCGCTGCCCGAGGCCGTGCGCACGAGGCTGACCTCGTGCGACTACGGCTCGTCGAGCTCGCGCTCGACCTCGGCGCTGACCTCGCGCGCGATCTCGACGAACGCGCGGGCGGCGGGGGAGCGGTGGCGGTCGCGGTGCCAGACGACGGCGATCCGCGGCGCGGGATCGTCGGGCGCGAGCCGGAGCGCCTTGACGCGCTCGTCGCCCGGCGCGACGGCGAGCAGGGGCATCAGCGCGACGCCGAAGCCCGCGGCGACGAGCCCCTGGATCGTGCCGTTGTCGTCGGAGCGGAACGCGTAGTCGACGTCGAAGCCCGCGCTCGCGCAGCTCGTTCTCGACGACGAGCGCCGCTCGCGCACGTGTTCGACGCCGATCAGCGACGTGGTCGCCGAGGTCGTCGAGCGACGCGGACGTGCGCTCGGCGAGCGGGCTGTCGGCCGGGACGAGGAGGACGTACGGGTCGCTCATCAGCTCGAGCGCCTCGAACGGGCCGTCGGGGAGCGGCGGGCTGCAGAACGCGAGGTCGAGCTCGCCCGACTCGATCGCCGCGTACAGCTCCGGGTCGGTCGCCGGCTCGGAGAGCCCGAGCTCGATCCCGGGCCAGTCGGCCAGGAAGCGCCGCATCACGCCCGGAAGGACGCGCGCGCCGACGGACTGGTAGGTGCCGACCCGCAGCGTCCCCGTCTCGCCGGCGCGGAGCGCGGCCATGTCGGCGCGCGCCGCGTCGAGCCGCGCGACGATCGCCTCGGCGTGGCGCAGGAGCAGCTCGCCCGCGTCGGTGAGCGAGACGGCCCGCGGGCCGCCCGGACGCTCGACCAGCGTCTCGCCGACGATCCGCTCGAGCGTCGCGATCTGCTGGCTCACCGCCGACTGCGTGTAGCCGAGCCGCTCGGCCGCGCGGCCGAACGAGCCCTCGCGCGCGACCGCGTCGAGCGCGGCGAAATGCCGCACCTCGACCCCGAGCCATTGATCAGGTTGTGTGATCGTTGTCATGAAAACCTCGACTTGCCCTAATAGTACCTGCACAGCGACGATCAGGCCATGGAAATCGCACTGATCCTCTTCGTTCTCCTCGTCGGCCCGCTCGCGCTCCTCGCCGGGCGCGACTCGCGGATCGACGAGGCAGACCGGCGCCGTCACTACCAGGGATGACCTCCCGGGTACCGGCGACCGTTGCGTCCGCGGTAGGCGGGCGTGGATCGATCGTCGATCCGCCACGCTCGACCTGCCGACGGCGCCGCGCTCGCCCGCCTCGAGGGGCTCGCGGGACCGCTCGCTCGGGAACGAGCCGATCCTGGTCGTGGAGGCCGACGGGAGCTCGTCGCAGCCGCCCCGGCCGCGGGAGGGGAGGTCGATCTCCGACCCGTTTCGCGTGACGCTCGACGTCGTGGAGCTCCTGCGGCTCCGGACGAGCCAGCTGCGCGCCGCTGCCTGACGCGCGGGCGTCGACCGTCGTTCGTCTAGATTCGCGCCGTGGCGGTGGAGCGCATCGGCGTCGTCGGGCTCGGGGCGATGGGCGCCGGCATCGCCCAGGTCGCGGTCGAGGCGGGCTTCGACGTCGTCGGCCGCGAGGTCACCGCCGAGCTCGGGGAGGCCGCCGCCGGGCGCATCGCGCACTTCCTCACGCGCAAGGTCGAGAAGGGGCAGCGCACGCAGGAGGAGCGCGACGCCGCCGTCGCGCGCCTCGTGACGACGACCGACCTCGCCGACCTCGCCGGCTGCGACCTCGTGATCGAGGCGATCGTCGAGGAGCTCGACCCCAAGCGTGCGCTCTTCGCAGAGCTCGAGCGGATCTGCCGCGCGGAGGCCGTCCTCGCGACGAACACCTCCGCGCTGTCCGTGACGGAGATCGCCGCCGCGACGTCGTCGCCCGAGCGCGTCGTCGGCATGCACTTCTTCAACCCGGCCCCGCTGATGCCGCTCGTCGAGGTCGTCCGTGCCGAGCTCTCCTCGGACGAGGCCGTCGCGACCGCGCTCGGCGTCGTCGAGCGGCTCGGCAAGGTCGCCGTGCCCTGCCACGACACGCCCGGGTTCGTCGTCAACCGCGTGCTGATCCCGCTGCTCAACGACTGCGTGCGCGTGCTCGACGAGGCCCGCGTCGCGCCGGAGGGGATCGACGCCGCGATGACGAACGGCGCCGGCTGGCCGATGGGGCCGTGCACGCTGCTCGACCTCGTCGGGATCGACGTCCACGTCCACGCGTCGGAGGCGCTCTACGAGAAGCTCCGCGAGCCGCGCATGGCGCCCCCGCCGCGCCTCGTGGCGATGCGGAACGCGGGCCTGCTCGGCCGCAAGGCAGGACGCGGGTTCTACGCGTACGACGCGTAGGCCTGGCCTCGCTCGCGGGCGACGCGAGCCTGACCTACTCGCGGCGGACCGGTTCCATCGGGACTCCGAGGCGGGCCGCCACGGTCGGCACCAGGCTGCCCTGGACGACGACCGAGAAGAGGACGACGACGAACACGATCCCGTAGATCTCGGCCGCGTAGTCCGTCCCGCCGACGACGGCGAGCGACGCGAGCAGGATCGGCACCGCACCCTTGAGGCCGCTCCAGACGATGAAGCCCCGCTCCCCCCAGCGTGAGGCTCATCGTCGCCAGCAGCGGGCCGACGACGAGCGGGCGGATCAGGAAGCCGAGCAGGACGGCGAGCAGGAGCCCGCGCCACCAGAGCCCCTCGTCCGCGATCAGCGTGAGGTCGACGGTCAGCCCGAGCGCGACGAACGCCGCCAGCTCGCCGAGGTCGGAGAGCGCGGAGTTGAAGCTCGCCACGTCGTCGCGCGCCCGGAACCGGACGTCGCCCACCACGATGCCCGCGACGAAGACGGCGAGGAAGCCCGAGCCGTGCGCGACCGCCGCGGCGCCGTAGATGACGCCCGCCGCGAGGATCACCGCGATCGGGTAGAGCGTGCGATCGGGGAGGACCGCGGCGCGGAGGACGGCACGCGAGCGACGAGCGCGCCCGCGACGCCGATCGCGAGCCCGACGCTCATCTCGACCACGAACTCGCTCACGACCGTCGAGAACGAGCCGTCGCTCCGTCGTCGCGATCTCGACCATCCCGATCATCAGCGCGATGCCGACCGGGTCGTTGAAGCCCGACTCCCCCTCGAGGATCGTGCCGGAGCGCCCGCTGACCTCCTTCCCGGCCAGGACCGAGAACGTGACGGCCGGATCGGTGGGCGCGAGCGCCGCGCCGAGCAGCCCGGACGACGGTCCAGGAGAGGTCGAGGACGACGTGGGCGGCCACCGCGATCAGCGCGGCGGTGCCGAACGTGCCGAGCGACGCCGAGCGCGACGATCGGCACCGCGGACGCGGCGGAAGCGCGCGAGGCCGATCTGCGAGCCGCCCTCGAACAGGATCACGATCAGCGCGAGCGTCGCGATCCGCTGGACGTCCTGGAAGGAGAGGATCGCCGCGAGCCGGTCGGACGAGGTCGCGAGGCCGCGGCGGCGACGACGAGGAGCGCGCCCGCCGTCGGGATCGCGAGCCGGCCGGCGACCGCACGGACGCCGAGCGCCAGCAGAGCCCGCCGGAGACGACGAGGATCAGCTCGCCGAAGTCGAGGAGGTCGTCCATGGGGCGATCTTGCACGTCGGCTCGCCGCCCCGCGGCGAGGATCGCCCTCCGGGCCGCGGCTTACACTTTCCTTACGCCCGTCTCACCCCCAACCCACGCGCCGTACCGATACTGCGGGCACGCATGCGCCTCGCGCTTCTCACTGCGGTCGTGCTCGCCCTCGCCGTCCCCGCCGGGTGGGCTGCGTCCGCGCCCTGCCGGCTCGCTCTCGGTCGAGGACGGCTCGGGGCACGGTCGTGCTCAAGGGGAAGGGGATCGTGATCGGCCGGCTCGAGCGCGGCGAGGTGGAGATCGTCGACCTCTCGCCGCTCGACCAGTGGAGCCCGCGGGTCAACGGCGTCCCGCGCGGCCGCACGGTCTGGACGCGCGGGAAGAACATCAACTTCTACGTCCCCGGCGGCCGCTACCTGATCACCGTGCGCGGCGAGGGATTCTCGGTCTCCGCGCGCGGCCAGGGAACCGCGACGCTCGACCGGCCGCCCCGACGCCGCGGGCTCGACCGGCACGTTCGCCGTCGGCGACGACACGCCCGTGCCGCTCCCGGTCGACCCGGGGCGCGTCGACTTCGGGCTGTCGGCGGTCGTCGGCCCGGCGGCAGGCGCGAAGGCGGCCACGCCGTGACGCTCAGCCGCAGTCCGTGCTCGTCGTCGAGGACGAGCAGTCGATCGCGTCGTTCGTCTCGCTCTACCTGAAGAACGCCGGCTACGGGGTCCGCGCCGTCGGCACGGGCGCAGGGGCGCTCAACGCCGTCGCGGCCGAGATGCCGTCGCTGATCGTGCTCGACCTCAACCTGCCCGACATGGACGGCATCGAGATCTGCAGGCGGATCCGGAAGAACTCCGACGTGCCGATCATCATGCTCACCGCGCGCGACGAGGACGTCGACAAGATCATCGGCCTCGAGGTCGGGGCGGACGACTACCTCACGAAGCCGTTCAACCCGCGCGAGCTCGTCGCGCGCGTGAAGAGCGTGCTGCGGCGTGCGACCTCCGACCGTCGGATCGACGAGGGCGACGAGATCCGCCACGGCGACCTCCTGATCAACTCCGGTCGCCGCGAGGTGCTCGTCGGCGACGACGAGATCCAGCTCGCGCCGAAGGAGTTCGACCTCCTCTGGGAGCTGCTCGACCACCGAGGCATCGTCCTCACGCGCGACCAGCTGCTCGAGCGCGTGTGGGGCTACACGTTCGCCGGCGACACGCGGACCGTCGACGTCCACGTCCGGCAGATCCGCCGCAAGCTCGGCGACGCCTCGCCGATCGTCACCGTCTGGGGCGTCGGCTACAAGGTCGCGTCCGAGCGCACGACCGCGCCCACCGCGTAGGGGCCGAGGCTTGCCTCGCCCGTTCGGGTCGGGGCGCCCCACAGCCGTGCACCGGTTCCACGCTCCGAGCGGCGGCGTACGCTTCACGGTGATGCCCGGCTCGCTGCGTCTCCGGCTGCCGGCCCTGTTCCTGCTCGGGATCGTGATCGCCGGCCTCGTCTCGGCGGTGATCGCCGTCCAGCTCTTCCAGGGCTACACGCGCAACCAGTCGTACGAGGAGCTCGGCCGGGAGGCGAAGGGCATCGCGCAGGCTCTACGCCGACGCGGCGCTGCGCGCGGCCGAGGAGGGTACGCCGGCGCCGGACTTCGCCCCGGGGCGCTCGAGCTCGCGACCGGCGATCAGCTGTTCTACGTCGGCGCGCCGCCCTTCCCCGGCCAGGACCCGGGCCTCCAGCAGCTCCCCGAGGCGTCGGTCCCGAACGGCGGTGCTCGCGTCCGACAAGCCGCTCGAGTTCGAGTTCCGGCCGCCCGGCCAGCGCGCGCACGTTCCTCGCGGTCTCCCAGCCGCTCCGGCTCGAGCGTGGAGGCCCGGCGCTCGGCGCGATCGTCGTCGCGAAGGCGCAGGACGTGGTTCGCGACCAGTGGCTGCCGCTGGTCGCCCGGCTCGCCGCCGCGTTCGCGATCGGCGGTCTCCTCGCCTGGCTCCTCGGGCTCTGGCTCTCGCGGCGGATCAGCGGCCCGGTCGAGGCGCTCGCGCCGTGCGTCCGACGAGATCGCACGCGGGAACTACGCGGTGCACGTTCCCGTCGGGCGCGGCGGCGACGAGATCTCGCATCTCTCCGAGCGCTTCAACGAGATGGCCGCGCGCCTGGCTGCGACCGAGGAGCGCGAGCGCCAGTTCCTGATGTCGGTCTCCCACGAGCTCCGCACGCCGCTCACCGCGATCAAGGGCCACGTCGACGCGCTCCGTGACGGGCTGGTCGACGACCCGGAGCTCGTCAGCGCGTCGCTCGACGTCGTCGCGAACGAGGCGACGCGGCTCGAGCGGCTCGTCGGGGACGTGCTCGACCTCGCCAAGCTCCGCGCCCACCGGTTCACGGTGCAGACCGAGGAAGTCGACATGGGTCGTCTCGTCGAGCACGCCTACGGCTCGTTCGGCGACGAGGCGCGGCGGCGGGAGATCGACTACGCGCTCGAGGGAGCCGAGCGCGCGCCGACGATCATCACCGACGGCGACCGCGTCCTCCAGGTGATCACGAACCTCCTCAAGAACGCGTTCCGCTGGACGCCCGACGGCGGCAGGATCGGGGTCGCGCTCGAGGCGGCGAACGGCACCGTGCGGGTCGACGTCACCGACACGGGACCGGGTATCGGGCGCGAGGACGCCCAGCGGATCTTCAGCCCGTTCGTCTCGCACGACACCCAGGGCACCGGGCTCGGCCTCCCGATCGCGCGGGAGCTCGCCGGCGCGCTCGGCGGCACGGATCGAGCTCGACACCGAGCCCGGTCGCGGCAGCCGCTTCCGGCTCGTCCTGCCGGCGCGCTCCACGTAGGCGCTGCCGCCGCCACTAGAGTCGTCCCGTGGTGGAGCCTCCCACGCGACGGTCCTCGAGCTCCCACGCCGGCGCACGCCCGTC
Source organism: uncultured Alphaproteobacteria bacterium (assembly GCA_963738635.1). Lineage (GTDB taxonomy): Bacteria > Pseudomonadota > Alphaproteobacteria > Rhodobacterales > Rhodobacteraceae > JAOADN01. The sequence continues at coordinate 68,544 of CAVTXE010000006.1, read as the reverse complement.
GTCGCGGCCTTCGCTGCGCTCGGCCGCGACAGTGGACGAAGAACCTCCTCCTGTTCGCGGGGATCGTGTTCGCCGCGCAGCTCGGCGACCCGAGCCGGTGGGTGGCGGCGATCACCGCGTTCGTCGCGTACTGCGCGGCGTCGAGCGCCGCCTACCTCGTCAACGACGTGCGCGACGTCGCCTCCGACCGCCTGCACCCGGTCAAGCGCGGGCGTCCGATCGCGCGCGGCGAGCTCGCGCCCCGGACGGCGCTCGCGCTCGCAGCGGCCCTCGGCGTGCTCGCGCTGGCCCTCGGTGCGGCGCTCGGCCCCGCGTCGCTCGCGTGCGTGGTCGCGTTCGCGGTCCTCCAGGCCGCGTACTCGCTCGGCCTGAAGTCGCTCGAGCTCGTCGACGTGATCACGATCGCGGGGCTGTTCGTGCTCCGGGCGGCGGCCGGCGCGATCGCCGTCGACGTCCGGATCTCGCAGTGGCTGCTGCTCTGCACCTTCCTGCTCGCGCTCTTCGTCGCTCTCGGCAAGCGTCGGGCGGAGCTGGGCCTCGAGGGGGTGCAGGCCCGCGGCCGGCGCTCTCGGGCTACACGCCGGCGCTCGTCGACCAGCTGCTCGCGATCGTGGCGGCGGCGACGATCGCGGCGTACGCCGGCTACACGCTGACCGCCCACGACTCGCGGTGGCTCGTCGCGACGCTCCCGCTCGTCGTGCTACGGGCTCTTCCGCTACCTGCTCCTGCTGCACCGGCGCGGCCTCGGCGAGGAGCCCGAAGCGCTCCTCGTCGAGGACCTGCCGTTGCTCGCGACGGTCGCCGCCTGGGCGGCCGCCTGCGCCGTCATCCTCGCGCTCGACTGACCCTGAAGCCCGTCAGGCGACCGCGGCCGTGTCGGTCGGGAGCGAGTCCGCGGTCTCGCCGACGTCCCGGCCCGTTCTCAGCGGCACGACCGCTCCCTCGATCCCCTCCTCGAGTCGGCGAAGACGCCGGTCGACACCGCTCCAGCCCGCCGACACGAGGTCGACGAGGATGGCGAGGTCGTCGATCCGCGCGTTGCGCTCCGCGAGGAGCTCCTGCTCGAGTCGTTCCAGCCGCCGCAGCGCCTGGTTCACGCCGCCCCGGATCTCCGCGAGACTGCGGCTGACCGGGACGACCTCGCGCGCGATCCCGTCGCGTACTGCTATCCCCACCTGCTTGGGCAGCGAGCTCTCCAGCTCGTCGGCGACGTGCGCGAGACGCATCACCTCGGCCCGGGCGCGCTCGAGCGCCGCGTCGAGCCGAGCCCGTGCCACACCGTCCGTCCGAGCTTCGGCCACGCGCTGCCGCGCCCTCTCCAGCACCTGTTCGTCCATGGGGCAAGGATACTCTCGTCGGAGGATGAGGTCATCCGAGCTCGACTACGACCTCCCGACCGAGCTGATCGCCCAGCATCCGGCGGCGCGGCGCGACGCCTCTCGCCTGCTCGTGCTCGACCGTGCGACCGGGGAGGTGCGGCACCGGTCGTTCGCCGACCTGCCGGACGAGCTCGCGCGGGCACCTCACGGTCGTGAACGACACGCGCGTCGTGCCGGCGCGGCTGCGTGCGCGCCGTGAGAGCGGGGGCGAGGTCGAGGTGCTGCTCGTCGAGCCGCTCGGCGGCGGGCGTCTGGGAGGCGCTCGCCCGGCCCTCGCGCCGCCTGCGGGCGGGCGAGCGGCTGCAGGCCCGAGACGGGGCCGGCGGGCCGCTCGTCGAGCTCGTCGAGGCGCTCGGCGACGGGCAGATGGCGCGTCCGGCTCGCGGGCGAGCCCGCGGGCGAGCTGCCCCTTCCGCCGTACATCCACGAGCGGCCCGCCGACCCCGAGCGCTACCAGACCGTCTACGCGCGAGACGCGGGCTCCGCGGCCGCGCCGACGGCGGGCCTGCACTTCACGCCCGAGCTGCTCGCGCGCCTCGACCACGAGCGGATCACGCTCCACGTCGGGCTGGACACGTTCCGGCCGCTGACGACCGAGACGGCTCGAGGAGCACGAGATCCACGGAGAGCGCTACCGCGTCGAGCCCGCCGCGTGGGCGCGCATCGAGGCCGCCGAGCGCGTGCTCGCGGTCGGGCACGACGACCACCCGTGTGCTCGAGACCCTCGCGCGGGGCGCGCCGCTCGAGGGCCGCTCCGATCTCTTCATCACGCCCGGGTTCGCGTTCCGCCGGGTCGACGCGCTGCTCACGAACTTCCACCTGCCGCGGACGACCCTCCTCGCCCTCGTGATGGCGTTCGCCGGCGTCGAGCGGACGCGCGAGCTCTACGCCCTCGCGATCCGCGAGCGGTATCGCTTCTACTCGTTCGGCGACGCGATGCTGGTTCTCTAGGGTCGCGCGGGTGAGCTGCTTCACGCTCGAGGCCACCGACGGTGCCGCGCGAGCGGGCGTGCTCCGCACGGCGCACGGCGAGATCCGCACGCCGGCGTTCATGCCCGTCGGGACGAAGGGGACGGTCGAAGACGCTCCATCCCGGACGAGGTGCGCGCGCTCGGCGCGGACGTGATCCTCGGCAACACCTACCACCTCCACTTCCGCCCGGGCGAGGACGTGATCGAGGAGCTCGGCGGGCTGCACGCGTTCAGCGGCTGGGACGGGCCGATCCTGACCGACTCGGGCGGCTTCCAGGTCTTCTCGCTGCGCGACACGCTCGTGCGAGGTCGACGACGACGGCGTGACGTTCCGCTCCGTCTACGACGGGAGCGACGGAGCGCCTGACGCCGGAGCGCGTCGGCCGAGATCCAGCGCCGGCTCGGGTCGGACATCGCGATGTGCCTCGACATCTGCCCGCCCGCGGACGTCTCGCCGCGCGAGCACGAGGAGGCCGTGCGACGGACGCAGCTCTGGGCCGAGCGCCAGGTCGACGCGCCGCGGGCTCCGGGTCAGCTCCGCTTCGGGATCGCGCAGGGCGGCACCGACCCCGAGCTGCGCGGCCGCTCGATCGAGGGGCTCGTCGCGCTGCCGTTCGACGGGTTCGCGCTCGGCGGCCTCGCCGTCGGCGAGAGCCGCGAGGAGATGCTCGACACCGTCGGCTGGGCCGCGCCCGCTGCTCCCGGCGGAGCGGCCGCGGTACTTCATGGGCCTCGGCGACGCCGAGGGGATCCTCGAGGTCGATCGCCCGCGGGATCGACATGTTCGACTGCGTCCTGCCGACGCGGACGGCGCGGACCGGGTCGGCGCTCACGGCCCGCGGCCGCCTGAACCTCCGCAACGCCCGCTTCGCGCGCGACCCGCGCCCGCTCGAGGAGGGCTGCGGCTGCCCCGCCTGCACCGGCTTCTCGCGGGCGTTCGTGCGCCACCTCGTCAACCAGCAGGAGCTCCTCGGCCTCCGCCTGCTCACGCTGCATAATCTGTGGTTCACACTGCGACTGACCGCCGGCGCGCGGGACGCGATCACCCGCGGCGCGTTCGACGCCTACCGGGCGGACGCGCTCGCCTGCCCTCGCCGGCCCGGAGGAGGAAACTTGGCAACCCTGATTCTGCTCGCCGCGATGTTCGTCCTGCTGTGGGTGCTCCTGATCCGCCCCCAGCGCCGGCGCCAGCAGGAGCAGCAACGGCTGCTCTCGTCGGTCGAGCCGGGCGACGAGGTCCTGACCGTCGGCGGGATCTACGGGATCGTCCGCGAGCATCGACGAGGAGGACGACCTGATCGTCGAGATCGCAGAGGGCATCCAGGTGCGAGTCGCCCGGCGCGCCGTCGGCGGCGTCGTCAAGCCCGACGACGACGACGACGAGGAGGAGCCGAGGAGGCCGGGGAGGCCGAGCCGGGCGAAATCGAGGGGTCGGCGGAGCTCGATCGTGAAGACGGTGTTGCCGACTCCGAGGAAATCGTGAAGGAGGAAGCCGCGGAGGGCACCGACGCGCTCGACCGCCGCTAACCTGATCGGCCGCACATGACCCGCGCGCAGCAGTCCTCGTCGTCGCGCCTCGTCGCCGCGGCCCTCGTCGGGGTCGCGCTGCTCGCGATCCCCGGGTCGCCGCTCGAGCAGCGGCCGACCCTCGGCCTCGACCTCCAGGGCGGCCTCGAGGTGACGCTGCAGGCGGTCCCGCCGAACGACCGCAAGCTCACGAAGGAGGACCTCGACCGCTCGGTCTCGATCATGCGCTCCCGCGTCGACAAGCTCGGCGTCGCGGAGCCGGAGATCCGGACGCAGGGCTCCGACCAGATCTCGATCCAGCTCCCCGGCGTCAAGGACCCGGCGGCGGCCGCCGCAGATCATCGGCAAGACCGCGCAGCTCGAGCTCTTCGATCTCGAGGCGCGACCTCGTCTCGCCGTCGATCGACGCGCGCACGCGGCAGCCGATCGCGACGCCGAAGCTCTACGACCTGCTCGCGGGCCAGCAGGCGCTCGCCGCGAAGGGCACGCCCGACACGTACTACGTCTTCCGCACGAAGGGGAAGACGCTCGTCCGCGGGCCCGGTCAGCTCGAAGCAGGCGGCGCTCGCCAAGTGGGGCGGGAAGCTCCCGCCGGGTCACAAGCTGTTCGCCGTGCCCGCCGAACACGGTCGTCGTGCAGCTGCGGCGCCGGCGAGGTCGTGCTGCCCGGGCGTCGCCCAGGCGAACCCGACGACGCACGTCCTGGTACCTGATGCGCTACACGCCGCCCGACGTGCCGGAGATGACGGGCGAGGACCTGAAGCTCTCGGGCACGCGTCAGGACTTCGACACGCGCACCGGCGAGCCGATCGTCCTCATGGACTTCACCGACAAGGGCGCGAAGAACTTCGAGGACATCACGCGCGACATCGCACAGCGCGGCAAGCTCCTCTTCAACACCGTCGGCGGCGGGCAGGGCGACCACAGCGCCGTTCCTCCAGCACTTCGCGATCGTGCTCGACCGCGAGATCAAGTCGTGGCCGACGATCGACTTCCAGCGAGTACCCCGGCGGGATCTCCGGCTCGAACGGCGCCCAGATCTCCGGTCTCGCGAGCGTCGGCGAGGCGAAGAACCTCGCGCTCGTCCTCCAGACCGGCGCGCTGCCGGTCGAGTTCCGCACGCTCGACCAGACGGCGATCTCGGCCACGCTCGGCAAGGACTCGCTGCAGGAGGCGAAGCACGCCGCGCTCGTCGGCCTCCTCGCCGTCGCGCTCTTCCTGCTCATCTTCTACCGCTTCCTCGGGCTCGTCGCGGTCGTCGGGCTGATCGTCTACGCGGCGCTCCTCTACGCGGCGATCCTCGATCTTCAACGTCACGCTGACGCTGCCCGGGCATCGCGGGGCTCGTCCTGACCCTCGGCGTCGCGGCCGACGCGAACATCGTCATCTTCGAACGGATCAAGGAAGAGGTGCGCGCCGGGCGCTCGGTCCGGTCGGCGATCCACACCGGCTACACGAAGGGCTTCGCGACGATCGTCGACGCGAACGTCGTCACGACGATCACCGCGCTCGTCCTCTTCGCCGTCGCGACCGCGAGCGTGCGCGGCTTCGCGCTGATGCTGCTCGTCGGCACGGCGATGTCGATGCTGACGGCCGTGCTCGCGACGCGGGCGTTCCTCGCCGTGCTCGCGGGCTTCAAGATGCTCGACAGCCCGAGCTGCATGGGCGCGGCCGGCGGCGGGATCCCGCGCTGGCTCAAGCTCGACTACATCGGCCGGCGGAACACGTGGTTCGCGATCTCCGGGACGGTCATCCTCATCTCGCTCGGCGCGATCGCCGTCAAGGGGCTGAACTTCGGGATCGACTTCCAGGGCGGCACGCAGGTCGCCGTTCGAGACGCCGAGGCCCGTGCTCGCTCGAGCAGGTGCGCACGCAGGCGGCGGACATCGGCCAGGCGAGCGCGCAGATCCAGGGACGGGGGAGCGCCGCCGGGCCCTCGGGTGACGCCTATCGAAGCTTCACGATCCGGACGGAGTCGCTGACGACGGCGGAGGTGCAGTCGCTCCAGTCGAGCCTCACCCGGGTCGTGGACGCGCAGTCGTTCGGCGTGAAGAACGTGTCCGCGAGCTTCGGCCGCCAGATCGCGCGCGGCGCGATCCTCGCGATCATCGTCTCGCTCCTCCTGATCGTCATCTACATCTCGGCGCGCTTCCAGTGGAAGTTCGCGATGCCGGTGCTCATCGCGCTCGCGCACGACATCATCATCACCGTCGGCATCTACGCGCTCCTCGGCCGCGAGGTGACGACCTCCACGGTCGCCGCCGTGCTGACGGTGCTGGGCTACTCGATCTACGACACGATCATCATCTTCGACCGCATCCGGGAGAACATCCCGCTTGATGAAGCGCGCGTCGTTCCGCGTGATCGGGAACGTCTCGCTGTGGGAGACGATCCCGCGGTCGCTGGCGACGACGTTCATCACGCTCCTGCCGATCGTCTCGCTGCTGCTGTTCGGCGGCGACACGCTGAAGGACTTCGCCTTCGCGCTGCTCGTCGGGATCGGGTCGGGCGCGTACTCGTCGATCTTCATCGCCGCGCCGCTCGTCGCGGTCTTCAAGGAGCGCGAGCCCGAGTACGCGCAGGCGGCGCGACGACGAGCACGCCGTCGAGGGGTCGGTCGGTGGGGCGCTCCTCGAGACGCCGGCCGCGCCCGTTCCGACCCAGCCTGCGGTCGCCGCCTCCGTGGCCCCGGCCGCGCCGGCGCCCGTCGCCGCATCGGACGGGCCGGTCGTCGGCCGCCGCGGCGGCGAAGCGCGAGCGGCGCCGGCAGCGCCGCAGCGGGCGCCCGCACGGGCGTCCGCGCTAGCGGCCGTCCGTCAGGCCGCCTCCGCTGAGCACGCGACCTCGCCGTCCCTAGAATGGGGAGCGTGACGGGCGCTCCCGAGGACGACGACCTCCGGCCGGTCTCCGAGCTGCTGCTCGCCGGCATCGGCTGGGCGACGCTGGGCTTCGAGGCGGTCGACGGAGGTGGCCGACGATCTCGCCCGGCGCGTCGGCGTCGAGCGAGACGCGATGCGGGACGCCGTCCGCGACACCGTCGCCTCCTGGCGCGCCGAGCTCGAGCGCCTCGGCGAGCGCCGCGACGAAGCCGTCGAGCGTGGGCTCGCCAGAGCCGGGCTCGCCCGACGGGAGGAGGTCGAGGACCTCGCTCTCCGCGTCGCGCAGCTCGAGCACCGGCTACGCCTGCTCGAGCGCGATCGCGTCGCCTGATGCCCGACGACGGGGCGCAGAGGACCCTCGCCCGGGTCACCGAGATCGGGCGCGTCGCCACGCGGCACGGCTTCGGGTACATGCTCGACCGGCGCCGGGCCGCCGACGGTCGAGCCCGACGGCGACCGCGGGCGCAGGCTGCGGGAGATGCTCGACGAGCTCGGCCCGACGTTCGTCAAGTTCGGCCAGCTGCTCTCGACACGGCCGGACGTCGTGCCGCCCGACATCATCGTCGAGCTCCGCAAGCTCCAGGACGACGTCTCGCCCTTCCCGATCGAGGACGTCGAGCGCGTCGTGCGCGAGGAGCTCGGGCTCTCGATCGAGCAGGCGTTCGTCGAGTTCGACGAGCGTCCCGTCGCGGCCGCGTCGATCGGCCAGGTCCACCGCGCGACCCTCCCGAACGGCGCAGAGGTCGTCGTCAAGGTCCAGCGTCCCTCGGCGCCACGCCAGATCGAGTCGGACCTCCGGCTGATGGCGTCTGCGGCCCGTGTCGCGAGCGAGCGCATCCGCCAGCTCGACTTCGTCGACACGGGCGAGCTCGTGGACGAGTTCGGACGCTCGATCCGCCTCGAGCTCGACTACCAGCAGGAGGCGCGCAACGCGGAGACTGTTCCGCCGGAACTTCGGCGGCGACGAGCGCATCGCGGTGCCGCGCGTCTGGTGGCGGTACACGACGGGCCGGCTCCTGACGCTCGACCGCCTGGAGGGGACGCACGTCCGTGACCTCGACCTCGCGTCGTGGTCCGCCGACGACCGCAGGGAGCTCGCGTACACGATGACCGACGCGTGGATGACGATGATCTTCCGGCACGCGTTCTTCCACGGCGACCCGCACCCGGCCAACATCCTCCACCTCGACGACGGCCGGCTCGGGCTCATCGACTTCGGCCTCGCGGGGCGGCTCACCGAGACGGACATGACGCGGCTCACCCGGCTCTTCGTCGACGCTGCGACCGAGAACGTGAGCGCCCTGCCGCGGCGTCTCTCCGACCTCGGGGTGCGCTATCCGCGCGACCGCGAGGAGGAGCTCCGCTCGAGGCTCGAGGAGCTGTACTACCGCTACTACGGCTCGCGTCTCTCCGACATCGACCCGATCGAGGCGATTCGCGAGGGGCTCGACCTGATCTACGCGATGAACCTCCGGCTTCCGTCGCGATTCGTGATCCTCGACAAGGCGATCGCGACGCTGGGCTCCGTCGCCAGCGAGGTCTACCCGGACTTCAACGTGTTCGAGGTCGCGCGCCCGTACGCGCAGCAGCTGATCGCCGAGCGCTTCTCGCCGCGTCGGATCGCGCTGCGCACGCGTCGCGAGGCGCAGGACATCGCCGAGATCGCGCTCGAGGTCCCGCGGCAGATCCACGACGTGCTCAACGAGCTGCGCGACGGGGAGATGTCGGTTCGTATCTCGAACCCCGGCATCGACGACCTCGCGCACCACATGGACGTGGCCGTGAACCGGATCGCCGTGGCGCTCGTGATCCTGGGCGGGCTCGTCGGCTCGTCGCTGATCGGGGTGCTCGCGAAGAGACGGGCCGCATCTCATGGGGCTGCATCTCCTGTCCGTGGTCGGATTCGTGCTCTCCGGCGCGTTCGGCGTCTGGCTGCTCTGGGGCGTCTTCCGCTCCGGCCGCCTCTGACGCGACCGGACGGCAGGCCCTCCCGGCCGGCGGAGCCGGCCTCCGGGCCCACCTGGCGCCGCTGAGCGCACCGTGCTCTCCGGGTCTGTGCTGCCGCACTATCCCCTCCGGCCCGCCACGCTCAGCGACGCCCCGGACGCGTCAGAGGGGCCGTGCCTGCCGTCGGGCCCTCCCGGCCGGCGGAGCCGGCCTCCGGGCCCACCTGGCGCCGCTACGGCACGGGCAGCGACTCGACGGCCCCGCTGACGGTCAGGCCAGGCTCCGGGCCGCCCGCGATCACCCAGACACGACCTCCGAGCGCAACCACCCCGAGGCCGTGACGAGGCGTGGGGAGGTCGGGAAGCCGCATCCATTCGCCGGCCCGCGGCGCGAGGAACCAGACCGTGGCGTTCGTCCCGCCGGGCGACTCGCCGCCCACGGAGACGATGCGTCCCGCAATCGCCGCGGCGCCCGTTCCGCCGCGGGCATCCGGCAGGTCGGGGAGGCTCTCCCAGCGATTCCTGCGGGGATCGTAGGCCTCGACCGTCCGCAGGTTGGTGTCGTAGCCGGCCAGCCGACCGCCGATCGCGTAGATGCGGCCGCCGAGCGCCGTCGCGGCGAGGTGCTCGCGTGGACGCGGCCCCCGGACGAGCCTCCAGCGCAGCGTCTTGAGGTCGAGCGAGAGCGCCCGCGACGCGAGGCCGTCCCGCGTCCGGCCGCCGACGACCCACACACGTCCGTCGGCGGTCGCCGCTGCGGCTGCGGCGGCTCGCTCCTCGGGCGGCTGCGGGAGCCGGCGCCACGCGCTGCCGTCGTAGAGGAAGGCGGCCCGCAGAGGGCGGCGGTCGGCCCCGTAGCCGCCGACGACCACGACCCGGCCGCGCCACGACGCCGCCGCCGCGTGATCGACCGAGACGGGGAGGTCCGGAAGCCGTGACCACCGGTCCGTGCGCGGGTCGAGCGCATCGACACGGCGAGAGTTGCCCCCGTTGGACAGGAAGCCGCCGACGACGACGATCTGTCCTCGGAGCGTTGCCGCCGCGACCTCGGTGCGCGGCTCGGGCAGGGGGGAGGATGCGATCCACGCAGCAGCCTGCCAGGGTCGCGAGCCCCGTCAGCGCGTGTCCGGCCACGCCTTATCCGAGCCAGGCGATGAGCAGGATCACCACGGCGGCGACCGATGCAACCGTGACGGTGACGACGTTCGCGATCAGCAGGCGCCTCAGCGTCGTGGACGAGAGACCGCCGGGAGCGCCTGCGCCGGCGTCGGCCGTCGCCCGGCCGAGGGACTCGCTGAGACGGGCGATGATGTAGCTGTTGAGGCTGCTGCCCTCGCGCTCGGCGGCCTGCGCCAGCTCCCCGTGGAGGTCCGGAGGCATGCGGAGCAGGAGGCGGCCGCTCGGCAGGGGCGTCTTCTGGCGGCTCGCCTCGTCGACGTCGGAGGCGGTGGGTTGAACGCTCACCCACCGGCGAGTGTACGGCCTGGTGCCGGTGCGCACAACGACCCGCCGCACGTCAGCCGACCTCGAGCATCTGGCGCATCTTGGTGAGCGACGACGCGAGTACGCGGGAGACCTGAACCTGGGAGAGCCCCACCTCCTCGGCGATCCGCTCCTGACTGAGGTCGCGATAGAAGCGGAGCGCGACGATCCGCCTCTCGCGAGGGCTGAGCGCACGGAGTCCGGCGCGGACGAGCTCTCGGTCCTCGCTCTGCTCGATCTCGAGCTCCGACGTCGACTCGAGAGCCTCCTCGTCGAGAGGAACCGTGACCCGGGCGGGCCTCGAGGTCGATCGTTCCCCTGCCTCCCGCGCCGGGCGACGCTCACGCAGGTGGCGACGCAGCTCTCCGACGATCGTCGGCACCGCGTACGCGCCGAGGTCGCTGCCCTCGATCGGCGCGGAAGCCGTCGACGGCCTTGATCAGCCCGATCGCACCGACCTGGACGAGATCGTCGATCGAGTCCGAGGGCCGCGAGAACCGTCGCGCCAGGGAGTGGACGAGCGGGAGGTTCTGCTCGATCACGCGCGTCCGGGCGCTCCGGTCGCCCCGGCGGTGGTACGCGGTGAGAAGAACGGCATTCGACCGCCGCCTTTGCACTTCCTCCGCCGTCCCCCGATACGCCACGCCGATCCACCACCCCTTCTGATCCGAAACATACCGCCACGCGCATGCGATGTCCAACACTGATCGAGTGAAATGATGAATAGAAATCGTCAACTCAATGCATAGATGAAAGTGCATGGTCTCCATCGACAATGCACGTGTCGCGACATGCATCGTGGCCGCCGCGCTCGCCGGCGCGTCTGCGGTCGCCTTTCCGTCCGTCGCCCGGGCCGACGAGGGCTCCGACTCCGGCCGCGACACTGCCGCTCCCGGACATGCCTGCGGTAGCGAGCGCGGTGGCAGGCGCAGCGATGGGGGACGAGGAGACCGACGCGCTCGCCGGCGCGATCGCGGACACCCTCGACCCTGCGGGTGTCGTCGACGGCGCCGCCGCCGAGAGCCCGGCTCCCAGCCCCGAGCCTGTGGCGGCAGCGAGCGTGCCGGAGGCCTCCCCGAGCGCGGATCCCGCATCCACCACGGGCTCCGCACCCGAGCAGCCCAGCACGCAAAGCGCCGATATCAACGGGCATGCAGCCGATACCACCGGCGATACCGCCTCCGCGGCCGGCTCGACCTCCCCCTCGACCGCGACGTCTCGCCCCACAGTCGCCTCACAGTCCGCGCCGAGCAACCTGAACGTCAGCGTTCGCGTCGACAGCCCGGGAGACAACGGCGCGGTCACGCAGGTGAACATCGCCGCGGCGGCCGCCATCGGTGTGAGCAACGGGGCAGCCCCGTCATCCACGGCGCCCGCATCGGCGCAGGCATCGGCACCCACCTCAGCGTCCACCGGCGCGAGTCGACCCGCGACGGCGATATCGTCGCCGGGTTCCGCGACGAGCTCGGACGTCGACCCCGCAGCCGACACGTGGGCCTGGCAATGGGATTGCCTGTCCGCTCCGCCGTTCACCGCGATATCACCGAATAGTTCTACGTCCGGATCCGTGCCGAGGAACTGGACGTGGATCTGGAACTGTGGAGATAATCCAGGTCAGTATCAGAGTGGAACCGCATCGCAGTATCAGCCGGTAAACCTGAATGTCTCTATTCGGATCTCCAGCCCGGGGAACGACGGCCCGGTCAGCCAGTCGAACGTCGCGATCGCGGTGAGCACGGGCCGGACCTCCCCGGACGGTCACACCCCCGCAGGGCCTTCGCCCTCCCCGTCGCCGCCCGTCGCGCCCGGTGCGTCCTTCCCCGGCATCCCGTCGCTTCCCTCCATCGCCTCGCTGCCCGGCCTTTCGTCGCTTCCGGCCGTCCTCTCACCGGTCGTCTCCGTGTCGCCCTCCCTGGTGGAGGGCGGAGACGTCTCCGGGCTCGTCGTCGGCGCGGCGCTCTCACTCGGCGACGCGCCGGTCGAGCTGCCATTCGCGCTGCCGGGGCTCGGGGGAGAAGCGACGCCGTGGCTCACCGGCGTCGGCCCGATCCGCGGCGGCGCGATCTCGGATGTCCGGATGGGGGCGTGGGCTTCGCGGCACCGGCTCGCCGACTCGCACCCGCCATCGTGGGTGCGGCCGGCCGCCCGTCGTCGATCGAGGCGGCAGCCACGTCGTCGAGGCGGTCGGACGCTCAAAGGCGCGCCAAGCCGGCTCCCCGCTGGCGGACGCCCGTGCCGACGTCCCCCGCACCGGCAGTCGGCGCCCATGGGCGCGAGCGCCGCTGCGTCGACCGGCGGCGGGTCCTCCGGCGGCGGGCTCCCCGTCTTTCTCGCTCTTCCGTTCCTGGTCGCGTTGCTCGACCTGGCCAGGCGCGTCGCACTCGAACGTGCGGCGTCGCCATCCGAGCATCGCAGCCGCATGCCCGATACGCCGGGGTAGCGCTCCCTCCGTCTCGATGAGACCCGCTGGGCGCCGGCCTCTGCGGGTATGTCCACGGAAGGAGCAACGATTCGATGAAACGCATGACGACACTCCTCGGGGCGCTCGTCCTCGCGCTGTGGTTCGGCGCGGGGCAGGCTGCCGCCGACGAGGGTGGAGGCGCCGCGCAGACCGCCGGCCAGTCCGCTCCGAGCGGACAGACGGCCGACGCGAAGGGCGGTGCCTACCAGGCGGGGCCGACGAACAGCGCGGGCTCGATTCGCGTTCTGAGCCCCGGCAACGACGGTGCGGTCTCGCAGTCGAACACCACGACTGCGGGCGCCCTCGCCGCAAACGCGAACAAGACGAGCCAGGACACCACCCAGTCGCAGACGGGCGGCGCACCTGGTTCCGACTACACGCAGATCGCCGGCCAGGAGGCCAAGAACAAGCAGGATGCGAACGCCGACGCCACGGCGGTGCAGAAAGCACCGTCCAACGACGCGCAGTCGATCCGTGTTCTCAGCCCCGGTAACGGCGGCGATCTGACCCAGTCGAACTCGGCGACCGCCGGCGCGGCCGCCCTGAACGGCAACGAGACCGATCAGTCCACCGACCAGTCGCAGAACGGTTCGGGCTACGGCTCGGATTCCGACGCAGGTCGCCGGCCAGGCGGCCTCGAACGACCAGTCGGCCGACGCTGACGCGACGGCGGTGCAGGTGAAGCCGAGCAACACGGCTTCGTCGATCCGCGTGCTCAGCCCGGGCAACGACGGTGACGTCTCGCAGTCGAACGACGCGACCGCAATCGGGATCGCGGCGAACGGCAACAAGACCGATCAGTCGATCGATCAGAGCCAGGGCGGAGCGACACCCGCCTACGGCGAGGCCCGCAAGCCCGACGAGAAGTCGGGCTACGGCTCCGACTCCACGCAGGTCGCCGGCCAGGCGGCTTCGAACAAGCAGGACGCGAACGCGGATGCAACGGCAGTGCAGGTGAAGCCGAGCAACACGGCTTCGTCGATCCGCGTGCTCAGCCCCGGCAACGGCGGGAACGTCTCGCAGTCGAACAGCACCACCGCGGTGGCGGCGGCGCTGAACGGCAACAAGACGGACCAGTCGATCGACCAGAGCCAGTCCGGTGGTTCGAAGTCCGGCTACGACGACGGTGGGAAGGTCGACGGGAAGTCCGGGAAGGGCTCGGACTTCACGCAGGTCGCCGGCCAGGAGGCCTCGAACGACCAGACGGCCGACGCTGACGCGACGGCGGTGCAGGTGAAGCCGTGAACACGCTTCAGTCGATCCGCGTGCTCAGCCCGGGCAACGACGGTGACGTCTCGCAGTCGAACGACGCGACCGCAATCGGGATCGCGGCGAACGGCAACGAGACCGATCAGTCGATCGATCAGAGCCAGGGTGGCATCGTCTGCCCGAGCGATGCTCGGAAGCCCGATGAGAAGTCCGGCTATGGCTCGGATGAGAAGTCCGGCTATGGCTCGGATAAGGGCTCGGACTACACGCAGGTCGCGGGGCAGGAGGCTTCGAACAAGCAGGACGCCGACGCGGATGCGACGGCGGTCCAGCTGAAGCCCTCGAACACGCAACCAGTCGATCCGCGTGCTCAGCCCGGGTAACGACGGTGACGTCTCGCAGTCGAACAACGCGACCGCAGTCGGGATCGCGGCGAACGGCAACGAGACCGATCAGTCGATCGACCAGAGCCAGGGTGGGCACTCGTCTGCTCCGAGCGATGCTCGGAAGCCCGATGAGAAGTCCGGCTACGGCTCGGATGAGAAGTCCGGCTACGGCTCGGATAAGGGCTCGGACTACACGCAGATCGCGGGGCAGGAGGCTTCGAACAAGCAGGACGCCGACGCGGATGCGACGGCGGTCCAGGTGAAGCCTTCGAACAGCAACCAGTCGATCCGCGTGCTGAGCCCGGGCAACGACGGTGACGTCTCGCAGTCGAACAACGCGACCGCACTTGGGATCGCGGCGAACGGCAACGAGACCGATCAGTCGATCGATCAGAGCCAGGGTGGGCACTCGTCTGCTCCGAGCGATGCTCGGAAGCCCGATGAGAAGTCCGGCTATGGCTCGGATGAGAAGTCGGCTAGCTCGGATAAGGGCTCGGACTACACGCAGGTTGCGGGGCAGGAGGCTTCGAACAAGCAGGACGCCGACGCGGACGCGACGGCGGTCCAGCTGAAGCCTTCGAACAGCAACCAGTCGATCCGCGTGCTCAGCCCGGGGAACGACGGTGACGTCACGCAGTCGAACAGCACCACCGCGGTGGCGGCGGCGCTGAACGCCAACAAGACCGACCAGTCGATCGACCAGTCACAGACGGGCGGAGGCCACGGCGGCTCCTACCTGCAGGTGGCGGGCCAGGGCGCGTGGAGCAAGCAGGACGCCGACGCAGGCGCGGCGGCGTTCCAGTTCGGTGCGTCGAACGAGAACACCCCGATCCGGGAAGGTAGCCCGGGCGGCGGCGGCTCGGTCGAGCAGTCCAACGAGGTCACGGCGCTCGCCGCGGCCCTCAACCTCAACGAGACCTGCCAGCAGCTGATGCAGAGCCAGACGGGCCACGGCTCGGACTCTCTGCAGGTGTCGGGCCAGGGCTCGTGGGACGACCAGCGCGGAGGGGCGTGGAGCCGCGCGATCCAGGGAGGGATGAAGAAGAAGCAGAAGCGTTGAGTCGTGACGTGCGGGGCGGCCGCCGGACATCCGGCGGCCGCCCCCCGCGTGACCGTTGACACGAAGATGCCCTCCGACGTACGGTGAGGCTCGAAAGGGAGGGAGGGGATGTCCATGTGGACGTCGTCTCTGCGGCTCAGAGGTGGGGTACTCGGCACCGGGGCCTGTCTGGCCGCCCTCGCATGCGCGGCGAACGGCTGGGCGGCAGGTGGCACCCCGATGCCTGCGCCCGACGACCCGCCGCCGGCGTACCAGACCTCCACCGTCAAGACTTCGGCCTCCACGACCGCGCCCAAGGCGCCCAGGGCGAAGCGGGTCGCGGAGCCCGCGCCGAGCGGTGCCGACGCCCGACGCCCCGATCGCCGCGGCGTCGACGCACGACGGCGAAGGCGCCCGACCGCGAAGCAGGCCGCGGTTCCGGCGCCCGATCCCTCTCCGAGCGCGGCGTCGCGCATCGTCCGCCCGGAGTGCCTCGACGTCGCGCCGTGCGAGTGCGGGTGGCACCGTGCGCGCGACGACTCCCGCCCCTCGCTCGACGTTCACTCCGCCGCGTTCCGCGCCGAAGCCGAAAGGCGAAGCCGAAGCCGCGCAGCAGAAGACCGCGGTCACCAAGGCGAAGCGGACGGTGACCCCTCCCGACGCCCGGCCCCGGGACGCCGTGCGGCTCGGTCTGCCGGTCGGAGCGCTCGCCGCCCGCGCGCCCGGCGGTGACGGCATGGAGGGCGGGCTGCTCGTCGCCGCGGCGCTCCTCCTCGCGGCAGCAGCCGGCGGCAGCCTGCCTGCTCGGCGTCGCAGCGCGTACGGCGACGAGGCACGCATGAGGCAGTCCGGATCGCGTGCCTGCTCGTCGCGCGGCGGCCGCGTGCGGCCGCGCTGCCCGGACAGGCCGCGTGCGCTCGACCCGCCGCGGCGAGCTGCAACGGCGGCGGCTGCGGCGGATGGTTCAGGTCGAGCGTCACCGTGTCCTGGTCCTACAACCCGAGCGGAGTCACGGGCACGAGCGGCTGCGGGGCGGCGACGGTCGCGGACGACACCGGCGGCGCGACGTTCACGTGCACCGTGAACTACGGGGGGTCGTTCGTCGGGAGCAGCGTCACCGTGAGAAAGGACTCGTCGCCGCCCGGGGTGAGTGCGTCGGCGTCTCGCGGGCCCGGACGCGAACGGGTGGTACACGAGCCCCGTCGCGTTCAGCTTCACCGGTGACGACGGCGCTTCGGGCGTCGCGTCGTGCACGTCGGGGACGTACAGCGGGCCCGACGGCGGCGACATCACCGTGTCGGGGTCGTGCACGGACAACGCAGGCAACACCGGCTCGACCTCGCTGAAGATCAAGTACGACGCGACGCCGCCCGACCGTCGCAGGCACGCCGGCGCGGAAGCCGGACGCCGAACGGGTGGTACAACCATCCGGTCGACGTGGCGTTCACCGGCACCGACGCCGGGTCGGGCGTCACCGAGTGCTCGCCGACCGTGACCTACAAGGGCCCGGACGCCGAACCCCGCGAAGCTCGTCGGCCAGTGCCGGGACGCCGCCGGTCACCTGAGCGAGCCGACGACCGTCGAGCTGCGCTACGACGGCACGCCGCCCGCCCGCCCGAACGTCCGGTGGGTCAACGACGGCGAGTCGATCTCGCTCGCCTGGACGGCCGGCAAGGACGTCGTGCTGGCGAAGGTTCGTCCGTGCTCCCGGCCTGAAGGGCAAGAAGCCGCGGCGTCGTCTACTCAGGGAAGGCGCGCGAAGTTCGTCGACCGGAAGCTCAGCGTCGGGCACGCGGTACTGGTACGAGATCACCCTGTACGACCAGGCGGGGAACGCGCTCCTCGAAGACGGTCGGGCTGAAGCCGGCTGCCGGCATCTTCGCCCCCGCCGACGGCGCGGTCGTGAAGAAGCCGCCGCGTCGTCGAGTGGTCGCCCGTCGCGGAGGCGCGCTTCTACAACCTCCAGCTGTGGCGCGGCAAGGTGAAGCTCCTGACGACGTGGGTCCAGGCCCCGAAGCTGAAGCTCCCGCAACGGTGGACGATGAAGGGCGCGCGTCACTCCCTCGTAACGGGCCGTACACGCTCTACGTCTGGCCGGCGTTCGGGACGCAGCGAGACCCGAAGTACGGGAAGCTCCTCGGCCAGGTCGGGTTCGTCTTCAAGCGCCGCTGAGAAGCCGCTGAGCGTCTCGGCGGAGCCGTGGCCGGGGTGGACCCGTGTGGGGGAATCGTCACAGAGGTGGCGCAATGGACATCTGGCGCCGCGGCGCCGCTCGCTCTAGCGTCGTTCGCCATGGGCACGAGCGCCGTCCTGCTGGCCGAGCACGAGAGCGGCTCCAGGGAGTACCTGGAGCGCCACCTCCGCGACGACGGGTTCACGGTGTTCGAGGCTGCCTGGACGGCGCGCGCGCTCGACCTGGCGGAGCGACTCTCCCCCGACGTCGTGATCGCGGGTGAGCCGGACCTCTGCCGCCGGCTACGCGCGGGCGAGCCGGGACGGACGTGGAACCGGAACGTGCCGGTCATCGTGCTGACCGAGCCGGGCGCCGACCCCATCGTGCGCGTTCGCGCCCTCGAGAGCGGGGCCGACGACGTCGTGCCCCGCGACGTGTACCTGGAGCTCCTCGCGCGCGTCAGGGCGCTCCTCCGACGGGCCGTGCTCGGACAGGCGGACGTCGTCGAGGCCGGGCCTCTCGTCGTCGACCACCGCGCGCGGCAGGTTCGCGTGGGCGAGGTCGCGGTGCGGCTCTCCGGGCGCGAGTTCGAGCTCGCAGCCAGGCTCGCGAGCGACCCGAGGCGGGTGTTCACGAAGACCGAGCTGCTCCGCGACGTCTGGGGCATCCGCACGGACGGGATCCGGACCAGGACGGTGGACTCCCACGCGTCGCGCCTCCGCCGCAAGCTCGAGGCGGCGGGCGCCTGCGACGTCGTCGTCAACGACTGGGGCGTCGGCTATCGGCTGCTCGCTTAGGCGTGGCGTCGACTTCAGTCGGATGCGTCGCTCGAGGCCAAGCGTACGAAGACGGAGACTCCGCTGCGTATACACGTGCCGCCACACATTCGCGGCGTGGTCGATCGCGGCGGGCGTGCAGCTCGATTACCTCAGCCAGACGTGCCGTCACCTCGGTCCTCCGCACTCGGGGAGGTATCTCCGCGGGCTGCTGGATAACGACGACGCAGCCCCGACCCAGCCGGAGCTTCGAGATGAGGTAAGTGCGTGACGCCGACCGAACCCTCCGACGGTGTCCCCAAGGTTGGCATGTGCCTACCTCGGACGGGGCGATCGTAACGTTGGTTGCGGCTTTCGTGTCGCCGCGCGTTGCGAACTCGGGCGAATGTCGATCGCGGCGACTGCAGTCCTCCGAGGGACTTCCAGTACGAGGAAGCCAAGCCCGACGACGAGCACGAACAGCCAGCCGTAGCCGACAGGCATCACACTCCCCACCTCCTTTCCTCAACATTACTCTCCGCGCTACGGCGAGTTCCAGTCAGGGAGATTCCCCGTCGGGCGACCGTCCCGGCGGCGCGCCCCCGGCCGCTCCGCGGCCGATCCCGGCGGCCCCGACACACCGTCACCGAGCGGTTTGACCACCCAGCGCTGCCGTTCGCCGCCGGCGTCGAGGAGGCGTCGCCTACCGGGGGAGGTAGCCATGGGACATGAGGCGAACGCTCGCCGTCGCGGACCTGGGCATCTGGACCTCTAAGCCTTCCGTCCTTCTCGCCGCTCGTGACTAGGCACCGGCTCCGCCGGCACCAGGCCCTGGCGTTCGTTTATGGGGAGGTGACGTTAGTGATCCAACGTTAGTGCTCGTCGCTGTTGTCGTGGCGGCCGTCGTGGCCAGTTCTGCGTTCGCCGGTGAGATCACCGGCAACGGCAGCTGAAGCAGACGGAATTCCCGTGCCGTTCTCGGGCAGGAGGATAGCAGTGGTACACCGACGACTCTGACACCACGCTAAAGCCGACCGACGCCAGCTGATCCGCCGCTCTCGCAGAATTGGGGACCCCAAGAGGCCCTTGACCCGTCAGACCCGAATCGGTCTCAGAACTAGCTGACACGCCTACACACGTTGTAAACGGCTGAGTGGTACATCCGGGCCCTCCTTCGAGGCTGTGGGTTTGCGAGGACTCACGACCAGAAGGAGGGCCCTGATGAGGCTTCACCGTAACGCCAAGCTCGGACTCGCCGGGCGCTTCGCGCTCGTGCAGGCGCGCGAGCAGGGGTTGTCGATGCGGGAAGTGGCGAGTCGCCTTCAGCGTGTCGCCGGCGACGGTCTGCCGCTGGTCGGCCGCTGGCGGCGAGGCCAGCGAGGAGGAGCGCTCGACGTTCGCCTGCCTGCTCGACCGCTCGAGCAGGCCGCAGGCACATCGCCGCGGCTGCTGCCCGCTGGCGCGCAGCGTCAGATCTGCGCCGCCAGAGCGCCGCACCGGCTGGGGCCCGCGGCTCCTCGACCGTGCGCACCGGCCATCCGCACTCGACCGATCTCGAAGGTGCTCAAGCGCAACGGACTCTCGCGCCCGCCGCGGGTGGCGCGCGAGCCCGCCCGCCGCTACGAGTGGCCCTGCCCCGGCGACCTCCTGCACATGGACGTCACGCACTACGCGCGCTTCACGCGCCCCGGTCACGCCGTCACTGGCGATCGCAGCTCGACCGGCGGCCGAGAAGCGGGCGAAGGTCGGCTACGAGCTACGCGCACGCGATCGTCGACGACCACTCGCGCCTCGCCTACGCCGAGCTCCTGGACGACGAGCGCGCCGCGACCGTGACCGGCCTTCGTCACCCGCGCCTTCGCCTTCTTCGCCGAGCACGGAGTCGAGCCCAAGCGGCTGATGACGGACAACGCCTGGAGCTACACGCTCAACCGCTCGTTGCAGCGAGCTGCTCCGCGAGCGGGCGATGAAGCACGTGCGCACGCCCAGCGGCCGACCGCAGCCGAACGGGAAGGTCGAGCGCTTCCACCAGACCATGGCCAGGGAGTGGGCCTACGGCCTGCGCTACCGCTCCTCTCGACACCGCGCCGCCGCACTGCCACACTGGCTCGCCTACTACAACCAGCGCAGACCGCACAGCTCGCTGCTCACCGGGACGTAATCGGTCCCCAGGGCCTGGTGCCTGCGAAGCAGGCGCCCTACAGGAGCGCGCCCTCGAGCCGCAGGAGCTGCTCCTTGCGGTCGAGCCCGCCGCCGTAGCCGACGAGGCTCGCCGGACGAGCCGACGATGCGGTGGCAGGGGAGCACGATCGGGATCGGGTTCCGGTTCATCACCATGCCGACGGCGCGCGATGCGCGCGGGTTGCCGACGCGCGCTCGGCGAGCTGCGCCGTACGTCGCGGTTGCCCGTACGGCACCTTTGCAAGCTCGTCGCAGCACCGGAGCGTGAACGGCGGCAGCCCGCGGAGGTCGAGCGTCGAGGTCGAACGCGCGTCCTGCGGCCGCCGAAGTACTCGTCGAGCTCGCGACGCACCTCGTCGACGCGCGCGGGGCGCGCAGCACGCGCGCGCCGGCGATGGCGGGCGAGCGCGTCGAGCTCGCGCTCCGGATCGGGGTCGAACGAGATCCGCACGAGCCCGCGGTCGGTCGCGGCGACGAGCAGCGGCCCGACTCGGCTGTCGATGACGTCGTACGCCGCGTCGAGCAGGCCCGCGCGCGGCGGCGGCGTCGCGGAAGCGGCGGTCGAGTTCGGTGGGAACGGTCATGCTGTCCTCCTTCGGAGACGCCGGACGCCGGCGGAGGCGGCCTGCCGCGCCGCGTCCGGGCTCGAGCCGAGGGCGGCGGCGATCTGCTCGTAGTCGAGGTCGTAGCCGTAGCGCAGCACGACGGCGGCACGCTCCTTCGGCGGCAGCCCGTCGGTGAGGAAGGCCAGCTCCTCGTATGCGGGACGCCCGTCGACGTGCGGGACGTCTCGGCGAGCTCGTCGCGTCGGGCTCGCCGCACGCCGGTGCGCGTCGATCGCGACGTCGGGCGCGATCGTCAGCACCCACGCGCGGAGGTGCTCGCCGTGCCCCAGCCGGTCGTAGGCGCGGAGCGCGCGCAGGAAGGTCTCCTGGAAGGCGTCGTCGGCTCGCTCGCGCCCGAGGCGGCGCCGGAGGAGCCGCAGCACCTCGCCGCGTGCTCGGCGTAGAAGCGTCTCGAACGGCGGGATCGACGTCACGGCCGCATCATCCAGTGAAACGCCGACGGCGAGGAGATCTGTGAGACTGCCCACCGGCATGCGAGTCGCCGTCGTCGGGCACGTCGAGTGGATCCGGTTCGTGCCCGTCGATCGGGTGCCGCGCGCCGGGCGAGATCGCCCACTCGACCGACGACTGGGAGCAGGCGGGCGGGGAGGCGGCGTCGCCGCGGTCCAGCTCGCGCTGCTCGCCGACGAGGCGACCTCTTCACCGCGCTCGGCGACGACGAGCTCGGCCGCCGCGCGCGCGAGGAGCTCGAGGCGCGCGGCGTCCGCGTCCACGCGCGGTCGACGAGCGTCCGCAGCGCTGGGCCTTCACCCACGTGGACGAGCGCGGCGAGCGGACGATCACGACCGTCGGCCACAAGCTCCGGCCCGCGCGGCCACGACGACCGCTTCCGTGGCACGAGCTCGCGTCGATGGACGCCGTCTTCTTCGTCGCGGGCGACGTCGACGCCCTCGCTCCACGCGCGCCGCGCGCGCGTGCTGACCGCGACGTCGCGCGAGCTCGAGGTGCTCCGGCGCGGCGGCGTCGAGCTCGACGCGCTGATCGGCAGCGGGGAGGACGAGGCGGAGCGCTACCGCCCGGCGAGCTCGACCCGCCGCCGCGGCTCGTCGTCACGACGGCCGGCGGCGCTCGGCGGCTGGGCGCAGCCCGGCGGGCCGTACACGCGCGGCGCCGATCCCGCCCGGGCGCGGTCGTGGACACCTACGGCGCCGGCGACAGCTTCGCCGCCGGCCTCACCTACGCGCTCGGCGCGGGGCTGAGCCGAACGAGGCGCTCGCCTTCGCCGCACGCTGCGGCGCCGCCGCGCTCGCCGGGCGCGGGCGTTCACGCCGAGCCGCGTCGCGCTGACCTGAGCCGCGACGCTCACGCGGCGATCGAACGGTCGGCCCCGCGGACGCGTCAGCACGGACGTGCGACTCGTAGGCCGCAGCGAGTGGGGCACGAGGGGTTGCGCAGTGGGGAAAGTGGCATAGAGTGGGGCACCGTGGAGATCGAGACGATCGACCACGACCGCAGCCGATGTTCTATCGGCACCTACGAGCACACGATCGACGACAAGAGCCGGCTCACGCTGCCGCGCGCGCTTCCGCGACGCGCTCGGCGCCGGCGTCGTCCTCGCGCGCGGGCTCGACCGCAACGTCGCCGTCTATCCGCGCGAGACGTGGCGCGATGACCGTCGAGGCCCGGATCTCCGCGCTCGACCCGCTCTCGCGCGAGGCGCGCGAGCTGCGGCGGTTCTTCTTCTCCGGGGCGGCCGAGGCGGATCTCGACGCAGCAGGGCCGAGTTCTCGTCCCGGCCGTCCTCACGCGCCACGCCGGCCTCGAGCGCGACGTGATCGTGGCCGGCAACTACGACCACCTCGAGCTCTGGAACCCCGGTGCCTGGGAGCAGCACCTGCACGCCGTCGAAGGGAGCGCCGAACATGCTGCCGAACGTCTTGCCGCACACGGAAGCTGATCACGTCCCGGTCCTCGCGGACGAGGTGCGCGAGCTCCTCGCCGTGCAGCCGGGCGAGACGGTCGTCGACGCCACGTTCGGCGCGGGCGGCCACGCGCGGCTGCTCGCCGACGACCTCGGCGGCCGCGGCAAGCTCGTCGCGATCGACCGCGACCCCGGCGGCGAAGGCGTACTTCGACCGCTTCAAGGCGGCCGCGCGGGCGTCGACGTCCGGTTCCTCCGCGGCGACTTCGCCGTCGTCCTCTCGCAGCTCGCGGCCAACGGCGTCAGGCGGACGCGATCCTGCTCGACCTCGGCATCTCGTCGATGCAGATCGACCGCCCCGAGCGGGGCTTCTCGTACGCGACGGACGCGCCGCTCGACATGCGCATGGACCCGTCCTCCGAGCTGAGCGCCGCCGACGATCGTCAACACCTGGGACGAGCGCGAGCTCGCGACGATCTTCCGCCGCTACGGCGAGGAGCGCTACGCGCGCGCCGATCGCCCGCGCGATCGTCCGCCGACGCGCCGAGCGCGCCGTTCACGCGGACGGGCGAGCTCGTCGACGTCGATCAAGCTCGCGATCCCGACGCCGGCCCGCTTCGGCGAGGGCCATCCGGCGAAGCGCGTCTTCCAGGCGCTCCGCATCGCCGTCAACGACGAGCTCGGGCAGCTCGAGGCGGCGCTGCCGGCCGCGCTCGAGATGCTCCGCCCCGGCGGGCGGCTCGCGGTGATCTCGCTTCCACTCGCTCGAGGACCGGATCGTCAAGCGCTTCTTCGTCGACCAGGCGAAGGGCTGCACGTGCCCGCCCGACTTCCCGGTCTGCGTCTGCGGGAAGGAGCCGACGCTCCGCGCTGCTCACGCCGCAAGCCCGTCCGTCCGTCGGCAGCCGCGAGACCGATGCCAACCCGCGCGCCGCGTCGGCGCGCCTGCGCGCCGCGGTGAAAGCCTGATGTCGACGATCGCCGCAGCGCCGCGCGCCGCGAGCGGCCCGCGCGCGCGGCCGCAGGCGCGTGCGCGCTCGGCGGAGGCGTCCTCTGGATCGTCGTGCGTCGCCGCGCTGCTCGCCGGCGTCGTCGCGATCAACGTCGCTCGTGCTGCAGCTCAACGTGCGAGCTCGACGACCTCGGCGCGACGCGCGCCGAGCTCAAGGCCGACATCGCGACGCACGCGCGCCCAGCTCTCGAGCGCCTCCGCGAACGCGCGGATCGAGACCGCAGGCAGCCGCGAAGCTCGGGCTCGTCCAGGCCGACCCGAACGCCGACGACGTACCTCCAGCTGCGAGCCGTGAAGCGCGGACCGGCGCGCGAACCGCCGCATCCGGCTCCTCGTCGCTGGCTTCGCCGGCGCTGTTCGCCGTCGCGCTCGGCCGGGCCGCCTGGATCCAGGTCGTCGACGGCTCCGGCTACGCGGCGATGGCGTCGCGCCAGCATCGCGAGACGATCGAGATCCCGGCGGGCCGCGGCACGATCTTCGACCGGACGGGCGAGCCGCTCGCGATCGGCGAGCAGGCGACGACCGTCTACGCCGACCCGCGCAACGTCGTCGCGCCGAAGAAGGCCGCCGTCGAGGCGGGACAGGCTCTCGGCCTCGACCCCGACGAGCTCTACCCGAGCCTCGTCGACCGGACGAAGCGGTTCGTCTACATCGAGCGCAAGGCCGATCCCGCGAAGGCGAGGGCGCTCGCAGAAGCTCGGCATGCGCCGGGCATCGGCTTCTACCCCGAGGAGCGGCGCACCTATCCGCAGGGCCGGGTCGCCGCGCAGCTGCTCGGGTTCGCGGGCACGGACAACCGGGGCCTCGACGGGCTCGAGCGGCTCGCTCGATCGGACGCTCGCAGGGAAGTCCGGGCTACGAGATCGTCGTCCGCGACCCGGCCGGCCAGGCGATCGACGTCGTCACGTCGCGGAAGGAGCGCCCGGGGAAGAACGTCGTGCTCACGCTCGACCACCAGCTCCAGGCGACCGCCGAGCAGCTGCTCGCCACGGCGGTCCATCGCTGGGCGCGCGAAGGGCGCGACCGCGATCGTCATGGATCCGCGCACCGGCGCGATCCTCGCGATGGCCAACGCGCCGACGTTCGACGCGAACCGGTTCGCGGCCGCGCCCGCGGACGAGCGCCGCAACCGCGCCGTGACCGACCTCTACGAGCCGGGGTCGACGTTCAAGATCGTCACGATCGCCGGCGCGCTCGAGGACAACGTCGTGACGCCCGACTCGTCCTTCACGCTCGCGCCGACGATCCAGGTCGCCGACCGCGTGATCCACGAGGCGCACATCCGCGGCACCGAGCGGATGACCGTGCGGCAGATCCTCGCCGAGTCGTCGAACGTCGGGACGATCACCATCGCCGAGAAGCTCGGCGGCCCGCGAGCTCGCGTCGCTGGATCTCCCGGTTCGGCTTCGGGAAGCCGACCGGGTCGGACTTCCCGGGCGAGAGCCCCGGCATGGTGCTGCCGTACGGCGAGTGGTCGGGCTCGACGATCGGCACGGTGCCGATCGGGCAGGGCATCGCGGTCACGCCGCTGCAGATGGTGAGCGCGTACGCGGCGATCGGCAACGGCGGCGTGATGCCGCCCGCGCACGTGGTCGCGAAGATCGGCGGCAAGAAGGTGCGGCACGGCAAGGGGCGCCGGGTCGTCTCGCAGCACACCGCCGATCGGATGACGCGATGTTCCGCGACGTCGTGGTCGAGGGAACGGGCACCGAGGCCGCGATCCCCGGCTACACGGTCGCCGGCAAGACGGGCACCGCCAACAAGGCGGAGAACGGCCGCTACGTCCAGAAGTACGTCGCCTCCTTCGTCGGCCTCGTCCCCGCGCGCAAGCCGCGGCTCGCGATCCTCGTGATGGTCGACGAGCCGCACGGGCAGATCTGGGGCGGCGTCGTGGCCGCGCCGATCTTCCGCGACCTCGCCCGATTCGCGCTCCAGTACCTCGAGGTGCCGCCGGACGCGCCCGAGTCGAAGCGCTCGTCGTCGCTCGTCGCGGCGGCGTTCTCCACCCCGTAGGCGCGAGGCTCGCCTCGGTCTCGCAGGACGTGCGCCTCCGCCGCGGCCCAGGCGAGCCTCGCCCCTACAATCGCGCCGTGGAGCTCGACGCGCTGATCCGCGCGCTCGCACCGAGCGACGTGATCGGGCGGCGTCCCGTCGAGATCACCGACCTCGCCTACGCAACGGGCCGGGTGCGTGACGGCGCGCTGTTCTTCTGCGTCCCGGGCGCGCGCGTCGACGGCCACGATCTCGCCGCCGACGCCGCCGCCGCGGGGGCGGCCGCGCTCGTCGTCGAGCGCCCGGTCGACGTCGCCGTCCCGCAGCTCGTCGTCGAGTCGGCGCGGGCGGCGATGGCCGTCGCGGCAGACGTGTTCTTCGGCGCGCCGACGGAACGGCTCGCCGTCGCGGGCGTCACGGGGACGAACGGCAAGTCGACGACGACCTACGTGCTCCGCTCGATCCTCGAAGCGGGCGGACGTCGAACGGGGCTGGTCGGAACGGTCGAGTGGGTCGTCGGCGGCGCGTCCCGCGCCGCCCCGCACACGACACCCGAGGCGATCGACCTCCAGCGGATCTTTCGCGAGATGCTCGACGCGGGCGACGAGGCCGTCGCGTTCGAAGCCTCGTCCCACGGCTCGCACTACCGTCGGCTCGACCGGGTGCGGTTCGACGCGCTCGTGTTCACGAACCTGACGCAGGACCATCTCGACCTCCACGGCGACATGGAGGAGTACTTCCAGGCGAAGCGCCGCCTGTTCACGGGCGTCGTGCCCCCGCCGGCGGCGGTGAACGTCGGCGACCCGTACGGCCGGCGGCTCGCGGACGAGCTCGCAGGCGCCCATCGTGCGCCGCTCGTCACCTTCGGGCTGCGGCCGGAGGCGGAGGTGCGGGCCGACGGCCTCGAGCTCGGCGCGCGCGGCTCGTCCTTCACGGCGGCGGGCATCCCGATCGAGACGCCGCTGCTCGGCGTCTTCAACGTCGAGAACGTTCTCGGCGCGATCGCGGCCGCGCTCCTCCTCGACGTCGACGAGGACGCGATCGTCGAGGGCGTCCGCGCCATGGCCGGCGTTCCCGGCCGATTCGAGGCGGTCGACGAGGGACAGGACTTCGCCGTCGTCGTCGACTACGCGCACACCCCCGACGCGCTCGCGACGGTCCTCGGCGCCGCCCGTCCGCTCGGGATCGGGCCGCCTCGTCGTCGTGTTCGGTGCCGGCGGAGACCGCGACCGCGAGAAGCGGCCGCTGATGGGGCAGGTCGCGCGGGAGCTCGCGGACACCGTCGTCGTCACGAGCGACAACCCTCGCTCGGAGGAGCCGCTCGCGATCGTCGAGGAGATCCTCCAGGGAACGGGGATCGACGTCGAGATCGATCCGGACCGGCGCTCCGCGATCGACGCGGCGATCGCAGGCGCATCCGCGGGGGACGTCGTCGTGATCGCCGGGCAAGGGCCACGAGCAGGGGCAGGAGATCGCCGGCGTCGTCCATCCCTTCGACGACCGCGAGGTGGCTCGCGCAGCGCTGCGCCGCCGGCTCGGAGAGGCGGTCTGACGCTTGTGTTGATTCAACACAAGCTCCGGGGTGCACGTTGATCCCGCTCGACGTGGAGCGAGGTCGAGGAGCTCGAGCTCGGCGAGCTGCGTGGAGCGCCTGCGGACGGGATCGTCCGCAGGGTGCACGACGACTCGCGGGCCGCTCGTCCGGGCGATCTCTTCGTCGCGCTCAACACGGGCACGCGCTTCGTCGAGGACGCGCTCGCGCGCGGTGCCGCCACGCTCGTCCCCCGTGACCAGGAGGCTGCTCTCGCAGCACTCGCCCGGCTCGTGCGGGAGCGCTCGGACGCGCAGGTCGTCGCCGTCGTCGGCTCCACCGGGAAGACGACGACGAAGGACGCGCTCGCGGCGCTCTGCAACGCGGTGACGCCGACCGTGGCCGCGGAGGCGAGCCGGAACAACGAGCTCGGGCTGCCGCTCACCGTCCTGCGGCTCGAGCCGGAGACCCGCGTCCTCGTGACCGAGATGGGGATGCGCGGGCTCGGGCAGATCGCCGAGCTGTGCGCGGTCGCGCGGCCGACCGCCGCGCTCGTGACGTCGATCGGGCCGGAGCACCTCGAGCTCGTGGGAACCGTCGCGGACGTCGCCCGCGCCAACGCCGAGGCCATCGACGCGCTTCCCCCGGGCGGGCTCGCGATCGTCCCCGCCCGCGAGCCGCTGCTCGACCCGTATCTCCGCCGGGACGACATCGACGTCCGTCGGTTCGACACCCGCGGCGTCGAGCGCGACGACGCAGGCGGTGGATCGCGACGGCAGTCCGGCGGCGCGACGCGCTGGACGTTCCGCGTGGGCGAGCACGAGCTCGGGCTCGAGCTGCCGTTCACGCAGCGTCACCTCGCGGAGAACGTCCTCGCGGCGCTCACGGCCTACGACGCGCTCGGGCTGCCACTCGAGCGGGCCGGGGAGGGCGCGGCTCGGATCTCCCTGAGCCGCTGGCGCGGCGAGGTGCACGAGCTTCCGGGCGGCGGCCTCGTCGTCAACGACGCCTACAACGCGAACCCGACGTCGATGCGGGCCGCACTCGTCGACCTCGCCGAGCGCGCAGAAGGGCGGCGGCGCGTCGCCATCCTCGGCCAGATGGCCGAGCTGGGCGAGGAGAGCGCGGCCTACCACGCGGAGATCGCCTCCCTGCTCCGAGACCTCGGCGTGGAGCTCGTCGTCGCCGTCGGCGAGGACGCGCGCGACTACCTCGCGGAGCGTCGAGGACGGCGTCTCCGTCGCCGATGCGGGCGCCTTCGACGAGATCGCCGACCTGCTGCGACCCGGTGACGCGATCCTCGTCAAGGGATCGCGCGCCGTCGGGCTCGAAGGCATCCCTGCGCTGATCGAGAAACACTCCCGGGCATGGTGAGGGTCCTGATCGCGGGCCTCGTCGCGATGGTGATCGCCGTCGCGGTGGGGCCGCAGTTCATCGAGTGGCTGCGGCGGCAGTCCATCGGTCAGCAGATCCGCGCCGAGGGGCCGGCACGGGCACATCGTCAAGCAGGGGACGCCGACGATGGGCGGCCTCCTCATCCTCGTCGCCGCGCTCGTGCCGGCGCTCGTCGTCTCCCTCTACACGATCCCCGGCATCACGATCATGCTCGCCACGCTCGGCTGCGCGCTGATCGGGTTCGCCGACGACTTCCTCAAGGTGCGAAAGCGGCGCTCGCTGGGCTTGAGCGGCCGCTGGAAGATGCTCGGGCTCGTCGCCGTCACGGCCGGGGTCGGCTGGGCGACGACGCGGATCGGCTACATGGACACCGAGATCTACTTCCCGCTCGTCGACGTGAACGTCGACCTCCACTGGCTGTACTTCCCGTTCCTCTTCCTCGTCATCGCGGGCACGTCGAACGGCGTCAACCTCACCGACGGCCTCGACGGGCTCGCCGCGGGGACGTGCGCGATCTCGCTCATCACGCTTGCTCGCGATCGCGTCGATCGACTGGATCCGCAGCGCGGACACGGTCGGCGAACCGCAGCGACGAGTACCTCGACATCGCGATCGTCGCGGCGGCGCTGATCGGCGGCGTGATCGGGTTCCTCTGGTTCAACGCGTTCCCGGCGGAGGTGTTCATGGGCGACACGGGCTCGATGGCGCTCGGCGGGGCGATCGCGACGCTCGCGATCCTCACCGAGACCGAGGTGCTGCTCGTCTTCATCGGCGGCATCTACCTGTCGAGGCGCTCTCGGTGATGATCCAGGTCGCGAGCTTCAAGCGCACGGGCAAGCGGGTCTTCCTGATGGCGCCGATCCACCACCACTTCGAGATGAAGGCGTGGTCGGAGACGAAGATCATGGTGCGCTTCTGGATCGTCGGCGCGATCCTCTGCGCGATCGGCTTCGTCCTCTACTACCGCTACTACCTGCGCTTCCAGCTGTAGGGCAGCGTCAGGGTGTCGGACTGAAGTCCGACAACTTCCCGCGCCGTGCCGGGCGAGCCGAACCGCGGCATCCCTCACCAGGCCCGCGTAGCCTTGCCCTCGTGATGGTCCCGGCGCTGGCTCGTGCTCTGAGGGCGCGACACCTCTTCCCGGCGCCCGTCGTCGTCGCGATGCTCGTGATGGTCGTCTGGGGCGCGACGCCGGTGGCGACCCGCATCGCCACCGACGACCTCGAGCCGCTCGTGATCGCCGTGCTGCGCACGGTGCTCGCCGGGCTCGTCGCCGTGCCGCTCGTCGCGGCGACCGCAGCGCCGCCCGCCCGCGACCGCGCGTGCGCGGCTGCTCCTGGCCGTGTCCGCGGCCGCCGGGCTTCGTCGTGTTCCCGGTCGTCTACACGGTCGGCCAGGAGCGCACGTCGGCGATGCACGGCGTCGGGATCCTGGCGGCGCTCCCCGTCTTCACCGGTCTCTACGCGGCCTCGTCGCTCGACGGAGGCCGGGCCGATGGTGGATCGTCGGCTGCGCGCTGGCGCTCCTCGGCGAGGCGGTGATCGTCGTGATCCGGACCGGCGGGGACGGAGGCGACGCGACGCTCGTCGGGCGACCTGCTCGTCCTCGCCGCCGCGCTCGTCGTGTCGGCGGGATACGTCGCGGGCGCGATGCTCGTCCCACGGGGTTCTCGAGCGCCGCGACGACCTACTGGGGCGTCACGCTCGGAGCGATCGTGCTCGCGCCCGCTCGGGCTGGGACTGGTGATCGCGGACGGCGTCCCGCAGGCCGGTGCCGCGGCGTGGGGCGCCGTCCTCTTCCTCGCCGTCCTGACGTCGATCGTCGGGTACGTCGGCTGGTACTGGGCGCTCGCGCACGGCGGGATCGCGCGCATCGCGCCTCTCCAGTTCCTCCAGCCGCTCTCGGGCCTCGTCCTCGCCGCACTCGTCCTCGACGAGCGGCTCACGCTGCCGCTGGCCGTCGGCGCCGCGGCCGTGATCGCCGGCGTCGCCATCGCGCGTCGCACGTGAGCGCGCGCGTCAGCGCCTACCCTTCGAGCGTGCCGGACCTGCCCGCCCGCGTCCTCGTCCTCGGGCTCGCGCGGTCGGGCCGTGCGGCGGCCGCCGCCCTGCGTCGCAGCGGTGTGGAGGTGGTCGCCCACGACGCGAGCACCGACGTCGACGCGTCGGGGGTCGACGCGGACGTCCATCTCGGCGAATGGAGCGACGCGCTGCTCGACGGCGTCGGGCTCGTCGTGAAGAGCCCCGGCGTGCCCGCCGGAGCGCCGCCCGTCGCCGCCGCGCGCGCGCGATCGGTCCCGGTCATCTCCGAGATCGAGCTCGGCGCGCGACTGCTGCCGAACCCGCTGATCGGCGTCACCGGGACGAACGGCAAGACCACGACCACCGCGCTGCTCGGCGCGATCCTCGAGGCGGCCGGCCTGCCGGTCGAGGTCGCCGGCAACATCGGCCGGCCGCTGACGTCGCTCGTCGGCACCGTCGACGACGACGCCTGGATCGTGTGCGAGCTCTCGTCGTTCCAGCTCGAGGACGTCGACACGCTGCGGCCGCGGGTCGCCGTGCTGACGAACCTCGAGCCCGACCACCTCGACCGGCACGGGACGTTCGACGCCTACGCGGCCGCGAAGCTCCGCGCGTTCGAGCGCCAGCTCGAGGACGACGTCGCGATCGTCCCCCGCGGTTTCGGCCGCGGTCCCCGGCCGGGCGCGCCGGGTCGAGTTCGCCGCGGACGACCCGCTGCCGGCCGAGCCGCGGATCCGCGGCGCCCACAACCGCGAGAACGCGGCCGCCGCCGCCGCCGCCGCGCGCGCCGTCGGGGTCCCCGACGACGCGATCGCCGAGGCGCTCCGGGCCTTCCCGGGGGTCGAGCACCGGATCGAGGAGATCGGGACGTCGACGGCGTGCTCTACGTCAACGACTCGAAGGCGACGAACGCGGCCGCGGCCCGACGTGCGCTCGCCTCGTTCGCCGGGCCGCCGCAAGCACGTGATCCTCGGCGGGAGGGGGAAGGCCGAGCCGTACGACGGCGCTCGCGGCCGCGTTCGCGCCCGGCGACCGGGCGTACCTGATCGGCGAGTCCGCCGCCGAGCTCGCGGCGGCGCTCGACGCAGCACGGCGTCCCGTACGTACGTCTCGGGAACGCTCGAGCAGGGCCTGGTGGCTGCGGCGCGAGCCGCATCTGCCGGGGACGTCGTCCTGCTCTCGCCGGCCTGCGCCTCGTTCGACCAGTTCACGAGCTTCGAGCACCGCGGGGAGGAGTTCCGCCGCCTCGTGGAGAAGCTCCCGGGGTGGGGAACAGGCGCCGTTCCGACCGGGGGCAGCTCGAGCAGCGGCTGCTGATCCTCGTCACGCTCGGGCTCGTCGCCTTCGGGCTCGTGATGGTCTTCAGCGCGACGTCCGCGTCGGCCGCGCTCGGCGCGGGCGACCCGATGCGCTTCCTCGTCAAGCAGGGGCTCTACGCCGTCGCGGGGCTCGTCCTGCTGGCCGCGCTGACGCGCGTCGACTACCACGTTCTCCGGCCGCTCGCGCCGCTGCTCCTCGTCGTCGCCTTCGTCGGCTGCGTCGCGGTGCTCGCGATCGCTCCCCCGATCAACGGCGCCCACCGCTGGTTCGTGTTCGGCCCGGTCAGCGTCCAGCCGGCCGAGATCGCGAAGCTCGCGATCCTCCTCTGGGCCTGCGCCGCGCTCGCGCGGCGCCCGGCGCCGACCACGCTCGGCGAGCTGATGAAGCCGGTCGGCATCGTCGTCGTCCTGTTCGGCGGCGCTGATCGTGATCGAGCCCGACCTCGGGACGACGATCTCGCTCTTCCTGATGATCGCCGGGATCCTGCTCGTCTCCGGCGTCCCGTTCCGGCTCTTCGCGCTCGCCACGAGCCTCGCGCTCGGCGCCGGCCGCTCGCGATCTGGATGGAGCCGTACCGCCGCGAGCGCGTGTTCAGCTTCCTCGACCCGTGGAAGGACGCCCAGGGCGCGGGCTTCCAGAACGTCCAGGCGATCATCGGGATGGGCTCCGGCGGGATCACCGGCGAGGGCCTCGGACAGGGCATCCAGAAGGTCAACTTCCTCCCCGAGGCGCACACGGACATGATCTTCGCGGTGGTCGGCGAGGAGCTCGGCTTCATCGGCTCGCGCTCGTGATCGCGGCGTTCGCGGTGTTCGCGTGGGCGGGCTTCCGGGTCGCGCTGCAGTGCCGCGACCCCTTCGGCAAGCGGCTCGCCGCGGGGATCACGACGCTCGTCTGCGGCCAGGCTGCCGTCAACCTCGCCGCCGTGCTGGGGATCGCTCCGCTCACCGGGATCCCGCTGCCGTTCGTCTCGTACGGCGGCTCCTCGCTGCTCGTTCTGCTCTGCGCGGTCGGGGTGCTCCTTAACATCGCGGTGAATGAGCGCGTCGTCGAAGCTCGCGTGCGTGATCGCGGCCGGGGGAACGGCCGGGCACGTTCGGCCCGCTCTCGCAGTCGGGGAAGCGCTCCGCGCACGCGGAGTGACGGTGACGTTCGCCGGCACTCCCGACCGCGTCGAGTCGCGGCTGGTGCCTGAGGCGGGCTTCGAGCTCGACACGTTTCCCGTCTCCGGCCTGCCGCGCACGCCCCAGCGCGGCCCAGCTCCGCGCGGCGTGGCGCGCGTCCGCCGCGCCGGCCCACTGCCTCCGGATCCTCGCCCGGCGCCGCCCCGACGTCGTGCTCGGCGCCGGAGGCTACGTCGCCGGCCCGATGGTGCTCGCCGCCCGGTTGCGCGGGATCCCGGCGGCGCTGACCGAGGCCGACGCGCACCTCGGCCTCGCCAACCGGCTCGCGGCGCCGTTCGCCCGCCGGCTCTTCCTCGCGTACGAGATCCCCGGTCGAGACGGCGAGAAGGTCCGCGTCGTCGGCCGCCCGATCCCGCTCGCGCATCGCGGCGCGAGCCGCGAGGAGGGGCGTCGCCGCTTCGGGCTCTCCGCAGACGGCCCGGTCGTCGCGGTCTTCGGCGCGCTCGCCGGGCGCGCGGTCGCTCAACGAGATGGCCGTCGCGGCGTGGGGCGCCGACGGGCCGGACGTGCTGCACATCTGCGGCGAGCGCGACTTCGACGCGCTCCGACCGCGGGTCGCGCGGCCCGGCTACGTGCTGCTCGCCGCAGACCGACCACTTCGGCGAGGCGCTCGCGGCGGCCGACCTCGCCGTCTCCCGCGCCGGCGGCACGGTCTGGGAGCTCGCCGCGGCCGGGACGCCGTCGATCCTCGTCCCGTACCCGCACGCGACCGCCGACCACCAGACGCTCAACGCCCGTCACTTCGAGCGAGGGGGAGGCGCGGTCGTCGTCCCCGACGCGGAGGTCGGCCGCATCCCGCAGCTCGTCGCGGAGCTGCTCGCCGACCCCGAGCGGCTCGCGGCGATGCGCGAGGCGATGCTGCGGCTCGCGCGACCCGACGCGGCCGACGTCGATCGCGGACGAGCTCGTCGCGCTCGCCCGCGGGGGCCGGTGAGCTGTGTGATTCGACACGAGCTCCACGCGCGGCGACCGAGCGGGGCGCGGTGAGCGACCCGCTCGCGGGGCGGCGGCTGTACTTCGTCGGGATCGGCGGCTCGGGGCTCTCCGCGTACGCGAACATCGCGCGCGCCTGGGGCGCGGAGGTGCGCGGCTGGGACGCTGCACGAGACGATCTTCATGGAGACGCTCGACGGGCGATCGAGCGTCGACCTCGGCGGAGAGCCCGCGTCCGCCGGA
Source organism: uncultured Alphaproteobacteria bacterium (assembly GCA_963738635.1). Classification (GTDB taxonomy): domain Bacteria; phylum Pseudomonadota; class Alphaproteobacteria; order Rhodobacterales; family Rhodobacteraceae; genus JAOADN01. The sequence goes on along the minus strand of CAVTXE010000006.1, from coordinate 34,038 downwards.
CGGGTTCGAGGTGATCGTCTCGACGGCGCACCGCGGCCGCGATCGACGGGCACGCCGCGGGCGGCGTTCCTCGCCGAGCTCGTCGCGGCCCGGCCGTCGATCGTCGTCACCGGCGCGCACGGCAAGACGACGACGACGGCGATGATCGCCTTCGTCCTCCGCGAGACGGGCAACGACCCGGCATGGATCGTCGGCGGCGTCGTGCCGCAGCTCGGCGGTAACGCCGGGACGGGCGCCGGGTGGCTCGTCGTCGAGGGCGACGAGTCCGACCGCTCGGTCTTCGCGCTGCGGCCCCGGCTCGCGGTCGTGACGAACGTCGAGCTCGACCACCACGCGACCTACGGCTCGGACGCCGAGCTCCAGGCCGCGTTCGACGCGTGGCTCGCGACGATGCCCGACGTCGTCCGCGGGTGGGAGCTCGAGCCCGTCGCCTTCGCCGCTCGCCGTCCCGGGCGAGCACAACCGCCGGAACGCGGCGGCGGCGCTCGAGGCGCTCGTGCGCGCCGGGGTCGACCGCGCGCGCGGCGGAGGCGGCGCTCGCCCGGTTCGACCGGCGCCGACCGCCGCTTCCAGCTCGTCGGGGAGCGGCGGCGGGGTGACGGTGATCGACGACTACGGCCACAACCCGACCGAGCTCCGCGCCGCGCTCGAGACGGCGCGCGAGCGAACCGACGGGCCGCCTCGTCGCGCTCTACGTCCCGCACGTCGTCGAGCGGACGCGGCACCTCCACCGCGAGCTGGGCGAGGCGCTCGGGCTCGCCGACGTCGCGATCGTGACCGACTTCGTCGGGCGCGGGACGCGCCGCGGGAGGGCGTGACCGGCCGCCTCGTCCTCGACGCGGTCCCGGACCCGACGCGACGCGTCTGGGCGCCGACGCTCGACGACGCCGTCGCGCCTCGCGCTCCGCGTCGTCCGGCCCGGAGACGTCGTCGTGACGCTCGGCGTGGGGGAGCCCTGGCGCGCCGCGCGGGCGATCGTCGACGGCCTTCCCGACGTCGTCGGGAAGGCCTAGGAGAGCGATGCAGATCGAGACCGGCTTCCCGCTCGCTCGGCTGACCACGATCGGCACCGGCGGGCCTGCGGCGGCGCTCGCGCGGCCGTCGTCGCTCGCCGAGCTGGAGGAGGCGCTCGCGTGGGCGGCGGAGCGGGGGCTCGGCGTCGTGACGGTCGGGCTCGGCTCGAACCTCCTCGCCGCGGACGAGGGCGTCGACGCGCTCGTCCTCCGCCTCGAGGGCGACCTCGCCGCGGTCGAGATCGACGGCGAGCTCCTGCGCGCCGGCGGCGGCGCGACGAACGCCGTCTGCCTCCATCGCGCCCGCGCCGCGGGCCTCGGCGGCCTCGAGTTCGCCTGCGCGATCCCGGGCACCGCCGGCGGCGGTGTCCGGATGAACGCCGGCGCGTACGGCTCGGACTGGTCGGCGATCCTCGAGCGCGCGCTCGTCGTGTCACGCCGACGGGAGCGGATGGCTCACCCGCGACGAGCTCGGCCTCTCGTACCGCCACTCGGCGCTCGCGCCCCGGCCAGGTCGTGGCGCGCGTCGAGTACCGCCTCACGCCGCGGCCGGTCGAGCGAGATCAAGGCCGAGGTCGCGGAGCTCGTCGCGCGGCGCAAGGCGACCCAGCCGACGAACAAGCGGACGTTCGGCTCGGTGTTCAAGAACCCGCCGGGGGAGCTCGGAGCGGGCCGCATGCTCGAGCGCGTGCGGGCTCAAGGGGCTACCGGATCGGCGGCGCCGTCATCTCGCCGAGGCACGCGAACTTCATCGAGAACGCCGACGGCGCGACCACGGCCGACTGCCTCGCCCTGATGGACGAGGCGCGCCGCCGCGCGCGCGAGCAGTACGGCGTCGAGCTGGAGCACGAGGTCGTGCTGCTGGGCTCGCTCGCCTTCGGCGATCGAGCCTAGAAGAACCTCCTCTCCGCTGTCCAGGCTCGGTCCGCGAAGCGGAACGAGCCCAGGAGACGTGCGCGACGCGGCGAACGTGCTCTTGTGGCCCAAAGGGGACGAGCAGGGCGCAACGAGCGGCCTCGTACGCGCGCGGCGAGCGTCGTCGTCCCGTTCCCGCGTACGGCTCACCGGCGATCGCCTCGAGCTCGGCTCGCTCGTCCCCTCCGGCCGCTCGCTGCTGATCGCCTTCGGCGTTCTCGGAGGCGTGCTGCTCGCGCTCGTCCTCGCGCGCGAGACGTCGCTCTTCGCGGTTCGCACGATCGAGGTGACGGGCGCCGGGACGGGCGTCGAGCGCCAGGTCGAGCGGGCGCTCGCGACCGCGCCGGGCGAGAGCCTCTTCGGGCTCGACCTCGAGGCGGCGCGGGTCGACGTCGCGGCGCTCCCGACGGTCGCGGCGGTCGCCTTCGACCGCGCCTATCCCCACACGCTTCGCGTCACGGTCGTCCCCGAGCGGCCCGTCGCCGTCGTCCGCCAGGGCGCGTCGTCGTTCGTCGTCTCCGAGCGCGGACGCGTCGTCGCCCGCGTCGACCGGAAGGCGAAGCCCGACCTGGCGCGCATCTGGGTCGGCGAAGGACGTCCAGCTCGACCCGGGCGCGTTCGTCGACGGCGACCTGCGCACCGCCGTCGGCGCCGTCGCGCCGCTCGCCGGCGTCCGCTTCCCGAGCCGGGTCGTCTCGGTCACGACCGACGGACGGGCTGACGCTCCGCCTCCGCTCCGGCCTCGAGCTCCGCCTCGGCGACACCGCGCGACGTCGACCTCAAGCTCGCGGTCGCCGCGCGTGTCCTCCCGCTGCTGCCGCCGGGCTCGGCCTACCTCGACGTCAGCGTCCCCGACCGCCCCGTCGCGGGCATCGCGAGCCTCGACTCTCAGGTCGAGGTCGAGAGTTCCGCCTCGACCGGGACTTGAGGGTTCCGTTGACAATGTCGACAAGGAGTCCGTACCCTGGCTCCGAATCGGGGAATCCAGGTCCATCCCCTAGCTCGATGAGAGCTTGACCCTCAGGCAGGTCGAGAATGAGCACGCAGAACGGCAACTACCTGGCAGTCATCAAGGTCGTCGGCGTCGGCGGCGGCGGCACGAACGCGGTCAACCGCATGGTCGAGTCCGGTCTCACGGGCGTCGAGTTCATCGCCGTCAACACCGACGCGCAGGCGCTGCTCGACACGGACGCCGACGTCAAGATCCACATCGGCTCGAAGGCGACCCGCGGGCTCGGCGCCGGCGCGAACCCCGAGGTGGGGCTCGCCGCCGCGCAGGAGAGCCGCGACGAGCTGAAGGAGGCGCTCAAGGGCGCCGACATGATCTTCGTCACCGCCGGCGAGGGCGGCGGCACGGGCACGGGCGCCGCGCCGGTCGTCGCCGAGCTCGGCCGCGAGCTCGAGGCGCTCACCGTCGGCGTCGTGACGAAGCCGTTCGCGTTCGAGGGACGGCGCCGGGCCGACCAGGCCGAGGGCGGGATCCAGAACCTCCGCGACCGCGTCGACACGCTGATCGTGATCGAGAACGACAGGCTGCTGCAGGTCGTCGAGAAGACGACGCCGATCCTCGAGTCGTTCCGGATGGCCGACGACATCCTCCGCCAGGGCGTGCAGGGGATCACCGACCTGATCACCGTCCCGGGCCTCGTCAACCTCGACTTCGCCGACGTCCGCACGATCATGCGCGACGCCGGCTCGGCGCTCATGGGCATCGGCACCGCCCGCGGCGAGGGCCGCGCGACGGCCGCCGCGAACGCGGCCGTCTCGTCGCCGCTCCTCGAGACGACGCTCGACGGCGCGACCGGCGTGCTGCTCAACATCACCGGCCCGGCCGACATCGGCCTGTTCGAGGTCAACGAGGCGGCCGAGGTCGTGACCGGGCACGCCGACCCGAACGCGAACGTGATCTTCGGCGCGGTCATCGACGAGTCGCTCGGCGAGGACGTCCGCGTCACGGTCATCGCCACCGGCTTCGGCGGCGGGCGGCCGCGGCGCAGGCGCGCCGAGCCGGCCGCCGTGGCGTCCGGCTCGGCCGAGACGGTCGTGCCCGAGCTTCGACCCGCGCCCGCGCGGGGACGACGCCGAGATCGACGTCCCGAGCTTCCTGCGCGACTGACGCAGCCGTCCGGCTGCGTCGCGTCGCCAACCGATCCCGCTCCTGGCGCGGATCGGACGCTATTGTCGCGGCCGTGAGCGCGACCCTGCGCAGGACGCCCCTCTACGAGCGCCACGTCGCGGCCGGGGCGCGGATGGTCCCGTTCGCCGGCTGGGAGATGCCCGTGCAGTACGAGGGCGTCATCCCGGAGCACCTCGCCGTCCGCACCGACGCCGGCGCCTTCGACGTCTCGCACATGGGCCAGCTGCACGTCGAGGGGCCCGCGGCCGGCAGCCTTCCTCCAGTCGATGCTCTCGAACGACATCGACCGGATCGGCGACGGCGAGGCGCAGTACACGCTGCTGACGAACGAGCGCGGCGGGATCGTGGACGACCTGATCGTCTACCGGATGAGCCACGGCCACTACCTGCTCGTCGTCAACGCCGGCAACCGAGAAGCGGCGTACGCGTGGCTCAAGGAGCGCGAGGTCAGCGGCAGCGAGGTGCGCGACGCATCGGACGAGTACGCCCTCGTCGCCGTGCAGGGACCGGCGTCGCTGGAACGGCTCGGCCTGCGCGAGGCGCCGGCCTTCACGCACGCGATGGGCGAGGTCGCGGGCATCGAGGTGATGGTGTGCCGCACCGGCTACACGGGCGAGAAGGGCGTCGAGCTCCTCTGCCCGGCCGAGGACGGGCCCGAGCTCTGGGACGCCGTCCTCGAGCGCGGAGCGGCGTCCCGTGCGGCCTCGGCGCGCGGGACACGCTGCGTCTCGAGGTCTGCTACCCGCTGCACGGGAACGACATCACCCCCGACACCGACGCGATCTCGGCCGGGCTCGGCTGGACCTGCGCGCTCGAGACGGAGTTCACGGGCGCCGACGTGCCTGCGACGGGTCAAGGAGCAGGGCCCGGCGCGCAGGCTCGTCGCGTTCGTGATGGAGGAGAAGGCGATCCCTCGCCAGGGAATGGCGATCGAGGGAGGCGGCGAGGTCACCTCGGGGACGCAGTCCCCCTCGCTCGACGTCGGCATCGGCATGGGCTACGTGCCGGCCGGCGCAGGCCGCCCCGGAGACGGAGCTCGTGATCGACGTGCGTGGAAAGGCCCGGCGCGCCCGGGTGGTGAAGAAGCCGATCTACCGGAAGGAGCCGCTAGTGGCGAACGAGAGCTACCCCGACGATCTCCGGTACCACACGGAGCACGACTGGGCCCGGATCGAGGGCGACGAGGCGGTGCTCGGGATCACGTGGTACGCGCAGGACTCCCTCGGCGAGCTCGTCCTCTTCGACGCGCCCGCGGTCGGCGCCACCCTGACGAAGGACCAGGCGTACGCCGAGGTCGAGTCGGTGAAGGCGGTGTCCGACGTCATCGCTCCGCTGTCGGGCGAGGTGCTCGAGGTGAACCAGAAGGCGGTCGACGAGCCCGAGATCGTCAACGACGACCCGTACGGCGAGGGCTGGCTCGTCCGCATCCGGATGTCCGACCCGGACGAGCTCGACGGGCTGCTCGACGCCGAGGCCTACAAGGCGCACGTCGCCGAGCTGTGAGCAGGACGACGAACCGAACATGCGGCCAGATCTGCTAGCGCCAGCGCGACCGCGACAGCGGTCGCCTTTAGGGGTTTGCCCCCACCGTAGGTGGGTGATCGAGCGGCACGATTCCGCTTCTGCGGAATCGTGCTTCGCGGAGCAAGAGACATGAGCACGGCCGGCTATCTCTCGCTGACCGACGCCGACCGCGAGGCGATGCTCGAGGCGATCGGCGTCGACTCGCTCGACGAGCTCTTCGAGCAGATCCCGCACGGCGTCCGCCTCGGGCGGCAGCTCGACGTCCCGGAGGCGCTGCCCGAGGCGACGCTCGTCCGGCACCTGGAGGAGCTCGCAGCGCGCAACGCGGACACGTCGCGCGAGCTGAGCTTCCTCGGGATGGGGATCTACGACCACTACGTCCCCGCGATCGTCGACACGTTCCTCTCGCAGCGGGGAGCTCCTCACGGCGTACACGCCGTACCAGCCGGAGATGAGCCAGGGCATCCTGCAGGCGATCTTCGAGTACCAGACGGCGATCTGCGAGCTGACCGCGATGGACGTCTCGAACGCGTCCGGGCTACGACGGGACCACCGTCGCCGCCGACGCGTGCTTCATCGCCCGTCACCACACGGGTCGCACGAAGGTCGTGCTCGCGGAGACGCTCAACCCGCAGGTGCGCCAGGTGGTCAAGACCTACGCGCCGGGCTTCGGCATGGAGGTCGTCGAGGTCCCGCACGACCGACGGGCACGACCGACCCGGCTCGCCTCGCCGCGGCGTCGACGGACGCGGCGGCGGTGATCTTCCAGCAGCCCAACGCGTTCGGCTGCCTCGAGCCGGCGCCCGACCTCGCCGCCGCGGCGGAGGCGGCCGGGGCGCTCCCGGTCGCGCACGTCGACCTCGCGTCGCTCGGCCTGCTCGAGGCGCCCGGGAACTACGGCTGCGCGATGGCGATCGGCGAGGGGCAGTCGATCGGCAACTACCAGAGCTTCGGCGGCCCCCACTACGGCTTCCTCGCCGCCCGCAACGAGTTCATCCGCCGCATGCCGGGGCGCATCGTGGGAGAGACCGCCGACCTGGAGGGCAAGCGCGGCTTCGTGCTCACGCTGCAGACCCGCGAGCAGCACATCCGGCGCGAGAAGGCGACGTCGAACATCACGACGAACCAGACGCTGCTCGCGCTCGCCGGCCTGATCACGCTGTGCTGGCTCGGCCCCGAGGGCCTGCGCGAGCTCGGCGAGACCTGCACGGCGCTCGCCGGGTACGCGAAGGAGCGGGTCGGGCTGCCGCTCGCGTTCGACCGGCCGACGTTCAAGGAGGTCGCGTTCCGGACGCCGATCCCGGCGCGCGAGGTCGTCGCCCGCGCGCGCGAGCACGGCGTCCACCCCGGCTATCCGCTCGGCCGCGACTACCCGGGCCTCGACGACGTCCTCCTCGTCGCCCTCACCGAGAAGCGCACGCCGGCCGACGTCGACCGGCTCGCCGACGTGCTCGTCGGAGGTGACGCGCTGATGGAGCTGATCTTCGAGAAGTCGAAGCCGGGCCGTCGCGCCGGACGGGTGCCCGTCGTACGGCCTGCCGGTGCCGGAGCTCCCCGACGATCTCCGCCGTGCGGCGCCCGCCGCGCCTCCCCGAGGTCCCCGAGAACGAGATCGTGCGCCACTTCACGGAGCTCGCCGACCGCAACTTCGGGTCGACACGGGCTTCTACCCGCTCGGGCAGCTGCACGATGAAGCACAACCCGCGGGTCAACGAGCGGGTCGTCGGCCTTCCCGGGGTTCCGCGACCTCCACCCGCTCCAGGAGGACGACGGGTGCGCAGGGCGCGCTCGAGCTGATGTGGGAGCTCGCAGCAGATCCTCGCCGAGATCGCGGGGCTCCCGGCGGTGACGCTCCAGCCGGCCGCCGGGTCGCAGGGCGAGCTCACCGGCCTGATGCTGATGCGCGCGGCGTTCGCCGACCGCGGCGAGCCCGAGCGCACGGTGATCATCACGCCGGACACGGCGCACGGGACGAACCCGGCGAGCGTGACGATGGTCGGGCTTCGAGCTCGTCGAAGGTCACCACGACCGAGCGGGGCAACCTCGACCTCGACGACCTCCGCGCGAAGGTCGACGAGCGCACGGCGGGGCTGATGCTGACGAACCCCTCGACGCTCGGCCTGTTCGACGAGGGGATCGAGGAGGTCGCCGAGATCTTCCACTCGCGCGGCGCGCTCCTCTACTACGACGGCGCGAACCTGAACGCCGTCGTCGGGCTCTCGCGCCCCGGCGACATGGGGTTCGACATCGTCCACTACAACCTCCACAAGACGTTCTCCCAGCCGCACGGCGGAGGCGGCCCGGGCGGCGGGCCCGTCGCCGTGCGCGCCGAGCTCGAGCCGTTCCTCCCGGCGCCGGCCGTCGTTCGCGACGGCGACCGCTTCCGGCTCGACCACGACCGGCCGAAGTCGATCGGGCGCGTGCGCGGCTTCGCAGGCCCGTTCGGCGTGTTCGTCCGCTCGTACGCCTTCATGCGCGCGTACGGCCCGGCGCTCCGCGACATGTCCGAGGTCGCGGTGCTCAACGCGAACTACCTGCTCGCGCAGCTCAAGGACGTCTACGACCTCCCGTACGACCGGCACTGCATGCACGAGTTCGTCCTCTCGGCGAGGACGCTCAAGCGCGAGCACGGCGTCACCGCGCTGGACGTCGCAAAGCGGCTGATGGACCACGGGATCCACCCGCCGACGATCTACTTCCCGCTCGTCGTCCCCGAGGCGCTCATGATCGAGCCGACCGAGACCGAGACGAAGGAGCGGCTCGACGAGTTCGTCGAGGCGATGCGGTCGATCGCGGCGGAGGCCGCATCCGAGCCCGAGACGCTGAAGGACGCGCCGCTCACGCGGCCCGTGCGCCGGCTCGACGAGGTGAAGGCCGCGAAGGAGCCGGTCGTCCGCTTTGCGTTCGGCGAGACGGGCGCGCCGGATAGGATCGGGGCCGGATGACGACGACCGCGGTCGCCAACGAGCTCGTCGAGCTCGCCCACGATCTCGCGCAGGCGGTCTCGGATCACGACGTCGCACGGCTCGAGGGGATGCTCGCATCGGAGTTCACGCTCCAGGGAGCGGCGGGCCAGCTCGACCGCGAGGCGTTCCTCGAGGCAGCGGCGGGCCCCTACGAGATCGACGAGTTCACGTACGAGCAGATCGACCCCGAGATCTACGGCAACACCGCCGTGCTCGTCTCGCGCTACACGCAGGTCGCGCGGCTCGACGGGCGCGACCTCACCCACCGGATGCACGTCACCGACATCTGGACGCGACGCGACGCCCGCTGGCAGATCGTCCGCCGTCACGCGACGATCGCCGACTGATGGCCACGTACGCCACGCAGACCGAGCTGGAGGCGGGCCTCGAGGTCGTCCGCGCCGCACCGCGTGACCAGGGCGTCGTCGAGCTGATCGTGCGACGTCCGGCCGTCGACGAGCGCGAGGTGGTGGAGGAGGCGGAGCTGAGCCTCGAGGACGGGCTCGTCGGCGACAACTGGTCGACACGCGGCCGGTCGGGCGGTCGTCCCGCCAACACGGACGCCCAGCTCACGGTGATGAACGCTCGTGCGGCGGAGCTCGCCGCCGGCGATCGCGAGCGGTGGCCGCTCGCCGGCGACCAGCTCTACGTCGATCTCGACCTGAGCGGCGACCATCTCCCGCCCGGGACGCGCCTCGCGGTCGGGTCAGCGGTGATCGAGGTGACCGGCGAGCCGCACACGGGCTGCAAGAAGTTCAGCACCCGGTTCGGGCTCGAGACGCTCGAGTTCTTCAACTCGCCCGAGGGCCGCTCGCTCAACCTGCGCGGGATCAACACGCGCGTCGTGGAGCCGGGCGTCGTCCGCGTGGGCGACGCCGTCCGCAGGCTGTAGCCAAGGCCCGGCGGGCCGGTCGCCCGGCCCGCCGACCGTCGGCGCGCTAGCTCGCGGTCAGGTTGCCGACGCGGATCGCGACGATCCGTGATCAGCGCGACGGTCTGGGCTCCGCCGGTCGAGCAGCGGAAGTCGACGGTCCCGGCCGCGGCGAACTCGTGCGTCAGGGAGTTCGCCAGCATGAACTGGATGCCGTTTCCGACCGCGTCGTCCTGGTCCGTCGCCGGCGACGATCCGGCAGAGTGCAGCCGCAGCCGCGGCCGCCGAAGACGTACGCCTTCGAGCTGATGACGTACTTGCCGGCCTGCGGGATCGTGAGGTTCACGATCGTCGTGCCGATGCCCGGGATCGCGATGGGCCCGTCGAGGAACCGTGCGTAGGCGTCGCTGGGGCCGGCGGGGCCGGCGGCGCCGGCCGCGCCTGCAGGCCCTGCGGGGCCGGCCGGGCCGGCTGGTCCTGCGGGGCCGGCGGGGACCTGGTTGGCCTTGAAGTCGGCGCGGAGCAGGCGTGCCGTTCTTGACCTTGGTGGTGGTGACGGCGTTGTTCTTGAGCTGGGGGGTGCCGACGCTCCCTGGTGCGAGCGCGACCGACGCGGCGACCGCCGTGCCGGAGAGCGCGACGCCGAGCGCGAGGCACGCGACCACCAGCGCCGGCGAGGGACGGTGGATCCGTCGGATCACGGGAGACCTCCGAGGTAGGGAGCGACCGATCGTACGCAGGCGCCCGGCGGGCGCCTATCCCTCGATCGGACGCGGCGGGTGAGCACGCTGCCGTAGGTGGCGCGGCTCGAACCTCCTCCCCCCCACTTGCTCTCTTCGAGAGCAAAAGGCCCTGGTGTTCAGTCCGAGCCGCGGGCGGCAGCTTACGCCGCATCGCAGGTCGTGTCAATTGCCACAGCATTCGCGTATGGGCGCCTTCGTCGCGCAGACCCTGGACCGCCCAAGTCGGCGGAGTTCCTCCGCGACCACGACGCCTCCGCCCGACCCCGAAGCGGCCCTCGGAGGAGGCCCGCCACCCGGCGGGCCTAGTGCGCCGACCTGACCGAGAGCTGGCCCGCCGACTCGGCCGGGCGCCGGATCCGGCACGGACGGCGGTCGACCGCTGTGTGCGCCGATCATCTGATTCAGAGGTTCGCCGTCACCGTCGAGGGCACGCTTTGCCTGACTCCGCGGAGATCGCGTCGCTTCAGTTACCGATCGGCGTCGCGCCGATCGACACGAACTTCAGGAGGCTGGCCGTCCAGCCCGTAAGAACACTCCGGAGTCCGACAGGTACGATGGCAAGGTCTTCTGTCTTCTCCCCTGAGCTCGACGCGGACTTGCGAGGGCGGCGCGCAAGTCATACGCACCTCATACTCGGGCTTGCCCTGAGCGGTGGCGTCACGAAGCTCGCGAAACTGCTTGGTCCGCAGTCACCCCGTCTGCGTCTCCAGCTTCAGCAGAACCTCCCCCACGGAGTGGCGATCAGGACTGCGAAGCGCCTCTCCCAGGGGAAGCAGACCTCCGTCCCGGGGAGATCGAGAAGCGGCTGCGCGTCGGCAGATCTCGGGCAGCTCAGGCACAGTGCGCTCCGTTCAGCTCGTTCGAGAAGCTCTGCCCCCTCGGCCAGCGGCTCGATCCGATGCTCACCCAGGCGACAACCATCGACCGCCTTCTGAAGGAGTGAGCGGATGGCGACCGTCTTGCCCGTTGGCGGGTGGCCGACTTCGACGCCTGGAGACCCCCGCAGGGGCTCCACCGCGTCTGCTCCCGGTTATCGTGACGCATCTCGCACCGGCGGCTCCGAACGGCTGCTGCTGTCGCGCTCGCGACGTGCAGTCGGCGGCACGCGGCGGCGATGTCGCGCCCGCGGGTCAGCCGCACGGTCGCCGGGACGCCGCCGGTCGAGCTGCGCCTTGAACGCGCGATCGCCTGCGCGGGAGAGCCGTCGTACATCCCCGTGGGGTTGTAGGGGATCAGGTTCACCTTGAACGGCTCGCGCCCGAGGGTCGCCGCGAGCAGGCGGGCCTGCGCGGGCGAGTCGTTGACCCCGGCGAGCATCACGTACTCGACGAAGACGCGCCGCCTCGTGCGCTCCCAGTGCGCCGGCACACCGCGAGCACCTCGGCGAGCGGGTAGCGGTCGTTGACCGGCATCAGCCCGCTGCGCAGCGCGCGGTCGGCGGCGTGCAGCGAGAGCGCCAGCCGGATCGGCTCCGTCGACCTCCTCGACGAACCGCTCGATGCCCGGGCACCCAGCCGACCGTCGAGATCGTCGTCCGACGGTGCGTGATCGCCGAGGTCGGGCAGCCGCCGCGCCGCGTCGAGCACCGCGTCGAGGTTCATCATCGGCTCGCCCATCCCCATGAACACGAGGTGGTTCACCGGCTCGACGCGGCGGAAGTGCAGCACCTGGTCGAGGATCTCCCAGGCGGTCAGGTTGCGCCCGAACGCCATCTGCCCGGTCGCGCAGAAGGTGCAGGTCAGCGGGCAGCCCGACTGCGACGAGACGCAGACCGAGCGCCGGCCGTCGCGGTAGCGCATCAGCACCGCCTCGACCGGATGGCCGTCGTGCGTGCGGAACAGCGTCTTGACCGTTCCGTCGCGCGACGCGCTGCTCCGCCTCGGCCGCGAGCGTCGAGAACGGCACCGTCGCGCGGCGAGCGTCTCGCGCAGCGCCGCGGGCAGGTTCGTCATCTCGTCGTACCCGCCGGCGCCGCGCGCCGCCCACTCCCAGACCTGGCGGGCGCGGTACGCGGGCTCGCCGAGCTCGGCGAGCCCGCGCGTCGAGAAGTTTCAGATCCACGCGACAAAGGTACCCGGGGGTCACGCACGACCCCTGTCCGCGACCCCGCAGAGGAGGTCCACGTGTTCGCGCGCGTCACGACCTACGAGCTGGAGGAGGGACGCGCCTCCGAGTCGATCGACGTCTTCGAGCCCGCGATCGACCACATCCGCGACCCTCGACGGGCTCGTCGACGCGTACTTCCTCGTCGAGCGGGACGGCCGCCGCGCGGTCTCGATGACGCTCTGGGAGTCCCTCGACGCGATGGAGCGGAGCCGCGTCGCGGCCTCCAGCGCCCGCACCGAGGCCGCGCGCGCGGCCGGAGCCGAGGTGACGAGCACGGTCGAGCTCGAGGTCGCCATCCGGGCCGGCGGGGCGCCGCGGAGACCGCCGCGCTCGCGGGCACGCGCCTCGCGTAGGACCGGCGCCGCCCCGATAGGGTGCGGCGGTGATCGACCTCCGCTCGGACACGGCCACCCGCCCGACCGAGGGCGATGCGCGCGGCGATCGCCGCCGCCGACGTCGGCGACGAGCAGCGGCGCGAGGATCCGACCGTCAACGCTCCTGCAGGAGCGGGCAGCGGCCCTCCTCGGCCAGGAGGCGGCGCTGTTCCTGCCGACCGCGACGCTCGCGAACCAGATCGCGCTGAAGCTCCACTCCCGGCCGGGGGACGTGCTCGTCGCGGAGCGCCACGCGCACGTCGTCATCTACGAGTACGGCGGCGCCGCGGTCCACGCCGGGCTGATGGTCGAGACGATCGAGGGACGCGCCGGCCGCTTCGGCGTCGGCCGAGCTCGAGGCCGTCGACGCGTCCCGAGCACGAAGGCGGCCGACCAGCGGGCGACGCGTGCTCGCGCGTCGAGAACACGCACAACTCCTCGGGCGGGCGCTGCTGGCCGCTCGACGAGCTGGAGGCGGTCACGCGAGCCGCGCGCGAGCGCGGGCTGCGAGCCCACCTCGACGGCGCGCGGCTCCTCAACGCCGCCGTCGCGACGGGCGTCGCGGCGGCGGCGATCGGCGGGCACTTCGACACCGTGACGCTCTGCCTCTCGAAGGGCCTGGGCTGCCCGCTCGGCGCGCTGCTCGCCGGCTCGTCCGAGACGATCGAGCGCGCGTGGCGCGAGAAGCACCTGTTCGGCGGCGCCATGCGCCAGGCCGGGATCGTCGCCGCCGCCGGCGTGTACGCCCTCGACCACCACGTCGAGCGGCTGGCCGACGACCACGCCCGCGCGCGCCGGCTCGCCGAGGGCTGGCACGCGGCCGGGCTCCCGGTCGACCTCGACCAGGTCGAGACGAACTTCGTCCAGCTCGACGTCGGCGCGCTCGGGCTCGGCCGCGACGAGGCGCTCGCGCGGCTCCGCGAGGCGGGCGTCGGGCTCTCGTCGACGATCCACCCGACGGTCGTCCGCGCCGTGACGCACCTCGACGTCGACGACGACGACATCGACCGTGCGATCGAGCTCGCGCCGCGGGCGCTCGGGGCACGTGTCAGCCGCCTGAGGCGCTCGCCGACCGGCTCGACCGGCTCGTCGCGACCGCGCAGGCCGAGCAGCGCGCTGCCCTCGGTCGAGCGCCGCCGTCTTCCGCGACGGCGAGGTGCTCTGGCGCCGGGCGCTCGGATCGCGCCGACGTCGAGCGCGGGGAGGACGCGACGCCGGACCACGCCTACCGCATCGGCTCGATCACGAAGACGTTCACCGCCGTCTGCATCCTCCAGCTCCGCGACGCGAGGTGCTCGACCTCGACGACCCGCTGCGCACCCACATCCCCGAGGCGCCGCCGGGGCCGACGGTGCGCGACGCGCTGTCCCACCTGAGCGGCCTCCAGCGCGAGCCGCCGGGCGAGATCTGGGAGACGATGCAGCCGCCCACGCGGGAAGAGCTGCTCGCGGGGCTCGAGGACGCCGAGCGCGTCCTGCGCCCCGGCGAGGCGTGGCACTACTCGAACCTCGCCTTCGGGCTGCTCGGCGAGATCGTCGCGCGGCGCAACGAGGGCGGGTACGAGGCGGCGCTCCGGGCGCGGGTGCTCGAGCCGCTCGGGCTCGCGCGCACGGAGCTCGAGCCGTCGGGCCCCGCGCGCGACCGGCTACTTCGTCGATCCCGTACAGCGACCGCGTCACGGTCGAGGCGGACTTCGCCGTCGAAGGGCCGATCGCCGCGATGGGCTGGCTCTGGTCGACCGTCGACGATCTCGCGCGCTGGGCCGACTTCCTCGCGACCGGGCGCGGACGGCGTGCTCGCCGCGAGACGCTCGACGAGATGGCGCGCGTGCAGACGATGGCCGACCAGGCGACGTGGTCGCTCGGCTGGGGGCTCGGGCTCGAGCTCTACCGCCGCGGCGACCGCGTCTTCGTCGGCCACGGCGGCGCCATGCCGGGCTTCCTCGCCGCCGTGCTGCATCCACCGGCCCGAGCGCACGGGCGCGGCGGTGCTCTTCAACACGGGCGCCGGCGCCCGGCCGGAGGCGCTCGCGCTCGACCTCGCGGAGGCGGCGCTCGAGGAGCTCCCGCGCCTGCCCGAGCCGCTGGCGCCCGGACGACGGCGCACCGGACGACTCGCGCCGATGCTCGGACGGTGGTGGTCGGAGGGGTCGGAGCTCGTGCTCTCCTGGAGCGGCGGCCGCCTCCGGCTCGAGCTCGTCGGACGGCCCCGCCGGGCGGAGCGTCTCGTGGCTCGACGCCCGAGGCGCGACGATCGCTGGCGCATCGTCGAGGGCCGCGAGCTCGGCGAGCTGCTGCGCGTCGCCCGTGACGACGCGGGAGCGCCGGCGAAGCTCTACGTCGCGACGTACCCGCTCACGAGGGCGCCGGCGCGCGTTCGCGGACGAGTCCTCCGGGTGATCCGTGCGGTCGCCGGCCGCGTAGAACGCGACCGCGACCACCGCGTACGCGACGAGAAGCACCGCGCCGCGCGCCTTCGACGCCTGGCCGCCCCAGAGCGTGATCACGGTCACGGCCAGGCCGCCCGCGAGCGCGCGCGATCTCGACCTCGCGGAACGCCGAGCGCGAGCGGGTCGATGAGCCACGAGAGCAGCGCCACGGCGGGGATCAGGAACACCGCGACCTGCGCGGCGGACGCGAGCGCGATCTCCGCGGCGAGCTTGACCTTCCCGCGGCGCGCGACGACGACCGCGCCGCCGTGCTCGGCGGCGTTGCCGACGATCGCGACGATCACGGCCGCGACGAAGAAGTCGGTGAGCCCGACCTGCTCGGCGAACGTCTCGAGCGAGCCGACGAGGATCTCCGCGACCAGCGCCGTGACGACCGTGGCGCCGCCGAGGACGAGCAGCGACGTCGGAGCGACCACGCCTCGATCTCCTCGTCGCTCGAGACGTGCAGCTCGCGGTGGCGGCGCAGCGAGTAGATCGTCACGACGCCGTAGACCACGAGCAGCGCGATCGAGACCGGGACCGAGAGGTCGACGATCAGGTGCCGGTCGGGGTCGCCGTCCCAGCGACGGGATCGGAGGGGATCAGGAACAGGAGGATGGCGATCGCGATGACGCCGAACGACAGGAAGCTCGACCACCGGTCGAGCGCGTCGCGCGGCCCCACCGCGAGGCGAGAAGCCGAGGACGAGCAGGAGGTTCCCGACGACCGAGCCGGTGAGCGATCCCCGCACGACCTCGGTCAGCCCTTCGTTCACGGCGATCAGCGCGATGATCAGCTCGGGGGCGTTGCCGAACGTCGCGTTCAGGAAGCCGCCGATGCCGGGGCCCGTGCGCTCGGCGGCGTGCTCGGTCGCCTCGCCGATCAGCCACGCGAGGGGGATCAGCGAGACCGCGGCGAGCAGCGAACTCGACCGTCTCGTCGGGGTCGACGGCGTAGTGGAGCACGATCGTGAGCGGCCCGAGGAGCAGGCCGGCGAAGAGGACGCGGCGGACCACGAGCGGCGAACCCTAGCCGGCGTCCGCGCAGCGCGACTCCACGGAAGCCGGATTCGCGGGCCGCTTACCCGTTTCGCGCTCCGGCCGTCAAGTCTTGCGCGGGCCGGCCCGACCTTGCCACCATTCCGGCATGAGCGAGCTCGCTCCGGTCACCGACGGCGCCGGCGGAGATCCCGCTTCGGCCGCAGGACGAGCTCGAGTGCCGCCGCTGCGAGGTGCACTGCGACCGGTCGTCTACCCGGGCGCCTGCATCGCGCGCGGCTGCCCGTTCGTCTACGCGTACGAGGCGTGGGGGCACACCTACATGGGGTGCATGCAGAAGGTGTTCGACGTCGAGATCGACGTCGACCTGCTCGGCGAGCTCGAGGGCCGGCGCGAGGGGTTCGGCGCCGTGAAGGCCCGACGGACGCCGCTGCCGATGTGCCACTCCGAGATCTCGTCCTGCTACGAGCATCGCGTCGACGAGGTCGGCTGCCGGAACCCGGAGTTCTTCGAGCTCCCGCTCGAGCGCCCGAGCTTCCGCGTCTTCGCGCACGGTCGACTGACTCGACGCTGTCCGGCTGCGCCGGAAAGCGCCTCTGACCCGAGGCACGGTCTGTGACAGCCGGATGTGCCTAGCGCCAGCGCTTCGGGCGTCGCCTGCGGCCTCTCCGGTGCAGCTCGCGGAGGAGCGCCAGCTCGCCGGCGTCGCTCCCGTCCGGCCCGGCGGTCTCGAGGATCGCGGGGAGCTCCTGGAAGGCGGGGTGGGCGAGGAACGTCGCGAGGCCGTCGCCGATCGTGCCCTCGCCGAGCGAGGCGTGCCGGTCGCGGTTCGAGCCGAGCCCGACCTCGGCGTCGTTGACGTGGAGGCAGCGCAGGCGGTCGAGCCCGATGCGCTCGTCGAGCTCGGCGAGCGCGGCGTCGAGCGCCTCGGGGTCGGTCACGTCGACGCCCGAGACCCACCAGTGGCAGGAGTCGAGGCAGATGCCGAGGCGGCGGATGACCGTCGAGCGCGTCGAAGATGGTCGCCGAGCTCGTCGACCGAGCGGCCGATCGTCCCGCCGGCGCCGGCCGAGTTCTCCATCAGCGAGCCACAGCCGGTCGTCCGTCAGCTCGAGCAGCTCGCGCAGCGCCGGGACGACGCGGGCGAGCCCGCCGTCGAGCCCGCGCCGAGGTGCGAGCCGACGTGGAAGACCACGCCCTCGGCGCCGATCGCCGAGGCGGTCTCGAGCGACGCCCGCATCGCCGCGACCGACTTGCGCGTGGATCTCGGGATCGGGGCTCGCGAGGTTGACGAGGTAGAGCGCGTGGCACACGACCGCCCCGATCCCGGCCTCGTGCGCGGCGCGCGCGGAAGCGCTCGACCTGCTCGTGCGGCGTGCGCGGTCGGCCTCCACATCCGCGGGCTCTGCGTGAACACCTGGACGGCGTCGCAGCCGAGCTCCTCGGCCCGGTCGATCGCGTTCGAGATGCCTCCGGCGGAGGAGACGTGGGCGCCGAAGAGCACCGGCGAACGCTACTCGGCGCACGTGCGCGCCTGTGCCCGGCCGGCGTCGACGGTGTACGCGCTCACTGCGGCCGTGGCGATCGCCGCTCCAGCGAGCCGCCTCGGCGCCCTCCGCGGAGCGCGACTTCCGGCTGCTCTTCGCCGGGACGACGATCACCGACGGTCGGCGACCGGCTCGCCGGCATCGCGCTCGCCTTCGCCGTGCTCGACATCGGCTCGGCGACCGCGCTCGGGATCGTCTTCGCCGTCCGGCAGGGCGTCCAGGCGCTCGTCGTGGTCGGCGGCGGCGTGCTCTCCGACCGCCTGCCGCGGAACCTCGTGCTCGTCGGCGCCTCGCGTCGTGCAGGGCACCGCGCAGGCGGCGACCGCCGCGTGCGTGCTCGCCGGGTCGGCGGCGTCGGCGCGATCGTCGCGCTCCAGGCCGTCTACGGCCTCGGGCTCGGGCTCGTGCTCCCCGCCGAGGTCGGCCTCGTCCCGCAGACCGTCAGCGCCGGACCGCCTCCAGCAGGCGAACGCGCTCCAGGGGCTGACGCGGAACGTCGTCGGCGTGCTCGGGCCGGCGGTCGGCGGCGCGCTCGTCGTCGCCGGCAGCCCGGGGATCGCCGCTCGCGATCGACGCGGCGAGCTTCTTCGTCTGCGCGACCTCCTCGCGCCGCATCCGCGTCGCCGCGCGCGACGCGACGCGGCGCGCCCGGGTTCCTCGCACGAGCTGCGGGAGGGCTGGCAGGAGTTCACGTCGCGGACGTGGCTCTGGGCGTCGGTCGTGCTCTTCGGGATCGGGAACCTCGCCTTCGCGCGGGTGGATCGTCCTCGGCCCCGCGGTCGCGGACGAGCGCCTCGGCGGCGCCGGGCGCCTGGGCGGCGATCCTCACCGCGGGCGGCGTCGGCGCGGTCGCTCGGCGAGCGTCGTCGCGATGCGGTCCGGCCCGCGCCGGCCGCTCGTCGCCTGCGTGCTCGCTCGCGGCGCTGCTCTCGCTGCAGACGCTCGCGCTCGCGCTCGGCGCGCCCACGTGGGCCGATCGCGGCGGCGTCGTTCGTCGCGCGGCATCGGGATCGCCGTGCACCTGACGCTCTGGTTCACCGTCTTCCAGCAGCAGGTGCCCGAGCACGCGCAGTCGCGGGTCGCGTCCTACGACACGCTCGGCTCGTTCGTGCTGATGCCGCTCGGGATGGCGCTGGTCGGGCCCGCTGGCCGATGCGATCGGCATCACCGAGACGCTCTGGATCGCGCGTGGTCGTCATGTGGGCCTCGTGGGCGGCGATCCTGGCGCTGCCGTCCGTGTGGGCGATACGCGCCGAGCGCGCGGTGCCGGCCGCCGTGCCACGGCCTGACTACCATCCGCGCCTCGATGAGCGTCCGCGTCCGCATGGCTCCGTCCCCGACCGGGTTCCTCCACATCGGCGGCGTGCACACGTTCCTCTTCAACTGGCTCTTCGCGCGGGGCCGGGCGGCGAGTGCCTGCTGCGGATCGAGAACACCGACACGAGCCGCGAGGTGCGAGGAGGCAACGGAGCAGATCCAGCGCTCGCTCAGCTGGCTCGGGATCGACTGGGACGGGCCGGTCACGTTCCAGCTCGACGCGATGGACCGCTGCCGCGAGCTGGCCGCGCGACTCGTCGAGGAGGGGAAGGCCTACGAGGACGAGGGCGCGATCCGGTTCCGGATGCCCGACGAGGGCGTCACCGGCTGGGACGACGCGGTGCGCGGCCGCATCGAGTTCCCGAACGAGCAGCTCGAGGACGTCGTCATCGTCCGCTCCGACGGCCGGCCGACCTACAACTTCGCCTCGCCCGTGGAGGACATGGACGACGCGATCACGCACGTGATCCGCGGCGACGACCACATCTCGAACACGCCCGAAGCAGATCCAGATCCTCGCGCGCGCTCGGTCACGAGCCGCCCGTGTACGCCCACGTCGCCGAGCATCCTCGGCGCCGACGGCAAGAAGCTCTCGAAGCGCCACGGCGCGGTCTCGGTGGACGAGTTCCGCGCCGCCGGCTACCTGCCCGACGCGCTCGTGAACTTCCTCGCGCTGATCGGCTGGGCGCCCGACGGCGAGACGACGATCATGTCGCGCGACGAGATCGTCGAGCGCTTCTCGCTCGAGGCGGTGAGCGCCAGCCCGGGAACGTTCGACTACGCGAAGCTCGACTGGATGAACGGCGTCTACCTGCGCGCGCTCGACCCGGACGCGTACGCGGACGCGGCTCGTCGGCTTCCTGCGCGAGCAGCGGGATCGACTGGCCCGAGGAGCGCGTCCGGGCGGCGGCGCCGCTCGTGCAGGAGAAGATCGGCAGGCTCGGCGAGTTCCCCGGCTTCGCGGGGTTCCTGTTCGGCGACGTCGAGCCCGATCCCGAGCTCCTCGACGCGCGCATCCTGCGCGCCGCGGACGAGCTGCGCTGGACGCGGCTCGAGCCGTGGACGGCAGAGGCGATCGAGACGGCCCTCAAGGCAGCTGTGCGACGAGCTCGGCGAGAAGCCGCGGACGGTCTTCGGGCCGATCCGCGTCGCGGTCACCGGCTCGCGCGTCTCGCCGGGCCTCTACGAGTCCCTCGAGCTGCTCGGGCGGGACACGTCGCTCGAGCGGCTCCGCCGTGGAGCGGAGCTGGCCGCGTGAGGAGCTCGTGTTGAATCAACACGAGGTGGACCCACGGTCGACGCCTTCGAGCAGCGGCTCGACGCGTACCTCCAGGAGCGCTCGGAGGAGGCGCGGGCCGTGCGCGTGGGGGAGAAGGAGACGTCCGAGCAGGCGGCGATCGTCGCGCGCTACGCCGACCTGTTCACGCGCGACCAGCTCGCCGTGCTCCGGGAGGCGGAGGCCGGCGCCGACGGGGCCGAGGGCGAGTCGATCGCCCGGCTGCGCCTCACGTGCCAGGAGGGGATCGTCACCGCCGAGCTCGCCGAGCGGGAGGACGCGCTGGAGAACGCGCTGCTCGCCGCCCGCGTCGCGTGGGACGGCGAGGAGCTGCCGCTCCGCTCGGCACAGGCGCGGCTCGCCGTCGAGCCCGACCTATGCCCGGCGCGACGCGCTCGGAGACGCCGTGCTGGCCGTGTCGGCCGGCTTCAACGACGAGCGCCGCGCCCTGCTCGCCGATCGCCACGAGCTCGAGACCGCGGTGACGGGGATCTCCGAGCCGGTCGCGCGCAACGAGGAGGAGAAGGGCGTTCCGCTCCGCCCGATCCTGCGCGCCGTCGACCGTGCCGCGGGTCGAGAGCACGCCGGCGTTCACGCCGCAGCGGGAGCGCTGGCTCGACCGCCTGCTGGGCCCGGAGCGCGACGGAGACGCCCGCGAGCGCGCACATGGCATGGATCCGGCGCCTCTCGCCGCTCGAGTCGACGTACACGAAGGAGCGGAGCGTGCCCGTCTGCCTCGACGACGCTGCGCGCGCTCGGGTTCGACCTGGACGCCGAGAAGGGGATCCGACCCGACCTCGAGGACCGCCCGCAGAAGTCCCCGCGCGCCTGCGTGATCGCGTCCGACCCGCCGCGGGTCGTCCACCTGATCACCCGCGCGCAGGGCGGGCTGCACGACTACGAGGCGTTCCTCCACGAGGCGGGCCACGCGCTCCACTACGCGGGCTGCGACGCCGTCGCTGCCGCTCGCGTTCCGCCGCCTCGCGCGCGACCACGCCCTCACCGAGATCTACTCGTTCCTGCTCGACTCGATCTCGCAGGAGCCGGGCTGGCACGCCGAGCACTTCGGCCTCCCGGACGAGGAGGCGCTCGCGCAACGCCGACGCGGCACGGTTCTCGAACACCCTGCTCTTCCGCCGCTACTCGGCGAAGCTCGGGTACGAGATCGACTTCTGGACGCGCTTCCCCACCGACGGAGGCACGCCCGACGGATACGAGGAGCGGCTGACGGCGGCGACGGGCATCCGATACCCGGCGGCCAACCACCTCGCCGACATGGACTCCGGCTTCTACTCGGCCGACTACCTGCGGGCGTGGATCCGCTCCGCCCAGGTGCGCGCGCTACCTGCGCCGCGAGGTGGGGCAGGACTGGTGGCGGCAACCGGAGACCGGAGCGCTCCTGCGCGACCTCTTCCGCGAGGGCACGCGGCCGACGACGGAGGAGATCGCGGACAGGATCGGCTTCGACCCGCTCGACACCGCACCGCTCGTCGCCGAGCTGACCGCGCCCTGACGCGTTCTCTGTCGGTGGTCGCTCGCGCCGGCCGGGACGGGCGAGGTTGGTTGAATCGACACAAGCGATGCCTTTCGTCGATGTCTCGAGAGGGCGTGGCGCAACTCAGATGCCGGAGAAGAGCCGCCCGCCGTTGACGATAGAGCGTCTGGCCGGTGACGAACGCCGAGCCGGGGCCGACGAGGTAGCGCAGCGTGCCGACGAGATCGTCGGGGGTCATGTCCCGCTGGAAGCACCGTTGCCGCGCGAGCGCGGCTGCCATCTCGGGCTGCTGCGCCGTGTACTCCGGATCGTGGGGAACGTAGTCCGGCGCGATCGCGTTGACGCAGATGCGGAACTCGCCGAGCTCCCGGGCCAGGGCCCGCGTCAGGCCGACGATCGCCGCCTTCGACGAGACGTAGTGGAGGAACAGCGGGATGCCGCCCGGAACGGTCATCGACGAGACATTGACGATCCTGCCGTTGCGGGCCGCCTTCATCGCGGGCGCGACGGCCTTGCAGCAGAGCCAGGTGCCGCGGACGTTCACCTCGAACATCCGGTCCCACTCGGCGACGGTGAGCTCGTCCCACGGCTTCTTCACGATGCTCGCGAAGATCGCTGCGTTGTTGACGAGGGCGTCGATCCGCCCGAAGCGCTCGAGCGTCGCCGCCGCCAACGCCTCGGTCGACGCTTCGTCGGACACGTCGACCTCGACGCCCATCGCGGTCCCTTCGCTCGACACGATCTCGGCGGCTACGGGCCCGGGGTCGAGCACGTCGCCGACCACGACCGACCAGCCGTCGGCCGCCAGGGCGAGTGCGTAGGCGCGTCCGAGGCCTTTCGCGGCGCCCGTGACGATCGCGACCCCGGACATCGGCGCACTATAGGTCGCCGTCCTGCAGCATCGCGCTGCCGTGCGCGAGCACACGGCATGATCCTTCGAGTGGCGGCGGTCGACTTCGATCCGCTCTCGCCCGCGCAGCGCGAGAGCCCGTACCGGATCTATGCCGAGGCCCGCGCGCGGGCGCCGGTCTTCTTCGCCGAGCGGTTCGGCTTCTGGGTGGTCACCCGCTACGAGGACGTCCTCCGGGTGCTGAAGGACGGCCGGACGTTCAGCAGCCGCGATGCGCTGACCTCGTCGCACGTCGACCTGCCCGCCGAGGTCCAGGCCGTCCTCGACGAGGGGTGGCCGGAGATGCCGGTGATCATCGACACCGACGCACCGCAGCACACGGCGATCCGCGGGCTCGTCACGAAGGCGTTCACGCCGCGGCGCGTCGCAGAGATGGCGCCGAGGATCGAGGAGCTCGCGACCGAGCTCCTGGACGAGCTCGCGCCCGAAGGCGAGGCGGACATCGTGCGGCGCTTCGCGTGGCCGCTGCCCCTCGCAGTCGTCGGCGAGATGCTCGGGGTCCCACGGGCACACCTTCCCCGGCTACACGAGTGGAGCGTCCACTGGCTCCGTCTCAAGCAGCCCGGCGCGACGATCGAGCAGCAGCTCGAGTGGGCGCGAAGCACGGTCGAGCTGCAGCGCTACGTCATGGACCTCCTGGACGACCGCGAGCGCAACCCGACGGACGACCTCACGTCTGCGCTCCTCGCTGCCTCACGCGGGATCGATCCGCCGCTCTCGCGGGCGGCCGTCATGGGCGTGCCGCTCGACCTCGTGGTCGCCGGGCACGTGACGGTGACCCGCGCGATCGGGAACGCTCTCGTCCTGATCCTGGCGGAGCCGGGCCGAGCGAACGACCTGCGGGACGACCCCTCGCTCGTCGCGCCGGCGGTCGAGGAGATCCTGCGGCTCGAGTCGCCCGCCCAGGGGCTCTTCCGGACGACGACGAGGGAAGTGACGATCGGCGGTGTCACCCTCCCCGTCGGCGCGCGGGTGATGGTCCATTACGGCTCCGCCAACCGCGACGAGCACGTCTTCGCGTGCCCGGCAGCGTACGACCCGCGACGCGAAGGCCTCGGCCGACATCTCGCATTCGGGAAGGGCGTCCACTTCTGCATCGGCGCCCCGCTCGCCCGGCTCGAGCTGACGATCGCCCTCCCGTTGCTCCTGGAGCGGCTTCCGGGCCTTCGCCTGGTCGAGGCGCCGCTCGCCTGGGAGCCGATCTTCTTCGCCCGGGGGCTCGAGCGCCTCGACGTCGCCTGGAACGTCTCGCGGTGACCCGCGGCGGTCGGCCGAAGCGCCGCGGCCGTTAGACACACGCCGATCGCCGCGGTTCTTCCGCGATGCGCTCTTCGCGACCCATGGGCTCCCGCTCGAGCGCGCTGCATACCTCGACGACACCGGCCACATCAGTGGAGTCGACCCGCTGCTGGCGCTCGACCGGGCCGTGCGCGCGGGCGATGTCTCCGACGGAGACCTCGTCCTGCTCCTCGCCGCCGGTACCGGCTACACGTGGGCCGCGAGCACCGTACGCTGGGGCCGCGGCTGACGCCGTGGCCCACCGACCAAGGAGACCGGGGACGAATGAGCGAGTTCGCTGAGCTGATCGGCAAGGAGCTCGGGCCTACCGAGTGGCTCGAGGTCGACCAGGAGCGGATCGACGGTTTCGCGAAGGCGACCGACGACCCGCAGTGGATCCACACCGACCCGGTGCGCGCCGCCGAGGGGCCGTTCGGGACGACCATCGCGCACGGCTTCCTGACGCTCTCGCTGTGCGTCCCACTGATGACGGAGGCGCTCGGGCTCACCGGGTACCGCATGGGGATCAACTACGGCGTCAACAAGGTTCGCTTTCCGGCCGCGGTCCCGTCGGGCTCGCGTGTCCGAGCGCGCTTCACCGTCCAGTCGGTCGAGGAGGTCGCTGGCGGTGAGCAGGGAGTCGTGCTCGCGACCGTCGAGCGCGAGGGGGGCGAGAAGCCCGTCTGCGTCGCGGAGCTCGTGGTCCGGATGCTTCGATGAGGCGCTTCGAGGGCCAGACCGCGCTCGTCACCGGCGGGGCGAAGGGAATCGGCGCGGCGACCGCGGAGCGGCTCGCCTCGGAGGGCGCATACGTCGTCCTCGCGGACTTCGACGAGGTAGCCGCGAACGAGACCGCCGAGCGGATCGGTGGACGGGCGGTGCGCTGCGACGTCACCTCGCGCGCCGACGTCGAGGCGGCCGTCGCCGCGGCGGCGGAGAGCGGGCGGCTCGACGTGCTCGTCACGTGCGCCGGGATCATCCGCGACAACCTGATCCACAAGCTCACCGACGACGACTGGGAGTCGGTGATGGCGACGCACCTCCGCGGCACGTTCCTCGCCGCGCAGGCGGCGCAGGCCCATATGACGCAGCAGAAGAGCGGCTCGATGGTGCTCATCTCCTCGACCTCCGCGCTCGGCAACCGCGGCCAGGCGAACTACTCGGCCGCGAAGGCGGGGATCCAGGGTCTCGCGAAGACGCTCGCGATCGAGCTCGGGCGCTTCGACGTCCGGGTCAACTGCGTCGCCCCGGGCTTCATCGCGACCGCGATGACCGAGCAGACCGCCGACCGGCTCGGCGTCTCGTTCGAGGACTTCCAGACGGCCGTCGCCGAGCAGACGCCGCTCCGGAGGGTCGGTCAGCCGGAGGACGTCGCGGGCGTGATCGCGTTCCTCTGCTCGGACGACGCGGTGTACGTCACCGGCCAGGTGATCTACGTCCGCGGCGGCCCTTGAGCAGGGCTGCCGCCCCAACGCTCGGTCGGCCGGGCGCTCAGTCCTCGCACAGGTCGGCCGTCTGGGCTTGCGCGATCCGGAGCAGGTCCTCCGTTCGGACGCGGACGGAGTCGTCGTGCGTGCCGGCCTCGAAGACGACCCATTCGTGCTCGGCGAGCCGACGGTCGACGATCACCGGGTCGCTCCGCGTCCCGCCCAGGGGTGGAACCGCCCCCAGCGCGAACTCCGGGTAGTCCTGCGCCATCTCCGCCTCGGTCGCCAGCTGGACGTCGTCCTTCGAGCCTCCGACGGCCTCGCGCAGCTTCCGCATGTCGAGGCGCTCGGACGCGGGGACGAGCGCGCGCAGGTGCCCCTCCGGCGTTCGTGCGATCAGCGTCTTCGCGACCTCGGCCGCGTCGAGCCCGAGCGCCTCGGCCTCCTCGACCGCGCGCTCCGTGTGCCCGTGGTGCAAGACCTCGTACTCGGCGCCGGCATCGTCCAGCACCTTCGTCAGGTCGGCAATGGACATCTCCTCGCCTCCTTCGTCGTCTCGACCTGATCATCGCAGAGGGACGGGGAATCGACCGATCTCGAAGGATCTCCTCGGGGCAGCGCTCCGTTTTACGCTGCCCACACGGAATCCTCACAACGGGGTGGTTCGATCCGGCCCGTCCACGCTGCTCCGGAGGTGCCCCGATGAACGCTCGTGTGCTCGCCGTTGCCTCGCTGCTGCCGCTGGCCGCCGTGCTCGTGGTCTCGACCGCCTTCGCCGGCTCGAGCGAGCGCGTCTCGATGGCGCAGCTCCGCGGCGTCAACTTCGTCAGCTCGTGCACGTTCAGCCACCGCGCGGCGGACGACCCGATCGTCTTCTTCGGCAAGCCCGGCGCGTCCCACGACCACTCGTTCGTCGGCAACACCGGGACGAACGCGTCGTCGACGCTCGACACGCTGCTCGCGGGCGGCACGACCTGCCAGCGGCCGGGAGACACGGCCGCCTACTGGATGCCGACGCTGCTACGTGGACGGGCAGCCGGTGACGCCGAATCACGCCCAGATCTACTACCGGCGCAGCACGAGGCGGCACGTCGAGGCATTCCCACCCGGCTTCCGCATGATCGCCGGCGACGCGAAGGCGACCAGCCCGCAGCCTCTGCGCCTGACCTTCTGGAACTGCGGCGTCGCCGGTGGCGTCGCCCCCTCGAGCACGGTCCCGACGTGCCCGGACGCGAGGGCGCGCGCGCTGCGCCTGCACGTGACGTTCCCGAGCTGCTGGGACGGCAAGAACCTCGACAGCGCGAGCCACGCAGCCACGTGGCCTACCCCGTCGCCGGCCGCTGCCCGCGCGAAGTTCGCCCACGCGCTGCCCCAGATCTCGCTCATCTACCGCTACCCGGTGACCGGTGCGGGGACCGTGACCCTCGCCTCGGGAGGCCAGCTACTCGGCGCACGCCGACTTCTTCAACGCCTGGCGGCAGAGCGACGCTGCAGTCGCTCGTCGACGGTTGCCTGAACGCGCTGCGTCACTGCCAGCGCGGGAGCTAGTCGCCGGCGGAAGCGGGGTCGAGGGGGGGTCGGCTGAGCCGGCCCCACCCTCCGTGCCGTCGGTCGAGGTAGGACCGGCGCGCCCAGCCTGACCCATGTCGGCGCGTCGGTGCAACCGCCCTTTCGAGGGTGCGGATCGGCGCGTGCCGCGTCGTGCCGCTTCGACGAGCGAGTCGTCGTTGCCGCTCGACGGTCGTGCCGCCTCGCCGCTCGACGACGTCGGATCAGGCCTTCGCGGCCGTACTCGAGCTCGCGAGTCGAGTACGTATCGCGTCGATCGCGTGCGTCGGCCCGGATCTCTTCGCGTCAGCCGGAGGTCGAGATGATCGCGCCACTGCCGGTGATGCTCTTCGTCACCTCCTGCGGATTGCCGCTGTACATGATCGCGCCTGAGCCCGGCACTGACGCGTCAAGGCTCTTCGTCGCCGTAAGGACGATCCGGCCGGAGCCGCTCACCACTGCACGCACGTCGCCGGCAATGAGCTGCTCGAGTTGTGCGTCGCCGGAGCCGTCAAGGGTGACATCGAGCTTCGTCACGGCTCCGCTCGCACGGAGGACGCCACTGCCGGGCAGCCTCACCGTCAGGCTCGAGGCCTCGATATCGGTAACCGCGATGACCCCACTGCCGGTGAGAGTCAACGCATCCAGCGATGGCACGCTGACCGTGACGCTCATCGGCTCTTGGCTGTGTAGCTACCGGGGATGTCTCCGATCACCAGGCTGCCGTCCTGCACCGCGGTCGTGACGCGGTTGCGAGGTTGTTGTCGGCGTGAACGACGACGATTGCTCGCCCCCGACGCGGATCGTCACGGTGTTGCTCCCGGCAAGCTCGACGGAGCTGAACGGTGGCAGGTCACGCGCCTCCGTCGCGGCGACACCTGATCCTTGGACGCCGGTCGAGCTCGAGGAATCCTCGAACACGTTCGAGCCGACCAGGAGCCCGACGGTGCCCCCGACGATCAGACCGATCACGAGTGCCGCGAGCGCCCACAGGTAGTCGTGCGGCATCCGACGTGTGTGGAGCGGTGTAGGGGCGATGGTCATGGCCCCTCCCTTCTAGTGTGCGAGCGGGGAGCCGGCGACCTGGAGCTGTGAAACGCGCGGCCGCATGCGAAGCGACCGGGGGATCCGGCCACAGATCCAGAGCGGGTCTCCCCTCTACGGGATACCGGTAGCGTCGTAGGCAGGGTGGCAGCGGCCATCGGGGTGCTCACTGCTGTGGGTACGGGAAGCCGCACCGTACCGGACGGTGACCGTGCCCCCGAATCGAGCTGCGGTCAGACGCTTT
The DNA here is from genome assembly GCA_963738635.1 of uncultured Alphaproteobacteria bacterium. Taxonomy (GTDB): domain Bacteria; phylum Pseudomonadota; class Alphaproteobacteria; order Rhodobacterales; family Rhodobacteraceae; genus JAOADN01. The sequence continues at coordinate 5,877 of CAVTXE010000006.1, read as the reverse complement.
GTCTGCACGCCCGTCGCCGAGCCAATCGTCGATGGGTTGATCGACCTGGTCTGAGCCGGTATGTCCCGAGCGCAAGAACCGAAGCGTGGGCGTCGCCGAATAACAACGTGCGCCCCGGGTGCTGCCACTGTGGGAGGCACGACGGGCTAGACGGTACCGGGGCGCCTCCCCTCCCTTCCTGACGACGCTCGCCCCGGCGACACGTCGGCCCTCATCGGCGCGGCGGTGCCGGCCGGCGCATAGCGCTGCGAGGCCTTGGGTCTCGGCCAAAAGCCGATTAACCCTGCTGATGATCTGCCGTACGACTACCTCAAGGCGGGCAACCCCGAGCGCACCACCAGCAGGACAGGCCCATGTCGCGTATGCCCTTCCGCCACTCACCCGAGAGGAGCGAGCGGCGCACGCCCAGCACCTCATTGACACGGAGTTCACCGACAAGCAGCGGGCGTTCCTCGACTTCGTGCTGCTGCACTACGTCACCGTTGGGGTCGAGGAACTCGACCAGGAGAAGCTTGCCCCACTGCTCAAGCTGCGTTATCACGACTCGATCGCCGACGCCATCGCTGACCTGGGCAAGGCCGCGGAAATCAGGAAGATCTCGGTTCCAGAGATTCGTATACCAGGAGCAGGTGGCAGCGTGAGCGCAGTCAGCGGCAGCTTGCGCTGGGTCTGATGGTGGCATCCCGTCAAGGGCCAGAATTGCAGTCGAGCTACTCGCGCCGGAACAGACGTGCGAGCAGCCCTGGCCCGCGCGGCTGGGTCGCGCGCCACTCGTCCCGATTCGGCAGTCGGTTCGCCCTACGAGCGGCGAGCACGCACCCGGTGTGTGCGTGTCGTCGCCCGGCGGGGTCGCCCTCCGGGAGGATCAGCATGTGCTCGCTCAATGCGGGCAGATGTTTCCCGCAGAGCGGGCAGCGATAGGTGGCGGGCTTTAGATTTTGTGCCGAGCGCACGGCCCACCAGCGCGGGTTTGTCTCACGCTTGTCGCTCACGCCGGGACATTCGATCACCTCCGCCTTGCTCTCGAATCGGTATGCATCGCCAGGCGGGGCTGCCGAAGATCCCGTCGGAGCGCTCGCGCGGGCGGCTGAGGAAACGGGATCAGGGGGAGCGTCCTCTTCGTCTCGGCCTTTGCCGTCACGGCTAGGCCTGCAAGAGTGCCTCAACGAGTGAAAACGGCCTTCCGGATCTCAGGACGAGAGGCGTCGGCACAACGAGTTGGCACCCGTCAGATTTGGAGGGGGGCGACCGTCTGGTCGCCCCCTCCGGTTCTCCTGCGTCGCGGCTACTTGGGCTGCGCGCCGATCTGCTTGAGGAGCGTCATCGAGTCGAAGTAGTGGCGGCTCTCCTTGATCTTGTCGCCCTCGAAGGTGAAGAAGAAGGCAGCGGGCGTCTCCTGACGCTTGCCCGAGGCCGGGATCGTTCCTTCCGCGGTCGCGAGCGGGCCGGTGTGCGTGCCCTTCCAGGTCACTTCCAGGGCCGCCTTGTCGCCGCTGGCGACGGCGCTCGTCACCGTGCCGACTGCATCCGGGAACGCCTGTCTTCCAACCCTTGAACAGCTCGACGATCTTCTCCGGGACCCTCGACCTTGCGCTGGGTTCCCAGCTCGTCGTAGCGGGCAGTCGGAGGCGAGCCCTGCCCGCAGCCGCTCCCAGTCGCCGCTGTTGAAGGCATCCACCTGCTCGCGGGCGATCTTGACCATCGCGTCCGCGGTCAGCGCTTCGGTAAGAACTGCGGTCATTGCTAGCTCCTCTCTTCGATCATGGGCACGAGCGGCAGCCTCAGAAGGCTTGCCTCCGATCGGCTGCCTCCGCTCGGCTGAGACGTGGTCGCAACGAGGAAGAAGAAGCTGGCGACTCGACGGGCACAACTGGACCGTCAGCGCGACTGGCTCGGTGTTTCCAAACTGCAGTCTACTCCGTCTCAACCCTGCCGTTTTCCAGGGCGCACTCGTCCCTGCGTCCTGCGACTCGTCCGTTTCGGTCACTGGTGGGGCGGGGCGCGGCGTGTCAGGCTCCGAGGCGGGCCGGGCGACCATTTGGTAAGCGCAACGGCGTTCAGCCAGCCCGCCCGGCCCATCGTTGCTAGATCAACGAGTACACGGTCAGGGCGACCAATACCCAGAAAGCGACGCAGGCCGCCAGGGCGGCAAGCAGTCCGAAATTGAAGTCGGCCGACTCGTGCCGACTGGCAGGGACGAAGGTGCCCCAATCGGGCCGACCAACGGGGACGGCCGAGCGCGACATCACGTCACGCAGCCTTCGCCGTGCGAGGCAGAACGACGGATTCGAAACCCTCGCCACGTCGCTCCCACCATCGCGCGAACTTCTTCGCCGCCGACCGGTTGTGGAACACCTTGTAGTGCATTCGGTTACCGCCGCTGACGGTGTACCGAACCGTCCATGTGATGGTGCCGTTCGACACGTTGCTGCTTCTGTCACACGGAGGCCGCGCCGTGACGATCCTTCCACAGGCGGGCGCAGAAACACTCCGCAAGGTGCGGAGAACACCGGTCAGCTGTCCACAGGCTCCACAGGGCACCTCGCGCGGCTGGGGATGATCTGCGGTCAAACCGCGGCGGGTCTACCACGCTGTTAACGGGCCGGGTGCCAATGGTGAGAGCCACACACACACTGACGACGTTCAGCTAGCCGTCCGGCCCCATTTCCTGCGAGTCCACCGTTGGTGAGCCAGGCGGGCCCGCCTGGCTCACCACCAACCATCGTCCAATCGGTCAGGCGGGCGTACATCCGTGTTTCCCCGCGGCCGTGGTAGGGCGTGCCCGCGGATCCGCCGCCGTGTCCTACTTGGGCCATGAATGGGCCACGAATTAGGTATTGCGCGCAACGGCCGCTCGCACGGATCAGGCCATCCGGCCCGTCGAGCCGCGCGCGGTGGCCGATGATCCAGGGAGCTTCTGAACAGGCTGGCGTTCTGCCCTGAGTGCGCCAGCAGGAGCTTCAGGGGCGACCGCCCAAGCTCGGCTGTCTCGTTGAACCCCGCCCTCGGCTACCTGAGCCGAGCAATGGGATCGTCTACTTCGGCTCGATCAAGATCGCGTGGATGGCACCTGCAACGTGGTCGGTTGCATGTTCCGTGGCTTCCATCCAGACCGTTTCGCCTGCGGCCGTTTCGAGCTCGACGACCTCGCCCGAGGGATCCGTGAAGTTAGTGCGCTCTAATACAAGACTCCGGTAAGGCTGTCAATGCTCGGGCCGAGCTGGTGGCAACCTGCAGGTCTTGCTCTTAGAACTCGCACCGAAATGAAGGTACCCGTTCGCTGACGACGAACGCCGTCGGTACCTGTCGTCAAGCTTGGAGGGGTGCCGATGGCTGTCGCGCCGTGGGTCGTGTCGGACGAGTTGTGGTCGCGGATCGAGCCGCTGTTGCCGAAGGTGGAGCGGCGCTTCCGCTACCCGGGCCGCAAGCGGCTGCCTGACCGGCAGGCGCTGCAGGGAATCCTGTTCGTGCTCTACACGGGGATCGCGTGGCGGCATCTGCCGGCCGAGCTCGGCTTCGGGGGCGGCTCGACCTGTCACCGCCGCATGGATGAGTGGCAGCGAGCCGGCGTCTGGGAGCGACTGCACGAGCTGCTGCTGGCTGAGTTGCGCGCCGCGGGGGAGATCGAGTGGTCGCGGGCGGTCGCGGACTCCAGTCATGTGCAAGCGAAAAAGGGGGCTCCGCGACGGGCCCGAGCCCGGTTGATAGAGCCAGAAACGGCTCCAAGCATCACCTTCTCGTAGACGCGACCGGGATCCCGCTCGCCTGGACCGTCACCGGCGGCAACCGCAACGACGTCACGCAACTGGTCCCGCTCGTCGAACGCGTCCCACCGGTACGCGGCAAGGTCGGCCGGCCCCGCCGGCGGCCCGACCGGGTCACCGCCGACCGCGGCTACGACCACGACAAGTACCGGCGCGAGCTCCGCGCCCGACGGATCAAGCCCGAGATCGCCCGCCGCCAGACCGAACACGGCTCCGGCCTCGGTCGCGTCCGCTGGGTCGTCGAGCGCACCTTCGCCTGGCTCCACCACTACAAACGACTACTCGTCCGCTACGACCGCCGCCACGAGATGCACGAAGCGTTCCTCGCCCTCGCCTGCTGCCTCGTCTGCTTCAGGAGGCTGCAGCCGTCATTCTGAGACGAGTTCTTATGCCCTAACTAAGGAGGGCGGACTGGACGGCGGCCGCTGAGTCGGGATAGTGAACTTCGCAAATAGCGAAACAACGGTTGGCTGGGGGGACCACCAGGGGGTACAACGTTTCACGGCCCGCGGCGCCGTCCCGCGGGGGGAACCACGCTTTGTGGTGCCGCGCAGGTTGTCGGTCTGAGGGGACGGCGTCGCACATGAAGCCTGACAGGGCGAAACGCCGCGGGCAGGGCGGCTGGATCAAGGTGAGAACCCGGCCACTGGCGGCGCGACCAGGAGATCGAGTCGCTGCGGCGTTCGCTGGAGCGCCGGTCGGTGGGTCGCGTAGCGAGAAGAGCCTTGCCCGAGCGAGGCGCTCACTGAAATTCGGCCCGTTCTGCGCTACGCCAACCGTTCGCTCACGCGCCATGCGCGGATCCTGCAGAAGGATCGCGCGAAGTTCCTCGAGCACTGGCGGCGAGTTTTCGAGGGGCTTTGAGGATCGCCTCCCGTTCGGCAACCGTGAGCCCCAGCACTTTCGCGCGGTCAGAAGGGCTGTGTCCAGCCTTTGCGCGAGGTTTCGGTCGACAACCCGGGTGAGTTCCCGAAGCAGCCGCTCGTCGATCGGGACGCCTCCCACCAACATCCTCGGTTCCCTCGGCCGCAGTAACGAGAGTCTATGCCTCGTCCAACGGCGAATTGTTCCCCGGAGGCCGAGAGCTGCGCGGTCAGGAAGCGGGCTCCGGGCAACGCCGCGCTTCCTCGACTTCTGCCGCGCCTGCCCGAGGAGGCGAAGGCGATGTGCGCACGGCTCGTCGGGCGGCTCCTGCGGGTTCGGGACGGACGCTTCGCTCGAGGCGGCGCAGTGGTGATCAAGACGGGGCGACCCGCGCTAGCCTTCGGTTGACGAGATCGAATCGCAGGAGGGCTGAACCATGGACGCGGGCGTGGAAGACAGGATCGTCGTCGAGTCGGAGCGGGCTGCTCAGTCAGGTCGGGCGGGCGTCATCGAGGAGGTTCTGGCCCAGGATCCGCCGCGCTTCCGCGTCCGATGGGACGACGGGCGCACGAGCATCTTCGCTCCCTCGGCAGGCGTCGCGAGGATCGAGCCGCGCAAGAGAGAGCGCGTGAAGGCCTGACCGACGGGAGGCCGCGCGGCGCTACCACCAGCGCACCGGCAACGGCGCCCGCTCTTCGTCGGCCGAGTCCCCGCTGCGTGCTACTTCCCGCGCGACCGCTTCTTCTGCTTTTTCACCTTCAAGCTGGGCATCGGCGCCTTCGCCTCGGTTCCGAGAGAAACGGGGTTGGGCACACGATGCTTCTTCGACTTCCCTGCCATGCCGATCCTCCTCGATCGAGGGCGAGTCGCAACGGACGATCCCACGTTACAGGCCGTGGGCGGATGCGCTGTCCTCTGCGCTGGCCGTGCCTCTCGCCAAACGCTCGCGAGTCCAGGAGGAGCAGGATTGTTGGACTGGCCCTGCGGCCGGAATCCCGGCCGAATCCCCGAAGGCCGTCAATGTTGACTCGAGCTTGTGACTCTGGTTACGTTCTCTGCTCAGCGGGTCGAGTCGCGCGAATCGCCCCAAGGGCAGCTCGGTTACCGTGGCCTCTGCGACGCCAAGCCCCCTTTCCCCGCTGATCTATCACCGGAGAGCGAACGTTCGGCTCTCCGGGAGTCAGTGAGGAGAACACGTGAGACGCGCGATCCAGGATGAATCAGACGGGTCGACAAATACGAACGCGGC
>CAVTXE010000005.1:0-124642 GCA_963738635.1 uncultured Alphaproteobacteria bacterium | reverse complement strand
GCGACACCTTCTACTGCATCGGCACGGTGGCGGGGCCGCACCCCTACCCCGCGATGGTGCGGGACTTCCAGTCGATCATCGGCAAGGAAGTCCGCTGGCAGCTGGACGAGCAGGAAGGCGAGGGGCGGCTGCCCGATACGGTGATCGCGGCCATCGGCGGCGGGTCGAACGCGATGGGGCTGTTCTATCCGTTCCTCGATGATAAGTCGGTGCGGATCATCGGGGTGGAGGCGGGCGGCAAGGGCGTCGATGACCGGATGCAGCATTGCGCGTCGCTGACCGGCGGGCGGCCCGGGTGCTGCACGGCAACCGGACCTATCTGCTGCAGGACCCGGACGGGCAGATCCTGGAGGGTTCTCGATCAGCGCGGGCCTCGACTATCCCGGGATCGGTCCGGAACATTCCTGGCTGCACGACACGGGCCGCGCGGAATATGTCAGCATCACCGACAAGGAGGCGCTGGAGGCGTTCCAGCTGTCCTGTGCGATGGAAGGCATCATCCCGGCGCTGGAGCCGTCCCATGCGCTGGCGCATGTGATGAAGATCGCGCCGAAACTGCCGCGCGACCATATCATCGTGATGAACATGTGCGGGCGCGGCGACAAGGACATCTTCACGGTGGCCAAGCATCTGGGCGTCGATGTGAAGGTCTGATGCTGCGGCCTCTCAGCGCAGCTTGACGACGACCTTGCCCTTGGCCCGCCCAGATTCGACATAGGCCAAAGCCTCGCGCGTGCTCTCGAAGGGGAAAACCCGGTCCACCACCGGGCGGATCGCCCCAGCTTCGATCAGCGCCGCGATCTTGCCGAGTTGCTCGCCTTCCGCCCACATGAACAGGAAGGAATAGTCCACGCCCCGGCGCTTGGCCCTGCTGCGGATGCCCCGGCTCAGCAGCCGGAAAAGCAGTCGCAGCCCCAGGTTCAGCCCCTGTTTCCTGGCGAACTGAGGGTCCGGCGGGCCGGAAATCGAGACCAGCCTGCCCCCCGGCCCCAGCACGCCCAGCGATTTCTCCAGCGTCCTGCCGTCCTGGCTGTTCAGCACAACATCATAGCCGGACAGGATTTTCGCGAAATCCTGGGTCTTGTAGTCGATCACCACATCGGCCCCCAGTCCCTTGACCAGATTGGCGTTCGCGGCGCTCACCGTTGTCGCTATCGTGGCACCCAGATGCCTGGCCAGTTGAATCGCGAAAGTGCCCACGCCGCCGGACCCGGCCTGAATGAACACCTTCTGCCCCGGCTTCAGTGCGGCCACATCCACCAGGGCCTGCCAGGCGGTCAGGCCAACCAGCGGAATCGAGGCGGACTCCTCCATGCTCAGGTTCCGTGGCTTCAGGGCCAGATCGGCTTCGGGCACGGCGATGAATTCGGCAAGGGTCCCGATACGGCCATCGCGCGGACGCCCATAGACTTCGTCGCCGGGCTTGAACCTGCGCACCCTCGCCCCGGTCCGCACCACGACACCGGCCAGGTCATGGCCGAGGATGAGCGGCGGGCGGTAGGGCAGGATCAGCCTGAACTCGCCGCGCCTGATCTTGGAGTCAAGAAGGTTCAGGCCAGCGGCATGCACCTCGACCAGCACATCGCTTTCGCCCAAGTCCGGCTCTGGCATATCGCCTTGGCGCAACTCGCCGGTCTTGGTGTATTTGTCGACAATGAACGCCTTCATGGCGGTGTTCTCCAGGCCGGGACCGGGCCGTATCAGGCAGGCAGGCGGAACTGACGGCGCAGCGTCCTGTCGAACATCGCGACGGGGGGAAGCGGCGCAGCATCCAAACCATCCGGGCGGATTTGCCTGCGGTGTAGCGGCGGCGCGGGCTTCCGGCGGTCGCCGCTTTCACCACCGTTTTCGCCACCACTTCCGGGCGGTCGGCTTGCGGCATCACATCGGCCAGCAACGCGTCGACTCCGGCGCGGGCCTGATCGTACTCCCGCAACAGCAGATCCGGCACGATGCCGTTCTGGTCAAAGACGGTCCGCACGAAGGCCGGTTCGATGACCGAGACCCGGATGTTGAAGGCCCGCACCTCGTGATCGAGCGATTCCGAATAGCCTTCGACTGCGTGCTTGGCGGCCGAATAGTGCGCCGAGTAAGGCGCAGGAACCAGTCCCAGGATGGAGCCGATGTTGACGATGCGCCCGGCGCGGCGCTGTCGCATCGAGGGCAGGACCGCGTTGGTCATCCGCACCACCCCGAACAGGTTGACGTCGAACAGGCCCTGGACCTGGGCAACCGAGGATTCTTCGGCTCCCGCCAGAAGCCCAATTCCGGCATTGTTGACCAGCAGGTCGATCCGGCCGGTCTGCTTCAGCACCAGCGCGGCCAGCGCTGCGACCGAATTTTCATCGGTCACGTCGCAGACCAGCATCGTGGCCCCCTCCGGCCCCTCCGCGCCCGCTTTGCGGCTGGTGCCGAATACGGTGAAACCCTCCCGCACCAGCGCCTCGGCGGTGGCGCGACCGATGCCGGAAGACGCTCCTGTCACGATTGCAGTTTTCCCTGAACCCGCGTTCATATGAGGCTCCCATGTCTCCGGCGCATCGCTGCTGGTGGTAATTGCATTACGAATGCTTAGTGATATTATGATCATGTTGCAATAGAGATCCGCAGGAGGCACCATGCGCTACGAAAAGGGCCGCAAGGAAGCATCGCGCGACCGGATCATCGAGGTCGCGACGCAACGATTCCGCACCGACGGCATCGCGGCCAGCGGGCTGGCGGGCATCATGGCCGAGGCCGGGCTGACCAACGGCGCCTTCTACCCACATTTCCCCTCCAAGACGGCTCTGGTCCGCGACTGCGTGTCCAAGGCGCTGGAAACCCAGGCAGATCAGTTGCGCGAGGCCGTCAAAACGGGCGGGCTGGAGGCGGTGATCGATCTTTATCTGTCGGCGGCACACCGCGACAATCCTGGCAAGGGCTGCGCTTCGGCGGCGCTGCTGCCGGAGCTGGCGCGCGCGCCGTCCGACACCCGGCAAGCCTATACTGAGGACTTGCAGGCGCTGGCACGCAACCTGTCGGCAGAGCTTCCTCCGCGATGTCCCGGACCCGGAGGCCGCGACGTTCGCCATCTTCGCCACGCTGGTCGGCACGCTGCAGCTGGCCCGTGCAGTGGAAGGGCCGGACCTGTCGGACCGCATCCTGGAGGCCGGGAAACAGGCAGCGCGCAGGCTGGCGCGGCCCTGAGTACCGTCAGCGCGAAGCCGCCTGCAAGACCCTGGTAAACCAAGATCTGGACGGGCTTCGCCAGCGTGGCTCCACTGCTGGCGGCCTTCCAGCCGCCGTTGATACATCATCCCGGCGCTGGAGCCGTCCCACCCGCTGGCGCATTTGATGAAGATGGCCCCGAAACTGCCGCGCAACCATATCATCGTGATGAACATGTGCGGACGCGGCGACAAGGACATCTTCACGGTGGCCAAGCATCTGGGCTTTGACATGAAGGTGTGACCGCCCCCCCGGCAATTGGGGGCGGAGCGGCTATCCCGGCTGGGCTGCTGCGGATAAACCAAGGTTTATGCCCCTGCATCCCCGGTTTAGCGCGCTGGGCCTAAACCTGTGGCAGGTTCACAGCGTCCGGGCCGTCAGTCACATGACGGTCACTCCGCCCGATGCGGCGTTGCGACAATTGAACCGAACGACACCCCTAGGAGGCACGGTATGAAGAAACTGATGATGACAACCATGGCAGGTGTTTTTGCCGCCAGCATGAGCATTGCGGCGATCACGACTGACGCGATCGTCTCGGACTTTCAGGCGCAGGGATTACGCGGGTCGAGGTCAAGGTCGGCCCGACGCAGATGAAGGTCGAGGCGATCCGGGGTGCCGAGAAGGTCGAGGTGATCTATGACATCGCGTCCGGGGCGGTCCTGAAGCGCGAAGTCGGCACGGTCGGTGCATTGGAAAACACGACGCCCGGCGTGCAGATCCGCGACCGCGGGCGGGATTTCCTCCGCGACGGCGATGACGACAGCAATGACGATGACGACAGCGATGATGATGACAGCGATGACGACGACAGCGATGATGACAATGACGATGATGATGACGACGATGACGACGATGACGACGATGACGACAACAGCGGCAGCGGTGGCGGCGGGAATTCGGGCAGCGGCGGCAGCAGCGACGACGACTGAGAAATCGGTGGCCTGACTCGGCGAAACGCCGCAAACTCCCCGCTGCGGGCGCAGGCGCCCCGGATCGTTCGACGGTCCGGGGCGGACGCCTGAAAGGATGCGACCGATAATGGACCGAAGAACACTTCTTGCGGCGGCACTCGGGTTCGGGATCAGCCTTGCGGCGCCCGCCCTGGCTGCGGATTTCGGCGAAACCCTTGTCGCGCAGCTGCGCGGTCAGGGCTACACCGACATCTCGGTCACGAGGACGCTTCTGGGGCGCATCCGGATCTTTGCCATCAGCACGCAGTTCCAGCGCGAGATCATCGTAAATCCGCGGACCGGCGAGATTCTGCGCGACTACTGGGAGGCGCTGGCCGATGGCGATGGCGTGCCGCAGCTGATTAACCCGGCGACGAGCGGAAGTGGTTCCGGCAGCAACAGCGGGTCAGGCAGCAACAGCGGGTCAGGGCAACAGCGGATCGGGTGGCAACAGCGGGTCCGGTGGCAACAGCGGTTCAGGCGGCGGGGGCAGCGACGATGATGACGATGATGATGATGACGACGACTGACATGACCGCCGGACGGCAGCCGCAAATCCGACAGCAGTGAAGGTGCGTCACTTGAGCGACCGTTTTTTCGTTCTGCTGATCCTGATCGTTCAGATCGCGTGTGCCGCGTTCTTTCTGTCGGACATCGTGCTGACGATGTTCGGCATCCGGTCGCGCCCGATCAGCTGGCAGAGCCGCGAACTGCTGGAAATCGGCGCAGGTCTGGGCCTGATCCTGGGGGTCGGATTGGGGGCTGCGGCGTTGCAAAGAACCATGAAGCGGCAGCGGCTGGCCGAAGAAAGGCTGCGGCGCGCGTCGGGCGTTTTCATGGATCTTCTGAACGAACGCTTCGACGACTGGGGCCTGACCGCCGCCGAACGCGACGTGGCGCTGTTCGCCATCAAGGGGATGAGCACGCAGGAAATCGCGACGCTGCGGTCGACGTCGGAGGGCACGGTGAAGGCGCAGACCAACGCGATCTACCGCAAGGCCGGGGTGACGGGGCGACCGCAGCTTCTGAGCCTGTTCATCGAGGACCTGATGGACGACACCAGTGCCACGTCCGGGGATATCCGGCGCAGTGCCGCTCAGGTGACGGATCAGCCGGCGGCATAGTCCTTTAGGATGCCGAGGGGGACGACGTCGGTCGCGCGGAGATGCGTGGCGGCAAGGCGGACCTTGGGTGCGCCGCCTTCATGATGGGCCTGAAGAAAGCGCGCGGCGCAGAGGCACCAGCTGTCGCCGGGTTTCAGGCCGGGAAAGCGGAATTCAGGTCGGGGCGTGGACAGGTCGTTGCCGAGGTATTTCGACAGCGCAAGGAATTCGGCGGTCATCACCGCGCAGACGGTGTGGCTGCCCGTATCCTCCCGGCAGGTGTTGCAGGCCCCGTCACGGAAAAAGCCGGTCACCGGAGCAGACGAACAGGGTTCAAGCGGCAGGCCGAGGACGTTGAGCGAGGGGTCGGGGGTCATCGGATGATCCTTTGCAAGGTCATGTCACGGCACGGCGGACAGCATCAGGAACACCAGGAAGATCGACAGATGCACAGCCCCCTGCAGCACTGTGGTGCGCCCGGTGCCCAGCGTCAGCGAACTGACGAACAGGGTCAGCACCAGCAGCACCATATTCTCTTGCGACAGGCCCAGCACCAGCGGCAGATCAACCACCAGCGAAACCACCGCGACCGTCGGGATGGTCAGCCCGATGCTGGCAACCGCCGATCCAAGAGCCAGGTTCATGCTGCTTTGCAGGCGGTTCGCAAGGGCGGCCTTGGTCGCGGCCAGGCCTTCGGGCAGCAGGACGACGGCGGCGATCACAACGCCGACGAAGGCCTGCGGCAGGTTCGCCGCAAGCACGGCGGTTTCCAGCGGTTTTGAGAGTATCTTGGCGAACAGCACGACGGCGGACAGGGCGATAAGAAGCAGGACGAGGCTGAGGACCGAGGTGCGGTTGGACGGCAGGACATGCGCATCGGGACTGGCGTCGGCGGGCAACTGGGCGATTTCGAGAAAGTATTCGCGGTGCCTGACAGTCTGGACGAACACGAAAACGAGGTAGAGCGCGAGCGACACGGCACCGATGACGACCAGCTGCGCAGGCGCGTAGATCGGACCGTGGACGGCGATTGTGAAATTCGGCATCACCAGCGCAAGCGTCGCGAGCGTCCCGAGGACCGCCAGCGTGGCTGACGCGCCGTCAATGCGGAAGGTCTGTTCGCGGTGCCGCTGCGCGCCCAGCACAAGACAGGCACCGACAACGCCGTTCAGAACGATCATCACCGCCGCATAGACGGTGTCCCGCGCGACCGCATCGCTGCCGGGCGTGCCTGACAGCAGGATCGACACGATCAGCGCCACTTCGATCACGGTGACGGCCACGGCCAGCAGGATTGACCCGAAGGGTTCGCCGAGACGCAGCGCCAGCACTTCGGCGTGGTGCACGGCGGCAAAGACGGACGCGCCCAGAAGGGCGGCATAAGCCAGCAGAAAGGGTGCCGTATCCACCGGCAGCAGGCCGGACTGGCGCGCACCCAGCGCGGCAACGGCCAACAGGGGGACAAGGAAGGCCCAGATGGGAATGCTGTCGGGACTTGCTGAAGTCATGCTGCTCTGGTCGGCGGGGCTGTCCACCGGACCCAGCGTCCGTGAAAATCCGCGCGTCCGAGGTCGAGGATGACGTTGCCGGGCCAGAGATGCAAGCCGAGCGCGGCGCTGTCGGGCACGTCGTCGGCCTCCATCCAGACATGCGCGACGGGGGCGGTCGCTGTTGCACGCGCACCGGCGGCGGCCAGAAGGCTGTCGATCCCCGACCGGACGCTGTCGGGGAAATACTGGCGGGCGATGGTGTGGAAGACGAGGTGCAGGTGCCCGTCACGCGGACGTTGCAAGGCGGTCCGCGAGCCACTCCGCCGCATCAGCCCGGGCGACCTGCTGTTGCAGCTGCCGGGCCAGCGCCAGCGCTGCTTCGGTGCGGGCGATGCGGTCGGGCTGATCGGGCCAGATGTAGGACAGCAGGCGCTGGCGGTCTGCGACCGGATCAAGCGGGGAAAGGTCGGTCCCGGCGCGGTCGGCGATGACCGGTGCGTCTGGTTCGGGCAGTGGCCCCTGCCAGTCGGGCGATAGCGTCAGGACGGGATCATCGGGTCCGAACCGGGCGGAACCGATCTGCAGGGCGTAGCGGTCGAACAGAAGGTTCAGGCCCCCGCTGGCCCCGAGTTCGGAGAGGACAAAGGGCAGGTCATACCACGCGCGCAGCCAGTGCGCGGCAGCGATCAGGACGGCGGACCGGCGCACCTCGTTCGTCTGCGGTGCATGGTCGAGGCGCGCCATCAGCCAGTCCTGGTGCCGCAGGATGGCGGCGCTGACGGCGGCTTGGAGGTGGTTGTCGGACGGAGATTGGCCGGAGACCGGGTAGACCGCCGCGAGTGCCGGATCGCGGCCTTCGATCACAAGGCCGTTCAGCGCCCCGGCGAAGCGAAGGGCGACGGCAGCGGCACGGAGATCGCCGGGCCAGGCTGCGATGCGGTCAGCGAGCGGCCCGGCCGGCAGGCCATGATCGGCGAGCAGTCGCAGGAGGCGCGCGGTGAAGGGCGATCCTAGCGCAGCGCAGCCGTCGGCCTGGGCGCGGAAGTGGTCGGACCAATTCACCGGAAGCGGTCGGCGAGGCGGCGGAGAAATCCGGCAGCGGTGTCGGCGACCGTCGTATCTGCAGCAGAGAGGTCAGGCGCAGGGGACTTCGGCGCATCGGGCGGTGCTGCGGCGGGCTTTGGTTTTTCCGTCCCCGATGACCGGGGCGGCGCGGTCCGGAGCGCCACGGCATTCATGAACCGCGCTTCGTCACCTGCGGCGAGGTGGGCAACGCCCTCGGACAGCCCGGTCATAAGATCGGCCAGCCAGTCGGCGTCCGCCTTGGCGAAGTCCGACAGCACATAGGGCGCGACGCGGTCCTTGTGGCCGGGATGGCCGATGCCAAGGCGGATGCGGCGGAAGTCCGGGCCGATATGCGCATCCGTCGAGCGGACGCCGTTATGCCCCGCGCTGCCGCCGCCGGTCTTGACGCGGACCTTGCCGGGGGCGAGGTCCAGCTCGTCGTAGAAGACAGTCACCTCGGCGGGCGTCAGCTTGTAGAAGCGCATCGCCTCGCCCACCGACTGGCCCGACAGGTTCATGAAGGTCTGCGGTTTCAGGAGAACGATCTTTGTCCCGCCCAACTGGCCGTCACTCACCAGCCCCTGGAACTTTGCCTTCCACGGTCCGAAGCCATGATCTGCGGCGATCCGGTCGACCGCCATGAAGCCGACATTGTGCCGGTTTCCGCCGTGTTTCGCGCCGGGATTGCCGAGGCCGACGAAGAGCAGCATCAGGGGTTCCTTCCGTCCGGGCCGAAGGTAGGAGGGGCGTCTGCCGGATGCAATGACGGCGGTACAAAACGAACAGGGCGCGCGGGACCAGCCCGGCGCGCCCTGCCCTGCATGTCAGTCGCGGATCAGGCGGCGGGGGCTTCGCCCGCTTCGGCCTCGTCCTCGCCAGCCGCCTGCAGACCCGAAGGCGGCGTGATGTTGGCAATCACGAAGTTGCGCTTGATCGTCGGCGTGGCACCCTTCGGCAGGTCGATGTCGCCGATATGGATCACGTCGCCGATGTCGCGCCCGGTCAGGTCGACCGTGATGTGATCGGGGATGTCGCCCGCAGTCACTTCGAGTTCGACTTCGGGGCGCACGATCGTCAGGGTTCCGCCGCGCTTGATGCCGGGGGCCTTGTCGTGGTTCTCGAAGGTCACGTGGATGAACAGGTTGATGCGGCTGGACTGGCGCAGGCGCATCAGGTCAAGATGCGTCGGCTTGTCCATCACCACGTCGCGCTGCACGTTCCGGCAGATGACGCGCACGTCTTCCTGGCCCTCGACCTTGAGGTTGAAGAGCGTCTGCAGAAAGCGGCCTGCCTTGAGGCGCTTGAACAGCGTGTAGTATTCGATGCTGATCGGCTGCGGCGCTTTGCCGTCGCCATATACGATGCCGGGTACGTGTCCGTCGCGACGGGCTTGACGGGCGGCCCCCTTGCCTGTCCCCGTCCGTACCACGGCCTGAAGATCTGGGATCTCGCCGGCCATAGATGTCTCCAATGTTGTCAGACGCCCGCCCTCCAAGGGTGTGCGGACGCGAAGCGGAGCCTATAGGGCAGATTCGGCGGGTTGGGAAGGGGGGAAGGCCCGCAGAACCGCAAGTTGACGGTGCGTTTGCGTGCGGGCCAAACCTCTCCACCGGTCGGCTTCTGGTCCAAATCCAGTCGTCTGAAAACGGACGCACCGTCAACGGCCCGTTGTCGGCGGGCCAAGGATCATCCGGCCCGGAGGTAGGGAATGGCTCCGGCGATATCGGTGTCGTCGATCACGTGAAAATTGCTGATGCTTCCCGCCTGCCTCGCTTGGCCGAAGGGCGCGTATTCGGGGTCTTTCGCAAAGCCGTCGAGTGCCGCCCTGCTCGGGAACTCCACGATTGCAATCAGCGTGCTGTCTTTGTCCGTCCCTTCCAGCGTCTCGATGTTGCCACTGCGCGACAGGTATCGCCCGCCATGCTTTTCGACCAGCTTGTGGACACTGGTCGCGTAGTCCGGGACCCAGCCGCCATCGGTCACTTTGATGTCTGCGATCAGAAAAACGCTCATTGCCATCCTCCCTTTTGAACATTCGCCCCGTTCTGTTGTTGCGTCCGGGGACGGTGCCGCTTTCGTATCGGACTGGCAGTGCGGTGATCCAGTGACCGAACTGAACCACCAGGTTCAGTTTCAGAACTAGTCGGGCCCATGTTCCGTACCTATGGTCGGACCCAGCCGAAGGGGGACCGCCATGTCGGAAGCCGGATACAAGCAGTTCTGTCCTGTCGCGATGGCGGCAGAGATCATATGTACACGCTGGACAATGGTCCTGATGCGCGAGCTTGTGGCCGGGACGACCAGATTCAACGATCTGCGCAGGGGCGTGCCGAAAATGTCGCCTGCCCTGCTGTCGAAACGTCTGAAGGAACTTGAACTGGCAGGGGTGATCGAAAGGCGGGCTCTGAAATCCGAACACGGTGTCTACGAGTATCACCTGACGAAGGCAGGAACGGACCTGCGCCCGGTTGTGGAGGCAGTCGGGATGTGGGGACAGAAATGGGTTGAATCGTCGCTGTCATTGAGAAATCTCGACCCGTCGCTGCTGATGTGGGACATGCGCCGCAACCTCGATCCGTCGCCGCTGCCGCCTGTGCGAACGGTGATTCAGTTTCTGTATTCCGATCTCCCGTCCTCAAAGAGCCATTGGTGGCTGGTCATCGAACCCGAAGGCGCGGTCGATCTTTGCTGGTCGGACCCCGGATTTGAGATCAATCTATTCGTCACAACCGATCTGCGGACCATGACTTCGATCTGGATGGGCCTCGGGACCGTCAGAAGCGAGCGCGACAAGATGGAGATTCTCGGGGACCGCAAAGTCGCCGATACAATGCAGGTCTGGTTGGGACTGAGCCCTTTTGCGAAGCAGAGGAAGCTTGTCAGCTAGAGGCAAAACCGCGCGGTGTCCCCGGTGCAGTCAGGCAGCGTGGAGCGCTTGTGGCATTTCGGCACCAGCAAGGGAGGCAGCCCGGTTGGGGCCGCGTCCGGCTGTTGAATCCGGTGACTTTCAATCGTCGTGCGGGTCGGGGAGCTGGCCCGCCGCGTAGTCTTGGCTGTTGATCTTGCCGTTGCCGTTGTTGTCAGCGGCAGTCACCATGGCCGCCGCCTGACGGAACGGGCGCCGGGTCGGCCTGCTACAGGTCGAGGCTAAGTTCGACCTCGTCTTCAACGATGCGGCCGGTGGCGCGCAGTCCGAAGCTTTCGTACAGTCGTCGCGCCGCCGCGTTGCCCGGCGCGCAGGACGTCTGAAAACGGCTGTTGCCGCGTCTTCTTGCCCAGCCGATTGACAGCGCGACCGCCGCGCGGGCAATGCCCTGCCGCTGGAATCGGCTGTCGACCATCAGGCGCAGCATGAAGGCGGCTTCCGGATCGTCACCCTCGAGCAGGTCATCATGCTCGCGGAAATCGATCATCGCCAGCAGGCCGACGACCTCTTCCTCCTTGCGGATCGCGAAGGCGTAGCCGCCGGTCTTGTAGGCGATCTCGGCAAGTGTCACGGCATTGGGCGCGACAAAGTCGTTCTGCGCCGGATGAACCTTCAGCGCAAAGAGCGTGTCGAGGTCGCCTGCCGTGACAGGGCGCAGGGAGACCATTCCGCTTTCCTTTCGATGCAGCGGCGAAGGGGACATTCGAATGTGTCCGCCGCATCTTGCCCTTCACCTCACGCCGATGCTAGTTGAGTCACAAGGAGCATCCAAAGCGCTTTGGATGCTCGTTTCCGGAGCTTCTCATGTCCATCCTGACCGCTGCCCGCATCTCGCGGGCGCAGATCGCCGCCTTGTCCGCCATCGGCGTCTTCTGGGGCTGCTTCGCGGCATGGTGCCGGACTTCAAATCTGCAGTGGGTGCGACGGACGGGGTGTTCGGCCTTTGCCTGATGATGTCCTCGATCGGCGGCATTCATCGCGATGTTCGTTGCACCGAACGTGTCCGGCCCGATGCTGGGCCGCTGGCTGCTGCCCGTCGCCGGGGCGATCCTGCTGGCGCTGGTCGGGCACGGCCCCGTTCCGGGCTCGGTCCATCGCCGCCTTTGCGGCGTGGCGATGTTCCGGCTGGGGCTGGCGATGTCCTTCTACGACATGTCCGCGAACATGCGCATCGCGGCGCTGGAAACGCGGCACGGCATGCACCTGCAGAACCTGAACCACGCGATGTTCTCGTTCGCCTTTGCGGCGTCGGCCTTTGTGACAACCCTTGCGCGCACGGCCGGACTGGACGCCGCCGGAGGTGCTGCCCTGGCTGGCGCGGCGCTGCTGGTGCTGGCCGCTCGCGACGGAGCGAGGGGCGCGGCTGGACGCCGGCGCCGCAGCATGCACGAGACAAGCGGGGCGCGCGGATGCCCTGGGGCGTGGTGCTGATCGTGCCGCGGCGATCCTGTTCGCCGCCTTCGTCAGCGAGAACGCGAACGAAAGCTGGTCGGCGCTGCATATCGAACGCACGCTGGGCGCGCCTGCGGGCGAAGGCGGCTTCGGGCCGACGATGCTGGGGCTGACGATGGGCATAGGGCGGATGTCGGGGCAGCTGCTGACCGCGCGGCTGGGCGAGTGCGGCTGGTCTTCTGGGGCGCGGTTCTGGGCACGCTGGGGCTGATCCTGCTGGCGCTGGCGCCGACCCAGGGCATCGCGGTGGCGGGCGTCGGGCCTATTCGGGCTGGGCGTCGCGGTGATGGTGCCGACGGCGAATGCGATCCTGGGCCGGATGGTGCCGCCGGGCCTGCAGGGGCATGGCGATCTCGCGCGCCTGGATGATCGGGTTCACCGGGTTCTTCATCGGGCCCGAGCCTGATCGGCGCGATCGCGCAGGTGACGGACCTGCGGGTGGCGTTCCTGTTCGTGGCGGCGGTCGATGGCGACGATCCTGCCGCCGGTGCTGCTGCTCCAGCGCCGCCACGCGGCGTGAGCCCGCGTCAGGAATAGGTCTCGAAGAAGCCCTGCGGGATCAGCAGGTTCTCGCGGCGCAGGTTCTTCACGTCGCGTTCGCCGCAGAGCGCCATCGTGATGTCGAGTTCCTTGTGCAGGACCTCCAGCGCCTTGGTGACGCCCGCCTGCCCCATCGCGCCGAGGCCGTAGATGTAGGACCGCCCGATCATCGTGGAGGTGGCCCCAAGGGCCAGCGCCTTGAGGATGTCCTGCCCGGTGCGGATGCCGCCGTCGATCATCACCTCGCACCGCCCCCCGACTACCGCGACGATGGACGGAAGCATCCGGATCGTGGACAGCGCGCCGTCGAGCTGCCGTCCGCCGTGGTTCGACACGACGATGGCGTCGGCCCCGGCATCGACGGCCAAGCGGGCGTCGTCGGCGTCGAGGATGCCCTTCAGGATCAGCTTGCCGCCCCACTGGTCGCGGATGCGGGTGATCTTGGACCAGTCAAGCTTGGGGTCGAACTGTTCATTGGCCCAGGCGGTCAGGTCGGACAGTTTCTCGACGTTCTTCACATGGCCGACGATGTTGCGGAACTGCCGGCGGGGGGTGCGCAGCATCCCCAGCGACCAGCGCGGTTTCATCGCCATGTTGATCATGTTCGGGATCGTCAGCCTGGGCGGGCTGGACAGGCCGTTCCGGAGGTCCTTGTGCCGCGGGCCGAGGATCTGCAGGTCGAGCGTCAGGACAAGGGCGGAGCATTTCGCAGCACGGGCGCGTTCGATGACGGCATCGACGAAATCCTCGTCGCGCATCACATAGAGCTGGAACCAGAAGGGCGTGGGGCTGGCTGCGGCGACATCCTCGATGGAACAGATCGACATCGTGGACAGGGTATAGGGCACGCCGAATGCGGCGGCAGCGCGGGCGGCGAGGATTTCGCCGTCAGCGTGCTGCATGCCGGTCGAGCCGACAGGCGCAAGGGCGACCGGCATCGCCGCAGGCTGGCCGATGATCGTTGTCGCGGTGGACCGGCCCGTCATATCCACGGCGACCTTCTGGCGCAGGCGTATCGCGGCAAAGTCGTCGCTGTTGGCGCGGAAGGTCTGCTCCGTGTAGCTGCCGCTTTCGCAGTAGTCGTAGAACATCCGGGGCGTGCGACGCTGGTAAAGGCGCTTCAGGTCGTCGATGCAGGCAATGACGGGCATGTCCGGTTCCTTGGTTGCGTCTGACTTAGCAACCGGGGTCAGCCGCCGCAAGCGATGGCAGGGTCAGGGGCCGAGCAGCGCGTCGAGGATCGGGGCGATCCATTTGCCATTCTCGTCCACAGCGTCGAACTCGGCATGGAATGCCCAGTTGCACCAGGCGAAGCCGCGTTTCTCGGCGGCGAAACGGACAGCGGTGATCCAGGTGGTGCGCTGGCCAATCGGGACGCGGGCGTTGACGCCGAACTCTCCCAGCAGGACGGCCTGGTCGTTGCGGGCGGCCCATTCGGCAACCCGGTCGAAGTCGCGGTAAAGCGCGGCAAGATCAGCCTTGCTGCCCCAGGTCAGGCCGGTCGGATAGCTGCCGCCGTTGCCGTCATCCATGCCCTGCGCGGTGAAGGCGAAGGGGTCGTAGTAGTGGTAGGTGGCGATCAGGTTCCGGTCATCGGGCGGCACCGCGCGGGTCAGCGCGTCGAAGCTGTTCCAGCGGACAGCCCCGTAGATGATCGTGCGCGTCGGATTGGTCGCGCGGATGGTGGCGACCAAGCGGGCGTTGGCGCGGTCCATGAAGCCCTTGGGGAAGGCCCCCGGAGGTTCGTTGACCAGTTCAAACAGCAGTCGCGGCGGTGCGTCCCGGTAATGCGCGGCAAGCTGGGTCCAGATGCCGTCGATGCGGTCCAGTTCGGCCTGTGATCCATCCCTGAAAGCCGGGTCGTGATGGATGTCGATGATGGTCGTCAGACCGGCCTCAAGTGCCCAGCTGATGACCTGGTCGGCGCGGGTCAGGAAAACAGGGTCGATGGTGTAGGGCGCGGACTTCTTCGCATGGGCGGACCAGCGGATCGGGATGCGGACGGCATCGAAGCCTGCCTCGGCGACCATGCGGATGTCGCCCTGCCGTATGACATAGCCCCATTCACCCTCGGTCGGCGCATCGAGCGCATTGCCGAGGTTGATGCAGCTTGTGAAGCCGGGCGACCGGGCATCGGCGGTCGGCGCGAGGCAAAGGGCGCCGAGCAGAGCCGCGCAGATCAGCCTGCCCCGCATCACGCGCGGTGCGCGCCGTCGGCCAGAACCTGCACGAAGGCGAGGGTGCCCGGCACACCCCGCACTTGCACCGCGGTCTTGACGACGGCCGATCCCCCGACGAAGCGCAGGCGGGTGCAGCTGGCGCTTTTGGAGCAGTCAGAGAATGCCCAGCGCGTGGGACGGCGGTATTGCTGCTTCTGATCGTCGATGCATATGACGGCTGGCATGGCCGGGCCTTTCGAGACGAGAGCTGTTGATGTGTTAGCTGGTCGGTCTGTCCGGTGCAATCAGGGCGCGAAAGGCAGTTGCATATAGTTCGGTATCGCACTATATAGTCCGATATCGAACTAGTGGAGATTGGCATGACCCTGTCAAGACGCAAGGCCCTCGCCCTGATCGGGGGCGGCGCAATCCTTGCCGCCACCGCATCGCTGGCGGCGATCGCAGGCCGGCGGCCCCGGACCGCTGCGCTTCCCTGGAAGATGGCGGGCACCGAAACTGAACCCCGCCGCCGCGCGCTGTCCTATGCGCTTCTGGCACCGAACCCGCACAACCGGCAGCCCTGGCTGGTGGACCTGCGCGAAGAGGACGTCGTCACCCTCTACGTGGATACCGGCAAGCTGCTGCCGCATACCGATCCCTTGAACCGCCAGATCACTATCGGACTGGGCTGCTTTCTGGAACTGATGCGGATGGCGGCAAGCCACGACGGGCAGCGCGTAACGATCACAGCCTTTCCGGAGGGCGCGGACCCCGATGCGCTCGATGCCCGTCCGGTCGCCCGTGCGGTCTTTGCCGCCGATCCGACGGTGACACCTGACCCCCTGTTTGCCCACGTGCTGAACCGGCGGTCGAACAAGGAGCCGTACGACATGAACCGCCCGCTGCCCGGCGATACGCTGGAAAGGCTTGGCGCGGCCGTCACCACCGCCCGGTTCGGCGGCACGCTGGACCCCACCGAAGTCGCTGAATGGCGCGCCTTCACACGCGAGGCGCTGCGGATCGAGATCGAGACGCCGCGCACCTACAAGGAATTGGTGGATCTTTTCCGCATCGGCCGGGCCGAGGTGGACGCGAACCCGGACGGGATCGACTTCAGCGGCCCGGTGTTCGAAGTGATGGGGGCCACCGGTCTTTTCACCCGGGAAGTCGCATTTGACACCGGATCGCAGGCATACAAGGCAGGACTGGATGCGGTCTATGCCAACACCGATACCGCAATGGGTCACGTCTGGCTGGTGACGGCAGGCAACACCCGGGCCGATCAGATCAGGACCGGAGCCGACTGGCTGCGCATCAATCTGGCAGCGACCGGGGCGGGGGTGGCGTTCCAGCCGTTGAGCCAGGCCTTGCAGGAGTATCCAGAAATGGCGGAACCCTATGCAGCCCTGCACGCGAAACTTGCGCCTGAGGGCAGCACGGTTCAGATGTTGGCGCGGATCGGCTTTGGTCCCGTTGCAGACCCGAGCCCTCGCTGGCCACTGGAAACGAAGGTCGTGAATGGCTGACGCCGCGACGCCCGAGGAAACCTTCTTCGCCTTCTTCACCGAGATCGGCATTCTGGCGCAGCTGAGCCGTGCCCTGTTCGAGGCGCGGCTGCCGGACGGGTTCACGGTTTCGCAGTTCATTGTCCTGAACCACCTCATCCGGGTGAAGGACGGGCGGACGCCGCTGGAACTCGCGCGGGCGTTTCAGGTGCCGAAAACCTCGCTGACGCACAGCCTTGCGGTTCTCGAGCGCAGCGGGCTGATCCGGCTGGCACCCAATCCGGGGGATGGGCGGTCAAAGCTGGTGTGGCTGACCGAGGCGGGCCGGACGTTCCGCCGGGAGACGATCGCGGACCTTATGCCGGACATGGCGGCTTTGGCGGCGCGGTTTCCCGCAACGAAGATAGCGGATGCGCTGCCCGCGCTGACCGACCTGCGGCAGTTGATGGACCGGCTGCGCGAAGCCACGGACGCGACGGGCGCGTAGGACGCCCCGCTGAGGGGCAGCCAGATCACGCGCGGTGCGCGCCGTCAGCCAGACCCTTCACGAAGGCGAGGATGTCGGGCACGCCACGCCCCTCCTCAACCATCTTGACGATGGCGGAGCCCACCACGCAGCCGTCGGCGACCGAGGCGATCTTCTGCGCGGCTTCGGGCGTGCGGATGCCGAAGCCGACGATGACCGGCAGGTCGGTCGATGCCTTGATCCGCGCGACTTCGGGGGCGACGTCGCCCGCCTGCGCGGCCCCGGCCCCGGTGATGCCCGTGATCGAGACGTAATAGACAAAGCCGGAGGTGTTCTGGAGCACCTTCGGCAGGCGGTTGGCGTCCGTCGTGGGCGTCGCGAGGCGGATGAAGTTCAGACCGGCGGCCTGAGCGGGCAGGCAAAGCTCGGCGTCTTCCTCGGGCGGCAGATCGACAACGATCAGCCCGTCGATCCCGGCAGCCCCGGCGTCGGCAAGAAACCGGTTCACACCGCGCGAATAGATCGGGTTGTAGTAGCCCATCAGCACGATGGGCGTTGTCGCATCGCCCGCGCGGAAATCGCGGACCATCTGAAGGGTCTTCTCCAGCGTCTGTCCGCCCTCAAGCGCCCGCTGACCGGCCAGCTGTATCGTCGGGCCGTCGGCCATGGGATCGGTGAACGGCATACCCAGTTCGATGACATCGACACCGGCGGCGGGCAGGCCCTTCATGACGGCGAGCGATGTTGCAGGATCGGGATCGCCCGCCATGATGTAGGCGACGAAGGCCTTCTTGTCGGCGGCGCGCAGGCGCGCAAAGGTGTCGTCGATCCGCGTCATCTGGGCGTCCCCGGTCGTTTCCCGCGATGTGAGGGAAAAGCCGGGAAAACGCAATGGCATGCCGAGGGCTGGCGCAGACCCGGCCATGCGCAGGTCTCTGCCGCCGGACTTACCGATAGGAGGGATCGTCTGACCGCATATCCGGGCGGCGCTTGAACCCGGACTGCCGCGCCACTAGAAGCGGCCCGTTGCATCAGGAGAGCGCGCATGGGTTTCAGGATGGGGATCGTCGGGTTGCCGAATGTCGGCAAATCGACGCTGTTCAACGCGCTGACCCGGACCGCCGCCGCGCAGGCCGCGAACTTTCCCTTCTGCACCATCGAGCCGAATGTGGGCGAGGTGGCGGTGCCGGACCCCCGGCTGGAAAAGCTGGCGGCGATTGCCGGGTCAAAGCAGATCATCCCGACGCGGATCACATTCGTGGACATCGCGGGGCTGGTCAGGGGCGCGTCGAAGGGCGAGGGACTGGGGAACCAGTTTCTGGCCAATATCCGCGAGACGGATGCGATAGCCCATGTGCTGCGCTGTTTCGAGGACGGGGATGTGACGCATGTCGAGGGGCGGATCGATCCGATGTCGGATGCCGAGACGATCGAGACGGAGCTGATGATCGCGGACCTCGAGTCGATCGAGCGGCGGCTTGCCGGTGTGTCGAAGAAGGCCAAAGGCGGCGACAAGGAGGCTTTGGCACAGGAGAAACTGCTGAAGCAGGCGCAGGCGGCGCTGGAGGCGGGGAAACCTGCCAGAACGGTAAGTGTTTCGGAAGACGACCGGAAATCCTGGGACATGCTGCAGCTTCTGACGGCGAAGCCCGTGCTGTTCGTCTGCAATGTCGAGGAGTCCTCGGCCGCGAGGGGGAACGCGCTGTCGAAGAAGGTCGCCGACATGGCGGCGGCGCAGGGGGCGGCTTCGGTGGTGATTTCGGCGAAGATCGAGGAGGAACTGGCCCAGATGCCCGCCGAAGACGCGGCGATGTTCCTGGAGGAGATGGGGCTGCACGAGGCTGGGTTGGACCGGCTGATCCGGGCGGGCTATGCGCTGCTGGGGCTGGAGACGTATTTCACCGTCGGGCCGAAGGAGGCGCGTGCCTGGACGATCACGAAGGGCACGCTGGCCCCGCAGGCGGCGGGGGTGATCCACGGCGATTTCGAACGGGGATTCATCCGGGCCGAGACGGTCGGATACGAGGATTATGTCGCCGGGAACGGCGAGGCGGGGGCCAAGGTCGCGGGCAAGTTCCGGGTCGAGGGGAAGACCTACGAGGTGCAGGACGGGGATGTGCTGCATTTCCTGTTCAATGCGTGATAGGACCGGCTAACCCACTGCGGACGCTGGATTAATTGGCCCGGTTACAGCGTTTTCCGCATGGCACCTTACGTGCTTATTACGTGCTTATTACGTGCATACGTTCTGGGGCGGGATCGGGGCGTTAACCATGTTCGGCGAATCGGGCGGCGAGAGCGGTTCGCGTTGAAAGCGCAGCCTGCGGGTCGGAGGGTCGTGCGCGAACGACCTTCGGGCGGGAAGCGCTTAGGGGAAAACGCTTCTTGGTGGGGCGGGCGGGGCGAGGCGAGCCCCCTCCCCCGGCCCCTCCCACAAGGTGAGGGGAGACGCGGGGGATTGCGGTTCGGTTTGAGGAGTGGTGCGTGTCGGCACGCGCCCTGCGGGGCGGGGAAGGTGGCGGGGTGAACCCCGCCCTACGCGGACCCCCGGTCGCCGTCCGCGTTGCAGCGCGGGCGGCCGGGGTCCTGCCTGCCCTACTTATGCCTGAAACGCCTGTGCGGCGGCGCGGGCGCGGGAGGAGATGAATGTGACGTGTCCGTGGCGGGAAAGCGACCGGATGCGCGAGCCTGCGTCGTGGCCTGCGGGGCGTCCTTCCAGAGCGCAGGTGCGGCCGAGGCGGGCTTTTTCGATGAAATTGGTCATGGATGGTCTCCGGTTCTGGGGTGTGTGTGCGTTCTGTTGTCCTGCGCTCGTTACTGCCACAATCGTTACCTTGGCATTAACCTTTGACCACGGAAATGTCCGCAAATGGGCGCAGATGTGTGCCGATTGCGGCTTTTCGGCGGTCATTTGTGGACAACCATCGGTTGTGCGAACTGCTCTGTTGCCGATGTCGAAACAAGCGGGCACAGGCGACTGCACATCTGACGCAGGGGCAAGCAAGCCTTTGGCAAGAAACAGGAATCATGCCCGAGCCTGATGAACGCCCGGGCGCTGCTGTGGACCGGGCCGGTTCCGTGAAGGTTTTGAACGGCTTACGGCACTCGCCTCATCCGTGTCACATCACCGCGCCGACCTGCCAGGGGACGAATTCGTTGTCGCCGAGGCCCAGCGCCTCGGACCTGGTTGTCTCGCCTGACGCAACGGCAAGCACCTTGTCGAGGATCTCGGCCCCCTTGTCGGCCAGTGACCGCCCTTCCGACAGGATGTCGCCGCAGTTGATGTCCATATCCTCGGGCATCGAGCGGAAAAGCGAATCGTTCGTGGCGACCTTGATCGTCGGCGCGGGCTTGGAGCCGAAGGCCGATCCGCGCCCGGTGGTGAAGACGACGACCTGCGCGCCGCCCGCGATCTGCCCCGTCGCCGAGACAGGATCGTAGCCGGGCGTGTCCATGAACACGAAGCCGGGTTCGGTCACCTGTTCCGCGTAGTCGTAGAAGGCGGTCAGCGGCGTCGAGCCGCCCTTGGCTGCGGCCCCGAGTGACTTTTCAAGAATGGTGGTCAGCCCGCCCAGCTTGTTGCCGGGGCTGGGGTTGTTGTCCATGCTGCCGCCGTTCATCGCGGTGTAGCCTTCCCACCACCGGATGCAGGCGATCAGGCGGTCGGCGACCTGCGGGTTCGCCGCACGCCGAAGAAGGAGCTGTTCGGCCCCGTAGATCTCGGGCGTCTCGGACAGGATCGCAGTGCCGCCGAGACCGACCAGCATGTCGGAGGCGACGCCCAGGGCCGGGTTGGCAGTGATGCCGGAATAGCCGTCGGAGCCGCCGCATTGCAGGGCGAGGCGCAGGGACGACGCGGGGCAATCCGTCCGCTGGCTGTTGTTCACCTCGGGCAGCAGGTCGATGACCTTGGCCTTGATCGCGGCAATGGTGGCGCGGGTGCCGCCGCTGTCCTGGATCGTCAGGCCGTGAAAGCGGTCGGCGGCGGCCGCGCCGAAGACGTGCTTCATGCGGGCGACCTGCATCACCTCGCAGCCGAGACCGACGAAGATGGCGGCACCGACATTCGGGTGGGTGGCATGGCCCCAGAGCACGCGCTGCAGGATGTCATAGCCGCGCCCGTTGATGTCCATGCCGCAGCCTGTGCCGTGGGCGAAGGCGACGATGCCATCCACGTTCGGATAGGCGTCGAGCAGGCCCGAGGATTCGATCTCCCACGCCGCGCGGCGGATGACGGTGGCCGAGCAGTTCACGGTGGCGCAGAGCGCGATGTAGTTCCGGGTGCCGATCTGGCCGCCGGGGCGGCGGTAGCCGCGGAAGGCGCGGGGCGTCAGGACTGGGATCGCGGCGCGCGCGGCGGTCAGTTCCGCGCCGACCTGGTAGTCGCGGTCATGATCGGAAAAGGCGCAGTTCTGGGTGTGGACATGGTCGCCGGGGGCGATGGCGGTCGAGGCATGGCCGATGATCTGGCCGAATTTCAGGACCGGCTGGCCGGGGGCGATGGCGCGGCGCGCGATCTTGTGGCCGCCCGCGACGGGGATGGAGAGGGGATGTCCGATGCCCAGCGGATCGGCCCCCGCAGGGGTGCGTTCGGTCAGGATGGCGACGTTGTCGGCGGAGTTGAGGACAAGCGGAGCAGCCATGATCGCCTTCTGCCTAGGGTCGCGCGGCCACGCCCGACAAGTCATCGGACAGCCGCCTGCGATCGGATACTCTTATTCCGGCCCCAAGTCCAACAGCTAACATGTCAGTGAGTCAGGCAGCCCGGGTGCGTGACTGCCAGCGGATCAGCCGCCATGCGGACAGGACAATCACCGGCAGGCTGGACAGAATGACGATCCTGAGGCTATCGGCGGTCGTCAACCAGTGGAGCAGCGTGAAGAATGCCGCCGGATAGACCCAGCGCTGCAATGTCTTCCACCGCGGCCCGAGCGCGCGGACCGCACGGTCAAAAGAGGTCAGCGCCAGCGGCACAAGGATGAAGAAGGCGATCCAGCCGACCAGGATCTTCGGTCTGGTGAAGGATGCCGTGATCCCACCGGGTTTCAGGTTGTAGGCCCAGAACGCCAGATGCAGCAGCGTGTAGGCAAAGCCGGCGACGCCGAAGTAGCGGCGCTTGGGCTTCAGCCAGATCAGCGGGCGGTAGAGCATCATCGCGGGTGTGACCAGCATCGCAAGGACGATGAACCAGCAGGCGAGAATGCCGGACCAGCCGACATAGGGAATTTTGATGTTCAGGAACCCGCAGGCGATCATCCACAGTCCGGGCAGGGCCATGACGGCCCAGAGGACATAGTCCGGATCGATACCCCGGCGCGATCCGCCGGATGAAGCATTGGCCATGATCTTCCTCAGTCTTCGTATGGTCAGCGGCAGATATATTGCACGGGGGATTTCATGCAAATGCCGGACAGACTGACCTGCCCGGCATCGTGGGTTCGTCTGGCTGTCCGGTTTACTCGGCAGCCATCGCCGTGGGCATCGCCTTCGGCTTGACTTCCATCTCTTCGTGATAGGACCGCTCGACGTTCACGTCCCAGACGTTGAAGTTCTCGCCCAGGATGTTGCGGGCGGCATACATTGCCGACAGCATCGAATGGTCCTGGTTGTTGTAGCGGTGCAGGCCGTTGCGCCCGACCGTCTGGAAGTTTTCCAGCGTGCTGATCCAGGCTTCCAGAACGTCCAGCGCCTCGCGGTATTCGCCGTCATAGACCGGATAGGCCTTCGGCTGGCGGATGATCGCGGCACCGATCACGTCCTCGGCTTTGGCCAGACCCAGCACCTCGAGCTCGGAACCGGCCAGGATGCGCAGGTCTTCGTCCGACATGTTCCAGAGACCGTCGCCCTTCTGGCAGAAATACTCCATCCCGATGGACGCTGTGTTCTGGTCGGGCAGCATTTCCTTGGACCAGGCGCGGAAGTTCTGGATGCGGCCGACCTTGACCTTGGGCGAGTGGATGTAGATCCAGTTGTCCTTGAACGGGTCGGCGTGGTCGAGCACCAGCGTCACGATCAGGAAGTCGCGGTACTTCAGCTTGTTCGCGGCTTCGACGACCTCGGCGGGCGGCGGCGGGTCCATCGCGTGGATCAGGTCGCGCAGCGCCATCGTGTTGATGAAATGCTCGCCTTCGACAACTTCCAGCACCGGGTCGCGCCCGTCTTCATGCCAGTGCCGCACCTCGACCGACGTGACGCGGTTGCCCTTGCGGTTCACGCGCACGACCTCGGAGCGCAGGTTGACCTCGCCGCCGCGGTCCTCGATCAGGCTCTGGGTCTTCTCCCACATCATGCCGGGGCCGAGGCGCGGATACTGGAATTCCTCGATCAGGCTGGTGGTGTCGTTCGAGCCCGAGATGGCGTTCCAGACGGCCTTGAACAGCGACAGGTTCTTGATCCGCTGCGCGGCCCAGTCGGCGCGGATTTCGCGCGGATTGATGCCCCAGACCTTCTGCGTGTAGCTGCGGAAGAAGTGCATGTAGAGGCGGCCACCGAAGCGGTTGATGACCCAGTCCTCGAAGCTGTCCTCCTGTCGGCTGGGGCGGACCTGCCATTTGAAGTAGGACAGCAGGATGCGCATCGATTCATACGGGCCGATGTTGGTCAGCGCGTTGAACAGCTTGAGCGGATAGTCGTAGAACTTCTCGCGGTAGTAGATGCGCGACAGGCGCGGCACGGTGATGAAATCGCCGCCCAGCACCTCTTTCCACATCGCCTCGACTTCGCGGACCTTCGTGAAAAAGCGGTGCCCGCCGATGTCGAACCGGTAGCCGTTGTTGGATTCGGTGCGGGAAATGCCGCCCACCATCGCAGACGCCTCGAACACGCGCGGCACGTGCACGCCGCTGCGCTTCTGCAATTCGTACGCGGCCGTCAGGCCAGCCGGTCCGGCGCCGATAACGACGACCGGAACAGCACGGGTTCCATGCGAGTCCGACACTACCATACCCCTAAGCAATAAAAACAAAATGTCCCACCAACGCGTAATCATACCCTGTCGGCGGGCCGTCGCAAAACACTTCTCTGCAATTGCATCATAGACCATTTCCCATGTCGAACCAATGACGGGCAAGTGAGGAAATCGTGACCGAAACGTGGAGAATTGCCCTTACGTCAACCATTTTTCGTGCAGTGTCGGCCCATGCGCGGTAGAGCGCCGCAACCGGGACGTGTCCCGATGCCCGAATCGTTCCCGATGGATCGTCAGGATCGGCGATTCGTGACACGGTCGTGCTGCGACGGGACGACGCGAACTGCTTTCCGTGAGCTAGGCGTTGGCGTATCGCAGGAACGGACGATGACGGGGGACGCCAGGTGGCCGGGTTGCCGGATTTTCTGATCATCGGGGCGGCGCGGGCCGGGACGACGGCGCTGCATTCTTATCTGCGCCAGTCGCCGGATATCTTCATGCCCGCGCACAAGGAGCCGAACTTTTTCGCCTTCGAGGATGATGCGCTGGACTGCCGGGGGCCGGGCGCGGAGTTCATCAACAATTCGGTCACGCGCATGTCGGACTACCGGGCGCTGTTCGCGGGCGCGAAGACGGGCATCCTGCTTGGCGAGGCGTCGCCACTGTATCTCTATTCACCGAAAGCGCCGGAGCGGATCGCGCATCATGTCCCGGGCGTGCGGATGGTGGCGATCCTGCGCAACCCGGTCGATCAGGCGTTTTCGCATTTCCTCTACGCGACGAAGTACCGGATCGAACCCGTCGCGGATTTCACCGAGGCGCTGCGGCGCGAAGAGGAACGGATGGCGGCGGGATGGCAGCCGCTGTTCGGCTATTCGCGTTTTCCGCGCTATGCGGAACAGCTGGACCGGTACTACGCGCGGTTTCCGCGCGGCCAGATCCTGATCCGGACCTATGAGGACTATCTGGCCGACCCGGTGGGACTGATGGCGGACATTCTGGGCCATATCGGGGCAGACCGGTCGTTCCGGGCGGATATGAGCGAGAAGATGAACGCGGGCGGGCGGGCAAAGAACGCGGCGTTCCAGGACTTCCTGATGAAATCGAACCCGGTGACGCGGGCGATCGGGATGGTAGTGCCGAAGGCGGCGCGGCTGCGCATCCGGGACAGGCTGGCGGCGATGAACATGACGCGGGATGACAGGATGCCGAAGGCGGCGAAGGCAATTCTTCTGGAGCGGCTGGGGCCGGAGATCGAGCGGCTGGGCCCGATGATCGGGCGCGATCTGAACGGGTGGCTGGAGTGAAGCCTGTTGCATGACAGGGGTGAACGTCCCCTGCCCCGCGCGATCTGCGGAGGGTTCGACCCCTCAAGCCTAAACCTTGACCAGACGCCCGCCCGCAACCGCCACGCCGCGCGACGCAAAGGCGTTGCGGGTGTCCAGGATCAGCTTCGCGTCCCGCGCGACCTGCGCATAATCGACCGCAGTGTGGTCGGTGGCGACCAGCACCGCGTCATAGGCACCGACGGTCGCGAGGTCCTGCGACGCGCGTCCCGCGAGGCCCGGATGGTCGCGGGTCACGGGCATGACCGGGAAATAGGGGTCGTGATAGGCGCAGTCGGCACCCAGGCCCTCAAGCCGGTTCAGGATGGCAAGTGCCGGGCTTTCGCGCGAATCCTCGATGTCCTTCTTGTAGGCGATGCCGAGGATCAGGATGCGCGCGCCCTTGATGGCGCGTCCGCGCTTGCCCAGTTCGGCGGCTGTGCGGTTGGCGATCAGGTCGGGTGCGCCGTCATTGTTGGCGCGCGCCAGATCAATGATCGGCACCGACGATCCGACATCCTGCGCCCGCCAGGACAGGTAGACCGGCGAGACCGGGATGCAGTCGCCGCCGATGCCGGGACCGGGGTAGAAGGGCATGTAGCCGAAGGGCTTGGTCGCGGCGGCTTTGACCACCTCCCACACATCGACGCCCATCGCGTCGAGCGCGACCTTCAACTCGTTCACCAGCGCGATGTTCACGGTGCGGAAGCTGTTCTCGACCAGCTTCACCGCTTCCGCCGTCGCGGTGGAAGAGACGGCGACGGTCTTCGTCACGACGTGCGAGTAGACCTGTTCGACCAGATTGCGCGAATGGTCGTCGTCGGCCCCGACGATCTTGGGGATCGTGCGGGTCGAAAAATGCGCGTTGCCGGGGTCTTCACGTTCGGGCGAGAAGCCGAGGAAGAAATCGACGCCGGCGCGCAGCCCCGTGCGTTCGAGGATGGGTTTGACGACGGTGGCGGTGGCACCGGGCCAGACGGTGCTTTCCAGAACGATCAGCTGGCCGGGGCGCAGCCATTCGGCGATGCGTTCGACGGCGCTGACGACATACTTCAGTTCCGGTTCGCGCGTGTCCGACAGGGGCGTCGGCACGCAGATCAGGATGACGTCCTGGTCGGCGAGGCGCGCGAAGTCAGCGGTCGCGGCGAATTTCCCGGTGGTCACGGCGCTGCGGATGCGGTCTTCGGGAAAATAGGAAATCACCCGGTCGCCCGCGTTGATCCGGCGTGACGCGGTCGGCGTTGATGTCGAAGCCGGTGGTCGGAAAGCCCGCTTCGGAAATCGTCAGCGCAAGCGGCAGTCCGACATAGCCGAGGCCGAGCGTCGCAACGGCGGCCTGGCGGCTTTCGATGCGGTCTTTCAAGGTGGCGTAGAGAGAAAACACACTGGTCATCAATGAACCCCGGACAAACGATCCCCCACGGGAAGGCGGGTTAGCACAGGATCGCGGTGAATCAGAGTGAGAAATTCCGTGCCGGGGCGGTTGCGGGGCGTTTGGGACCCGGATTGTTGACGCAGGGGAAACAAGACGGGGGCGGCGCGTCGATTAGCGCGGCAGTGTGGCGAGGCCTTGCGCAAATTCGATGCGGGGCGCGAATCCGAGGCGGGCCTCGGTCGCGGAAAGGTCGATGACGGGCGACGCGGAGTAGAGCGCAAGGGTGCTGCGGTCGGGGAAGGCGGGGCCGGACGGGGGCCGGACGCGGGCGAGAAGCGCGTCGAAGCGGCGCGAGCCAAGCGCACGGCGGAGGGCGGCGCTGATGCGGGCGGCGGCGGAAGGGCCTGTCACGGTTGTATCAGATGGCGGGCCGAGGCGGGCAGCGAGCTCGGCATGGGGCCGGAGGATGACCTGACCGGTGCCGATATGCGCGGCATAGCCGCCGTAGAAGTCGGCCCATGTCATGCGGTCGGGGCCGGAGAGGAGGAACCGTTCGCGCCCGAGGTCGGCCAGCAGCGCGGCGCGGACCGCGGCCTCCGCCACGTCATCGACATGGATCGCGGGGCAGAGCCCGGGGGGATCGGGCAGGACGATGCCACCCGACCGCAGCGCGCGGATCGGCGCATCGGTCCAGAGCGCGGAACCGGGGCCGTAGACGATGGTCGGCTGCAGGATGGCGGCGGGGATCGGGCCCTCGATCAGCGACTGCTCCATCGCGGCCTTGGTGCGGCGGTAGTCGCCGCCCTGCCCTGCGGTGATCGCCGTGCCGGGGCCGATAGAACCTGCGGGCCAGTCGTCATAGACGACGGCGGAACTGGCATGGACGATGCGCCCGACGCGCGCCCCGGCGGCGGCGCGGGTGAGCGTGTGGAAGGCGGCAAGGTTGTCCGCCCCGCTGGCGCGCACGTCATAGGCGAAGTGGAAGAGGGTGTCGCAGCCGGTCAGGATGCGCTTGAGGGCGGTGGCGTCCGTCAAAGCGGTGATTTCGATCTGAGCGCCGATGGCGCGCAGGTCGGCCGCATCGTGCGCGCTTCGCAGAATCGCTGTGACCCCTGCACCGTCACGCACCAGCGCCGCGATCAGCCTGCGCCCGATGAAGCCGCGCCCGCCGGTGACGGCGACGCGGCGGCCCGCAAGGCGCATCTGCGGGGTTCCTGCCGGAACTTGCGTCAATTCGGAAACGATCCTGAAGAAATCACAGACACTTCCACCATTCCGGAAACCGGCGCAGGTTGACGCGATGGCCGCCCTGCCGCTTGGGTGTTAGCATGACCGGCGTTGACGCGCGCAAGGGATTTGGGACCGACATATGGATATTCTGGTGACGGGGGGTGCGGGCTTCATCGGATCGCACCTGTCAGAACGGCTATTGGCCGAAGGGCACAAGGTGACGGTGCTGGACGATTTCTCGACCGGGCGACCCGAGAATCTGGCCCCGCTGCGGGGCAGCAACCGGTTCGATCTGGTCGAGGGCACGATCCTGGATGCTGGCCTGGTGACGCGGCTGGTGGATCGCTGCGACGCGGTGTTCCATCTGGCGGCTGCGGTCGGCGTGAAGAAGATCATGGACGAACCGTCGCGGTCGATCCTGACCAACGTGACGGGCACCGAACATGTGCTGAAGGCGGCCATTCCGGGGAAAAAACTGACCTTCATCGCCTCCACCTCCGAGGTCTACGGCAAGGCATCGAAATTTCCGTTCAATGAGGATGACGACCTGACCATCGGGGCCACCAAGAACATCCGCTGGTCCTATGCCTGCGCCAAGACGCTGGATGAATTCCTGACGCTGGCCTATGTGCGCGAGGTCGGGCTACCTGCCGTGATCCTGCGGTTCTTCAATACGACGGGACCGCGCCAGACCGGGCGCTATGGCATGGTGCTGCCGAACTTCGTGCAGGCGGCGCTGGAAAACCGCCCGTTGCAGGTGCATGGCACGGGCGACCAGTCGCGCTGCTTCGGGCATGTGGCGGATGTGGTCGAGGCGCTGATACGCCTGATGGCGACGCCCGAGGCGCGGGGACAGGTCTTCAATGTGGCGAACGATCAGGAGGTGACGATCGAGGTCCTGGCCGAGCAGGTCATCGCGGCGACAGGGTCGCGGTCGAAGATCGAGATGGTGCCCTATTCGGCGGTCTATGCCGAAGGGTTCGAGGACATGATGCGCCGCCTGCCGGACGTGTCGAAGCTGGAGCGGTTCACCGGATTCCGCCCGCGCCGTCCGCTGTCGGAGATCATCGAGGACATCGTGGCGGAAAAACGCGCGAGCATGGCGGCATGACGCCCGGCGCACGTCTGGAAAAGCTGGTCCGCGACGCGGCGACGGCGGTGCTGCCTGCGGGCACGCGCGACTGGATCCGGGCGCAGCAGCGGCGGTACAAGCTGCAGTCGGTGCCGGTGGGCGGTGTGAATTTCGGCGGCCTGCGGCGGCTGTCGCCGA
Organism: uncultured Alphaproteobacteria bacterium; assembly: GCA_963738635.1. Taxonomy (GTDB): domain Bacteria; phylum Pseudomonadota; class Alphaproteobacteria; order Rhodobacterales; family Rhodobacteraceae; genus JAOADN01. The sequence goes on along the minus strand of CAVTXE010000005.1, from coordinate 95,669 downwards.
TCAGCGCGATCTTCGGCAAGGACCGCGACCTTCTGACCATCGAGCGGTACTACATCGAAGAATTCCTGGCAGAAGAATGCGGCCGACGTGAAGGGCCGCTGCCTGGAGATGGGCGATGCGACCTATATCCGCAGGTTCGGCGGCGACCGCGTCACGCAGGCCGACGTGCTGAACTATGTCGAAGGCAATCCGCAGGCCACCATCGTCGCCGACCTGACCGACGCGCCGCATATCCCGGACAACAGCTTCGACTGCATCATCATCACGCAGACGCTGCAGATGATCTTCGAGGTGGACAAAGCGATTGCGACGCTGGCCCGTATCCTGAAACCGGGCGGCGTGGTCCTCTGCACCTCGCACGGGATGACGCGGGTGGCGCGGCGCGAGGGCGTGGACGACTGGGGCGAATACTGGCATTTCACCACGCAGTCGAAGCGGCGTCTGTTCCATGCGCATTTTCCCAAGGATCATGTGCAGGTTTCGACCGTCGGCAACGTGTTCACCTGCATCTGCAACCTGCATGGTCTGGGCGCGTCCGAGATCGACCCGGTCGAACTGAACACGCATGACCCGAATTACGAGATGCTGGTGCTGGTCCGCGCGGTGAAGCCCAAGTGACGGCGGGCCGCGATTATCTGTGGCTGGGCGCGATCCTGCTGGTCGCGGCGGTCGCGCGGATCGTGCATCTGAATTCGCCGCTGTGGTACGATGAGATACTGACGGTGACGACGCATCTGCTGCCCGGCTGGGGCGCGTTTTTCACCGACTATTCGATGAACCACCACTATTTCCACGACCTGTTCGCCAAGGCCACGATCGACACGTTCGGCGAAAGCCCCTGGTCGGTGCGGCTGCCCGCAATGCTGTTCGGCGTTGCGGGGATCGCGGCGATGTGGGTGCTGGCGCGGGACATCGCTGGGGCGGGACCGGCGCATGTGACGGCCTTGCTGCTGGCGGCCAGCTATCACCACATCTGGTTCAGCCAGAACGCGCGGGGCTACACGGCGCTGGCGCTGTTTTCGACGCTGGGGCTGATCTTTTTCCTGCGCGGAATGCGGACCCCGCGGGCGGCGACGTGGATCGGCTTCGGCCTGTGCCTTGCGGCGGCGGTCTTCACGCATCTGACCGGGGCGTTCTTCTTCATCGCGCTGGGTCTTGCCTGGCTTGCAGCGCTGGTCGTGATGCCCGACCGGACCGGCCGCGTCGGCCTGCCGCTGCTGGGCGCGGCGGTCGGGGCTGCGGTGACGGTGATCGTCTATCTGCCGCTGATCCCGGGGATTCTGGCGACGGTCGGGGAAGTCGCGGGCACATCGACAGTTGACGTGATGCAGGAATACCAGAACCCGGTCTGGACGGCGTTCGAGGCGATCCGGACGGGACTGGGCAGCGGCGGCGCGCTGACAGGTCTGGTGGGTCTGCTGGTCGTGGCGCTGATCGGGGTCGGAGCGTTGGTCGCGGGACGCAGCACACCGCTGTTCGCGCCTTCCGTCCTGCTGTCGATGGCGGTCACGGTGGCCATCCTGATGATGCTGGGGATGCGACTCTGGCCGCGCTTCTTCTTCGTCGACATCGGGTTCCTGATGCTGCTGATCGTGCTGGGGGTCCGGACCGTCAGCGGATGGATCGCTTCGGTTTTCCCTACGGCGCTGGCGCGGCTGGTCTGGCCGGTGGCGGTTCTGGCGATGGTGGCGGTGTCCTGCGGGTTGGCCGCGCGGAACTACGCGATGCCGAAGCAGGACCTTGCGGGGGCCTACGCGCTGGTCGAGGCGGCGCGCAAGCCGGGCGAGCGGGTCTATGCGGTCGGGCATGCGGCGACCGCCTTCACCGGGTATTTCAGCGCGGATTGGGTGCCGTTGATGGAAGAGGCGGAGTACAAGGCGGCGATGGCCGTGCCGGGGCCGGTCACGTTCGTCGTGGCCTTCCCGGCGCGCAGCTTCCGCCGCATCCCGGCCCTGGACGCGGACCGAGCGGACATGCTGACCGAGGTGAAGTGGTTCCCCGGCACGCTCGGCGACGGCGGCGTCGTCGTGCTGCGCCGGGACTGAGATGACCGAGATCGTCATCGGGTCTGGTCCGGCGGGAGTGGCGGCGGCGACGGCGCTGCTGGACCGGGGGCGCCGGGTTCTGATGATTGATGGCGGCAAGGCGTTCGCCCCTGCGGATGCGGGGCTGAAGGACGCGCTGGCTGCGACGGGGCCGCAGGGATGGAGCGAGCGGCAGCGGGCAGCATGGGCCGCGCCGCAGTTCGCAGGCCCGCCGGGCCAGACGCGGCGATACGGGTCGGACGCGGGGATGGAACCGGCGGCGGCGACCTGGGCGGATGCGGCGGGTGTCGCGCTGCGGGCCTCGATGGCCGAGGGCGGGCTGTCGAATCTCTGGGGCGCGGCGGTGCTGCCCTATGCGGCGAAGGACATGGCGGGCTGGCCGGTGACGGCGGACGACCTGGCCCCGCACTACCGCGCGGTTGCGGGGTTTCTGCCGGTTCAGGGGACGGACGCGCTGGACGGGCTTTTCCCGGCGTTTCCGATGGCGGGCCGGTCGGCGCTGGCCCCGAGCGCTCAGGCGGGCGAGGTTCTGCGGCGGCTGGCAAGGCTGGACGTTCCAGGCGTGACGGTCGGCGCGGCACGGGTGGCGGTGGGCGATGGGTGCCGGGCCTGCGGGATGTGTCTGCACGGCTGCCCCTGGGACCTGATCTGGTCGGCGCGGCAGGCGCTTGCGGTCCTGAGCCGGCACGGGGGGTTCACCTATCGCGCGGGTCCGGCGGTTGTGGCTGTCGAGTCTTCCGACAGGGACGTAACGCTGCGGCTGGCCGACGGGACGTCGGTCACAGGAGAGCGCGCCTATCTGGGCGCGGGGGTGCTGCCGACGGCGCAGATCCTGATGGCCTCGGGATATGCCGACCGGCTGGAGCTGAAGGACAGCCAGCAGGTGCTGATGCCGTTCCTGCACCGCTGGGCGGCAGCCGCAGCACCGGACCGGCTGCCCTTCACGACCTTGCCGCAGGTCTTTGTCGAGATCGACCGGGCGGAGGTGTCGCCGTTTCTGGTGCATGCGCAGCTTTACACCTGGAACGACCATTTTCCGCGCGACCTGATCGCCAGTTACGGGCGGCTGCCGGGCGCGGCACCGGTGCTGCGCGCGCTGGCGCGGCGGCTGATCGTGGCGCAGCTGTTCCTGCATTCGGCGCATTCCGGGCGGATCGGCCTGCAGCTTGCGGCGGACGGGCGGCTGGTGGCCGAACCCGTCGCCAATCCCGCGATGCCGGCTCGGCTGGATGCGGCGCTCGGCGTTCTGCGCCGCACGCTGGCGGGCGCGGGGATGACCGCCCTGCCCTTCGCGCGGCGCGTCGGCGTGCCGGGATCCAGCTTTCATGTCGGCGGCAGCCTGCCGATGGCGGACGCCCCGTCGCGCGGACAAAGCGACCGGCTCGGCAGGCCGGGCGGCACCGGGCGGCTGCATGTCATCGACGCATCGGTCTTTCCGTCGGTCCCCGCGACGACGATCACCTTCAGCGTGATGGCGAACGCGCACAGAATTGCGTCAGAGGCCCCGGACGATTAGCCGCGACTGGACCACAGTCCCCAGCGCAGGCCGCCATCGTCCACAGGTCGGGCGGGATGGAAGGGCGTCTATAACCAAAGTTAGATGTTGCCGCACATGGGTCATCTGCGAAGGTGGCGCGCCGGTGTGTGTGAATTTTTACGTTGGGTGGGTGAACCTATGGCTATTGCGACAATGGACGCTTTTCAGCGGCTGTGCCGTGTTGCTTTTGTTCTGATGAGGCTTCGACCTGGCAGGATTCCAGGTTTCGGGGCCGTGGTCGCGCTTCTGACAGGGTTGATGCTGCCGGGCGCAGCCGCAGCGCATGTTTTCCAGACCTCGGAAGGTATCCTCTACTTCAACCGTGACGCGACGACCTTCAGCATCCAGTTCGACATGAACCTTGAAGCGATGCTGGCCAAGATCGACCCGTCGCTGACCGATACCAACGAAAGCCCGAATGCGGCGGAATACAACCGCCTGCGGGCCTTGCCCGCCGCCGAAATGGAAGCGGCGTTCAACGCGAACAAGGAGGAATTCCTTTCGAAGTTCATCTTCTCGCTGGACGGCAAGCGGGTCGAGGCGAGCCTTACGGACCAGACTTTCCGCGACCGTCCTGACCTGACCCAGCCCCGAATCACGGCGCTGGAGATGACGGGCGATCTGCCGCCGGGCGCCAAGGCCTTCACATTCAGCTGGGCCCCGGATTACGGCAAGATCACCCTGCGCACAGTCAGTGTCCGGTCGAAATCGATGCATATCGAGGTGCTGGAGAACGGCGCGACCAGCGCGCCGCTGGTGATCGACGACCTGAAGGCCCGCACGATCTGGGACATGATCGGCGACTTTCTTGTCATCGGCTATGAGCACATCGTGCCGAAGGGTCTGGACCACATCCTGTTCGTCGTCGGCATCTTCCTTCTGTCGACCAAACTGCGCCCGATCCTGACGCAGGTCACGGCGTTCACCGTCGCGCATACCGTGACGCTGGGCCTCGGCACCGCCGGAATCGTCAACCTTCCGACGTCGATCGTCGAACCCCTGATCGCGGCATCGATCGTCTATGTGGCCGTCGAGAACATCTGGCGCCCGACGCTGCAGCCCCTGGCGACCGGCGGTCGTGTTCCTGTTCGGCCTGCTGCACGGGCTGGGTTTTGCCGGCATCCTGAAGGAGTTCGGAATTCCGGAAGGCGATTTCCTGACCGGGCTCCTGAGCTTCAATGTCGGCGTCGAACTGGGGCAGCTGACGGTGATCGCGGCCTGCTATCTGCTGGTCGGGATCTGGTTCGGCAACAAGCCGTGGTACCGGCAGCGGGTCGTGATCCCCGGATCGCTGATCATCGCCGCCATCGCGGCCTATTGGTTCGTGCAGCGCGTGACCGGCTGGCCGACCTACGAGATCGCGTTCGGCTAGGGCCGCGCGCCTTCGAAAGCCCCGGCCTCGAGCCGCCTGGCCAGCGCGGCGTCGCCCCGGTGATGTGCGGCCCGTGCGAAGGCCGCGCCATAGGCCGCCATGACGCGGTCTTCGCGCCAGTGCGTCTCGAACCCCGCGCGGGCGGCCCGTCCCATACGGTCGCGCGCGTTCGGGTCGGCGTGCAGGGTGCGCATCGCGGCGATGAGGTCGTCTTCGGTCGAAAACAGCGCGCCGCCGCCCGACGCCTCGACAATTTCCGGGAACGGTCCCAGACGCCGCGCGATGACGGGCGTTCCAAGGCGGAAGCTCTCGATCAGGATGATGCCGAAGGTCTCGTAACAGACCGACGGCACGATCAGACCGAGCGCACCGCGGTAGTAGGCGTTCAGCTCCTCCGGTGTCTTGCGGCCCAGGAACTTGATCCGCGGATTGCCTGCGGCCTGCGCCTTCAGCGTGGCGGCATAGTCGCCGTCGCCAAGGATCAGGAGGTCCGCGTCCGGATAGCGGTCGAAAGCGGGGAACACATCCTGCAGGCCCTTGATCTTCTCCAGACGCCCGACAAACAGGAAATAGGGCCGGTCGTGGCCGCGGTACGGTGCGACGGCGTTGTGATCGAGGTCGGGCAGGAAGTAGGGCAGCACCTGCATCGGCTGGCGCAGGCCGAAGTCGGCGTGCTTGGCCCGGCTGAAGTCGGACTTGGCGATGATCAGGTCCATCGCATCGAGGTTCCGGTCGAGCGTGCCGGTATAGCGCCATAGCTGGGGCGGGCGCTTGTGCGTCAGGACGCAGCGCAGGCATTCGCGGGCGTCGCACAATTCGCGCCCGTGCCGCCAGAGGACATGGGTCGGACAGACGAGCCAGTGCTCATGCGCCTCGTAGACTTTGAGCGCGTCGCCCATCGCCAGCAGGCCGGGACCGCCGACAAGGCTGATGTTGTTGTACCAGAGAATGTCGGGACGCCGGTCCGCGATGATCCTGCGGATGCGGGCGGCGTGCACGACCGGGCGGCCGGTCTGCTGGGTCAGAAGATTGGCCACAAGGCCGTTGCGCGCGCGCAGCCCGACGCGGGTCACGCCGTCCGGCGCGCCTTCGGCCTGCGGCTTGCCGCCGAGGATCAGATAGCTGTCCTCGTCATGCACGACCGTGATCTCATGCCCCCGCGCGGCCAGCGCCCGTGCCATGCGCTGCACGCCGATGGCATCGCCGCCGAAGGAATAGGGCGGGTAGAAGGTGGTGAACATCAGAATGCGGAGCGGGGTCATGGTATCTCGGTCAGAGGCGTTTCGGGTGATGTGGCGGATGGATTGCGCAGCGCGTTCCAGAGGCGGCGCAGGCGGTCGGGCATAAAAACGAGGGTGAGGGAAGCGTAGACCAGAACGCCCGCCGGTATGCCGACGGCCAGCGCCCCGTCCCCGCGCAGGGCAGGGACCGCCCGCAGCAGGGTTGCGACACAGGCAGCCATGACAAGCGCGCAGATCAGGGGGGCCAGATGCGGGCGCAGCAGGGCGGTAACGGGCGCGCCCGCAACATCGGCGGCGAGGCGGAAGCGGAGCGGCCAGAGGATCAGATAACCTGCGACGACACCCGCCGCGACGGCGAGGATACCGAAGGGGGCGGCGGCAAAGGAGAACGCGGCGATCAGGACGGCGTTGCCCCAGGCTGATCCGTGTCAGTTCGCCCGCGCGCCCGGCGGCAAGGCAGAGCGCCTGCTGGATCTTCTCGATGCTGAAATAGGCTCCGGCGATGCAGAGCAGCGCCAGAACCGGCGCGGCGGGGCGCCATGTCGGGCCGAAGAGCGCGAGGATGGCAGGGAAGGAGACGGCGGCAAGACCGCCGAACAGGGGGAAGGCGACAAGGCCGAGGAAGGCGGAGATATCCGCCAGCAACCGCCCGGCCCGGCCGCCTTCGCGGGTGATGGCGGCGAAGGCGGGCTGGGCGACCGTGCGGAGCGGCACGACGATGAGGAACGAGATCATCTCGGTGATGCGCCAGGCGAGGGAATAGAGGCCGGTTGCGACCGGGCCGAGGGTCAGGCCGAGGAACAGGACGGGCAGCTGCGTCGCGGACAGTTCGGCCGCGCGCAGGCCCGCGACCTGACCGCCGAAGCGGGCGGCGCGGACAAAGTCGGCGCGGCTGACCGACAGGCCGGGGCGCCAGCGGACTGCCGACCATGCAAGCGTGACGTTGACGGCGACCTGGGTCAGGCGCTGCCCGGCGAGGGCCCAGAGCGAGAAGCCCGCGAGCGCCAGTCCGATGCCGACAACCCCGCCCGCGATGGTGCCGAGGGCGGCGCGGACCGACAGGACGCGGAAGTTCAGGTCGCGGCGCAGGATGGCGACGGGCACGGCGGTCAGCGCTATGAGGACGACGGTCGGCGACAAAGCGAGGATCAGGCCCTCGACCTTCGGGGTTCCGTAGAGCCCGGCGAGGGGTGCGGCGGCAAGCACGATCAGCAGCGTCAGGGCCGCGCCCAGGGCGGCGAGCAGCCAGAAAGCGGCGTTGCGGTCGCCGTCGGTGACGGTCGGTGCGGAGATGAGCCCTTCGGCGAAGGTTTCGCGCACCAGAAACTCGGACAGCACGATGACGACCGAGGCCATCGCCAGGATGCCGAAGGCCTGCGCCCCCAGAAGCCGGGCGAGGATGACGAAGACGGCGAAATTCACCGCCTGTTCGACCCAGTTGCCCGCCGCCATCCAGACCGCGCTTCCCAGGAACCGGCGCGATCCGCTCATGCCGCGCACCGGCGCGTGGCGGGCGGGCGACATTGCGGGGAATTCATCGCAGGCGAGGCTACGTGGCGCTGGCCTGACAGCGCCGAAGCACGGACAGTCGCGCCATGCATATTCTGATGATCTGCACGAATTTCCGGCCCGGCGGCATTCAGCGCCATGTACTGGACCTGACGGCGGACCTGCGGGCCCGGGGTCACCGCGTGACGCTGGCGGGCGATACCGGCGACTGGGAGGGGAAGGCGCGGGCGGGCGATTTCATTCCGCTGGCGCTGAATGGCGTGGCGGGGGTTGCGGGCGGCGGGCCGGTCGGGCGCGTCGGCGGTCTGGCGCGGCAGGCGATGGCGCTGCGCAAGGCGATCCATGGGCGCGGGATCGATGTGATCCACGCGCATGAGACGGCCCCGGCGCTGGTCGCGCGGGTCGGGACGCTCGGCGCGCGGCTGCCCATCGTGATGACCTATCACGGCGCGGCCCCGGCGCGCGAAGCGTCGGTGGCGCGCATCGGGCGGCTCTGCGCCGATCTGGTGATCTCGCCCAGTGCCACGTCGCTGGAAGCGCTGATCGCCAAGGGGCTGCCGCGCGACAGGACGCAGGTGATCGGGCTGGGCGTGGCCACCCCGGCCGCGGCGGATGCGGGCGAGGTCGCGGCGCTGCGGGCGCGGCTTCTGGACGGCAAGGCGGGGCCGCTGATCGTCAGCCTGTCGCGGCTGTCCGAGCAGAAGGGCATCGACGTGATGATCGACGTGACCGCCCGCGTGATGCGCGGCCATCCGGGTGTGGTGGTGGCCGTGGCGGGGGGCGGGCCGCTGAGCGATGTCGTGGCGGGCTGGGCGCGTGACGCGGGGGTCGCGGGGAACATGCGGTTCCTCGGGCCGGTCAGCACGGTGCCGCTGCACCTGCGGGCGGCGGACGTGTTCCTTCTGACCTCGCGCTGGGAAAACCTGCCGATCTCGATCGTCGAGGCGTTCCGGGCAGGCCTGCCGGTGGTCGCCACCGACTGCGGCGGCGTGAAGGAACTGGTCGATGACGCGGTGGGGGCGCTTTTGCCCGTGGGCGATGCGGCGGGGATCGCCGCAGCGGTTGCGGGACTGATCGCCGATCCGGTCCTGCGCGCGGCCAAGGGCGCAGCCGCGCTGGCGCGCAGTGCGGAGGGCCGGTTCGACCCCGCAGCGGTCCATGCGCGCTTCGCTGAGATGTATCAGGATATGATCGCGCGCCATCGCGGCTAGATTCCTGCCCAGGGCTTCATCACTGCGCCCCGGACGGTCCTGAGAAGCCGCCGCTTCGCAAGATAGGCCGCGCCCTGCCCTGCAAGATGCGCGCGCCAGCGGCGGTCGTCGGTAAAGTAGAACATCTCGATCCGGGGGAGGTCATCAGCCGGGCTGGTCGTCGTGGCCGTCGCCAGCGCCGTGCCGACCGAGCTCACGTAGTGCCGGGCGATCCGCGACCGCACGCGGGCATCCGTCCGCCCGTAGGGTGGCGCGAAATGGCGCACCTCGCGGCCCAGATGATCCGCGATCATCGCGCGCGACTCCGTCAGTTCCTGATCCAGCGCGGCGTCGGGCAAGGCGGGCATGTCGGCATGGCTGACCGTGTGGCTGCCGAATTCCACGCCTTCACCCGCCAGCGTCCGGATCGTCGCCCAAGACATCAGCGCGCGCGGCGGATCGGCGATGCCGCGCCAGCCCTCGGCCCGCCCGACCCAGCCGGTCGGCAGATAGACGATGGGACGGAAGCCGTGGCGGGACATGACGGGCCAGGCGGCGTCGGCGAAATCCTGAAAGCCGTCGTCGAAGGTGATGATGACGGAGCGTGGCGGCAGGGCCGCACGACCGGCCCGGGCCTCCAGCAGGTCGTCGAGCGACATCGACGGGCAGACCCGCATCCGCAATCGCCCGCATCTGCATGGCAAAGGTCGCGGGCGCAATGCAGGTCGGCCCCCCGGCGTCGGATACCGAATGATACATCAGGATATCGACGACCGGGCCGGCCAAGGCGTCAATCCTCGACCCGGTGGGATTCGAACTCATGCCGGTGCGCGGCCCATGCCGTGCGGTCGAGTGTGCCGTCCTTCTGCAGCACATCGGCGGCGGCATAGGCCATGGCGAAGGCATGGTGCGTGTTGTCATGCGCGAACAGGCCCTGCCGCCCGAAGCTGAGGAAGCCGTCCAGACCCAGAAGCCAGCGGTCCACCGTCTCGAAGTTCTTCTGATAGTCCAGATCATAGACCGGATAGGCATGTGCCAGCCGTCGGCGTCTCGCAGCGGATCACCGGGACGGTCACGGGCAGGCCCAGTTGGCCGAGCCAGTCGCAGTAGTGCCGCCCCAGTTCCTCGTCCGACATGCCCCACCATTTCTCGCCCGGATCGCAGGGCAGTTCGGCGCAGAGGATGGTGCGGTCGGTCGGACCGGTGGCCGAATTGTAGTTCTTCGGTTCCGACATCCGGCTGATCGGGATCGAGGTTTCGGGGAAGTAATGCGCGTCATACTCGGTGAAGCGGTCGGTCTCCGAGGATCAGATAGACCAGGATCATGCCGCGGAACCGGATCGCTTCGGCGGCGGCGATGACCTCGGGCGGCGGGGCGGGTCCATCAGACGGACGACGGTGGTGAGCGGGATCGTCGAATAGACCTGCTCGGCCGAGACGCGCCGATTGGTGTTGCCTTCGCGCAGGACAAGACCTGTCACGCGGTTGCCCTGCGTTCGATCCTTGCGATGTCGGCACCGAAGCGGAATGCGGCACCCTGATCGGCGGCCTTGGCCACCATCGACTGCGAAATCTGGCCGAAGCCCTGTCTGCGGATAGTAGAAGCGCCCCGTCGTCGGGCCCTTCATGCCCGGCAGCATCCGCGCCATCTTGGCCAGGATCTTGCCGACCGACCCGCTGGACACGCGGCGTTCGGCCAGCGTCACCGCACAGCTTGTCGGGGTCGAGGCCCCAGAGCTTGCGGACATAGGGGAAGTAGAAATTCTCGGAAATCGTCGGGCCGAGGCCGGAATAGAGGACGGAGGAAAACGTCTTGCCGCCGGAAGGCTTGCTTGCGGAACGGCTTCAAGATCATGTCGCCCAGAAGCGAGGCGGCGAAGGGCTTCGGCAGGCGCAGAAGCGCGTCGGCAGGTTTCAGGGGGAAATGAATCCACTTGCCGCCCAGGCGGATGCGCCCGTGGCGGGGCTGCAGCAGCAGGTCGTCGCCCAGCAGTGACCTTCACGTCGGCGATGACGTCCGGGTCGGCCACGGGGTGAAACCGGTGCGAGCCGTAGTCGCACCAGATGCCGTCGATCTGGAACGAGGTGGAATTGCCGCCCGCGACGGGCGCGCGTTCCAGCACCTCGATATGGGCCTTGTCGTGCTTGGTCAGCGCATAGGCGGCGGCGATCCCGGCCGGGCCTGCGCCGAGGATTGTCACCCTCGGCTTGGTCATCACTGGGGCCGCATGCATGTTCTTCGTCACCCGCTCGATCATCATTGTCTTACTCACTTACTACTCAAACCCGGCGGCACGACATGTGCCGCCGTCAGCAAGTCACGTCACTCTGTCACGGGCTTCGCCTTCCGCCAGCCGGTTCCCGACACCAGCAGCATCAGCGCACCGATGGCCCCTGCCCCGAACATCACCGCCTGCCAGACAAGGCCCGCCGCCACGACCTGCGGGGCGGCGGCCCCGAAAGGCACCATAAGCGCGGCCAGCGAGGATTCGCGGACGCCGAGGCCGTTCAGCGATATCGGCAGGACGGCGACGATCTTGGCCAGCGGCCAGGCGAAGAACCAGACGGCCAGCGGCACGGTCAGCCCGACGGCGAGGCCGAGGCGGGCGGAAAGCCAGATGAACAGAGACTGGATCGTCAGCGACAAGGCGAGCGTGACGACCAGCAGGCCGGGGCGGCGGCCGAGACCCGCGAAGGCATCGGCGGTGCGGAGCGCGAGATCGCGGGCGGGAAGCGCAGCGATGCGGGACCAGAGAAGGCGGATCAGGCCGGGAACGCCGTAGACGAAAAGGGCAAGGCCCGCGACGAGAAGCGCCGCGATTTCAAGGCCGAGGGTCAGGCCGGATGACGTGCCGCGAAGGACCAGAAGGCCGGACAGCGACAGGCACGCCATGCCGATCATGTCGATCAGCCGGTCGGCGACGGATCCTGCGGCCAGTTTCGGCCCGTCGCGCATTGCGACATGCGCCATCGCGGCGCGGACGGCATCGCCGCCTGCGGCACCGGGCAGGCAGAGGTTGGCGGCAAGCCCCGCGAAATGCGCGCGCAGCGCCGTCAGGTAGGGCAGACCCCGGTCAAGAAGCAGCCACCATTTTCCGGCATTGGCGGCATGACCGGCAAGGAACGCCGCCAGGACGCCGGCATAGAGCGGCGAGCGTGATGCGCGAAAAGCCCTCGATGATGGCGTCACGCGGCAGAAGCCAGAACAAGGCAGCCAGAAACAGGGCCGACCCGCCGGCCCGGATGCCCCATTTCCTCAGCGCCTTGCCCGACATCGCCATGGGTCAGGGCCGCAGATGCAGGCGCGAGATCATGTCGGCGATCAGACCCAGCGACCAGATGATGAGCGCGGACAGAAAGGCGAAGATCGTCGTCTCCGACAGGTTGTCCATCCAGATGTCATAGAAGAATTTCACCGTGCCGAGCGCCATCAGCGCAAGGCCGAAGCGGGATGAACACGCGCAGCGGATTGAACAGCACGGTCATCCGCAGGACGAGGATGATGAAGTTGAGGAAATCGACCGGCCGGATCTTCGACTTGCCGACGCGCTGCCCGTATTCGATGGGCGTGTAGATCATCCGCTTGCCGTTGCACGACATGCAAAGGGTGATGGTGGTGGTGAAGCTGAATTTCTGCGGCAGAAGCGGGATGAAGGGCACCAGTTCCGACTTGCGGAAGACGCGCAGGCCGGAGTTCAGGTCCTTGAGCCTGCGCTCGGCCAGGAAGGACGCGAAGGTGTTCAGCACCCATTTCGCGGGCTTGCGGATCATCGGCACGTTCTTCATCGCCGCACCGCGGTCGCCGACCACCATGTCCTGGGTCCGGCACATCGCCAGCATCGGCGGCAGATAGCGCGCCGGGTAGGTCCCGTCGGCATCGAGGATCGCCACGTATTCGTGCTGCGCGTGCTTGATGCCGCGCTTCAGGCTGGCGCCGTAGCCGGTATTGACCTGATTGCTGTCCACGACAACGCCGGTTTCGCGGGCGATTTCCAGCGTACGGTCCTCGGACCCGTCGTCGATCACGATGATCTCGTAGGGAACGCCGGTCGCGTCCATTTCGCGGCGCACATCCTCGATCGTCTGGCGCACCGCGCCTTCTTCGTTGAAGGCGGGGATCACGACGGACAGCGACATGCCCTCGAGCTCGGGCTTGACGGTGCGGATGCCCGCATCGCCTGACGAATGACCTCTTCTTCACCTTTCAACCGCTTTCCTTCACCGATACTGTCGCCTCATGGCACATGCAGCCGGTTCTTCCGGCCGAGGACATGATATTCGAACAGGCACCAGACAAAGGCCGATGCCGAATAGACATAGTAAAGCTGATGCCAGCCCAGCGCACCCAGCGCGAAGACGACACCGCCCGCGCGCGCGCATGAAAGCGAAAAGCGGCCAGTTCGAGGGCAAGCGCGCAGGCCGACAGCAGGATCGGCAGGGGCCAGAACTGCGGCGCGAACGGCAGCGCCAGCACCGACAGGATCAGCAGCCCCGCGACCAGCGCCTTGGCGCGTTCGGCCTTGCTGGTGTTCAGGTCGTCGGCCACGCCTTCGCGCGCGATCATCAGGCGCGACCAGGGCAGCGCGCGGCGGAAGATGTCGGTGAACAGCGCGTTGCGCGGCGTCCAGACCTTCAGATGCTTGCCGAGCAGCGTCGGGTCCACCGCGATGCGGAACCCGGCGCGGCGGATGCGGTAGCCAAGCTCGATATCCTCGATCGACGGCACGCGGTAGGTTTCGACGTCGAACCCGCCGATCGGCGGAACACATCCGCCCGCACCGCACCGCAGCCCGCCCAGAAGGTCGCGGAATCGCGCCGGGCCTTCTGGTGGTAGAACCGGTGCATCAGGTTCTTGTAGCGCGAGAACCAGGGCGTGCCGTCCGGACTGTCGTCGTAGGACCCGAACACCGCGCCGACCTCTGGGTCGGCAAAGGCGGCGGCGACCTTCGCCGCGCCGTCCTCCCACGCGATGACATCGGAATCGACGAACCAGAGCACGTCGCCCACGGCCTCGGTCGCGGCGAGGTTGCGCGCAACGCCGGGGCCGCCGTTCTGCGGCGTGGTCAGCACGCGTGCGCCCAGACTGCGCGCGACCTCGGCCGTGCGGTCCGGCGACGGTCATCGACGACGATCACCTCGGCCACTTCGCCCCGCGCCTGCATCGCCATCAGCGGGGCAAGCACGCGCGGCAGGATATGTGCGGCGCGGAAGGCGGGACACGATGACGGATATGGTTGCGGCATCATCGCGCCGCCCCGCTGCGGCCGAAGCGCGCGAACAGCAGAAGCATCGTCGCCACCAGCGGCAGAAGCCAGATGACGCGCATGCCGTAGCGTGTGGCAGGCTGTGACAACGCCCCGCAGACGAAGGCGTTGGCGAGGATGCCGAGCACGAGGACGATGGCGAAGCCGCGCAGTTCCTTCGGCAGGCGATCACGCTGGACCACCAGCAGCCCGGTCACGGCCAGAGAGGCCGCGTAGAGCAGGCCCTGCAGCCAGGTCAGCGGCCTCAGCCAGGGCCCGTCCGGCGACAGACGTCCGGCCTGGAATGACCCGCCCAGCATGCCCGGCACGCCGTCATGCTGGCGCGACGATGTTTTTGGTCGGAAGGGTCATGTCGACGCTGAACATGCCTGCCTGGCGCAGCGTGTTGCGGGTCAGCGCCCAGAGCACCGCGACGGGCCGGTCGCGCAGGACGGCAAGAAAGAAATTACGCTGTTCTGCGGCCACCAGGCGCTGGTCCTGTTCGGGCATCAGCTTGAGCGACCCGAGCCTTGCGTCGGTCTGGAACAGGATATGCGACGCGGTCAGCCGCCAGGGATCGTCGGATTTCTGCAGTTCGGCATAAAGCAGGCAGGTGCGGATCGCGGCATCCGGGCAGTTGTCCTCCAGAAAGGCATAGCCGACACCGTCCTGGATCAGGCGGGCTGTGATGAAGGGCTTGATGATGACCTGCGCGTCGGCGACTCGGGTGGCGGCGGCGCGGAAGGCGAACTGCTGGCCGAACCCCGCCAGCAGGATCAGCACCACGAGGCGCGATCCCGATAGATCCGCGCCACCGGACAAGATCAGCGCGGCAAGAATCGCCACAGGCACCATCGCGGCGGCAATCGCCAGATGCGACAGATGCGCGACGACGGCGAATGCCCCCAGCGCAAGGGCGAACAGGCATTCGGCCCGGTCATCTGGCGGGCAAAGGCGACAGCGTGGCGATCATCAGCAGAAGGATCGGCGCAAAGATGTCGGGCATCAGATAGGAGACAACGAAAGGCAGCGAACCGAAGGCGGCGACAAGGACAGGAAGGCCGACGAGTGCGGCCACGGGAAGATCGGGGGCATACACGCGCGACAGCAATGCGGGCGGGGAGCCAAATGGCGGCCAGCACGGCAATCGCATGGATCAGATCGGCGAGGTCGAGCAGGCCAAGCTGCGCAAGCGCGCCGAAGAACAGCGAATAGGCGATGGAGCGTGACCCGTCGACGGTGGCTTTCGGCGCGGCCGCGACAGTGCTCGTCCGCGCCGCCGGTCGCGCCTGCGGGTGCGGGGTCGATCAGGCCGACCTGTTCCAGCGCCTCGGACCCTTGGGTGATGTAGCCGACCGTGTCCCAGTAGAACAAAGGCCGCCCATTGATCGCCAGCACGGACAGGCAGGCGGCAAGCGCCAATGCATACCATAGCCAGCCGGGAACCCGCGCCAGGGCGGGCGCGCCGGTCAGGTTGTCGCTGGTCAGGCCCCGGTCCATCAGGCCGCCCCGCGCCCTTTGTCTTCCGTGCGCCCCAGTGCATCGAAATAGGCGATGGTCGCAGCCAGACCCTGCTTCAGGTCCACCTTCGGTTCCCAGCCGAGCGCACGGCGGGCCAGCGATATGTCCGGCCTGCGCTGCGTCGGGTCATCGTGGGGCAAGGGTTCGCGGACCAGCTTCGACCGCGATCCGGTCATGCCGATGATCGTTTCCGCAAGCTCGCGGATCGTCATTTCGACCGGGTTGCCGATGTTGACCGGCCCGGTCACGTCATCGCCCGTATCCATCAGGCGGATCAGCCCGTCGATCAGGTCGGACACGAAGCAGAACGACCGCGTCTGCGTGCCTTCGCCGTAGATCGTGATCGGCGCGCCGTCCAGCGCCTGATTGATGAAGTTCGACACGACGCGCCCGTCCTGCGGATGCATCCGCGGGCCGTAGGTGTTGAAGATGCGCGCGACCTTGATCCGCAGCCCGTGCTGGCGGTGATAGTCGAAGAACAGCGTCTCGGCGCAGCGCTTGCCTTCGTCATAGCAGGACCGGAACCCGATCGGGTTGACGTTGCCCCAGTAATCCTCGGTCTGCGGATGGACCACCGGGTCGCCATAGACCTCGGAGGTGGACGCCTGAAGGATTTTCGCGCGCAGGCGCTTTGCCAGACCCAGCATGTTGATTGCGCCGTGGACGGAGGTCTTGGTCGTCTGCACCGGATCGTGCTGATAGTGGATCGGCGAGGCCGGGCAGGCGAGGTTGTAGATTTCATCGACCTCGACATACAGCGGGAAGGTCACGTCGTGGCGCATGACCTCGAACCGGGGATTGCCGATCAGATGCGCGACATTGGCGCGCCGCCCGGTGAAGTAGTTGTCCACGCATAGGACGTCATGCCCGGCTTCGACCAGCCGGTCGCAGAGATGCGAGCCGAGAAAACCCGCGCCCCCCGTCACCAGTATCCGTTTCGATGTCGCGCTCATTCCTGCGTCCCGCTTTGCTGTTCCCGGACAGGACCGCACCCGGGCCCGCCGCAAATGGCTGATGGCTTGTTGCCGTTGATCGTGGCCCTTGTCGGGCGCGTCACTTGATGGCCAGGAAGCCTTCAAAGCACAGATATTTCTGCACCGTCACCACATCCTTGAAGCCTGCCCGCGCCATCAGGTCGAGGTTGCCCTGCGTCGAGAACGGTTCCATCACGCCCTTCAGGCTGCGGGCCTTTTCGACGATTTCCTCGGGCGAGAAGCCGTTGCGGTATTTGAAGTCGTTGTAGAGCTGCGCGATCATGTCCTGGAAACGCGCATCCGGCGCCCGAACCTTTTCGAACATCACCAGCGCGCCGCCCCAGTTCAGGCGGTCGTAGATCTTGTCGAACAGCTCCTGCCGGTGGCGCGGGGGCACGAACTGAATCGTGTAATGGCTCACGATCATGTCCGACTTTTCCAGCTCCAGATGCCGGGCGTCGCCCTGTACGATCTGAACTGATGGCATGTCGGCGCAGTGCTTTTCCGCAGCCCTGACCATCGGCGGTTCGATCTCGATGCCGACAAACCGTGCGCCGGCCTTGCTCTGGTTGTGCACGGCGAGCTTGCGGATCATCTCGCCCGTCGAGGTTCCGATTTCATAGACGATGCTGTCGGAATGCACGAAATAGTCCGACAACTGGCAGGTCAGATCATGCCCGGATTCGTACAGCGGCACCGATTGCCGGATATGGTCCACGAACGTATCGGCAACATTGTTGCCGAAGGTCCAGCCCGCGTTCTGAGCTTCAATCTTCTGGCCGACACTCATCACAAAACTCCTGTCTCAAAATTCCGAAGCCTGCCCTGAGAATGCAGGACCCGCCCGATCATTTCCCCCCCGCAGGTGCAGTATAGCCTGCCTTCGGGCACGGGGACCAAGGTTTTTCTCAAATATGCCCGAACTATGGCGTTTCGGCCCTCTGGCGTCAGGTCGGGGTTTCCAGACCATTGCAGTCTGCGCAAGGCGTGGGCGTTTGGTGCCCGGGAGGAAACACTGAGCCTACCCGGCAACCGCCGCCCGGTACCAGGCGACGATCTTCGCGCGCTCATCCGGTTCGATGAAACTGACGTTGGCGGGCGGCATGGCATGCGTGAGACCCGCCTGGAGGTAGATGCGCCGCGCCTCGGCTGCGATCTCGGCCGTTGTCTCCAGCCGTACGCCTTTCGGCGCCCAGTGGATGCCCGCGTAGGACGGCTCGGCCGCGTGGCACATCGAACAGCGGCCAAGGACGATGCCCTCGACCTCCGCAAACCCATCGGCACCGGCGAAGCGTTCAGCAGCGGGGTTCATCGCCTGCGTCTCGTCTGCAACGGGGGCAGGCAGGGTCGACAGCCAGACGATCAGCAGAAAGATCAGGGCAGTGACGATCCAGGTCCAGTGCGGGTTGCCCTGGCGCGCGTGATGCGTGTTGAACCAGTGCCGGATCGTCACGCCCATCAGGAAGACAAGGCTGGCGATCAGCCAGTTCCATTCGCTGGCGAAGGCCAGCGGATAGTGGTTCGACAGCATCAGGAAGATGACCGGCAGCGTCAGGTAGTTGTTGTGCGTGCTGCGCTGCTTGGCGATCTTGCCGTATTTCGCGTCCGGCTTGCGCCCAGCGATCAGGTCGGCCACGACCACGCGCTGGTTCGGCATGATGATGAAGAACACGTTGCCGGTCATTATGGAGGCGGTGAAGGCCCCCAGGTGCAGCAGGGCGGCGCGGCCCGAAAAGACGTGGGTGTAGCCCCAGGCGACGGCGACGAGCACGGCGAAGAGCAGGACCATCAGCAGGGTGGTGTTCTCGCCCAGCTTCGACTTGCACAGCAGGTCATAGACGACCCAGCCGCCCGCCAGCGAGGCGAGCGAAATCGCGATGGCCTGCCAGACGGGCAAGTCGAGGACTGCGGGATCGACCAGATAGAGGTCAGCCCCGAGGTAATAGACCAGCACCAGCAGCGCGAAGCCCGACATCCAGGTCCAGTAGCTTTCCCATTTGAACCAGATCAGGTCGCCGGGCATCGCTGCGGGGGCCACGAGGTACTTCTGCACATGATAGAACCCGCCGCCATGCACCTGCCATTCCTCGCCATCCGCGCCGCTGGCAAGGTTGCGGTCGCGGTGCAGCCCGAGGTCGAGCGCGATGAAGTAGAAGGACGACCCGATCCAGGCGACGGCGGTGATGACATGCAGCCAGCGCACCGCGAATTCCAGCCATTCGGCGAGGATGACCCAGTCGTTCATCAGCTGCCCCGGTACGTCGAATAGCCGTAGGGCGAGAGGAGGAGCGGCACATGGTAATGCGCGCCGGCATCCGTCACGCCGAAGCGGATCGGGATCTGGTCAAGGAACAACGGCTCCGCCCCACCCTGCCCCGTAACCCGCAGATAGTCGCCCGCGCAGAACACGAGTTCATACGCTCCCGCCGTGAACGCCTTGCCCGACAGCATCGGCGCATCCGCGCGACCGTCCGCGTTGGTCACCACTTCGGCGATCTTCCTGTGACTGTTGCCGGAGACCCGGTAGAGCATGATCTTCAGCCCCGCAGCAGGCTGCCCCCGTGCCGTATCCAGCACATGCGTCGTCAGATACCCCTCGGCCATCCTTGTCCCCGCAAAACCCGCTCTGGCATTTCCGCCAATCCTGCGCATTGTTGGGCATTGACACCGCCAAGAGCAAGCCGACAGACACACAGATGAACCGTTATCCCCGCGACATGACCGGATACGGGGCGAACCCGCCCGACGCCGCCTGGCCGGGCGGCGCGCGCATCGCCGTATCGCTGGTGCTGAATTACGAAGAGGGCGGCGAGAACAGCATCCTGCATGGCGACGCCGCGTCTGAGGCGTTCCTGTCGGAAATCGTCGGTGCCGCGCCATGGCCGGGACAGCGGCACTGGAACATGGAGTCGATCTATGACTACGGCGCGCGGGCCGGGTTCTGGCGGCTGCACCGCCTGTTCACGGGGATGCGCCTGCCCGTCACCGTCTTCGGCGTGGCGACGGCAATGGCGCGTGCGCCCGAACAGGTCCGCGCCATGCGGGACGCCGGATGGGACATCGCGTCGCATGGCCTGAAATGGGTCGAGCACAAGGACATGCAGGAGGATCAGGAGCGCGCGAGCATCCTTGAGGCGATCCGTCTGCATGCCGAGGTGACGGGCGCGCGCCCGACGGGCTGGTACACCGGGCGCTGTTCCGTGAACACCGTGCGGCTGGTGGCGGAGGAGGGCGGGTTCGACTGGATCAGCGACACCTATGACGACGACCTGCCCTACTGGCATGAGGAAGCGGGACTGTCGCAGCTGGTCATCCCCTACACGCTCGACGCGAACGACATGCGCTTTGCCACGCCGCAGGGTTTCAACACGGGTGAGCATTTCTTCGAGTATCTGAAGGACAGCTTCGACTGCCTCTACGCAGAAGGGGCCGCCGGGCGCGGCGAAGATGATGTCCATCGGCCTGCACTGCCGCCTGATCGGGCGGCCCGGGCGGATCATGGGGCTGAAGCGGTTTCTGGACTATGCGCGAGGGCATGAAGGCGTCTGGTTCGCCACAAGGCAGGACATCGCGCGGCACTGGGCAGGGGCGCATCCGCCGGTGGCGCGCGAACGCCCCTCGCAGATGGACCGCGCGGCATTTGTGGCGCGCTTCGGCAGCATCTTCGAGCATTCGCCGTGGATTGCCGAACGTGCCTTCGACGGCGAGATTGGGCCGGTCCATGACACTGCCGCCGGGCTGCATTCCGCGCTGACGCGCACCTTCCGCCGCGCGAGCGACGCGGAGCGCCTGGGCGTGCTGCGCGCCCATCCTGATCTTGCGGGCAAGCTCGCGCTGGCAAAACGGCTGACCGCCGACAGCAGCGCCGAACAGGCAAGTGCCGGTCTTGACGCATTGACGGATGCCGAGCGGGCGGAGCTTCAGGAACTGAATTCAGACTATATGGCACGCCACGGCTTCCCCTTCATCATCGCCGTCCGCGACCATTCCAGGGCAGGCATCCTTGCCGCCTTCGCCCGCCGCACGGCAAATGACACCGCCGCCGAATTCGCCGAAGCCTGCGCGCAGGTCGAACGCATCGCCGAACTACGCCTGAAAGCCATCCTGCCATGACCACCTATTACTTCCCGCCCGGCGGCCTGCCCGGCCAGTCGCAGGACCTGACCGGCAAGGCGGTCTTCACCGAGGCCTACTGCCTGATCCCGCGCGGTTGCTTTTCCGACATCGTGACGAGCTGCCTGCCAGGCTGGACAGCGACGAAACTCTGGCTGATCGCCCGTCCCCTGTCCGGCTTCTCCGAAACCTTCAGCCAGTATGTGATGGAGGTCGGCCCCGATGGCGGGTCCGATGCGCCCGAACCCGACAGCGGGGCCGAGGGCGTGGTCTTCGTGACCGACGGCGAGGTGTGGCTGTCGATCGACGGCGAGGACCATGAGCTCGGGCCCGGCGGCTATGCCTACCTCCCGCCAGGCTGCATCTGGAAACTGCGCAACGGGTCGGATGCCCCGGCGCGCTTTCATTGGATCCGCAAGCTGTATGAACCCGCCCCCGGCATCCCCGCGCCCGCGCCCTTTGTCACCTCGGACCGTGCCGTCGATCCCGTCGCCATGCCCGACACGGATGGCCGCTGGGCGACGACGCGCTTCGTCGATCCGGCGGACGTCGCGCATGACATGCATGTCAACATCGTCACATTCCGCCCCGGCGGGCGCATCCCGTTCGAGGAGACACATGTGATGGAGCACGGGCTCTACGTGCTGGAAGGTCGCGCGCGGTATCTGCTGAACCGCGACTGGGTGGAGGTCGAGCCGGGCGATTTCATGTGGCTGCGCGCCTATTGCCCGCAGGCCTGCGTGGCGGAAGGCGACGGGCCGTTCCGCTATCTCCTGTACAAGGATGTGAACCGCCATGCGCGGCTGCGTGGCACCGGGGCGTTCGGACGGTGATGCCCCTCGCTGGCCATGCCGCGATATGACGCGCATCCTGCGGCCCTCACCGCTGACCGAAGAGGATTTCCAGCCTTTCGGCGACGTGCTTGCTGCCGAAGGAGCGCCCGACCGGATCATCAACGCAGGCCTTTGCGGGCGCTGGCACGACCGCGCGCGGCTCGACTTCGGGCCGGAGGGACGCGCGGGGATTTCGGTCTTCGACGCGGTGCCGCGAGGGTTGCCCTATTCCTTTTCGCTGGTCGAACGACATCCCCTCGGATCACAGGCCTTCGTGCCTATGACCCTGAACTCCTTCCTCGTCATCGTCGCGCCTGACCAGGACGGGCGGCCCGGCACGCCCCGCGCCTTCCGTACGGCGCCGGGCCAGGGTGTCAACATTCTGCGCAATACTTGGCATGGTGTGCTTGCGCCCGTGCAAGCACCCGGCCTTTTTGCGGTTATCGACAGGATCGGCGACGCGCCCAATCTTGAAGAGTTTACTTATTCTGGGGAATGGGTAGTTGTTAGCGGTAACATGGTTTCCTGAATCCTTTCGGGCGGGAAAGGCCGGGCTGCGTCGCGGGTGGCGGACCCGGACCGACAACAGGAACGACCCGCGAGGGGACTGTGCAATGTCGGATAAGACACATCCGGTGGACGAAGTTCTGCCCGCGCCAAAGCTGTTCACGCTGGGATTGCAGCACGTGCTGGTGATGTATGCGGGGGCCATCGCGGTGCCGCTGATCGTCGGGCGCGCGCTGAAGCTTGAACCGCAGGACGTCGCATTCCTGATCTCGGCCGACCTTTTCGTTTGCGGCGTGGTGACGATCATCCAGTCGCTGGGCGCGACCCAATGGTTCGGAATCCGCCTGCCGGTGATGATGGGCGTCACCTTCGCAGCCGTCGGGCCGATGGTGGCGATCGGCAACGCAAACCCCGGCCCGGACGGCGCGCGGCTGATCTTTGGGGCAATCATCGGCGCGGGCATCATCGCGATGTTGATCGCGCCGCTGGTCAGCCGGATGCTTCGGTTCTTTCCGCCGGTCGTGACCGGGACGATCATCCTGGTCATCGGCGTGTCCCTGATGCGGATCGGCATCAACTGGATCTTCGGCAACCCGGTCGGACCGACCGCGCCGATGACCGTCGATCCTGCCCACGCCGACTGGCTGAAGGCAGTGGGCGAGATGGCGGGAACGGCAGGCTCGACGGTTCCGGCTCTGCCGGAAAAGATCGGCGTGGCACCATCGATCATGAACCCGGCCTACGCGACGCCAGTCAACATCGCGATTTCCGCGCTGGTGCTGGTGTCGATCATGGTGATCGCCAAGTTCGGCCGCGGCTTCGTATCGAACATCTCGGTCCTGCTCGGCATCGTGATCGGCGGCATCGTCGCGGCGATCGCCGGCAAGATGAGCTTTGCCAAGGTCGGCGAGGCGTCCTGGTTCGACGTCATCACGCCGTTCCACTTCGGGATGCCGGTGTTCGATCCGGTGATGATCGTCACAATGACGCTGGTGATGATCGTGGTGATGATCGAATCGACCGGCATGTTCCTGGCGCTCAGCGACATGACGGACCGTAGGATAAGCCGCGGGCAGCTTGCGGCGGGCCTGCGAACCGACGGACTTGGCACGCTGATCGGCGGCATCTTCAATACCTTCCCCTACACTTCGTTCAGCCAGAATGTCGGGTTGGTCGGGGTGACGGGGATCCGCAGCCGGTTCGTCTGTGTCGCCGGCGGGGCGATCCTGATCGTGCTCGGCCTCGTTCCGAAGATGGGCGCACTGGTCGAGTCGCTGCCGACCTCGGTCCTGGGCGGTGCGGGGCTGGTGATGTTCGGGATGGTTGCGGCGACAGGGATCAGAATCCTGTCTGCGGTCGATTTCCAGGGCAACCGCAACAACCTGTTCGTCGTGGCGGTGTCGCTGGGCTTCGGGATGATCCCGCTGATCGCGCCCAACTTCAAGCAGTGGATGCCGCATTCGATCCATCCGCTGATCGAGTTCAGGAATCCTGCTGGCGACAATTTCGGCGGTCGTGCTGAACGTCTTCTTCAACGGCGCGCGCGGCACGGCCGACGACCTGAAGATGGCAGCGGGCGCGGCTGATCACTGACCGCCATCCCTTGGCCCCATATCAAACTTCGGGGCCCGCACCGGGCCTCGTTCCTTTTCGGGCGTCGGCCGTGTTGTGTCCTTGCTATCGCGGTTCGCGGTCAGGCGGCTGCCTGGTCGAGCGCTGTAAGGCCGAGATCGCGGCGCAGCACCGACACGATCCGCGCCGCCGCATTCCCGTCACCGTAGGGCGACCGGTGCTGCGCCATACGCGCGTAGGCGTCGGGATCATCCAGCAGGCCTTGCGCGGCAGCCCGGATGCCTTCAGCGTCCGTCCCGACCAGCCGGGCGACACCTGCCGCAACCGCCTCTGGCCGTTCGGTCGTGTCGCGCAGGACCAGGACCGGCTTGCCCAGTGCCGGGGCCTCTTCCTGCACGCCGCCCGAATCCGACAGGATCAGTGTCGCCGACCGCATCGCCGCAATGAATTCGGCGTAGCCCATCGGCTCGCACACAGTCACCCGCGCCCGACCCGCAAAGTGCCGGATCAGCGTGCCCCGCACGTTCGGGTTCGGGTGCGTCGGGATCATCAGGTCAAGATCAGGGTTGTCGGCAACCAGACGGTCAAGCGCGGCGCAGATGCGCGCAAGCGGCGGCCCGAAATTCTCGCGCCGGTGCAGCGTCACCAGCAGCCGCCGGCGGATTCCGGGGCCGAGCGGGCGCACGGCGGCGGCAGGCAGCCCCCGCGCGATGGCCAGCGCGTCGATGACCGTGTTGCCCGTGACATGGATTGCGCCCGGTGCATATCCCTCGGCGCGCAGTGCAGCCGCCGCCAGCTCGGTCGGCGCGAAATGCCACCGCGTCATGTGCGCGGTCAGGACGCGGTTCAGCTCTTCCGGGAAGGGGCTCCGGAGGTCGGCCGTGCGCAGACCCGCTTCGACATGACCGAAGGGGATGCCGCGATAGAAGGCGGCCAGCGCGGCGGTCAGAACGGTTGTCGTGTCCCCCTGCCCAAGGATGATGTCGGGGCGGAGATCGGCAAGGGTCGCGTCGAGCCGCAGCATCAGACGTCCGGTCAGGGTGCCCAGGCTTTGGTCCGGCTGCATGATGTCCAGATCGGCATCCGGCACGATGCCGAACAGCTCCAGCACCTGATCGAGCAGGGCGCGGTGCTGCGCGGTCGCTAGGACAACGCAGCGGAAGGCCGGATCACCCCGCAGGGCGCGGATGACCGGGGCCATCTTGATCGCCTCGGGGCGGGTTCCGACGGTGCAGAGGACGGTTGTTGTCATGCGGCGGTCCTTTCGCGGGTCACAAGACTGTCTGCGAGCGCTCGCAGGCCTATGTCCTGCCGGTTCGCTGCGAGCAGGCGGTCGGCGAGGGGCGGCGGGAGCTCGGAGAGAATGCGTTCCACGCGCAGGGCGGGATCGCCGGCGTCGCGGTCGGTCGCGTTCAGGTGCAGATCGGGCGGCAGACGCAGCGGCAGGTCTTCGGTGGCCAGCCCCGCCGCGATGCGTCCGATATCCGCCGCGAAATGTTCGGTGCGCCCGACATAGGTCGCGGCGCAAAGGTTCGACAATGCCTGGTCCAGATCATATTCGACCCCGTCCCTTGTCCGGCGCGGGGCGGCGCGGGAGCGGAAGGCTGCGCCCAGCGCACGGGTCTGCCCGTTCGAGACATGGACCACTTCGGCGGGGTCATCCAGCGAGGCCGCCACCCAGTCGGCGAAGCTGTGGCGCGCGGCCAGATCGCCCGTGCGCGTGCCGTCGGCGGACTGACGCTTGAACCGCCAGATCGATGCGGTGCGCAGGACCGGGTCGCGCAGGAAGACAACCGACCGGACCCGGTAGGCCGGAGAGACCGGCGCAGGCAGCAGGATCTGGTGCGACGAAAAGGCAACCGCACCGGTCTTGCGCGCGATGATCCGGTCAAGCTGTTCCTGGTCGATGGTGAAGAACGGGAACGGGCCGTCGAAGGACAGGTGCCGGTCGCCGAAACTGTGGCGCAGGATCGCGTCGAACGACGTGCCGGAGTTCTTGAAGATGTGATAGTGGCAGATGACCGCGCGGACAGGGGTCGCGTCGCCCGGGCCGGGGTAGGCCCGCGCAACGGGCACCGGCAGCACGAGGGGGTCTTGGCGCGTCACCGGCGCGGTTCCAGCGTCGGGGCGGGGCGCGATGTGCGGTAGGCATGCGGAACCCAGGGGCCGCGCCGCGCCTCGAACAATGCACGGTTGCGGTCGAACAGGCCGCGCCTGCGGTCCGCGCCGAGGGCGTCGAAGCTGGCGGACAGGTGGTGATGCACAAAGGCATCCTCGGCCAGGACGCAGCGATAGCCCTGCGCCCGGATTTCCGCGCAGTGGTCGTCATCCTCGAACATGCCCTGGCCGAAGACCTCGGCCAGAAGGCCGAAGCGTTCGAAATCACGCCGCCGCAGCATCGCGCAGAAATAGGCCGCGACACGGATATCCGTCGCCTGCGCGCGATACCCGGTTGTCACCCGGCGCATCTCGGCGGTCATCTCCTCCATGTCGGCATAGGCCACCGCCACCCGCGCCTCGTTCCCGATCGCGTTGGTCAGGGGGCCGACGACGCCGATCCCGGGGTCGCGTTCCAGATGCGCCACCATCGCCGAGACCGCGCCGGGTGCCACATAGGTGTCGTTGTTCAAAAGCAGGACGTATTCGCCCGTGGCCGCCGCGATGCCCCGGTTGTTTCCCGCAGCGAAGCCCAGATTGCGTCCGTTCTCGATCAGGCGGATACGCGCATCAGTCTTCGATGCCGACCGCAACTGCGCCAGCGCAGCCGCGTCCGACCCGTTGTCGGCAACGACGATCTCAAGCGCGGGATAGGCCCCGCCGCCTTCCGTCAGCGACCGCAGCGCGGCGAGCGTCAGCGTGACGTCGCCGTAGGACAGGATCACCACCGACACCTTCGGCACGTGCAGCATCGCCTGCAGGAACCCCCCGGCCCGTTCTGTCCAGGTGTTCTCATCGGCATAGCGGCGCAGGCGGGCGGTATAGCCATCGTCCTGCCCCGCTTCGGCTGCCGCGCGGATCGCGGCGGCAAAGGCCCCGGCATCCGCCGCGCGGAAGACCAGATCGCCCGCCCGAGCCAGTTCGGGCATCGGCGTGGCGACCGTCGGGCGGCCCGCCGCGCAGTGTTCGTAGAACTTCACCGGGTCGCAGGCCTCGATGATCGGCGTCAGGCGGAACGGGATCGTCATCACGTCCATCGCGGCGGCAAAGCCCGGCACGTCGGCATAGGGCACCTCGCCGTACAGCCGGACATTCGCCAGCTTGCCCAGCGCCAGCGCCGCCGGGTCCGTCACGGCACCGCAGAGGTGGAATTCCGCATCCGGCATCATGCGCGCGGCGGCGGCGACGAGGTCGGTGTCGAACCATTCGGCGATCGCGCCGACATAGCCCACGCGCAGCCCTCCGCCGTGCGGTTCGGCCGGATCTTGCCCGGCACCCAGCCAGGCCGGGACCTGTGCGGCATCGGCCCTGGCGAAATGCGCGACGGATGCGGCATTCCGGACCAGCGCGACGGTGCGTCCGCCGTCATGCCGCCGCTGCAGATGTCCGGACGAGACGATCATGCGGTCGGCATGCGCGGTCATCTCGGCTTCGGCCTCCAGCACATGCGGCAGGGTGTTCGAGAATCCCGAAAGGTCATCCATGCAGTCGAAGGTGATCCGGTTCTCGGCCGGAAGATGGCGCAGGAATTCCCACCAATAAGGGTGCTGCACGACGAGCTGGCGCGTCGGCGAGGCGCCGACCCGGGCGCAGAACGCCGTGAAGGCATCGATCCAGCGGCGTGTCTGGTCCGGGCGCGGCACGCCGGTGTAGGTCGGGATCAGCCCGACACCGCGCGCGCCGAGGCGCACGACCCACAGGCCCGGCGCGATGGTGCGGATCGCCGCTGGCGACAGGTCGGTTTCCATTTCGATATAGAACACGCGATGGCCCCGCGCGGCGAATTCGCGCGCCAGATGCTGCGGGCGCTGGGTCCGGAAATCCCACGCGATGATCGAAAAGATGAAGATGTCGTCGCAGGGTCCATCGACGGGTCGGGGCGTGATGACCTCCGGCGCGCCTCCGGCGAAGCCCGGCTCGCCTGGGTCGCAGGATGCGCCGGAAAGCGCGGCGGGCGACCCCCCCGGGCCCGGCAGCAGCGCCTTCAGCCGCTCGACCTGCGCGTGGGTCAGCACCCGCCTCAGACCCTGGCCCGCAACACTCCGCAGGTTCCGCAGGGCCGGGGCGAGGACGGTCAGCTGTTCCTGACGGCAGCGGGCGGCGAGGGCCGCGATCTGAACCTCGGACCGCCGGACCGCGTCGTCCAGCCGGTCCCGTTCCGCCCCGGCGCGGGCGAGGTCCGCCGATATCAGCGCCATGTCGCGGTCGGCCTCCGCAAGGGCTTCGGCATAGCTGTCCCGCTCTGCCTGACAGGTGCCGAGGGCTTCCTGCGCCCGCGCGGCCTGGTCCGCCGCAGTCGCCGAAAGGTCACGCTGGTACCGCGTCTCTGCCTGCGACTCGGCCAGCGAAACCGACAGTTGCGCCGTCCGGTCCCACGTCTCCCGAACGGCCGCATCCGCCCCCTCGCGCGCCAGCACTTCGGCCGCAAGGGCCGCCGCTGTCCGGTTCAGCTGCGCAACCCCGGTGTCGCGCTGCGCCTCGGTCGCGGCAAGACGTGCCTGCAGGGACCGCGCCGATTGCGCCTGTTCCGCGCCCCGGCGGAGGGCGTCATCGCGTTGCGCCTCGGTCGCGGCAAGCTGCTGCTGGAGCGATCGTGCAGACGCCGCCTCGTGCCGGATCTGCCCCGATGCGGCATCGCGCTGCGCTTCGGTCGCAGCGAGCCGGGCCGAGAGGGACTTGAGATGCACCATTGCACGGCGCTCGGCGGCGGCGGACGCTGCGGTCAATTCGGCGAAACGGGCCTGGAATACCCGCACCGCTGCCTGCGGCGGCATGCGCCGTCGGCGCGCCGTCCCGGACAGCCGCTGGAACAGATCGTCGCAGAATGCCGCGATCGGCGTGTCGTCAGTTCGGCCAGGGATCGGCCCCGGCCTCATCAGGGTCGGGTCGAATTCCGCCGGACCCCGCAGATCCCCCGGACGCACCGACCGCAGGTCCGACGCGGTCCGACTGCAGGTCGGGCAGCACCGGCATCGGAGCGTCGCCGGTGGCCCAGCCCGGGAACAGCGCGATCTGACGGCGCATCCCGGCCGACCGGACCAGAACCGCAAGTGTCTGCGCGGCCCAGATCATCAGGCCCTGCGTCACATCGATCCCGTCGCGGCGCGCCAGCGAGGCGGCCACTGCCCCGGGCGCGCGCAGCGCGATCAGCAGCCGGACCGGCACACCGGCGGCCTCCACTGCCTTGCGCCAGTGCGGCAGGGTCAGCGACAGGCGCGGATCCTTGACGACAACGCGCCCACCGTCGGGAAAGCTGCGGCGAAGCGCACGGGTGATATCGTCCGAATAATCCGCTGCGGCGTCGGGCGGATCGGTCAGGACGCTGTCCCAGCAGCGGCCATCGGCGGCCAGGATGGCGTCGTTGAGCGCAACCACCGCGGCCGGTTCATTATGGCCCCCGGGATTGTCAGGCGCACCGGGGCGACGATCCACCGGCAGGGCGTATCCGTGCCGGGCCATCTCGGCGGCGAGGACCGAGGTTCCGCTGCGATGTGCCCCGGCGATCAGGAGCACCTCGGCAAGGCTCAGGTCCGCAAGCCCGAATGGCGCGTCCGGAGCCGCCGGCTGGCTGCGCCCGCCCCCGGCTCTGGCGTGGGTCAGGGTGTCCGCAGGCAGCACCGGCAACATCCGCGACGTCGCCCTGCCCGGCGCGGTCCCCTCGACGGATCCCGGCCCGACGATCCGCATGTCATTCATCGCGCCGCTCCCCGTGCGGTGTCGGCCATGCCTGCCGCTGCCCGCTGTCCGTTTCCGGTCGTGCGGCATGGCAGGGCCGCAGGCCGCACACAGGCCGCAATGGCCGGACCCGGCACATCGTCATGGGTCGCCAGCCAGGTCAGGACAAAGGCCCGCATCGCAGCATCGTCGCCCCCTTCCGCAAGCGCCCGCAGATCGCGCAGCAGGCCTGCCACCCCGATCTCGCTCACACCCGGCTCGACCACCTGCAGGATGCCCGGAACCCTGCTGGGCAGGGTTGCGGTGGCCGAGGTCACGGTTTCATGCAGACGTTCGCCAGGGCGCAGGCCGGTCACGACAAGATCGATGTCACCCCGGGGGTTCGCGGCATCCCGCAGCGTCTTGCCCGCCGTACGGATCATCGCCACGGCAAGATCGCGGATCGCGACCGGTGCGCCCATGTCGATCAGGAAGGTCTCGCCCCCGCGCGCGGTCGACCCTGCCGTCAGGACCAGCCGCACCGCGTCGGTCACCGACATGAAATACCGCGTCGCCTGCGGGTCGGTCAGCGTGACCGGACCGCCGCGTGCGATCTGTTCGGCAAAGACCGGGGCGACGGACCCGGACGATCCGAAGACATTGCCGAAGCGCACGGTCGAAAATGTCGTCCCGGACGGGCGCGCCGCGCAATCCTGCACGATCAGTTCGGCCAGCCGTTTCGACGCCCCCATGACGCCCGACGGGCGGACGGCCTTGTCGGTCGAGACGAGCACGAAGCGGGCAACCCCGGCTTCGCGTGCTGCGGCGACCAGCACGGCCGTGCCAAGCGTGTTGTTCAGGATCCCCGCGCGGGCGTTCGCCTCGACAAGGTGGACATGCTTGTAGGCTGCGGCATGCAGGATGACGGACACCTCATGCCGCTTGAGCAGATGCGCGATCAGCGGCCGGTCAGCGACCGAGCCGAGGACGGGGATGACGCCTGCATCGGCGGGAAGATGCCGCACCGCGTCGTTCAGGGCGGCTTCGGATGTGTCGAGCATCACGAGGCGGGCCGGGCCGGCGGCCAGAACCTGACGGCAGAGTTCCGACCCGATGCTGCCCCCCGCGCCTGTGATCAGGACGGATTGGCCGGCATAGGCAAGCCCGAGATCGGCCATGGCCGCGGTCCCGTCATCGGCGGCAGGCCTGCCCGGATGGATCGGCCCTTGCGTCCGGACCGGGTGATCAAACGGCCAATCCGGATCGCGCACGGGCGGGGAATCTGACGCCGGGCCGGCGCGGTTCGCTTTCCCGAAAACAGGCATGGGAAAGATCGCGGCGGTCAGGGCCGCAAGACCGGTGAAAGTCGCGGCGCGGAACCGGGCCAGCCACAGGCCGGATCGCATGCGTGCCTCGCGGACATCCCGCGCAGGACAGGTTCCGTCCGTTCCCTTGCCCGGCTTCGTATCCGCTCTGCGCATTCTGCCCCCCGCGATCTGGCGGCGTCCCGATACAGTCCGGACCCGGACGGGTCGGCAGGAACGCAGCCTCAGGACCTGATCGTCAGGCGATTCTCCTCGATTTTTGGTTAACGGGGTCGCGCCAGACGTTCGATTTTTGTTCCTTTCGCCGGATTCCGCACGTCTCCGGCCGGCGTGCCCGCAGAATTCCGCCGATACCGCCGATCGGAACCGCCAGCGTACGCGCGATCAGGACCAGATCCAGACCGGTGCTGCGCCGGGCCTGATAGATCAGGTCGATCCGCGCCTTGCGTGCCACGCAGCGCCGCAGATAGGTGTCCTCGGCTGCGCCGGGCGTCCCGCAGCGCGCCAGAATGTGCGCCTCGTGCCGGTGAAAGACCAGGCTGGCAAGGCCCGTCACACCCGGCCGTGATGCCAGCACGCGGGCGTAGATGTCCGGGCATGCAGCCACGACCGCGCGCAGCGGCGGGCGCGGCCCGACAAAACTCATGTCGCCGCGCAGGATGTTCCAGAGCTGGGGCAATTCATCCAGCCGGACGCGACGCAGGATGCCCCCGCAGCGCGTCACCCGCGAAGCGCTGTGCCCCGCTGTCACGGTCTCGGGCCCCGGCAGCATGGTGCGGAACTTCCACAGCCGGAAGGACCGGGCGGGCGACCGCATCCGGACCGACGCGAAGAACACCGGGCGGCCCTGCAGTGCGAGCAGCACCACCGCGATGATCAGCATCACAGCCCCCAGCGGCACAAGCAGCACGAGGACAAGCACAAGATCGAAGCAGCGTTTGCCGGGCGTCATCGGTCGTCCCCAAGTCCCGAGACAGGCCGACGCAGGCAGCCTGTTTTGCAAATTCTGCCGGATCAGGCTTAATTCACCGCTAAGGACAGTCATGAACGAGCGGCTTGCAGGACGGGCGGATCGGGATGAGGGTTACGGGAAACACGGTCAGTTCGGCCGCAGAGGGTGCTGCATGATCCGGCGCGCGGCATCCGTCGCCCGCCTGCTCTGGATCGGCGCGGGCATTGCCGTGTTCATATGGGCGCTCGCCACGTCGCCCTTCACGCATCCCTTCGCCGAGCGGAGCCTCGCCGAAATCCGCCTTGCCGTCGACCGCTCGATCGCACGCGACGTGACGCCCGAGTGGCTCCGCCCGCGGCTGGCCGACGCCGTCGCCGATGACGATCCTGACCGCGTCACGCTGCTTCTTGATCTTGCCGACAGCCGTGCCCTCAGCCTCCCCGCCGACGAACGCGCCAGGGCCGAGGCGCTGATCGCCGCACATGACGGCACCCTGGCGACGGTCGCGGACTGCGGCAGCTGCGCCGTCGACATCGCGTCCTGCCGGTCGGTCGCGCTGATTTCGGCCTGCGCGCTGCCGTTCGAACTGTCGCCGTTGGGGGACGTGACGGCTCTCGGGCGCGCGGGAACAAACTGGATGATCGGCAGCGAGGTTGACGAGATCGAGGCCGGTCTGGCGGC
Organism: uncultured Alphaproteobacteria bacterium; assembly: GCA_963738635.1. GTDB lineage: Bacteria > Pseudomonadota > Alphaproteobacteria > Rhodobacterales > Rhodobacteraceae > JAOADN01. The sequence continues at coordinate 63,243 of CAVTXE010000005.1, read as the reverse complement.
CATCGGCCTGACCGCAACCGCCGCAACGCTTGCCTCGGGCGGCACCAGCCTGACCGTCAAATACGGCGCGACCGTCCTGCGCCTTGCCCGCAGGCTGGGGGCGCTGCCGCCCGGCATGGCGCGGGCCATCCGCGCGGCGGCGGTCGCGGGCGACGGCGGCGCGGCCCTCGGTCGGATCGCGGGCGACATCGGGCGACTGCGCGACGCGACATCGACCGCCGAGACACTGACGCTGCTGCGCCTTGCCGATACGCCCGGCGACCTGACCCGGCTGGCCCGTATCGCCGAGGCGGCAGGCCCCGACACCCGGCGGGCGGTCGAGGTCATGGGCAAGGCCCGCACGCTGCGGGTCGCATCCCGCCTGTCGGATGCCGTGCTCGGTGTTCTCGGACTGGCTGCCTGGCTTGCCGCGCAGGCGGCAGCACTTCTGGGATCGCTGCTCGGCTGGGTCGTCCGGCCGCTGACGCGGCCCGCGCGCCGCAGGCCGTCCGGCCGTTCGGGCCGTGTTGCCTAAGCGCTGGCGAACCGCCATGATCGCCCTGCCACCACGCGGGGAGAGCGATGCGCAAGTTTCTGGTCGTGCTGGATGACAGCCGCGAATGCCTGAACGCGATGCGCTTCGCCGCACTCCGCGCCGCCCATACCGGGGCCGGCGTGACGATCCTGGCGGTCATCGCGCCCGAGGAGTTCCAGGGCCTGTTCGGCGTCGCCGACATCATGCGGGCCGAGGCGCGCGAACGGATCGAGGCGCATCACGAGGTCTTCGCCAAATGGATGCGCGACCGACAGGGGATCAACCCCGAACTGGTGGTGCGCGAGGGCGAGGTGGTGAAGGAAATCCTGAGCCTGATCGGCGAGGATGCCGATATCGGCGTTCTGGTCCTTGGCGCGGGAACCGACAAGAGCGGCCCGGGGCCGCTGGTCACCGCGATGACACGGGCGGCAGGGACCCTGCCGATACCGGTGACGATCGTGCCGGGAGAGATTTCAAAGGAACGGCTGGAGGCGATCACGTAGGACCACGGAGTGTTTCGGCCAGGATGTCGCGACCGGGTCAGGCCAGTTGCATGCGCAGCCCGCCGAGCGCAATGCCGTCAAGCCGCGTCTCCCAGACCTCGCCGGGCGACACGGGCAGCGCACGGGTCAGCGTGCCGGTCGTCACGATCTCGCCCGCGCGCACCGGATCAGCCAGCGGATCGGACGTGATCGCACCGACCAGATGCGACAGGGCTGCGAGCGGCCCGCCGCCCAGAAGTGCCGTACTGCGGCCTTCGTCGGCGACGGTGCCGTTCCGCACAAGCACGACGCCGAGATCCGCCAGCGCCGCCTGCCATTTTGGACGGTCTCCGGGCACGATTTCAGTGAACGGACCGTGCAACAGAGCCCCGTGCAGGCCGAAGCCCGCGACCGTGTCGGCTGCACGGAACCGCCAGCCCGGAAACACTGACTGAACCAATTCGAACCCGTGCGCGACATGGCTGACACAGGCCATAAGCTCTGACTCACTCATCCCCGCCTCGGGTGCCGCCGACAGCCGGAGAACGATTTCCGGCTCGATTTCGCGGCTCGATCAGCGCAGCAAGCGGCACCGGCCCGTCCAGCATCGCAACGGTCGTATCGTACATCGGCCCCGAGATCGGCGCGTGCACGCCGTACTCGGCCCAGATCGTCCGGTTGGTGAAGCCAATCTTGCGACCCACGATCCGCTCCCCGCGCGCCGTGCGCGCGGCCGTCACAAGCAACTGGACCCGCGCGGCGTCGGCAAGCCCGAACGCCGGCAACGCATCGGTGATCGGCGCAATCTGCTGCTTTGCGTCAAGTGCTGCCAGAAGGACGTCCGCAATCGCCTTATGATCCATCTTCGCCCCGCACATTCTATCCCGCGGCCAAGCGCAGGCTGGCATTTCGTCCGCTGCCCCGCAAGCCAAGCTGAAGCGGCCGACGTGCAATTTAGAACCATTCCAAACCTTGACTCGCCCGCCCCCAAGGCGCATATCCGACTGCAACAGTCGGAGATCGATCCCATGTTCATCCAGACCGAATCCACGCCGAACCCCGCGACGCTGAAGTTCCTGCCGGGGCAGTCCGTCCTCGACGCGGGCACGGCGGATTTCCCGAACGCCGAGGCGGCGGCGAAATCGCCGCTGGCGGGCCGGATTTTTGCGACATCCGGCGTGACTGGCGTGTTCTTCGGGACCGATTTCGTGACCGTGACCAAGGCTGCGGACGTTCAGTGGGACCATCTGAAACCTGCGATCCTGGGCGCGATCATGGAACACTACCAGTCGGGCGCGCCGGTCCTGACGGGCGAAGGCTCGGGCCAGGGCGAGGGTGGCGGGCATGTCGCGCATGACGGGCCGGATGCAGCCATCGTGACGCAGATCAAGGAACTGCTCGACACCCGCGTGCGGCCTGCCGTTGCGCAGGACGGCGGCGACATCACCTTTCACGGCTTTGACCGCGGCATCGTCTACCTGCACATGCAGGGTGCCTGCGCGGGATGTCCGTCGAGCACGCTGACGCTGAAGATGGGGATCGAGAACCTGCTGCGGCACTACATCCCGGAAGTGGTCGAGGTCAGGCCCGTCGCGGCCTGATCCGCTGCCCACCCATTCGTTGCAGTGCCCGACCCGCTGATCCTCGCTTTCGACACCTCGGCCGCGCATTGCGCGGCCGCTTTGCTGTCGGGCGACCGGGTTCTGGCGCAACGTGACGAACGCATGGAGAAAGGACAGGCCGAGCGGCTGTTCCCGATGCTGGAACAGATGCTGACCGAAGCCGGTTGCATCTGGCGCGACCTGACCTCCATCGGCGTCGGGACCGGGCCGGGAAACTTCACGGGCGTGCGGATTTCGGTTGCGGCGGCGCGGGGTCTGGCGCTGTCGCTGGGGATACCGGCGGTCGGGGTCGGCGTGCTGGAGGCGATGGCGCTGGGAACCGAGGTCAGCCTCTGCACCGTCGACGCGCGGCAGGGACAGGTCTTTCTGCGCTACACCGGCCCTGATGGTGTTTTCGGTCCGGTTGTCAGCAGCCCCGACGACGATCTGCCGATCCCTGCCGGTGCCGGACCGCGCTGCATCGGACATCTGGCCGGGGTCTTCGCCGCGCGCTTTGCGGGCACGGTCGCGGAACCGGTCTATCCCTTGGCCGTCGCCATCGCCCGGATCGCCCGCCACCAGGCGCCGAGCGGCACCCGCCCGGCACCGATCTACATCCGCCACGCCGACGCCCTGCCCCCGCGCGACGGCCCGCCCCTCCTCTTGCCATGACGCACGCCGACCTTGCCCGTCTGCATTCCGCAAGCTTCTCCCTGCCGCGCCCGTGGTCCGAGGCGGAGTTCGCGGGCTTGCTGGCGTCACCTGCCGTCTTCCTCGTGTCCGACCCATCCGGCTTCGCACTTGGCCGCGTCGCGGCCGATGAGGGTGAGCTTCTGACCCTCGCGGTCGATCCTGCCGCCCGGCGGCAGGGCGCGGGCCGCCGTCTGCTGGCGGAGTTCGAGGCGCAGGCAACTGCGCGCGGCGCGGCCTCGGCCTTCCTTGAGGTTGCCGACGGGAACGCGGCGGCGCTCGCGCTTTATCTCTCGGCAGGCTGGACGCCGACGGGCCGCAGACCCGGCTATTTCAGTGACGGCGCGGGCCGGACCGAGGATGCGCTGGTCCTGTCACGGATGCTGGGCGCGGGCGCTGCCAATTCCTTGACCAAAAGGTAAAAAGCGACGCCCCTGCGCGTAGAATCCAGTTGACCGGCCCGGACAAAGCGGCGCTAATCGACCCCGATCCGCAAGAGATCGGCCCGCCTTTCGCGGGCCCGCCCCTGACCGGGGTGACGCAAAATCTGAACCGGGAGCTTGACATGACCCTTCTGACGAAATTCCTCGGCGCGGCCGCGACGCTGGCGCTGACCTCCGGCGCGGCGCTGGCCGATCCGGCCATCATCTTCGACCTTGGCGGCAAGTTCGACAAATCCTTCAACGAGGCGGCCTTCAACGGCGCACAGCGCTGGGCGAGTGAGACCGGCGGCACGTTCAAGGAACTTGAAATGCAGTCCGAAGCCCAGCGCGAACAGGCGCTGCGCCGTCTGGCCGAAGCGGGGGCCAACCCCGTCGTGATGACCGGCTTTGCCTTCGGCGACGTGCTGAACACCGTCGCCCCCGACTTCCCCGACACCAAGTTCGCGATCATCGACATGGTCGTCGATCAGCCGAACGTGAAGTCGGTCGTCTTCACCGAAGATCAGGGCAGCTATCTGGTCGGCATGATGGCCGCGATGGCGTCGAAATCCGGCACTGTCGGCTTCGTCGGCGGCATGGACATCCCGCTGATCCGGCAGCTTCGCCTGCGGCTATGCGCAGGGCGTCAAGGCGGTCAACCCGGACGCCAAGATCATCGCCAACATGACCGGCACGACGCCCGCCGCCTGGAACGACCCGGTCAAGGGCGCGGAACTGGCCAAGGCGCAGAAATCGCAGGGCGCCGACGTGATCTATGCGCGCGGCGGGCGGCACCGGCATCGGCGTGCTGCAGGCAGCGGCGGACGAAGGCATCCTGTCGATCGGCGTCGACAGCAACCAGAACTACCTGCATCCCGGCCAGGTTCTGACCTCGATGCTGAAGCGCGTCGACAACGCGGTCTACGAGGCGTTCACGCAAGGCACCGAACTGGCAGCCGGCGTCAGCGTCATGGACCTCAAGGCGGGCGGCGTCGGCTATGCGCTGGACGACAACAACAAGGCGCTGATCACGGCCGAGATGCAGGCCGCGGTCGATGCGGCCAAGGCCAAGATCATCGCCGGTGAGCTCGAGGTCCACGACTACATGTCGGACGAAACCTGCCCGGCGCTCACGTTCTGAGATGACCCTGACGGGCATGATCTGAGATGACCCTCACGGGTCTTGCGGGGCGGCATTCCGATGCCGCCCCCACGTCCCCTGCCCCGCCATCGAGCTGCGCGGCATTTCGAAGGCCTTCGGGCCGGTCCAGGCCAACAAGGACATCTCGATCCGCGTCATGCCGGGCACGATCCACGGCATCATCGGCGAGAACGGCGCGGGCAAATCGACCCTGATGTCGATCCTCTACGGCTTCTACAAAGCCGATGCGGGCGAGATCGTCATCAACGGCAAGCCGGTCACATCCCCGACAGCCAGGCCGCGATCCGCGCCGGCATCGGCATGGTGTTCCAGCACTTCAAGCTGGTGCAGAATTTCACCGTGCTGGAGAATGTCGTGCTCGGCGCCGAGGAGGGCGCGCTGCTGCGCCCGTCGCTGGCCCGCGCCCGCAAGGTGCTGTCCGATCTGGCGCGCGAATACGAACTCGACGTCGACCCCGACGCGCTGATCGAGGACCTGTCGGTCGGCCATCAGCAGCGCGTCGAAATCCTGAAGGCGCTCTACCGCCATGCCGACATCCTGATCCTGGACGAGCCGACCGGCGTTCTGACCCCGGACGAGGCGGACCACCTGTTCCGCATCCTGAAAGGGCTGAAGGACCAGGGCAAGACGATCATCCTGATCACCCACAAGCTGCGCGAGATCATGGAGATCACCGATACCGTCAGCGTCATGCGCCGGGGCGAGATGACAGCGACGGTCAAGACCTCCGAGACATCGCCCGAAGAGCTCGCCGAGCTGATGGTCGGGCGCAAGGTTCTGCTGCGAAGTGACCAAGGTGCCCGCAAAGCCCGGGCGCACGGTGCTCGAGGTCGAGAACCTGCGCGTGCGGGGCGAGAACGGGGTCGAACGGCTCAAGGGCATCAGCCTGACGATCCGCGCCGGCGAGATCCTGGGCATCGCGGGAGTCGCCGGCAACGGCCAGTCGGAACTGCTGGAGGTGCTGGGCGGCATCCGCACAGGCACCGGGTCGATCCGGGTGAACGGCAAGCCCCTCGACCTGACCGGCCGGCATTCGGACGGCCGGTCACGCCGGGCCGCGGGCATCGCCCATGTGCCGGAGGACCGCCAGCGCCTCGGCCTGATCATGGATTTCACGGCCTGGGAAAACTGCGCCTTCGGCTATCACCACGACCCGGCCTTCCAGAAGAACGCGGTGCTGATGAACAACCCGGCGCTGCTGGCGGACTGCGAGGGCAAGATGCAGCGGTTCGACGTCCGCCCGCCGATCCCGCGCCTGCCCGCAAAGAACTTCTCCGGCGGCAACCAGCAGAAGATCGTCGTCGCGCGCGAGATCGAGCGGAACCCCGACCTGCTGCTGGTCGGCCAGCCGACGCGGGGCGTCGATATCGGGGCCATCGAGTTCATCCACAAGCGGATCGTGGCGCTGCGCGACGCGGGCAAAGCGATCCTGCTGGTCACCGTCGAGCTGGACGAAATCCTGTCGCTGTCCGACCGGATCGCCGTGATGTTCGACGGCCGGATCATGGGCGAACGCGACGCCGAGACGACGAATGCGCGCGAACTCGGGCTGATGATGGCGGGGATACCCGACGCTGAAGCGCGGGCGAAGGCGGCGGGACGGGCGGCATGACCAAACTTCCGCCTTGGGCAGATCTTGTCCTGGTCCCGCTCATCAGTCTGCTTCTGGCTGCGCTTGTCTCCGCCATCGTCCTTGTCTCCATCGGCCAAAGCCCGATGGAAGCGTTGCGGGTCATGGTCGACGGGGCCCTCGGGTCGACCTATGGCTGGGGCTACACGCTCTACTACGCCACCATCCTTCATGTTCACCGGCCTGTCGGTCGCCGTCGCCTTCCACGCCGGCCTCTTCAACATCGGCGGCGAGGGGCAGGCGCAGCTCGGCGGCCTTGGCGTGGCGCTGGTCTGCCTCGCTTTGCCCTGGCCGCACTGGACGCTGGCGCTGCCCGCCGCGATGCTGGCGGGGCAGCCTTCGGGGCCGCGTGGGCCGCGATCCCCGCCTAGCTGCAGGCCAAGCGCGGCAGCCACATCGTCATCACGACGATCATGTTCAACTACATCGCCGCCGCCTTCCTGATCTACCTGCTCGTCAACGTGCTGCGCCCCGCAGGCTAGATGGACCCCGCCAGCGCCCGCTTCCCCGCAGGTGCCAAGCTGCCGCAGTTCCATGACATCCCTGTGCTGCGCACGCTGTTCGCCAAGGTCGGCCCCGACGGCGCGCCGAAGCTCAGCGCGGGCGGTCTGCCCACCTACGAACAGGTGCCCGCCAACGTCACCTTCTTCGTCGCGCTGGTCGCCTGCTTGCTGGTCTGGGTGCTGATCTGGCGCACCCGGCTCGGCTACGAAATCCGCGCCTTCGGCAAGTCGCAGGCGGCGGCGGCCTATGCCGGCATATCTGCCGTCAAGGTCACCATGATCGCCATGCTGATCTCGGGCGGCTTGGCGGGCATGATGGCGATCAACAACGTCATGGGCGACAGCGACCGGCTTCTGCAGAATTCGTCCGAAGGCGCCGGCTTCATCGGCATCGCCGTCGCGCTGATGGGCCGCTCCCATCCGCTTCGGCGTGTTCCTCGCCGCGATCCTGTTCGGGTTCCTCTATCAGGGCGGGGCCGAGCTCGCCTTGGACCTCGATCCCGCATCGAACTGCGGATCGTCGTGCAGGCGCTGGTCATCCTGTTCACCGGCGCGCTGGACAAGATGGTCCGCATGCTGCTCGGCGTCTTCTTCCGGCCCCGCAGGCAGGCGGTCGCCTGATGGATTTCGCCACCCTCCTCCAGATTCTCGACTCGACCCTGCGGCTGGCGACGCCGCTGCTGCTCGCCTGCCTTGCCGGCCTCTTTTCCGAACGCGCCGGCATTTTCGACATCGGACTGGAGGGCAAGATGCTCGCCGCCGCGATGGCGGCCGGCGCAGTGTCGTTCCTGACCGGCTCGGTCTGGATCGGCCTGCTGGCGGGCATCGCCGCCTCGATGCTCTTTGCGATGCTGCACGGCCTCGCCTCGATCACGTTCCGGGGCAACCAGCTGATCTCCGGCGTCGCGATCAACTTCGTCGCCTCCGGCATCACCGTCCTGATCGCGCAGGACCTGTTCGGTCAGGGCGGCCGGACGCCGCCGCTGGAAGGGGCCGCACGGTTCAACCCGATCACCCTGCCCTTCGCCGACGCGCTGTCCGGCATCCCGCTCATCGGCCCGATCTACGCCGAGCTGATCTCGGGCCACGGCATCCTGGTCTATGTCGCCCTGCTGGCCGTGCCGGTGACGTGGTGGGTGCTCTACCGCACCCGCTTCGGCCTGCGCCTGCGGGCGGTCGGCGAGACACCCGAGGCGGTCGATACCGCCGGCATTTCGGTGGTGCGCCTGCGCTTCGCCGCCGTGGTGATCACCGGCGCTGCTCTGCGGCCTCGCCGGGGCCTATCTGGCCGCCGGCCTGCAGGCGGGCTTCGGGCGCGAGATGACGGCCGGCGCGGTTATGTCGCGCTCGCGGCGCTGATCTTCGCCAAATGGCGGCCATGGTACGCGCTCTGGGCGACGCTGCTGTTCGGCTTCCTGCAGGCGATGGCGCTGCGGCCCGACGTGATCGAGCGGTCGTTCGGATTTGCCATTCCGGTCCCCGCGCTCGACGCGCTGCCCTATATCCTGACCGTCATCATCCTGGCGGGCTTCGTCGGCAAGGCCATCCCGCCCCGCGCCGGCGGCGAGCCCTATGTCAAAGAGCGCTGATCTCGCCGCCCTCGTCCGCGCCCGCGCCGGGCGACGCGCCGGTCGCTGTCGGCCTGATCCTCGGCTCCGGCCTCGGCCATATCGCCGGCGCGGTCGACGGCGTCGCGATCCCCTATGCCGATCTGCCCGGCTTCCCGCATGCCGGCGTGTCGGGCCACAACCCGGTTCTGGCCATCGGCGAGTCTCGAAGGCGTCCGCGTCGCGGTCTTCGGCGGGCGCGCGCACTACTACGAGACGGGTCGCCCCGATGCGATGCGCCTGCCGCTGGAGGTGCTGCGTGATCTGGGGGCGACCCGCTGATCGTCACCAACGCCGCCGGGTCGCTGGTTCCCGCGAACCCGCCCGGATCGCTGATGCTGCTCTCCGACCACATCAACTTTTCCGGCCTCAATCCGCTGATCGGCGAGCCGACCGACGCGCGCTTCGTGCCGATGACCGACGCCCACGACCCCGCGATACGCGCCGCCCTGAAATCCGCCGCGCTGGCCGAGGATGTGGCGCTGGCCGACGGCGTCTACGCCTGGTATTCCGGCCCGTCCTTCGAGACGCCCGCCGAAATCCGCGCGATCCGGGGCTCGGCGCGGATGCCGTCGGCATGTCCACCGTGCCCGAAATCATCCTCGCCCGCTTCCTCGGCCTGCGCGTCGCGGCGGTCTGCGTCATCACCAACATGGCCGCCGGGATGAGCGACGAGAAGATCAGCCACGAACACACCAAGGCGATGGCCCCGATCGGTGCAGCCAAGCTGGAACGCGTGATCCGACGGTACCTGCGCGATCTGGACTGACCCGCGCAGGCCGTCTGGCATGGCCCCGCCTCACGGCCTCGTTTGACAAGCGCGCCCCGCAGGGCGCATGACTTCTGAAAACCTCCGCCAACCGCGCGACCCGGGCAGTCACACATGCAGCTTTACCTGCCCATCGCAGAGGTTTCGGTGAACGCCTTTCTGCTGCTCGGCCTCGGCGGCCTTGTCGGCATCATGTCCGGCCTGTTCGGCGTGGGCGGCGGGTTCCTCATCACGCCTTTGCTCTTCTTCATCGGCGTGCCCCCGACCGTCGCCGTGGCCACCGGCGCGAACCAGGTCGTCGCCTCTTCCGTCTCGGGCGTGCTCGCGCATCTCCGGCGCAAGACCGTCGATATCCGCATGGGCACCGTGCTGCTGGCGGGCGGCATTGCCGGATCGGCGCTGGGCATCTGGGCCTTCAACACCCTCAGCCGCCTCGGTCAGATCGACCTGGTTGTGCAGCTGGCCTATGTGCTGTTCCTCGGCACCGTCGGCCTCCTGATGCTGCAGGAATTGCTGCGCGCGATGAACCGCGCCCGGCGCGGTGCGCCTGCGACCGCGCGGCGGCAGCACATGTGGGTCCACCGCATGCCGCTGAAGGTCAAATTCCGCACCTCGGGACTCTACATCAGCGTCATCCCACCGTTCCTCGTCGGCCTCGGCGTCGGCGTGCTGGCCGCGATCATGGGCGTCGGCGGCGGGTTCATCATGGTGCCCGCGATGATCTACCTGCTCGGCATGCCGACCAAGGTCGTTGTCGGGACCTCGCTGTTCCAGATCATCTTCGTCGCGGGTTTCACCACGTTCATGCACGCGCTGACGAACCAGTCGGTCGACCTGATGCTGGCCGTCCTTCTGATCGCGGGGGGCGTCATCGGCGCGCAGATCGGCACCCGGATCGGTGGCCGCCTCAAGGCTGAACAGCTGCGCATCCTGCTGGCGGTTCTGGTGCTGGCCGTCTGCGCGCGCGTCGCCTTCGACCTGCTGGTGGAACCGGATGACCTGTATTCCCTGTCGATCGCGGGGCGGCCATGATCCGCTGGCTTGCTCTTTTTGCGCTGATCGGCGGTCCCGCGATGGCAGAGGAGGTTGTGGCGGGCCTCAGCCGCGATCAGGTGGCGATCACCGCGAATTTTGACGGGTCCGACATCCTGATCTACGGCGCGGTCAAACGCGAGACGGCGATCCCGACCGGCAGCGCGCTCGAGGTCATCGTGACCGTCGAAGGCCCGTTGAAGCCCATCGTCGTCCGCCGCAAATCGCGCGAGGCCGGGCTGTGGATCAACACCGATTCAGTCACGGTGGATTCCGCCCCCAGCTTCTACGAAGTGGCGACCACCGGCCCGCTGTATGATGTGCTGTCCTATACCGAGGATCTGCGGCACAGGATTTCGCTGACGCGGATGATCCGGTCGGTGGGTGCGCCGTCCGAGATCGCGGATGCCGAGACGTTCAAAGAGGCGCTGATGCGCATCCGGGGTCTGCGCGGGGACTACCGGCTGACCGAAGGGGCGGTCGAACTGGCGGAAGAAACGCTGTTCCGCGCAGATATCGACCTGCCCGCGAACCTGACCGAAGGGCGCTATACGGCGCGCATCTTCATTCTGCGCGACCGCAAGGTCGTCGATGTCGGCACGCAGATCATCCGGGTGCGGAAGGTCGGTCTGGAACGCGCCCTCTGGGGCCTCGCCACCAAGGAACCGGCGCTCTACGGCCTTCTGTCGCTCATCATCGCGGTCGCGGCGGGATGGGCGGCCTCGGCGGCGTTCCGGTTCATAAGGAACTGAGGCTGCACTTCAGCCCCGCCCGACAAACGGCATCTTCGTCGCCATGATCGTCATCGTCAGCACATTCGTCGACAGGGGCAGCGACGCCATCGACAGCACCGCCTCGGCCACCTCGCCCAGCTGCATCCGGTCTTCCGCCCGCGTGCTGCCGTCAGCCTGCGCTACGCCCGCCACCATCCTTTCGGTCAGCTGCGACGCCGCGTTGCCGATGTCGATCTGCCCGCAGGCGATGTCGAACGGCCGTCCGTCCAGCGCCAGCGTCTTCGTCAGACCCGTCACCGCGTGCTTGGTCGTCGTGTAGCAGACCGAACCGGGGCGCGGCGCGTGGGCAGAAATCGAGCCGTTGTTGATGATCCGCCCGCCCTGCGGCGCCTGTGCCCGCATCTGCCGGAACGCCGCGCGCGCGCAAAGGAACATGCCGGTCAGGTTGACCCCCAGCGTATCGGTCCAGTCCGACAGCGGAATTTCGTCGATCAGCCCGGCGCGCTTTGACACGCCTGCATTGTTGAACAGCGCGTCGATCCGCCCGAACCGCGCAACGACCGCATCAAAGGCCGCGTCGACCGAAGCCGCGTCCGAGACATCGCAGGGCACCGCCAGTGCGCTGTCGCGGCCGCTTGCGGCTTCGGCCAGCGCATCAGCGCGCCGCGCAAGAAAGGCGACATTCCAGCCCGCGGCCAGAAAGCGGTCAGCGGTGGCGCGTCCGATGCCTGAACTTGCGCCGGTGACAATGATTGTGCGGGTCATCAGAATGCCTTGAATGTCATGGTGGTCAGGGTCCGGCTGATACCGTCGATGTCGAACAGGCGCGCGTTCAGCCACTGTCCCACATCCTCTTCCTCGGGGATGTAGACCTTGGCGATCAGGTCGTATTCGCCGCTGGTCGAATAGAGTTCAGACACCACCTCGCGGTCATAGATCGCGTCGGCGACCTCGTACGTCTTGCCCGGATGGCACCGGAACTGAACGAACACACAGCGCATCGCCTGCCCCCCGTTTCCCTGCCTTCTTACGTCTCTTCCGGCCCGCCCGCCAGTGCCAGCGCCGCCTGCGGGCGCGGAAGATCGTCGATGCCCAGCGGTCCCAGAGGCCGCCCCAGCCGCGACCGCACGACCCAGATCAGCCGCGTCTCGGCCCGCGTGATCGCCACATAGGCGAGACGTTTCCAGAGCGGCAGTCCAGCCTCGGCCCGTCCCGACTGCGCCGCTGCGTACAGGTCCGGCGCAAAGACCTGCACCGTATCCCACTGGCTGCCCTGTGCCTTGTGGATCGTCACCGCCGCGCCGTGCAGAAAGGCCGCTCCCATCGTCGCCGCCGTGGGGATGAAGGGCTCATCCCGGTCCGGATGTTCGATCTTGATGATCGACGCCGCGGAAACCTGCGGGTCCTCCGCGCCGATCACATGCAGGCGCGCGAAATTATCCTTCTTGCCCGGCCCCAGATAGACAACCTGCGCCCCCTTGATCAGGCCCCGCGCCTCCAGATCGATGCGCTTCTTGCGGTGCTTCAGGGGCAGCTCGATTCCATCGCATATCAGGGGTTCGCCCGGCAGCAGCATATCCTCGGGTGCATCGAAGGCCCCCCGGAACGCCTGGATCATCTTCACCCGCGTCACGTTGCGCCAGACCAGCGCCGGGGACCGCGCCATCAGATCGGCGTCCAGCCGTTCCGACACGACGACCCGGTCATCGTCGCGCGCCGCCTGCCGCACCATGTCCTCGAACCCGTCGAAGGTCAGGTCCGGGTCGCCCAGCGCATGCGCCAGGTCAAGGATCGGGCTGTCCCATTCCTGGCGGTGGATGCGGTCGAGGATCAGGCGCTGCGACGCGGGCAGCTTGTCGAAGACCATCTCGCCCGACTGGCCGACCGGGGCCAGCTGCGCCGGGTCGCCGAACAGCACCAGCGTCGGAAAGATTTCCTTCAGATCGTCCAGCTGGCGTTCGTCCAGCATCGAGGCCTCGTCCACGAAGCCGATATCCAGCGGGTCTTCGCGCCGCTTCCAGCCCTTGATGAAATCCGATCCGCGCAGGCCCGCCGTCGCCAGCGCGCCCGGCACGGACTTGAAGCTGTCGTAGAACAGCTTCGCGCGGTCGAGCGCGGATTCGGTCAGCCCTTCGACAACCGGCCGTCGGCCCGCCATTGGCCAGCCATTCGGCGATCTTTTCATACTGCGGGTCGTAGACCGGCGTATAAAGGATGCGGTGGATCGTCGTCGCGGGCACGCCGCGTGACCGGAGCACACTCGCCGCCTTGTTGGTGGGTGCCAGGATCGCCAGCGTGCGCCGGTCGCGCCGCCTGCGCCCCTCCCAGTCGCCGGACACCAGATCGACCCCGGCCTGCTGCAGGGCACCCGTCAGCGCCGCCAGCAGCATCGTCTTGCCGGACCCCGCCTTGCCGATTACCGCCCTGATCGTGGCCTTTCCCGGCGCATCCGGCTTAAGAACGCCGTTGACGATATCGACGCCCGTGCCGCGCAGCACATCGGACAGGCTGTCCCATGCCTGCGCCTGATCGTCCGAGAAGGTCAGCTGCGGCACGCCCATGCGCGCGACCCTAAGCACGCAGGCGGTGAAGGCAAGACCGGTCGGCCCGACCGGCTCAGGCCGCCCGTGCAGCCTCGCCCAGCGACATCCGGAACCAGTGCCGCGACACTTCGGGCGCGATCCCGGCACGCATCGCCAGCCGCAGGCGGACGGCCTCGGAAAACGACCACAGGCCAAGACCGACAGCGTCGCGGCCCGTGCCTTCGGTCCCGATCAGCGCCGGTTCCCAGCCGAGCAGTCGGTAGATGCGCACCATCCGCGCATCGAACACGCCCAGCGCCTGCCGCAGGCCGAACCCGGCGCCGACTTCGGCCCCGCCCAGCATCAGGGCGGCGGACATCCTCGCCTCGGCCCCTTCGGCCAGACAGAACCGCGTGCATTCCCAGATGCCCGCGTCGGAGATGACCCCATCCCCGGCCAGGTGCGCGAAATGATCGCGGACCATGTGCGCCCCGGTCGTCGGCAGAAACCGCATCGACCCGCCATGGGTGCCGTCCGGCCGTTCCCAGATGACATACAACGCCGCGTCGGCATCGTACTCGTCGCGTTCCCAGCCGGCCTGATCGACATGGACCGCCCATCCGAGCCGGTCGCGGAACTGGGCCGCCCGGTCCCTGAACATCGACGCCGCAAGGCGCGGGAATACGGCAAGCCGGTCGCCCGGCACAAACCTGAGCATGCACACCTCCGCTCGAATGACGGAGGGGGGCTAGCAGAAACGGGTTAACGCCTTGGGCTGCGGCCGTGCGGTCAGATCGTCACATAGCCAAGCGCTACGGCCTTTGCGACGGCATGCGTCGTGTTCGATGCCTCGAGCTTGCCGCGCGCGCTTTCGACATAGTCGCGGAACGTGTGTTCCGAAATCGACAGGCCGTCCGCCGCCTGGGACCGGTTCATCCCCAGGGCCAGCATGGTCAGCGCATCCATCTCGCGCGGCGACAGGATGTTGCGGCGCAGGAAATCGGTGCCGTGTTCAAGTTCCAGCGCGCGCTGGTTCAGGAAATGCGCGATCAGGATCAGCCGGCCGAGATGCGCTTTCGTGAACTTCTCCCAGGCCCCGTCCGACGCCCGGTCCGACACCGTGAACATGGCGAACTGCCCGCGCGGTCCGCGGATCGGCACCGAGAACCCCTGATTGCCGACCCCGGCATCCTGCGCCTCGCCCAGAAACGCGCGCTGGGCGCGGCCCGACCAGTCCAGACGCTTCCAGTCGACCGGGTTGAACCGCTGGTAGCACCCCTGCACCACCGGATCGATGCGCGCATAATCCTCGCCGATATACCGGTGCACCCAGTCCTGCGAATAAGTCAGGGCCGCATATTGCTGCCCGGTCGAATTCACCGAATGATAGATGATGTGCTCGACATCCAGTTCGTCGCGCGTGCCGACGATGATCGCCTGAAAGTCGTCAAGCGTGTTCGCTTGTCGCAGCTGATCGACGAAACGCTCCATCTGGGTCTGCATGCGCAGATATCCCCCCGATCAAACCCAGACTGACCGTTGCGATTTCTGCCGCCGCGACCAGCGAAGTATCTTCCAACTGCTCCGCCAGCACGGAGAGCCCGTTAGCCTTGGCAAAAGCCCTGAGATCGTCCAGCACGTCCAGGATCCAGTCATACTGCATTTTCACACCCGCGTGAAGTGGGCGGCTTGGAAACTTTCAACCGCCGCGTGTTAATATTTGCAGAAAACGCACAACCCGAACAACTCGCCGAAAAAGGGGGGGGAGTGGTTTCATAAGGCATTGAAATAAAAGGATTCGATCAGAAAAGCCGTACGGAACACGCGACGATCCGGACGGGTTTGTCACAATTCACTGTTGGCTTCACAGCGCTTTGGGGCCGACTTCCAAGGCATCCTCGAATGTCCGCAGGCCCGAACGCGGCGACTGCACCAGAACGGCCATGTTGCCGGGCTTATGTTCGTTCCGTCGCATTTTCATATGCGCCGCGGGAATTTCGGCCCAAGGGAAAACTTCCGACATGCAGGGGTCAAGCCGCCGCTCGATCATCAGCTTGTTCGCGGCGCTGGCCTGTTTCAGATTGGCGAAATGGCTGCCCTGGACCCGTTTCTGGTGCATCCAGAGATACCGCGCATCCATCGTCAGGTTGAACCCGCTGGTGCCCGCGCAGATGACGATCATGCCGCCGCGTTTGGTGACGAACACCGAAACCGGAAATGTTGATTCCCCGGGATGTTCAAAGACCAAGTCGACATTATTGCCCTTGCCCGTGATGTCCCAGATCGCCTTGCCGAATTTGCGCACCTCGCCGAACCAGGTCTTGTATTCCGGCGAATTGACCGTGGGCATCTGACCCCAGCAATTGAAGTCCTTGCGGTTGATGACGCCCTTGGCGCCCAGACCCATCACGAATTCACGCTTGTCCTCGTCGCTGATGACGCCGATGGCGTTGGCCCCCGCCGTGTTGATCAGCTGGATAGCATAGGACCCGAGGCCGCCCGACGCGCCCCAGACCAGCACGTTCTGGCCCGGCTGCAGTTCATGCGGCTTGTGCCCGAACAGCATGCGGTACGCGGTGGCCAGCGTCAGCGTGTAGCAGGCGCTTTCTTCCCAGGTCAGGTGCTTCGGCCGCGCCATCAGCTGCTGCGCCTGGACCCGTGTGAACTGCGCGAAACTGCCGTCCGGCGTCTCGTAGCCCCAGATACGCTGGCTGGGCGAAAACATCGGCTCGCCGCCGTTGCATTCCTCGTCGTCGCCATCGTCCTGGTTGCAGTGCACGACCACTTCGTCGCCGACCTTCCAGCGCTTGACCTTGTCGCCGACCTTCCAGACGATGCCCGCAGCGTCGCTGCCCGCGATGTGAAACGGCGCGCCATGGACATCGAACGGGCTGATCGGCAAGCCCAGCGCCGCCCAGACGCCGTTGTAGTTGACGCCCGCTGCCATCACCATCACCAGCACTTCGTTGCTGTCGATGGCGGGTGTCTCCACCACCTCGGCCTGCATCGCCGTTTCCGGCTCGCCATGCCGGTCGCGCCGGATCGCCCAGGCGTACATGCGCGCGGGAACATGACCGAGCGGGGGCATCTCGCCGAGCTCGTACAGGTCCTTGACCGGTGCGTCATACGGGAGCACCCCCGCCGCGTGCACATCAAGCGCCATCGTCATCTCCTGCGAGCCTTCGTTGCTGCAGCGCAGAATCGCGCCGTCACGGGCAGGGATAGAATCGGCAAAGTAACATTGCAACAGTTTTATACGCCGTTTTTGTAATTTTATGACTTTGCCGATTCCGCATCCAGCAGTTGCCGGATCGATCCGGCATAGAAGCCGACCACTGCGCGGTTGTGCTCCGCCACCCGCAGCCGGTCCCCGTCGCAGAGCACGATCCGGCGGCGCACGAGTTCGTCCAGTCCCGCCGCAACGGCGGCCGCCGTCCCGCCCGGCGGCAGGGTCAGCTCCGCGCCAGCGGCTTCAAGGTCAGCCAGAATCGTGCCCGCGCGCGCCTCGGTCCCCGCCACATCCGTATCCGGGTGGTCCAGCAGCGCCGCCGCCGTCAGCGGCACCGGCAGGACCGGAACGATCCGCCGCACCCGGTCCATCAGTTCGCCAGCCAGCGCCTCGGTTGACCGCTCGCCAGCACCCGTCAGGAACTCGGCCAGCGACAACGGCGCACCGAAGCTGACCGCCGCCGTGCCGAACCGCCGGAACCGCCCCCTGAGCTTGCGCCAGAGGTTGCGCATCAGGAAGGCGCCGATGGTGCGGATGCCGGCGCGGAACCGTCGTTCGCCCGCCTTCGCCGCCGAGACCAGGATGCGGTCCTCCAGCACGCGGTCATAATTCATCGCCACCGGGATGAAGACGACATCGCGGCCCCCCGGCGCATAGCCCTGCATGAAATAGGACAGGATCCCCAGTTTCGGCACGCCGACGCGACCATCCAGGCTCAGGCCGCCTTCCGGGAAAATCGCCTGTGTCACGCCCTCTTCCGTCGCCATCTGCACGTAGCGCTGCAGCACGCGGCGGTAGAGCGGATTGTTCGATTTCCGCCGGATGAAATAGGCCCCCATCGACCGGATCAGCGCCGACAGCGGCCAGACCCGCGCCCATTCGCCGACCGCATAGGACAGGGCGGTCCGCCCGGATGCCAGATAGGTCACCAGCACGTAGTCCATGTTCGACCGGTGGTTCATCACGAACACCACCGTCGCCCTCGGGTCGATCGCCCGCAGCCGCTCGGCGTCCAGCGTTCCGATGCGGACGCGGTAGATCAGCCGTGCAAGCCATTTCGCCAATCGCGTGCCCAAGCCGAAATAGACCGACGCCGAGAACGACGGCACGATTTCGCGCGCATAGCCCCGCGCCCGCTCCAGCACCACGCTTTCCGGCTCGCCCGCCTCGGCCGCCGCCGCCACCACCGCCTCGGCCACCTTCGGATCATGCGCCAGCCGCACGATCATGTCGTTGCGTTCCATCAGCTTGAACGGCTGGATCGGGCGGTCGAGCCGTTTGTTCAATTCGCCCACGACCCGCTCCATCCGGCGGCGGAAGAACCAGCGCACGGACGGGAACAGGAAGTTCGACGCAAACGCCACCGCCGCAAAGGCGACGATCAGGATCAGCAGCCAAAGCGGAACGGCGACGGTCTGGAACATGGCCGCGACCGTGGCAAATAAATGCCGCGCGGTAAATCGCTGGCAGCACTCCGCCCCGGCCTTCCATCACGCAGCGGTGACGTGGCGTGACCGCGCCGCATGCTACCTTGATTCTCCGGCATCACGCCATCACCGCTCACGGAGGACCCCGATGATCCGCAGAACCCTGACAGCGACCGCCTTCGTCTTTGCCGCAGCCGCCGCCAGCGCGCAGGACGCCAGCATGAGTTTCTTTGTCACCAGCGGGAACCCCGGCAGCGGCGGGAACTTCGGCGGCATTGCCGGCGCCGATGCGCATTGCGCGGCTTTGGCCGAGGCGGCGGGGGCCGGTGGCGCGACATGGCGCGCCTATCTGTCGACCGGCACCGAGAATGCCCGTGACCGGATCGGCGCAGGTCCCTGGGTCAATGCGGCGGGCACCACCATCGCCGAAAGCGTCGATGCGCTGCACGGCGACCAGAACAATCTGACCAAGGAAACCGCCCTGAACGAGAAGGGCGAAGTGGTGAACGGTCGCGGCGACGATCCCAACCGCCACGACATCCTGACCGGCTCGATGCCGGATGGCACGGTGGCTGCGGGCCAGACCTGCGAAGACTGGACCAGCGATGCTGCGGAAACCGTCGGCATGGTCGGCCATCACGACCGCATGGGGCTTGACGATTCCGCCCCGGCGAAGTCCTGGAATTCCTCCCACGGATCGCGCGGCGGATGCGGGCTCGACGCGCTGCGCGGCACCGGCGGCGACGGGCTTCTGTACTGCTTTGCGGCAAACTGACCGTAAGCTGCGGCCGGTGCGGCTTGCACCGGCCGCGGTTTTTGCAGCGCAGCAACTGGACGCGCAACTTTACTTCGCCTAGTGTTCCATCCGGACAATAATATTGCTTTCGGATGCGCCTGATGACCGACTTTCCCCTGCGCGAAAAGCCCTGGCTGATCCGCACCTATTCCGGGCATTCCTCTGCCGCCGCGTCCAATGCGCTCTATCGCTCGAACCTCGCCAAGGGGCAGACGGGCCTGTCCGTCGCCTTCGACCTGCCGACGCAGACCGGCTATGACAGCGACCATCCCCTGTCGCGCGGCGAGGTCGGCAAGGTCGGCGTGCCCGTCGGGCATCTCGGCGACATGCGCGCACTGTTCGACGGCATCCCGCTTGCGCAGATGAACACCTCGATGACGATCAACGCGACCGCGCCCTGGCTGCTCGCGCTCTACGTCGCGGTGGCCGAGGAACAGGGGGCGGACATCGCCGCCCTTCAGGGCACCGTGCAGAACGACATCGTCAAGGAGTACCTCTCGCGCGGCACCTATGTTTTTCCGCCTGCACCCTCGCTGAAAATGACGACGGACATTGCCGCCTGGACCGGCACGCACCTGCCGAAATGGAACCCGACCAACGTGTGCAGCTATCACCTGCAGGAAGCGGGCGCGACGCCCGAACAGGAACTGGCCTTTGCCCTTGCCACCGCCTGCGCCGTTCTGGACGACCTGCGCAGCAAGGTTCCGGCGGGCGACTTCCCAGCGATGGTCGGGCGCATCAGCTTCTTCGTCAACGCAGGCATCCGCTTCGTGACCGAAATGTGCAAGATGCGTGCTTTCACCGAACTCTGGGACGACCTCTGCCGCGACCGTTACGGCATCGCCGACGAACGCCACCGCCGGTTCCGCTATGGCGTGCAGGTCAATTCGCTGGGCCTGACCGAACAGCAGCCCGAAAACAACGTCTACCGCATCCTGCTGGAAATGCTCGCCGTCACCCTGTCCAGGAACGCCCGCGCCCGTGCCGTGCAGCTTCCCGCCTGGAACGAGGCGCTGGGTCTGCCCTCCCCCTGGGATCAGCAATGGTCGCTTCGGATGCAGCAGGTGCTGGCCTATGAGACGGACCTTCTGGACTACGGCGACCTGTTCGACGGCAACCCCGTGGTCGCCGCCAAGGTCCAAGAACTGAAGGTCGGCGCTCTGGCCGAACTTGCGCTGATCGACGGCATGGGCGGGGCCATTGCCGCCATCGACTACATGAAGGGCCGTCTGGTCGAGGCCAACGCCGAACGCATGGCAAAGATCGAAAGCGGCGAAACGACCGTCGTCGGCGTGAACCGCTGGACCGAAGGCGCACCCTCGCCGCTCATGGCCGCAGGCGGCGGTATCGTCACCGTCGATCCGGCGTCTGAATCTGCCCAGATCGCGTCGCTGACCGCCTGGCGCGCCGCCCGCGACGAACGCGCCGTGCAGGCCGCCATCGCCGCGCTCACCGCCGCCGCCCGCGCAGGTGACAACATCATGCCCGCCTCGGTCGCTGCCGCGAAAGCGGGCGTCACCACCGGCGAATGGGCGGGCACCTTCCGCGCCGTTCACGGCGAATACCGCGCGCCCACCGGCGTCGCCCGCGCGCCGTCGAACCGGACCGAAGGGCTGGACGACATCCGCGACGCCGTCGACGCCGTCTCGAAGACCTTGGGACGGCGGCTCAAATTCCTGATCGGCAAGCCCGGCCTCGACGGACATTCCAACGGCGCCGAACAGATCGCCTTCCGCGCGCGCGACTGCGGGATGGACATCACCTACGAAGGCATCCGC
The DNA here is from genome assembly GCA_963738635.1 of uncultured Alphaproteobacteria bacterium. Taxonomy (GTDB): domain Bacteria; phylum Pseudomonadota; class Alphaproteobacteria; order Rhodobacterales; family Rhodobacteraceae; genus JAOADN01. The sequence goes on along the minus strand of CAVTXE010000005.1, from coordinate 42,345 downwards.
CTGACCCCCGACCAGATCGTCGCTGCCGTCGCCCGGGACAAGGCGCATGTGGTCGGCCTGTCGATCCTGTCCGGCGGGCATATCGAGGCGGTGGGGCAGGTGCTGACCGGCCTGCGGGATGCAGGCCTCGCCCACATCCCTGTCATCGTCGGCGGCATCATCCCCGATGACGACGCCGCACGCCTCACCGCGATGGGCGTTGCACGCGTCTATACGCCGAAGGACTTCGCACTGAACCGGATCATGCTCGACATCGTGGCGCTGGCGGAGCCTGCGAGGGCGGCGGCGGAGTGACGCCGCAGCGCGCGGCCCATCGCGGCGGCCAGACGCGCGGCGCACGGAATTCCGCACTTTGAAAGCCGCACCGTTCGCGTAATCTCACGGGTGTTTTCCAAGGGAGGTTATTTTGAAACTCTGGTCACTGGCAGCACTCCTCGCTCTGTCCGTCATCCCCGCCACCGCCGCCCTCGCGCAGGGCCTGTCCTTCCTGCCGCCGCCCTTCCAGCAGCGCATTGCCGATGCCGCCGCCGACTGCGCCGGCTTCGGCGGCATCCTGACGCTCCGGTGGGGCTTCGTGTCGCGCCCCGAACTCAGCGGCGACGGCCAGCGCGACTGGGCGATGGACGAACGGCGGTTCGAATGCTCGACCACACCCGGCCTCTACTGCGGCACCGGCGGCTGTCCGGTGCAGTTCCTGATCGACGGCATCTCTTCGGACCTGCTCGCCAAGCAATGGCGGGTGATCCGGTTCGGGGGCGCGCCCGTCGTCGTCGCCTATGTGCACGGGTCGCAATGCGGCGGCACCAACCTCAACCGCTGCGTGGCCGCCCAGATATGGGAGAACGGCCAGTGGAATGTCGTCGGCGGTGTCATTCCCTGACAGGGCCGACCAGAGGACGGGCCCGAACCGCGTATGCACGCCGTATGCACGTCATATGCATGCAAACTGCACGTTGTTTTTGCCGCTGGAAGGGCTGGCGGATCCCCCTCTATAGTCCGGCGAAACGGAAGGCCCGACATGACCCCCCATATTGACGCCAAACCCGGCGACATCGCCGAAACCGTCCTGATGCCGGGCGACCCGCGCCGCGCGAAATGGGCGGCCGAGACCTTCCTTTCCGACGCGCGTCTTGTCAACGAAGTGCGCGGAATGCTTGGATTCACAGGCACTTACAAGGGACATCCCGCCACAATCCACGGCTCCGGCATGGGCATGCCCTCACTGTCGATCTATGCCAACGAGCTGATCTCGAAATACGGTGCCAAGACACTGATCCGGATCGGCTCAGCTGGTGCGATGCAGACGCATGTCAACGTCCGCGACGTGGTCATCGCCATGACCGCCTCGTCCCTTTCCACCCCCTCGCGCAGCTTCTTCCGCGAGATGAACTTCGCTCCTGCCGCCGACTGGACGCTGCTGCGCGCTGCCGTGCAAGCTGCTGAATCCAAGGGGATTCCCGTCCATGTCGGCGGCATCTTCTCGTCAGAAGCGTTTTATGACGAACGCCATGACCTGACCCAGATGCTGACTCGCCACGGCACGCTCTGCGTCGAGATGGAGACCGCGGAACTTTACACCGTCGCAGCACGTCTTGGTGCGCGGGCGCTGTCGGTGCTGACGATCTCGGACCACCTTCTGCGCGACGAGGCGCTGCCGCCCGAGGACCGCGAGCGGAGTTTCGGCGACATGGTGGAAATTGCCTTGGAAGCGGCGTTCGCCTGAAAGGAAGTTGATGCAGAAACAACAGCTCGGCCACGGCGGCCCGATGGTTTCTGCCATCGGGCTCGGCTGTATGAGCTTTGCAGGCTTCTTCGGACCGACCGACCGGGCCGAAAGTCACCGCTGCCTCGACGCTGCCATCGACAACGGGATCGACTTTCTCGACACGGCCAATGTCTACGGTCCCGGCCTGTCGGAAGAGGTCATCGGCACCTGGCTGGCTCAGAGCAGGGCGAAGGTCAGCATTGCGACCAAGGGCGGCATTGTGCGCGGGGCCGAGCGGCGCTTCGACAATTCCGCACCCTATCTGCGCCGCGAACTGGAAGGCTCGCTCAGGCGTCTCGGCACTGACCATGTCGCGCTCTATTACGTCCATCGGCGCGAGAGGGCACGACCCATCGAAGAGGTGGTAGAAACGCTGGCCAACCTGATCGCCGAAGGCAAGATCGGCGGCTATGGCCTCTCCGAGGTCGCACCCGCCACCGTCCGGCTGGCTCATGCGGTCCATCCCTGCCGCGCCGTACAGAACGAATATTCGGTCTGGACACGCCAACCGGAACTGGGGTTGATCCAGACCTGCGCGGACCTTGGCATCGCCTTCGTCCCGTTCTCGCCACTTGCACGGGGGTCTTTCGGATCGGTGCCTTTCAACCCCGCCGCACCCGACATGGACGCATTCCGCAAGTCAATCCCGCGTTTTCAGCCATCGCACTGGGCGCATAACGCCGTCCGGATTGAGGAAGTCCGCGCCTTTGCCCGATCGCGCGGCTGGACGCTGTCCGCCTTTGCGCTGGCCTGGGTGCTGGACCGTGGACCGCATCTGATCCCGATCCCCGGCACGCGGACCGCCGAACATCTGAAGGATTGGGCCGGGGCATATGCGATCCGCTTCTCGGCAGAGGACCGGGCCGAGATCGAACGGCTTATCCCGGCAGGCTGGGCGCATGGCGACCGCTATGCCGATGAGCAGGCCATGCAGGTCGAACGCTACTGCTGACCGCGTCCGTGACTGCGGTCATAGGCGCTGCGCGAGGGCTGCAGCCATTCGGTCGCCGACGACGGGCCGAACACCTCGACCAATAGCGGGTGGCAGACCGCAGCGTCCGACGAGTGTTCTGATGAGCAATCCCCGCCCGGACATGCGCTGAGCGCACCGAGCAGGTCGACTTCCGCCATGAATTCGATATGATCTCCCGGCCTGACGGGCGAGGCTTTCATGAAGTACTGCCCGGTGTCGCGGGTGAAGCCGGTGCACATGAAGACGTTCAGCACATCGTGCACGTGCATCTCGGCCTGATGCAGCGACAGGCCGGTCGCATCGGCCAGCGCGCGCGTCAGGTTGGAATGGCAGCAATGGTGATACTGGTCGCCGTGGCTCAGCAGGTTGTGCGTGTAGGGATCGCAGCGCGTGCCGATCACGTCATGCACCGACCCGCCGAATTCGTCGAACCCGTACCAGTCCAGCGTATCGCGGATGATCGTCGCAATCGGACGCAGATAGGGAAGGTTCGACCACATGCGGTCGCCGGTGGACAGATGGGTTCCGTGCAGCGCGCGGGTCTTGCCGGAGAAGAAGCGCTCGTTCAGGTCAGCGGCGTTCCAGAGATTCAGATCGCCGACCTGCGGGCCCTCGACCGAGCTGATGCGGAAGACATGGCCGGCGGGGACGCGGAACGTCCGCGCCTCGCGCGGGGGCACCAGCACTTCGAAGGTCTTTTCCATTCCCGCCCGTGCGGCGCGATAGCGGTCCATGTCAAGCTGCGGAAGGCCGTCGACCGGATAGCAGATGACCGGCGCGACGCTCTTGCGGGCAGCGGCATCTGCGGGGGCAGGACTTTCAGGCGTCGCTGGCTTCATCGTCGCGGTCCCTTCGGCGTTTGGCCGATAGGGCCACAAGCCCGGACAAAACGAAAGCCCCGGACCTTGCCGGACCGGGGCCTCTGTGTCGGATCAGGCCGCGCGGCGGTCGCCCGCCGGCCGGTTCGGGCGGCGGCTGTGCTTGAGCTTCGGTTTGCCGAAGGCTGCAACCTCCCCGGCAGGCTTGCCCTGCCCGCCGGGTCTGCCCTGGCCCTGACGCGATCCGCCGGGACGCCCGCTTTTCTTCGCCGGTGCCGCGCCCGGAACGCCGACCCAGGGCGCGCCGCCGATCACCGGGATCGCTGCCTTCATCGTCTTCTCGATGGCTTTCAGTTCATCCATCTCGGCAGGCGCGCAGAACGCGACCGCGCGTCCCTCGGCCCCGGCCCGCGCCGTCCGGCCGATACGGTGGACATAGTTTTCCGGCACGTTCGGCATGTCGTAGTTGTAGACATGCCCGACCATCGGAATGTCGATGCCGCGCGCCGCCACATCCGTCGCCACCAGCACCTTCAGGCGCCCTGCCTTGAACTCCGCCAGCGCGCGGTCGCGTTGACCCTGGCTCTTGTTGCCGTGGATCGACCCGGCCGCAAAACCCCAGCTGTCCAGGAGCTTCATCAGCTTTTCCGACCCGTGCTTGGTGCGTCCGAAGACAATCGCGCGTTCGTCGGGATGCTGGCGCAGGTAGCTTTCCAGCAGTTTCGCCTTGTCGCCCTGCGGCGTGAAATGCACGCCCTGCACGATCTTTTCGATGGGCTTCCCCGCCGGGGCCACCTCGACCCGGATCGGGTCGCGCAGGTAGTCGCCCGCGACTTCGGCCATCAGTTTCGGCATCGTTGCCGAGAACAGCAGCGTCTGGCGGCGCAGCGGGATCAGCTTGGCGATCTGGCGCAGCGAATGAATGAACCCCATGTCGAGCATGTGGTCCGCTTCGTCGAGCACCAGGAACTTCACCGCCTCCAGCGTCACCGCGCGGCGGTCGATCAGGTCGATCAGGCGGCCGGGCGTCGCGACAAGGATATCGACGCCGCGCGACAGCTTGTCCGACTGCGCGTTCAGCGATGCGCCACCGGTCACGACCAGCACCTTGGTCGGCGTGCCGCGCGCGAACAGCATCAGGTTCGCCTCGATCTGCTTGGCCAGCTCGCGCGTGGGCGCAAGGATCAGCGCATGCACGGTCTTCGGCAGCGGCTTGCGGCGTTCGCCCGTCAGCATCTGGATGATCGGCAGGCCGAAGGCCGCCGTCTTGCCGGTGCCGGTCTGGGCCAGACCCATCACGTCGCGGCCCTGCAGGACCAGCGGGATCGATTTGGCCTGAATCGGCGTCGGGTCGGTCATGTTCATCTCGGTCAGGCGCGTCATCAGACGCGCATCAAGGCCGAGGGATTGGAAGTCGGTCATTTTTGTCTTTCATGGGGGCCGTGGCGGCCCCGTGGGATAAAGCCGCCCAGACCGGTCCGAATGACCGGGGGCGACGGCGCTGAAGGTCCGCCAGACTCTGAAATCGCGGGCCGGATGCCCGCAAAGCCGGTCTGTCGAATGGAACCCCTGCGTGACGGTGGGAACCTTTTGGCGGGCTGGTTGTCGCCCTGTCCCGGCCTTCGGCGTTCGAAACGCCAGCCCTGCTCACGCGGCAGGGGGCCTTGGGATGCCGCTACATGGCCATCAGGGCATGAAAAGTCAATGAAGATTCGGGGCCGGCCTGCCGTGGTTGCCCGCAGACGTTGCCCTCAGGCCCGCTCCAGAACCTCGACCGCCAGCACCGTCGGCAGGTGCCGCGCGACTTCGTCCCACGTCTCGCCCGCATCCCGGCTGCCGAAGACCGACCCCGAATTGGTGCCGAAATAGACGCCCGCCGGATCACGCCGGTCATTCGTCATCGCCTGCCGGAGCACAGTGAAAAAGCAGTTCTGCTGCGGCAGGCCATTCCGCATCGCGGCCCATGTCCCGCCGCCGTCCTGCGACCGCCAGACAGCGGCCTTGGCGTCCGGTGGAAAGCGTCCGACGGAATCGCCGTTCAACGGCATCGTCCAGATCGTCTGCGGGTCGGTCGGATGCACCGCGATGGGGAAGCCGAAGGTCGAGGGCAGCCCCTCGGTCACGTCGTCCCAGCTGCGCCCGCCGTCGCTGCTGCGGAACACGCCGTGGTGGTTCTGCTGATAGAGCAGGTCGCCCCCGTTGCCCGGCGCGCGCACCATGTTGTGCACGCAATGCCCGGTCTCGCCGCCCTTCGGCGCGGCCGGGTGGTCGTGGTGCACGATGCGCGTCCGCGTTCGACAGGCGGTTGCGCCGGTCCCAGGTTCGCCCGCCGTCCTCGGTCGCGAAGACGCCCGCCGCCGAAATCCCGACCCACATCTTCTTCGCGTCCTTCGGGTCCGCCACGATGGTGTGCAGCACCAGCCCCGCCGCCCCGCCGTTCCAGTCGGGCCGCGACGGATGGTCGGTCAGCCCGTCCACCTTGTCCCAGGTCGCGCCGCCGTCGCGGCTGGCCAGCAGCGTCGCGGGCTTGGTCCCGGCATAAAGGACGCCATGCGCATAGCCCAGCGACCAGACCTGGCTGATGTCCTTGCCGAAAGGCGGTTCTTCCGGCGTCCAGCCGATCATCGCCGCGAAATCCGGGTCGTTCGCCGCCCATTCGTCCATCTGGCCCTTGGAGAGCTTGGCCAGTGCCCAGGTCTCGCCGCCGTCCTCAGACCGCCAGACCCCCGCCCCGTGCCAGTCGCCGCCCCCCGCCGCCCACAGCGTCCCCGTCGCCGGATCGCCCGCCGCATGGTTGATCGGCCAGCCGTCGCAGAGCGGGCCCTTGACGGTCCAGCTGACCCGGTCATCGCTGTCGATCAGGAACAACCCCTTGGTCGTGCAGACAAGCAGACGCACCGATTCCGCCATGACGCACCCTCCCCCTTTGGCTTTGGTCAGGGGGAGGCTAGCACCGGGGAGGGGAGTCGGACAACGGGGTTTGGGGGGCTCACACCACCCGCTCCACCATCATCTTCTTGATCTCGGCTATCGCCTTGGCCGGGTTCAGGCCCTTGGGGCAGGTCTTGGCGCAGTTCATGATCGTGTGGCAGCGGTAGAGCTTGAACGGGTCTTCCAGATCGTCCAGCCGCTCGCCCGTCGCCTCGTCGCGGCTGATCGATGATCCAGCGGTAGGCGTGCAGCAGGGCTGCGGGGCCGAGGTATTTGTCGCTGTTCCACCAGTAGCTCGGGCAGGCCGTCGAACACGACGCGCACATGACGCATTCATAGAGGCCGTCCAGCTTCTTCCGGTCGTCGATGGACTGCCGCCATTCCTTGGCCGGGCGGTTCGTCTTGGTCTCCAGCCAGGGCATGATGCTCGCGTGCTGGGCATAGAAATGGGTCAGGTCCGGGATCAGGTCCTTGATGACCGGCAGATGCGGCAGGGGATAGATCTTGACGTCGCCCTTGACCTCATCAAGCCCGTAGATGCAGGCCAGCGTGTTGATGCCGCCGATGTTCATCGCGCAGGACCCGCAGATGCCCTCGCGGCAGGACCGGCGGAAGGTCAGCGTCGGGTCGATCTCGGACTTTATCTTGATCAGCGCGTCGAGGACCATCGGCCCGCATTTGTCCATGTCGACGAAATAGGTATCCACCCGGGGATTTTCGCCGTCATCGGGGTTCCAGCGGTAAATCTGGAACTTGCGGACATTCTAACCCTCAGGTCGCGGCCAGGTGCGGCCCGTGCGGATTTTCGAGTTCTTGGGCAGCGTGAACTGGACCATGTCTCAGCCTTTCCAGTCGGGACGGGTGTAGAGCGGCTGCGACGGCGGCTGCCCCGACCGGTTGAAGACGCAGGAATCGTAGAGCGCCGAGGGGTCGCGGCCCTGGATGAAGTCGGAACTGATCTCGACCTTGCCGCCCGCATAGGGTCCGCCGCCCTGGCCGGTCGTCGTTCCGACATAGACCTCGCCACGCGGCTGGGTCGCAAGGCGCGCTCGCTCGAAGCATTCGGTCTCGGCCTGTTCGCGGGTCACGGGGCCGCAGGCGGCAAGCGCACCCAGAACCGCGATGCCTGCAAAGACGGCGCGCATCAATACACTCGCGCCTTCGGCGCGATCTTCTTCAGCGCGATGCCGCCCTCCGCCTCGGTTGTCAGCGGATCAAGATGCACGGGCCGCGTTGTCAGCGTGACCTTCGCCCCGTCCACCACCGCCAGCGAGTGAACTCGCCACTTCCCGTCATCCCGGTCCGGATAATCCTCATGCGCATGCGCCCCGCGCGACTCCTTCCGCGCCTCGGCGGCGACGATGGTGGCCAGCGCGTTCGGCATCAGGTTGGTCAGTTCCAATGTCTCCATCAGGTCGCTGTTCCAGACCATCGAACGGTCCGTGACCTTGATGTCATCCAGTTTGGCGGCGATCGCGGTCATCTTGATCACGCCCTCGGCTAGCGTCTTGTCGGTCCGGAAAACGGCGGCGTCGGCCTGCATTGCCCTTTGCATTTCGAGGCGCAGTTCGGCCGTACCGTTGGAACCGTTCGCGTTCCGCAGACCGTCGAGACGGGCGAGAGCCTTGTCAACTTCAGCCTTGTTCGTGCCGGGCACGGCGGATTTCGGATCGACCACCTCCGCCGCCCGGATCGCGGCGGCACGTCCGAAGACGACGAGGTCGATCAGCGAATTCGACCCCAGCCGGTTCGCCCCGTGCACGCTCGCGCAGCCCGCCTCGCCCACCGCCATCAGGCCGGGGAAAACACGGTCCGGATCGGACTCCGCGGGGTTCAGCACCTCGCCCCAGTAATTCGTCGGTATGCCGCCCATGTTGTAATGCACCGTCGGCAGAACCGGAATCGGCTCGCGCGTCAGGTCGACGCCCGCGAAGATTTTCGCAGATTCCGAGATCCCCGGAAGCCGCTCGTGCAGCGTTGCGGGCGGGATGTGGGACAGGTTCAGGTGGATATGGTCCTTGTCAGGACCCACCCCGCGCCCCTCGCGGATTTCGATGGTCATGCAGCGGCTGACGACGTCGCGCGACGCCAGGTCCTTGTAGGTCGGCGCGTAGCGTTCCATGAACCGCTCGCCTTCGGAATTGGTCAGATACCCGCCCTCGCCCCGCGCACCCTCGGTGATCAGGCAACCCGATCCGTAGATGCCGGTCGGGTGGAACTGCACGAACTCCATGTCCTGCAAAGGAAGACCCGCCCGCGCGACCATGCCCCCGCCGTCGCCGGTGCAGGTATGGGCGGATGTCGCGCTGAAATAGGCCCTTCCGTAGCCGCCCGTGGCCAGCACCGTCATCTTGGCGTTGAACACGTGGATCGTGCCGTCATCGAGCTTCCATGCTACGACGCCGGTGCACGCCCCGTCGGTCATGATCAGGTCGATGGCGAAGTATTCGATGTAGAACTCGGCGTTGTTCTTCAGGCTCTGGCCATAGAGCGTATGCAGGATCGCATGCCCCGTCCGGTCCGCCGCCGCGCAGGTGCGCTGCACCGGCGGCCCCTCGCCGTATTCGGTCGTGTGCCCGCCGAAGGGACGCTGATAGATGCGCCCGTCCTCGGTCCGGCTGAACGGCACGCCGTAATGCTCCAGCTCATAGACCGCCTTCGGGGCCTCGCGGACGAGGTATTCCATCGCATCCATGTCGCCCAGCCAGTCCGACCCCTTGACGGTGTCGTACATGTGCCACTGCCACGAATCCGGCCCCATGTTCCCAAGGCTCGCCGCGATGCCGCCCTGTGCCGCCACCGTATGGCTGCGCGTCGGGAACACCTTGGTCACGCAGGCCGTCCGCAGGCCGCGTTCCGCCATGCCCAGCGTCGCGCGCAGGCCCGCGCCACCGGCGCCGACGACGACCACATCGTAGTCATGGGTCTCATACGGGTATGCGGTCATGCGTCGGTCCTTACAGCGCCAGTTTGACAAGGGCGAACAGCCCCATCGCCATGCAGAGATAACTAAGGCAGGTGACGCCGATGATAAGGGCCTTCCGTGTCGCACCCTGCGCGTAATCCTCGATCATCACCTGCGCGCCGTTCTTGAAGTGCAGGAACCCGGTGACGATGGTCAGTCCCGCGATGATCGCAGGGAACGGCCGGGCGAAATACGCCGTCACCTCGGCATGGGTGCCGCCGACGATCCGCCCGAAGGTGAAGATGAACAGCGGGATCAGGATCGCCAGCGCGACCGACGACACCTGCATCTGCCAGAAATGCTCGGTCCCGGTCTTGGCCGAGCCGAGCCCCGTCGCGCGTTTGCGGTCGGTCAGGTATGCCATGTCGCCCCCTACAGAACCGCAACCGTGATGACCGTCAGCAGCACTGACCCGCCGATGACGGCCCAGCCCAGCTTCTCCGCCGTCGGAATGTCCAAGCCCCGCCCGCTGTCGAACCAGAGATGCCGCAGACCGGCGCAGAAATGGTACCAGACGGCCCAGATCGACCCCAGGAAGATCAGCTTGCCGAACCATGACCGCACGATTCCGTCCACAAAGGCGAAATACTCCGGACCGGAGGCTGCGGCTAGCAGCCACCAGACGAGCAGCAGCGCCGCGACGATCAGCCCGTTGCCGGTGATCCGCGTCAGGATCGAGGTGATCGCGGTCAGTTGCGGGCGGTAGATCTGAAGGTGCGGCGAGAGTGGGCGGTCCTGTGACCGGATTCCGCGATTGACGTCAGCCATGCTCGGTTTCCTTGGCGTGTTCCGCTGCAGCGAACTGCTTCCCGCCGCCTTGCGGGCTATGAATAGCGATTCTGCCGCCCAAGTCACGCGCGCAATGCTGCATCTGCATTGCTTTCGAACCTGTTAGCGCGCGACATATCGCCTTATTGCCACCTCGGCTTTCCGCAGTCACAACGGATCAGGAGGATGTCCGACGCGTCAGTGCTCGCCCAGCCTGGTCTCCGGCGTGTAGATGCCCGGCACTTCCTTCACCACCGCCTGCCCGCAGCGCATGACACCCCTGGCCGCATCGAAGGCATAGGTCGGCGACCCCTGCAGGGCCCAGCCCTTGTTCAGGGCCGCAGTCACCTTGTGGCAGAAGGCGGACGTGTCATCCTCGGACAGGAACCGGTACAGCTTCATCCGTAGGTCCCCGTGAACGGATTGTGCCCCAGCCAGATGTGGACCCCGGCGATCAGCCCGTACAGGACCAGAACGACGGCCACCGTGATGATGTTGCGCGACGCCGGACCGGGTTCAGGACGGACCCATCCGGACTGCGCGTTGATCAGCAGGATCGACAGAACAGCCCAAAGCCCCAGGCCGCCGAACAGGATCAGCGAGGCGACGTCACCGTTGACCAGAAGGTGTGCGATGGCCCAGACGACGACGGACAGCAGCATCGGATGCCTGAGCCGCCCGCGCCATGACCCCTTGGTCTGAGACAGCGCGAACAGGAACAGCGCCAACAGCATCAAGAGGTTGTTCAGATGCCCCATGCCCGCAAGCGGCGTGTAGACCGCCACGACATCGGCGCCGCGATAGCCCATCACCATCATCACGACGGCAATGACCGACACGACGGCCACGACCATCTTGCCCTGGTTGTCTCCAAGTGCAGCACGCGGGCCCGGCGTCACACGCTTGAACAGATGCGACGCCCACCAGAGCAGCACGCCGGTTATCAGCAGGGTCATCGCGCCGTCCCTCCGTCAGATGTCCATCCGAACGGCGTTGTGCGCCGCATTCCGCGTCCGCACAAGATGCCCCGGCATCCGCACCGCATCAGGCAACGCGCAATCCGTTAACCAATATTTGGCCCTTCGTCAGGCAGATTTGCCCATCGCCGCCGGGCACGTCGTCCAGCAGGCATGCCCGGAGGGCCATCGATGACCAGACAGAACATGTTTGCCCTGTCGTTCGGTTTTGCGGCTGCGGCCCTGATCGCCACCGACGCGCGCGCGCAGGGCGCGCAGTGCGGCGAACGCACCGCCGTCGCCGAACGTCTTGCCTCGGGCTACGGCGAAACGCGGCAATCCGTGGGCCTGGCCGCGAACAATTCGATGATCGAGGTCTATGCGTCCGACGCAACCGGCACCTGGACGATCGTTGTCACCACCGCCGCCGGCACGACCTGCCTTGTCGCATCGGGCACAAACTACCAGACCATGGCGGACGCGCTGCCGAAACCCGGCGACGACGCCTGAAGTCAGGCCATGCCTGACTGGCTCCAGGCATCCCAGAGCAGCTTCAGCGAAACCAGAAGCAAGGCCCAGGTGACAAGCTTGTAGAACAGGTCCTGCGGGATCACACGGACCAGCCGCACCCCGGCATAGACGGCAATCGCGGCAGGCAGCATCAGCATCGCCGCCGTCCGCAGATTGTCCGACGACAGCTGCCCAAGGGCCCAGTAGGGCACCAGCTTGACCGCGTTGACGATGGCGAACAGAATCGTCGTCGTCCCTGCAAAGACGGTTTTGTCCAGCCGCTGCGGCTGCACATAGACCTGATAGGGCGGCGCGCCCGCATGGCTGACAAAGCTCGTGAAGCCCGCGACCGCACCCCAGAACAGCCCCGGCCCGACCCCGCCCTTCCGCGCCGGGCCGTCGGGCGCATGCCGCAGCAGAAGGTTCAGCGCAAAGGCAAAGCCGATCACCCCCACCAGCCCCGTCACCACCCATTCCGTGACCACGCTGGCCGTCGCCCAGCCGAGCCCGATGCCCAGGATCGCCGCAGGAGCCAGGATCAGCAGGTTCCGCCGGTCAAAGCTGTGTCGGTAGGCATAAAGCCCGAAGACATCCGACACGACGTAGACCGGCAGCAGCAGCCCCGCCGCCGTCACGGCGGGCGTCACCAGCGCCAGCACCGGCACAGCCAGCATCCCCACCAGCGGCAGGCCGCCCTTCGACATTCCCACCAGAACCGCCGCGATCACCGCCAGCGCCCAGTACAGCGGATCGTGCATCGGCTCTCCCCCGGCGACGGCACATAGAGAACGCCGCTTTCGGCGCGGGTCTAGCCGAAACCCGCGACGGCCGGAAGGCACTGCCATTCGCGGTCAGTTCCGAAGTCCGAAGTTGCACTATTATCCCGTGGCTGCCATCCGACCCGATGCGGAACAGAGGGCCGCGCCCTTGCTCGGGCGGGCGCCCCGACGGCTGAAACAGGCGCTTCATGGTGCCGCCGACTTCCGGCGCGTGAGCGGATTGGCCGACGCAGAGCGCCCTCGCGGGGGGCGGTCGGCCGCAGCCCGGCGGCGCATGCGCCCCCTTGATTCCGGGCCAAGTAAGGGGCGTCAATACATGGCGGCTCCGTCAAGAATGCGGGTGCCCGGGACCCACCCCCGAATTCGGCCGCGGTTTGGGGCTTCCTTTAATAATTTACTCATTATATAAGTGATTCGTTACATAACGGACGCCCGCCATGCCCGCCCTCGACCAGTCCTTCGCCGCCCTCGCCGACCCCACCCGCCGTGCCATCGTCGCCCGGCTGGCCAGGGGCGAGGCGACGGTGCAGGACCTCGCGCGCCCGTTCCCGATCAGTCAGCCCGCGATCAGCCGCCACCTGAAGGTCCTGGAGGAGGCAGGGCTGATCGAGACCCGCATCGCAGGCACCGCCCGCCCCCGCCGCCTGAAACCGGACGCCGTCGAAGCGCTCTGGGACTGGCTCGGCCAGTACCGCGCGCTGTGGGAGGCGCAGTTCCAGAAGCTGGATGCGGTTCTCGACGGCCTGTCCGACGAAACCGACCAAGCGCATTCCGACAACCCTGAAAGGAGCACATCATGAACATGACCCCGGACCTGACCAGGCTCCAGGTCGCACAGGACGGCGAAACCGACATCATCGTCCGCCGCGATTTCACCCATCCGCCCGCCCGCGTCTGGCGGGCGATAACCGAGCCCGCCCTGATCCGCCAGTGGATGGCGATCCCGGAATTCCCGATGACGCGCTGCGAGATGGATCCGCGCCCGGGCGGCACCTTCCACTTTGAATGGGCCGGCGCGGATGGCAATTCGTTCTTCTTCTCGGGACCGGTCGAGAAAGTGGATGCCCCGCATCACATGACCCACGTCGAATATTTCAACGGCGATCCGGCGATGCGTGCAACGATCACAACCGATCTGGCCGCGCGCGGAACCGGGACCCGCATGACCATGGTGATGCGCTATGCCAACGCAGAGGCGCGGGCCGCCGCGATTGCCACCGGCATGACTGACGGCATGGAAGACGTCTACGGCAGGCTCGAGGCGTTGCAGATTCCGGAATGACGGGCATTCCGTTCCGAAACGTCACTTCGCAAAGCCGTGGTCTGGCTATCACAGGGACGTTGCGCGGATGCGCCTGGCTGCCGCACAGCCAAGCGCATCCGCCCTGACCGCGCTTGGCACTGCGTACCGTCCGGCTCCGGCGGCGCAGTCCGCCGGGCGCGCCGCCCGACTAGGCGGGAACGTAGGTCAGCCTGATCGTGTCCCTGCCGATCCGGTCGCTTGTAACAAGGCGCAGCGGCGGCCGCGGTCCCGCGAAGAACGGATTGCCGCGACCGAGAACGACCGGGTGGAGATAGATCTGATACTCATCGATCAGGCCCAGCGCGGTCAGATGACCCGCAAGGACCGGTCCGCCAATCTCGATCTCGCCGGTCAACTCGTCCTTCAGCCTGCGGACAAGAGTCTCGACGTCTTCTGCGACAAGGGTTGCGTTGGGGCCAACCGACGTCAGCGACCGCGAGACCACCCATTTCGGCTGGCGACGCCAAGCCTCCGCGAACTCTCGCAGCTCCGGCGTCCGCGCAGAATCGTGCTGGTCCCAGTCGTCTCCGTCCCAGTAACGCATGATTTCGTAAAGACGACGGCCATAAATGCTGCCTGTCAGGCCGCGCGCCTGCTCGATGAAGTGACGGAAAAGCGCCTGATCGGGTGCGAATTCTTCGTGATCGACATAGCCGTCCAGTGACTGGTTCATTCCGAAGACGATCTTCGCCATGCAGCAAATCTCCATCCTAGACACTTGAGACTACCTTGGACGGCGACCACTGGGAAGAAGCGGGGAACACTCGATGCGGCACCATGCTCTTTCACCTGCACCGGTCGGACGCAGGCTTGCGCGCTCCGGGGCAAGGCATTACGCCATCCGGCGACAACCCCTCAACCCGGAGCGATGGACATGGCGCGCGCAAAGATAGCCCTCATCGGCGCAGGACAGATCGGCGGCACGCTCGCCCTTCTCGCCGCGCAAAAGGAACTCGGCGACGTCATCCTGTTCGACGTGATGGAGGGCGTGCCGCAGGGCAAGGCGCTCGACATCGCGCAATCCGGTCCCGTCGCGGGCTTCGACGCCACGCTGAAGGGCACGAACGATTATGCCGATATCGCCGGGGCTGACGTCTGCATCGTCACTGCAGGTGTCCCCCGCAAACCGGGGATGAGCCGCGACGACCTTCTCGGCATCAACCTCAAGGTGATGAAGGCTGTCGGCGAAGGCATCCGTGCCCATGCCCCGAACGCCTTCGTCATCTGCATCACCAATCCGCTCGATGCCATGGTCTGGGCGCTGCGCGAATTCTCGGCCCTGCCGCACAACAAGGTCGTCGGCATGGCGGGCGTGCTCGATTCCGCGCGCTTCCGCCATTTTCTGTCGCTCGAATTCAACGTCTCGATGCGTGACGTCACCGCCTTTGTCCTCGGCGGCCACGGCGACACGATGGTGCCTCTGACCCGCTACTCGACCGTCGCCGGCATTCCGCTGCCCGATCTGGTCGCCATGGGCTGGACGACGCAGGACCGGCTTGACGCCATCGTCCAGCGCACGCGCGACGGCGGGGCCGAAATCGTCGGCCTTCTGAAGACCGGATCGGCCTTCTATGCCCCCGCGATGAGCGCCATCGAAATGGCCGAAGCCTATCTCGGCGACCAGAAGCGCCTTCTGCCCTGCGCCGCCTTCGTCAACGGCGCCTATGGCCTGACCGGCCTCTATGTCGGCGTGCCGACGATCCTCGGCGCAGGCGGGGTCGAGCGCATCGCCGAGATCAAGCTGTCAAAGGACGAACAGGCGATGTTCGACAAGTCGGTCGAGGCGGTGAACGGCCTGGTCGCCGCCTGCAAGGTGATCGACCCCTCGCTCGCATGACCCTGCACGGCGGCGGCCCGTCAGGCCGTCGCCGCCGTCACAAGGAAACCGCCGGATGATCCGCCACGCCGCCCTCTTCCGCCTGATCCATCCGGCGGGTTCACCCGGCGAACACGGCTTTTTCGACGCCCTCACCGGTCTCGCGCAGATCCCGGGCGTCACTGACTTCGCCATCGCCCGCGAAACCAGCCCGAAGAACCCCTTCACCTTCGCCGTCTCGATGACCTTCGCCGACGCTGCCGCCTATCAGGCCTATAACGACCACCCCGCGCATGCCGCCTTCGTCCGCGACCGCTGGCTGCCCGAAGTCGCCGAGTTCATGGAACACGACACCGTGCCGCTCGGCTGACGGCATATCAGGATGACCTCGCCCCGCCTCGCCCTACCTCACCCCCGGCTTCTATGACGATGCCCTTGCAAAGGGCCGCCACCGCGACATCGTCGGCGGCCGCTGGGGCGAGACCGGACGGGCGCAGATGGCGATTCTGCGCGATGCCGGGATGGAACCCCGCCACCGCCTGCTCGACATCGGCTGCGGCAGCCTGCGCCTCGGGCACCTCGCCGTGCCGTTCCTGGACCCCGGCCATTACTGGGGCACCGATGCCTCAGCAGCGCTCATGCGTCGTGGCTGGGAGGTGGAACTGACCGACAGATCCCGCTTGCCACCCGCCCAGCTGATCGAGGACAGCGCCTTCGCCCTGCCCGGCATCCCCGACGACATCGACTTCGCTATCGCTTTCGGCGTCTTCACGCATCTGCCAGCCGACGCCCTGTCGGCCTGCCTGCACAGCCTGCGCGCCCGTTGCCCGCACCTGGCCGCATTCTTCTTCACCGTCTTCCCCGCCCCCGGCGACCCCCAGCCTCCGCACCGACAGCGCGACGGCGTCGTGACCCATCCTGACCGCCCGCCTTATCACCGCTCGGTCGCCGACGTGTTCGCCGCTGCCGCCGACGCGGGTTTCGACGCCACGGCCCGCCCCGACTTGCTGCCGCGCGGTCAGACCCTGGTCCTTGCCCGGCCCGGGACACGTCCAAACGGGCCTGCAACTCACGGTTAGCGCAACTAGTCCAGCCTTATGTGATCACACATTTTTTACGTGTGATCACATATGTCGGATTTCTGCTCCCGAACGCCATTTCGCAATATCCGGTCAATCCTTTCCGTGCCATCAGAGACGCGGAAACCGTATCGGATCAATGCCATGAACATACACGAATACCAGGCCAAGGGACTTCTGCGCCAGTACGGCATCCCGGTTTCCGATGGCCGCGTCGTCACCCGCGCCGAAGACGCCAAGACGGCGGCGGGCGAGATCGACGGGCCGGTCTGGGTCGTGAAAAGCCAGATCCACGCAGGCGGGCGCGGCAAGGGCAAGTTCATCGAGGCCGCGGCGGGTGAAAAGGGCGGCGTCCGCATCACCCGGTCGGTGGGCGAGGCCGCGACCGAGGCCGCGAAGATGCTGGGCCGCACGCTGGTCACGATCCAGACCGGCCCCGCAGGCAAGCAGGTCAACCGCGTCTATATCGAGGACGGCAGCGACATCGCGCGCGAACTCTATCTCGCGCTGCTGATCGACCGGAAGTCCAGCCGCATCAGCTTTGTCTGCTCCACCGAAGGCGGCATGAACATCGAGGATGTCGCGCATGACACGCCCGAGAAAATCCTGACCTTCGACATCGACCCCGCCACCGGCATCCAGCCCTTCCACGGCCGCCGCGTCGCCTTCGCCCTCGGGCTCGAAGGCAAGCAGGTCAAGCAATGCGTCGACCTCCTGAACCGCCTCTTCCGGCTCTTCACCGAAAAAGACGCCGAGATGATCGAGATCAACCCGCTGGTCGTGACCACCGACGGCGACGTCAAATGCCTCGACGCCAAGATGGGCTTCGACAACAACGCCCTCTACCGCCAGCCCGACGTGATGGCCCTGAGGGATGAGACCGAGGAGGACCCGAAGGAACTCGCCGCATCCAAGTTCGACCTGAACTACATCGCGCTCGACGGCGAGATCGGCTGCATGGTCAACGGAGCAGGGCCTGGCGATGGCGACGATGGACATCATCAAGCTCTACGGCGCCGAACCCGCCAACTTCCTCGACGTCGGCGGGGGTGCCACCAAGGAAAAGGTGACGGAAGCCTTCAAGATCATCACCAGCGACCCGAACGTGAAGGGCATCCTGGTCAACATCTTCGGCGGCATCATGCGCTGCGACATCATCGCCGAAGGCATCATCGCGGCGGTGAAGGAGGTCGGCCTGAAGGTCCCGCTGGTCGTGCGGCTGGAGGGGACGAACGTGGACCTCGGCAAGAAGATCATCCGGGAAAGCGGCCTGGACGTGATCGCGGCGGACGACCTGCGGGACGGGGCGGAGAAGATCGTGAAGGCGGTGCGGGGGTAGGTCCATTGGAGTCGACCAAGCCATTCGACTTTCTTTACGACCTCTCAAGGCCCGAGAAGCTTTTGAGTGCAATTCGCGGCGGCGGGGCTGATGCATGCGAAGCGGCTAGGGGCGTGTGCGCACTTTCTCGACCAAATTTTGACTGGGTACCGCTTTTTCGTTATACTAAGCGAAACTATTTTCAGAAGTTTCTAAATACTGGCGAGCTATACTTTAACACTCTCTATCACTTTGCTACCGGCGAAGGCCTGAATGACGCTCAGTCCGACCTTGCCGAGGGTTCGATTACCTTTATGTTCAACCACGAAACGGAAGGCTTTGTACCGTTCCGCTGTCGTCACTCGACGCATGGACTATGTGCTTCTCGTCAACTTTGTCTGAAGACCTGAAGATTTCTTTCGGCGCAGACTGTGTTTTTGAAATAACAGACTATGAGTTTTTCCGTTGCATAGCTCGATCAATTGCGCATGCTTCTGACGTGGGATGCCTCTATCGAATTAAGTATCTGTCTAGATGGGACCTCGACCTTACGTCAGATCCAGATTTCGTCATCAGCGACTTTTATGACCCAAGGATTAGGAGTAAGTTCTTTGCGCGCGAAATAAAACGGAGTGGGTTTGCTTGGCAAGACGAAGTGCGAATTTGCTTTGAGCCGAGAGAGCCGGTGTATAAGGGATTTGTAGTAGCTAGGGAACGGGACTATGCCCAGCTTGGGCATGGCATTGAAGACGGTGAGCCGTTGGATTTTGTATACCTGTCGAAGGCTGATGCGCTTCAGAAATTTGGTAGCCGCGCACGCGTAGGTTTAATTGCTCCAATTCGAATTTACTGCCCGGAGGCCGTTGCTTTCGTGAGGGAAAGGGAGTTGAGCGATGCCGGTTGATCGTCCCTCACGCCGCCTGCCCGCCGCCACCCTTTCGGCAGTGCTCGCCCTTGCCTCCCCCATTCCTGCCGCCTCCCAATCCCTTGACGACGCCGTCCGCGCCAATCTCGGCCTGGCGCTCCGCCTCTGCATCCGGACCGCGCCCGATATCCCGGCGGCCATCGCCGCGTTTCAGGCCGCAGGCTTCACCTACACGCCAGCGGCCGAAGCGAACGGTGATGTCTGGCACCGCTTCTTCGCCCCAGCCAACACCGTCCGCGCCGAAATCCTCCAGGGCCAGATGGCCTCGTCCTGCGATGTCCATACCAATCACCTGCCCCCGTCCGAAGCCGCCCCGCTGGTCAGCGCCATCCTGAACCAGGCCGCCCCGGGCCGGTTCGGACAGCTTCCGGCGGGACCCGAAGTCCTGCGCGATCTTCTCCGAAGCCGCCGACGCGATCCCGCTCATGGTGACGGTCGGCGCGACCGATCTCTCCGCCGGTTGCCCCGCCCTCGGCAGCACCGTCATTTCAATCTTCTTCGCAGTGTAAGGCACCCCCATGTCCGTCCTCGTGAACAAATCCACCCGCGTCATCTGCCAGGGCTTCACCGGCTCCAAGCCGTAGGGTGCGTGATTTCACGCACCTCTCTCCCAACAGAACACCAGCCAAGGACCCCAAGTGACCCCCTCCGCCCGCCCCTCACGCCGCCTCGTCCCGCGCCTCCGGCTCCGGCCTCGGCACGATCGCGTCCAGCGCGCGCTGCAGGTCCGGGTCCAGATGCGCGACCGAGGCGTCATAGCCTGTCCGCAGGTTCATCCAGAACTCCGCCCTGGTGCCCAGATACCGCCCCAGCCGCGCGGCGGTGTCGGCGGTCAGCGCCGTCTGCTTGCGGATCCGCCGCTCGATGCGCGTCTGCGGCACACCGATGGCCCGCGCGATCTTTCCGGGCGTCAGATTCGGCGGCTCCATGAACTCCGTCCGCAGGATTTCGCCGGGATGGATCGGCGGGTTGGTGATCAGCATGGTCCTGGCTCCCCAATGACAGTCCAAGATTTCGACATCGAGGGCATCGCCGTCCTTCCAGACAAAGCAGATGCGCCACTGCGAATGGATGCGGATCGAATGCTGACCCTTCCGGTCGCCCGAAAGC
The DNA here is from genome assembly GCA_963738635.1 of uncultured Alphaproteobacteria bacterium. Lineage (GTDB taxonomy): Bacteria > Pseudomonadota > Alphaproteobacteria > Rhodobacterales > Rhodobacteraceae > JAOADN01. The sequence goes on along the minus strand of CAVTXE010000005.1, from coordinate 22,329 downwards.
GCCTCCGGATGGTTCGAGGGGGGCAGGCGCAAGGCCCCGAGGAACGTCGCCGCATCCAGCATCAGCAGTTTCCTGATCGCCCCGCGCAACAAGTCGGACGGAAACCCCTTCGGCGATTGTCCGGCAAGGATCAAGGCGATCCGCTTGTCGCACGTCGTGACGATCATCCAACTCGTGTATCACGACATGATAGCATCCGTTCTCAAATCCCGTATCACCCCATGATACATCCCCCCGCTGCCCCCAATCGCCCGTGCCCCGCCTGCGACGGCACCCGCGCCACGCGCATCGACGCCTATTCGCCCGACGGCTGGAACATCGTCGCCTGCGATGCCTGCGGGTTCACCTTCCTGCAGAACCCACCGCCCTATGCAGCGCTGGAGGAAGACCTCGCCTGGGAAAAGACCTATGTCGCCAAGCGCGAACAGGGCGGATCGACCGGGTTCAGCGCCACCAACCGCCGCCTGCGGGCGCGTCTGGGCCACCGGCCCGGCGGGCGCGGCACCGCCGCCTTCACCCGCGCCTTCAGGTCCGGCCGCGTTCTCGACATCGGTTGCGGCGGCGGGGGCCGCATCCGCCCGCCGATGGTGCCCTACGGGGTCGAGCTGTCACGCGCGCTTCAGGCGCAGGCCGACGCCCGGATGCGCGCGGCAGGGGGCTACTGCCTGCACGCCGCCGGGGCCGACGGGGTCTGGCAGTTCGACGAAGGCTTCTTCGACGGCATCGTCATGTTCTCCTACCTCGAACACGAGACCGATATCGCCCGGGTCCTGTCCGGCAGCTTCCGCGCGCTGAAGCCCGGCGGCGCGGTCTTTGTCCGCGTCCCGAACTACGGCTCGCTCAACCGCCGCGTCATCGGGCCGAAATGGTGCGGCTTCCGCTATCCCGACCATGTCAATTACTTCACGCTGGCGAGCCTCCGCGCCGTCGCCGCCAAGGCCGGGTTCACCACCCGCCTCGTGAACCGCCTCAACCTCTGGATCGACGACAATATCCAGGTGCTTCTGACCAAGCCCCGGACCGCATAAGGAATTCCCATGTCCGTCCTCGTCAACAAATCCACCCGCGTCATCTGCCAGGGCTTCACCGGCAGCCAGGGCACCTTCCACTCCGAACAGGCCATCGCCTACGGCACGCTGATGGTCGGCGGCGTGACCCCCGGCAAGGGCGGCACGCGAACATCTGGGCCTGCCGGTCTTCAACTCGGTCCACGATGCCGTGGCCCGGACCGGCGCCAACGCCTCCGTCATCTACGTCCCCCCGCCCTTCGCCGCCGACAGCATCCTCGAGGCCATCGACGCCGAAATCCCGCTGGTCGTCTGCATCACCGAAGGCATCCCGGTGCTCGACATGATGCGCGTCAAGCGCGCGCTCGGCGGGTCGAAAACCCGCCTGATCGGCCCGAACTGCCCCGGCGTGATGACCCCCGGCGAATGCAAGATCGGCATCATGCCCGGCAGCATCTTCAAGCGCGGGTCGGTCGGCGTTGTATCGCGGTCGGGGACCCTTACCTATGAGGCTGTGAAGCAGACCTCCGACGTCGGCCTCGGCCAGTCCTCGGCCATCGGCATCGGCGGCGACCCGATCAAGGGGACGGAACATATCGACGTGCTGGAAATGTTCCTGGCCGACCCCGAGACGCAGAGCATCATCATGATCGGCGAGATCGGCGGATCGGCCGAGGAAGAGGCGGCGCAGTTCCTGATGGACGAGAAGAAGCGCGGTCGCTGGAAACCGACCGCAGGCTTCATCGCGGGCCGCACGGCGCCCGAAGGGCCGCCGGATGGGCCATGCCGGGGCCATCGTCGCAGGCGGCAAGGGCGACGCGGAAAGCAAGATCGAGGCGATGAAATCGGCCGGCATCGTGGTGGCCGACAGCCCGGCGGGACTGGGCGAGGCCGTGCTGAAGGCGATCGGGTGATGGAGGTCGGCAGAGACTTGACAGTCCGATTGCAGGATCGCCGAGATCTGCGCATCTACGCGCATGTGCACGCGATACAAGTTCGGCGATCGGAACCTTGACCATGCCTTACGACTGCTGCTGATCAGCATTGCGCGGCGACAAGCTGCCTGACGTTATGCTGGACGCACAGCACCGTCGGAAGCACTCGCCGAAGTCTCCGATACGACTTGCAATCGCGCACGCGCAGCCAGCTGCAAGAGTCTGCAGAACGGTCGTTCTAGTCCGTCGAATGTCGGCCCGGCAGCGGGAACGCGAAGATCGTCGATAGTGCGATCATCGGAAGCAACCACTGCTACTGATGATCTCGACAGCAACCCAGATGATCGACGTCGTACAAACATCGAGCGTGTAATCGGCAGATACCGAAATATGGCTGGACCTGAAGGCGGCGACTCAGTGACTTCTTGCGGTCCCTAGATCACACTGTGCGCAGTCCTATCATCGGGAATGACAGCACGCCACTTCACAGATCACTTGCCGTCGAGACTCGGAGGTACGCATGCTCGGCACCAGCAGAGCGATGACCATTTGCTCTTCGAGTCTCTGTGGAACCATCTGTCGAAATCGAGAGGGAATTGGCGTCAAAACTCGACATCTGCCCGAGAGGTGTTGACAGACAATGACAGTCAATCTCGTACCGTCCGCGGAGATTTAGCGCTGTCGGCTGCGCATGAACCGTGTCTTTGGAGCTGCCAGATCGCAATGCTTGTGCTGGCTGCTGACTGACAAAGCCGTCCGCGTGCCACACCAAGGCCGTACAGTCAGCGTCCCAACTCCCAGCCGAGGTCTCCCCATGACCGACCAATCCCCCAACGACGCCTTCCACGCCTCGTCCTTCCTGCAGGGCGCGAACGCCGACTACGTGGAAAACCTCTACGCCGCCTACGCGCAGAACCCGGAGGCGGTCGATGCCTCCTGGGCCGCGTTCTTCCGGTCCCTCGGCGACAGCGACCGGGACGTGCGGAACGAAGCCGCAGGCGCAAGCTGGTCGCGCCCCGACTGGCCGCCGACCCCGGCCGATGACCTGACCTCCGCCCTGACCGGCCTCTGGCCCGCCGCCCCGGAAGCCAAGGGCACCGCCGACAAGATCCGCGCCAAGGCGACCGAGACCGGCGCGCAGGTCAATGACGACGCGATCAAGCGCGCCGTCCTCGACAGCATCCGCGCCCTGATGATCATCCGCGCCTACCGCATCCGCGGCCACCTTGTCGCCGACCTCGACCCCCTCGGCATGAAGGACGAGAAACTCCACCCCGAGCTTGACCCCGTCAGCTACGGCTTCGCCGAGGCCGACATGGACCGCCCGATCTTCATCGACAAGGTGCTCGGCCTCGAACACGCCTCGATGCGCCAGATCATCGACATCGTGCGCCGCACCTACTGCGGCACCTTCGCGCTTCAGTACATGCACATTTCCGACCCCGAACAGGCCGCCTGGCTCAAGGAACGCATCGAAGGCTACGGCAAGGAAATCGCCTTCACCCGCGAGGGCCGCAAGGCGATCCTGAACAAGCTGGTCGAGGCCGAGGGCTTCGAGAAGTTCCTGCATGTCAAATACATGGGCACCAAGCGCTTCGGCCTCGACGGGGCCGAGGCGCTGATCCCCGCGATGGAACAGATCATCAAGCGCGGCGGCAATCTCGGCGTCACCGACATCGTCATCGGCATGCCGCACCGCGGCCGCCTCAGCGTTCTCGCCAACGTTCTGGCCAAGCCGTACAAGGCGATCTTCAACGAATTCCAGGGCGGCAGCTTCAAGCCCGAGGATGTGGACGGCTCCGGCGACGTCAAATACCACCTCGGGGCAAGCTCCGACCGCACCTTCGACGGCAACACCGTGCACCTGTCGCTGACGGCGAACCCCAGCCACCTCGAGGCGGTGAACCCCGTCGTCCTCGGCAAGGTCCGCGCCAAGCAGGCGCAGATGGGCGACACGACCCGGTCGCAGTCGCTGCCGATCCTGCTGCACGGCGACGCGGCCTTCGCGGGTCAGGGCGTCGTCGCCGAATGCTTCGGCCTGTCGGGTCTGGTCGGCCACCGCACCGGCGGCACGATCCATATCATCGTGAACAACCAGATCGGCTTCACCACCTCGCCCTCGTTCAGCCGGTCCTCCCCCTACCCCACCGACATCGCGCTGATGGTCGAAGCCCCCATCTTCCACGTCAACGGCGACGACCCCGAGGCGGTCGTGCATGCCGCCAAGGTCGCCACCGAATTCCGCCAGAAGTTCCACAAGGACGTCGTGCTCGACATCTTCTGCTACCGCCGCTTCGGTCACAACGAAGGCGATGAGCCGATGTTCACCAACCCCCTGATGTACAAGGCGATCAAGACCCACAAGACGACGCTGCAGATCTACACCGAGCGGCTGGTCAAAGACGGCCTGATCCCCGAGGGCGAGATCGAGGACATGAAAGCCGCCTTCCAGGCCCGTCTGAATTCCGAATTCGAGGTCGGCAAGGACTACAAGCCCAACAAGGCCGACTGGCTCGACGGGCGCTGGTCCGGCGTCACCCGCGAAGGTACCGAATACACCCCCGGCGACACCGCCATCGCCCCGGACACGCTGGCCGAAATCGGCCGCGGCCTGACCGCCGTTCCCGACGGCTTCGACCTGCACAAGACCGTCGCCCGCCAGCTTGAGGCGAAATCCCAGATGTTCGCCACCGGAACCGGCTTCGACTGGGCAACGGGCGAGGCGCTGGCCTTCGGAAGCCTCGCAACCGAAGGCTTCCCCGTCCGCCTGTCAGGCCAGGACTGCACGCGCGGCACCTTCAGCCAGCGCCACTCTGCCTTCGTCGACCAGACGACCGAGGAACGCCACTATCCCCTGAACCACATCCGCGCCGGGCAGGCGCGGTACGAGGTCATCGATTCGATGCTCTCCGAATACGCCGTGCTCGGGTTTGAGTACGGCTATTCCCTCGCCGAACCGAACGCCCTCACGATATGGGAGGCGCAGTTCGGCGACTTCGCCAACGGCGCGCAGATCATGATCGACCAGTTCATCTGCTCGGGTGAATCGAAATGGCTGCGCATGTCCGGCCTCGTCATGCTGCTGCCGCACGGCTACGAAGGGCAGGGCCCCGAACATTCCTCATCCCGTCTCGAACGCTTCCTCCAGATGTCCGCCAACGACAACTGGATCATCGCCAACTGCTCCACCCCTGCCAACTACTTCCACATCCTGCGCCGCCAGCTGCACCGGCAGTTCCGCAAGCCCCTGGTCCTGATGACGCCGAAATCCCTGCTGCGCCACCCGTTCTGCATCTCCGACGCCGCCGATTTCACCACCGGATCGACCTTCCACCGCGTCCTCTGGGACGACGCGCAGAAGGGGCATTCAGACACGACGCTGCAACCGGATGACCAGATCAAGCGCGTCGTCATCTGCTCCGGCAAGGTCTATTTCGACCTTCTGGCCGAACGCGACAAGCGCGGCATAACCGATGTGTATCTGCTGCGCCTCGAACAGTTCTACCCGTTCCCCGCCCAGGCCCTGACCAAGGAACTGGAACGCTTCAAGGCGGCCGAAATCGTCTGGTGCCAGGAAGAACCCAAGAACCAGGGCGCCTGGACCTTCGTCGAGCCCAACCTCGAATGGGTCCTCGGCCGCATCGGCGCCGCGCATCCCCGCCCCCGCTATGCCGGCCGCGCCGCCGCCGCCTCGCCCGCCACCGGCCTCGCCTCCAAGCACAAGGCCGAGCAGGAGGCGCTGGTGAACGACGCCCTGACACTGGGCGCGGCATGACCCGCCGCGCCCGCCCCTTTTCCGCGATTTCCGTGAGGACAAAATGACAGACGTGATGGTGCCGACCCTCGGCGAAAGCGTGACCGAAGCGACCGTGGCCACCTGGTTCAAGAAGGTGGGCGACACCGTCGCGCAGGACGAAATGCTGTGCGAACTGGAAACCGACAAGGTCTCGGTCGAGGTGCCCTCGCCCGTCGCGGGCGTCCTGACCGAGATCATCGCGCCCGAAGGCTCCACCGTCGATGCCAAAGCCCGCCTCGCCATCGTCGCCGAAGGGTCCGCCGCGCCCGCCCCGGTCAAGCCCCCCGTCAAGGCCGACGCCCCGCCCGAAGCCAAGGCCGCCGCCGTCGTCGGCTCGCCCGGTGCCGGACCGGAAACGCTTGCCCCGCGCAAGGATGTCGAAGACGCCCCCGCCGCGAAAAAGGCGATGGCCGAGGCCGGGCTGACCCCGGATCAGGTCGCGGGAACCGGCCGCGACGGCCGCGTGATGAAGGAGGATGTCGCAAAGGCCGCGCAGCCCGCGCCCGCGGCCCCGGCCCCTGCCCGGCACCGGTCATCCGTCGCCCCTGCCCCCGCCGCACCCCCCCGCGCCCCCAGCCCGGCCGAGGATGCCGCGCGCGAGGAACGGGTCAAGATCACCCGCCTGCGCGCCACCATCGCCCGCCGCCTGAAGGACGCGCAGAACACCGCCGCCATGCTGACCACCTACAACGAGGTCGACATGTCCGCCGTCATGGCGCTGCGCAACACCTACAAGGACGCCTTCGAGAAGAAGCACGGCGTCAAGATGGGCTTCATGTCCTTCTTCGTGAAGGCCTGCACCCACGCCCTGAAGGAAGTGCCCGAGGTCAACGCCGAAATCGACGGCGGCGATGTCGTGTACAAGAACTACGTCCACATGGGCGTCGCCGTCGGCACGCCCTCCGGCCTCGTCGTCCCCGTCGTCCGCGACGCCGACGCGATGTCCTTCGCCCAGATCGAGAAGAAGATCGCCGAACTTGGCCTGCGCGCCCGCGACGGCAAGCTCAGCATGGCCGAGATGCAGGGCGGGTCCTTCACCATCTCGAACGGCGGCGTCTATGGCAGCCTGATGTCCTCGCCCATCCTCAACCCGCCGCAGTCGGGGATTCTGGGAATGCACAAGATCCAGGACCGGCCCGTGGTGGTCGGCGGCCAGATCGTCATCCGCCCGATGATGTATCTGGCGCTGAGCTACGACCACCGGATCGTGGACGGCAAGGGCGCGGTGACGTTCCTCGTGCGGGTCAAGGAGGCGCTGGAGGACCCGCAGCGGTTGCTGCTGGATTTGTGAGATGGTCGAGTATCCCGAAGACTTTCAGCGCGAAGTGAAACTCGAGTACTATCGGTACAACGACCCAAGTCGTCCGAGAAGTTGGCTTCATCGCAAGTTTAAGTACTGCCTCGTCGACGCTGAATAGTGGGGCCTTTGTCGTATTGCGTGACGCTACATCGGCAACTGCAGCTGTCACAAAACCCAGTTTGCCATTCCGCTTCCTTCGTTGACAGTGCGGCGTTGATTCCTGATTACTTCGGACTGCGGTTGGCTGCCGTGATTTCTGTCGATCGGTTCAGACCTATGTGAGCGCCAGAGCTCGCGTCGCATAGCCAAGACGATGACAAGCAGTCCGAGCATTGGCTTGCGTTCTGGTCGATACTGCCACGCTCTCATACTGCATTTCCTGCTGCTTTGTCGCAGGGGTGGCAATCATTATCTCGAACGTGCAGCCCACATGAGTTACTCGTACGGGTGCGCATTCATTGCGCACCGATTTTGGAGCCCCAATGCACCTCCTCGCCACCATCCCCACCCCCGGCTACACCGCCTGGAAAACCGCCTTCGACGCCCATGCCGAAGATCGCGACGCCTCCGGCCTGACCCTCCTCCAGCTCTGGCGCAGCGCCGATGATCCCGACACCGTCACCGCCCTTTTCGAGGTCGCCGACCGCCCCCGCGCCGAAGCCTGGGTCAAGCGCCAGTCCGCCCTCGGCCCCACCGTCGCGGCGCAGTTCCTGAAAACCGCATGACCCACCCTATACCTGTCATCCCCGCGAAGGCGGGACCCATACTGGCCCGCGCAATCTGGCCTCCCGCCTTCGCGGAGGTGACAGCTTCCCTCGCCCCGGCGCAGGCCGGGGCCTCGCTCCGCCGGCGCACAGCCCATCGGGGTCCCGGCCTCCGCCGGGACGAGGTGACATGACCCCCGAACTCACCGTCCTCGCCCTCGCCGGTCTCCTCCAGGCCGTCCAGTACGGCCTGATGGCCGTCCCCGCGAACATCGAGCTTGGGACCGCCGTCACCACCGGCCCCCGCGACGCGCCCGACATCATGGGCCGCCTCAGTCCCCGCACCGGCCGTCTGGTCCGCGCGCTGAACAACCATTTCGAGGCGCTGATCCTGTTCACTCTCGCCGTCGTGGTCGTCACCCTCGGCAACCAGTCCACTGCCCTGACGCAGACCTGCGCCTGGATCTACCTCGCCGCCCGCATCGCCTACATCCCCGCCTACTGGGCGGGCCTCGCCCCCTGGCGGTCGGCGATCTGGTGCGTCGGGTTCGGCGCGACAATCCTGATGATCGCGGCCAGCCTGATCTGATGCGATTTTCTGCTTGAAAATATCCCGGGGGAGGCGGCGCATCGCGCCGTCGGGGGCAGCGCCCCCCACCCTTTTCAGCGTATGCACGTCGTATGCATGTAATATGCACGCAAAGTGCCTGTTCCATTCCGCCTGCAGGAGACACCCATGGCTGACTTCGACACCATCATCATCGGCGCAGGCCCCGGCGGCTACGTCGCCGCGATCCGCGCGGCCCAGCTCGGCCAGAAAGTGGCGGTCGTCGAAGGCCGTGACACCCTCGGCGGCACCTGTCTGAACATCGGCTGCATCCCGTCGAAGGCGCTGCTGCACGCATCCCACATGCTCCACGAAGCCCATGAAAACTTTGGAAAAATGGGCCTGATCGGGGCCGCGCCGACCGTCGACTGGAGCAAGATGCTGGCCTACAAGACCGACGTTGTGGGCCAGAACACCAAGGGGATCGAGTTCCTGTTCAAGAAGAACAAGGTGACCTGGCTGAAGGGCTGGGCCAGCATTCCGGCCGCCGGTCAGGTCAAGGTCGGCGACGACAGCCACACCGCAAAAAACATCGTGGTCGCAACGGGTTCCGAGGCATCGAGCCTTCCCGGCGTGACCGTGGACGAGGTCACGGTCGTGACCTCCGAAGGCGCGCTGGCCCTGCCCGCGATCCCGAAGACGATGGTCGTGATCGGCGCGGGCGTGATCGGGCTGGAGATGGGCTCGGTCTATGCCCGTCTCGGCACGCAGGTGACGGTGGTCGAGTATCTGGATGCGATCACGCCGGGGATGGATGCCGAAGTGGCGAAAACCTTCCAGAGAATCCTCGGAAAACAGGGGCTTAAGTTCATTCTCGGGGCCGCCGTGCAGGGCGTGACGACCGCCAAGGGCAAGGCGACGGTGGCCTACAAGCTGCGCAAGGACGACAGCGCGGCCAGCCTCGACGCCGATATCGTCCTCGTCGCCACGGGCCGGAAACCCTACACGGCGGGCCTGGGGCTTGAGGCCCTTGGCGTCGAAATGGGACCGCGCGGCACCATCAAGACCGACGCGCATTTTGCGACCAATATCAACGGGATATACGCGATCGGCGATGCCGTGGCAGGCCCGATGCTGGCCCACAAGGCCGAAGACGAAGGCATGGCCGTTGCTGAAATCCTGTCAGGCAAGGCTGGCCACGTTAACTACAATGTCATTCCGGGCGTGATCTATACCACGCCGGAAGTGGCGAATGTCGGCGCGACCGAAGAACAGCTGAAGGAACAGGGCCGCGCGTACAAGGTCGGGAAGTTCCCCTTCATGGGAAATGCCCGCGCCAAGGCAGTGTTTCAGGGCGACGGCTTCGTGAAACTCCTCGCCGACGCCGCGACGGACCGCATTCTGGGCTGCCACATCATCGGGCCGTCAGCGGGCGACCTGATTCATGAAGTGTGTGTTGCGATGGAGTTCGGCGCATCGGCACAAGATCTGGCTCTGACCTGCCACGCGCACCCCACCTACAGCGAGGCGGTGCGCGAAGCGGCCCTCGCCTGCGGCGACGGCGCGATCCACGCCTGACGGGAACACTCAGGTCATCAGATGCCGCAGCCCCTGCGTCACGTCCGTCCGCACCGCCAGCCGAAGCGCCGGCTCGTCCCCGGCCTTCAGCGCCGCCAGAATCATCCGGTGCGTCGACGGGCGCCTCGGTCCGGCGCAGCCGCGAATAGACCGCCCGCATCGTCGGACCCAGCTGCAGCCAGATCGTCTCGGTCATCGCCAGCATCGCGGGCGACTGCGCGCGAAGATACAGCATCCGGTGAAACTCCAGGTTCGTCCGGATGTAGCCCACCGCATCCTGCCGCGCGACCGCCTCGCCGTTCGCCGCGTTGATCGCCTGCAACCGCTCGATCAGCGCGAAATGCGCCCTGGGCAACGCGCGCGACGCCAGTTCCGGCTCGATCAGCGCCCGCATCGTCGCCAGTTCCTCGATCCGCTCGTTCGACAGTTCCGGCGTCGAAACCCTTCCCGACGCCGACAGCGTCAGCGCGCCTTCCGCCACCAGCCGCCGCAAGGCCTCGCGCACCGGCGTCATCGACAGCCCGTTCGCCCGGCCCAATCCCGCGCAGCGTCATCGCCTGACCCGGCGCGATCTCGCCGTGCATGATCTGCTGGCGCAGCATCCGGTACAGCCGGTCATGCGCCGCGCCGCCGGTGTCCGCGATTCTGGGGCCCGCCTGCACCATCACTCCCGCGCCCCGAAGTCATAGGCGTGCAGTCCCGTGCCATGCGCCTTCAGCCAGCGCCGGTGACGTTCGTACTCCGGCATCAGACGTGCGACGACCGTCCAGAACCGCGCCGAATGGTTCATCTCGGCCAGATGCGCCACCTCATGCGCCGCGACATAGGACAGCACCTCGGGCGGCGCCAGGATCAGACGCCAGGAATACATCAGGCTGCCGTCGCGCGCACAGGACCCCCAGCGCGACCGCACGTCGCGCAGCGTGATCCGGGCGAACGGACGGCCCAGCATCGCCGCATGGCGTTCGCTCTCGGCCTGCAGCCGCTGTCGCGCCCGGAGCTTCAGATAGGCCGCGACCCGCGCGCCCACCCGTGCCGCATCCTCGGGCATCAGCAGCGCGCCGCCCTCTGCCCGGACCGCCCGCACAGGCGCCGCGGTCACCGTCAGCGCCACCCCTTCGACAGGCAGCACCGACCCGATGCCCACAGATTTCGACCACCCGCGCCCGCATCAGCGCCCGGCGCAGCCAGTCCGCCTGCCCAGCCGCAAAGCCCAGCGCCTCGGCATCCCGCGCATGAAACGGCATCGACAATGTCACCGCCCCGTCGATCCGCGACACCCGCAGCGAAAACCGCCGCGCGGCCTTTGACCGGCGCAGGGTGATCTCGATCGACGGATCCGTCGGAAGGGTGTGCCTGCTCATCGTCGCCCGCGTTTTCCAGCGATCATAGCCGGGACGCGGCGTCGCGTGAACAGGCATCGGCAGACACGTGTGATTTCCCGAAAAAGGCCTTTGACACCCTGTCATGCTTGTGGCAGTTGCCAGCCTTCGAATGAACCCCTGAACCGGAAGGAGTGCTCCGTGCCGAAGGATGAATGGGGCGTCAAGCGTCTCTGCCCGCATTGCGCCAGCCGCTTCTACGATCTGCGCAACGATCCGATGACCTGCCCGGAATGCAGCCACACCTTCACGGCTGACAGCCTGGTGACCGGTCGCGGCCGGATCATGGTCGCGGAGAAGGCGGTCGTGAAGGAACGCGATCTCGAGATCGACGAACTGGCCGACGAGGAAGACATCGAAGCCGAAGGCGCCGACGTCGATCTGGACGACGATCTGCTCGAAGACGACGAGGACGACAATGTCTCGCTGGACGAGATCGCCGACGTCCCCGGCGGCGACGAAGAGCCGTAAGGCCAGGCAGGGGTCGCTCCGGCGGCCCCGTGCCACGGCCCGGCGGTGCCGCTTTTCCCTTGCAGTGCCACCGCCCCTTGCCTATACCCCGCGCCACGCGGACACCCCCAAGTGTCCGGTCTGACATCCGGGGCCGTAGCTCAGTTGGGAGAGCGCTTGAATGGCATTCAAGAGGTCAGGGGTTCGATTCCCCTCGGCTCCACCAGACCTCTGACATCTCTGCAGCGTCTCAAACTGCTCTCCGTGCGGCGCCGAAGAAATGACGTTCGGGCTTAGACCGCCGCCATGTCCGCCGCATCGACCACAATCGCCAGACACCAGAACTGGACGATTTCGTTCTCCTGACGCCGCAGCCCCTCTTCCGACCCGGCAGCAAGTCTTTCGACGCGGAATCCGAATTGCTCCAGCCCGCAGGAATGCAGGGTGGTCAGGATAATCGGCTCGACCCTGCGCTCAAGTGCGGCGGAGGCAAGCGTCAGAGCAAGGCCCGCAGGGTCGGCGGGAGGGGCCAGGATACGGACACCGATTGTCGACCATTCGCTTTCCTGGCGCTCCCATAGGCGTGCCGAGATTGCAATGCTTGACCGCCCTGCCTCGGTTGCCCATGTGTTGCAGGGCGGCACATCCTCGCCGAAAACCGCCAGGTCAAGGTCGGTCGGTCGCTGTGGCGTGATCCGCGCCAGGACGGCCAGCCAGTGTTCGTCAGACATCATGCCCGAAGCTCCGCATCGATAATCGCGGCGGCGCTGCGATTGCCAATTTCGGGAAATGACGCGGACCCAAGGGCTGAACGCAACGTTGCCGCCTTCCCCTCGTCAAGGCAGGCAGTCAGTTCCAACCGCAGTCGCACAAGATCGGACGGTCCCACAGTGATCGCCAAACCCCGGTCCGACGCAGCCCGCGCCCGGCGTTCCTGATCGTCCAGCGCCGTGCCGGTCTGTGCCAGAAAGATTGCCGGGATGCGGTGATACATCATTTCGTTGAACGAATTGTACCCGGCCGCCGTCACGACGATGTCCGCAGCCCGGCACAGATCCGGCACGTTCTGCGTTTGGACAACCCGCGTGCGGGTCCACCCGAACTGCGCGGGCGGGATGCGTCCGCCCGGCCAGACGACGATCAGATGCAGAGTGGAAGAGCGGCGCTCGGCCATCATCGACAGGGACTGCAGCTGCGCCGTCCGGTCCGCCACAACACCCGCACCCAGGAGCGAAACGATCATGGTATCGAAGTCGATCCGGAAGTACCGGGCGATCCTGCCCCGCAGGTCGGCGGAATCCGTCGCCTGGCCGAGACCCTGCACAACCGGGCCGACAGGGTGCACGTTGTCGCCGAAGGACAGGGGCGCGTTCAGTTCCTCGAACGCCTCGCCTGGAACGATGATTTTTCGGAATGCAGAAATCCGTGTGAAATTTACCGTGGCACTTCGACCCGCTTTCCATAGCCCCCTGCGCACCCATATCCCGCGCAATCGCCGTTCCAAAATTGCGCGGTAAACCGACGCAAAGATGGCGCTGCCGTCAAAGACCAGAACGTCGCCGGGCTGCGTCGCTTCGCTGAGCCGCAGATAGTTGATCACATCTCCGCTGTGATCGACACCTTGCAGATCTGCGCGCTGAACCAGCGGAAGGCAGGGAAACCCCAGCCGTGCGACCGTGCCCGTGCAACTTGGGAAAACCGCAAAAGCGCAGGCATCCCGCGCATCCATCGCCTGGGCTATGCGGACTGATCGTTGAGCATGCCCCAGTCCGACGCCGTTCGTCGGCAGGAATATGGCGCGCCTGGGTCGGGAAGGCTCGTGCGCTTCGCCCGGTCGGCTCAGCCCGAGAGCATCTTCAAGCCAGCCGATATCCGTCCCGCGCAGCCAGTCGCTCTGCGCAACCCTTTTGCGGACGGTCTCGCAATATGGAAGCACGGTGTGCTGCAGATAGTTTGCCAGTCCCGCCAGATGCGCGGGGCCCTTCAGTACGGGCGCACCGGTCGCCGCAAGTTCAGATCTTTCCGTGCAATCGATGGCAATGCCGCCGCTCCACAGAAGGTCCAGTGTCAGGTCGGCATAGTAGCCGCCTTCGATCCCGGGTCCGAAAAATGCCGCGATATCCACTTGATCGGCCAGCGCCATGGGACCGATGTCCTGCGGGGCATAGGCCGCAATCGCATGATAGCGCGAGGCATTCAGAAGCTGTTTTCCTGTCGCGTCGGTCAGGATGGACAATTTCAGCAACGGCAGATTGTCAAGTTCGGCCATGCTTGCCAGCGTCGTCGGATCGCCGAACAGTTCGCCCGGAATCGAGACCAGCAGGCGAAGTATCGGGTCGCCCTGCGGTCCCGGCCTTTGGGACCGCATCGGCCTGGAAATGGCCCGATGCACCGGTACTGCTGCAGGAACGACCATCCCCCCGCCCGATAGCGAACGGGGAAATCGCGCAGTGCAGATTCACTATGTCCACTTTCCGGGAAAGCGCGAATTCCAGCCTGCGGTGGGCGCTTTCGCGATCAGCTTCGGACGCGAACCACCCGGTTGCAACGACCTTGGCATCCTCAGCAAGCGGAATCCCCAGCCATGGCTCGCAGCACGCTTCTGTCAGGCTTTCGGCACCAAGTATCAGAAGCGCTGTTGCATCTCCGATGTCCTCGGCGTCCGTCAGAAACGGGGCTGCTTCATAGCGTTGCCAAGGCTCTAACGGGTCGGTCAGGGATTCCGACAAAATGCACACCGCATGTCCCCGGCGGCGCAGGCGCTGTGCGACCCTGGTCCTTTCCGCCACGCTGGACGCACCGTTAGCGGTGGACTCGATGACGATCATGGCGGCGCAACTGCTTTCGCTGGAATGGCTGTCTCAGCGCCACCGGACGCCCGTTGCTATCCGACTGTCAAGAGAGCGGCGGCACAACGACCTCATCCGCGCCACCCGTCCCGCCCCCCCGGGACGCGAAGCAGTCCAGCAATCCGCGTTCGGTGCTGGCGACGAAGACCCGCAGTTCGCGGGCAAGCGGATCGTTGCCCTGCAGAAGACCCGGCTGAGCTGTCACGAAGGACCACAGGCCACCGCAGTCCTTGCTCTGGATGAACCCCTCGATCCGCTCCAGATCGCCCAGCGAAGCACCCTGCTGGCCGCGCGCGGCACCCGCAATCATGAGCATCGCGGTCACGACCGCCAGAAGCCTTGGACTCGGCATCACACACCTCCCTGCGACCGGCTTGTCCCGAACCGTCGCGGCACATTTCTTTCGCTTTCCTGCCCCGAAGTCACAGATGATCCCCGTTGCGCAGCTGCGCGGCGATCCGGTCGCGCAGCGCCTGAACCGGGTCCCGTTTTGGCTGCGCCGGGGCCGAAGCCTTGCGCGTCGTGGATTTCTTTGTCTTCGCCGCGGGTTTCGCCGACGCCTCGGTCACGGCCGGTTTGCCCGAAATCCAGACTTCGACGGTGCCGGGCGGCGGCGGAGACGCCATCGAGGTGAAGTCGCGCGCCTGACCACCGACAGATGCAGCGGCCGCGGCGGCGGCCCCGGCGTCGGCGGAATGATAGAACCGCACATGGGTCTTCTTGACGCTGATCGTCAGCGGCCTGCCTGCAACCGGTGCGAATCCCGCGCCCCTGACCTTTTCCGTAAGGTCGCTGACAAGCGCCGGGTCGGCAAAGTCAACCGACAGCACTTTCAGTGTGACGGTCGCATATCTGGCCGTCACCGGCGCGTCGGCCGGCGTGAAACTGACCACGAGCGGAAGCGTGTCAGGCCCATCCGGAGCGGTCGGCAGGGCGGCGGGCCGTTCCAGCCGCAAGCCCGGTCCATTGTCGCCCGGGCGCAGTATCGCGGCATCGGCGGCGCCGCTGGCACCCGGCCCGGCAGTAAGCCGGGGAACGAATGCAAGCGGCCGAAGAACGGAGGCACGCACGATGCCGGGCGCGGCGTCGGGTCCGCCGGACACCTGTCCCGGGAACCGGAGTGCCGCCGCACGCACCGGCAGGACATCGCCCGCAGGGAACCCGGCAGGCTCTGCCGGTGCATTCGGGGCGACGGGCGTGGCACCGAGAACGGCAAGGGCCACGGGCGCTGCCCCGGGTGCGGGCACGACCGCTGCCGGAACTCCGGCCGCAACAACCGGCTCCGCTGGCGGCGGGATGGCCGGGGCCGACAGATCGGTGATCTGCGTCGCAAACGGGGGACTGACGGTCACGGCCGCCTGCGGCACGGCATCGGCCATATCCTGACTGGCTGAGGAAAGAAGCCGCGGCAACAGCACGCCGCCAAGCCCCAGTCCCAATCCCATGGCGAAAGCCATGCCGACCCACATCAAGCGCGAGCCGCTGCGCTTTTCTTCGCGCCGAGGTTCCGCCGACGCGTGGACCGCAAGGTCGAGCGACCGCTCCTTCGCAACAAGGGCGACGGCGGTGCCTGCTACGGTCCGCTCCTCAGCTGCCTGACCGCCGACCGCAGCCGGCACGCCCCGATTCGGTGCCGCCATGGCTGGTTTCAGCGACGAAGCATCGGCCGCAGCCTGCGCACGGATGCGCCTGCGTTCGGCAAGATCGGTGGTGGTCGCCATTTCCCACGGTCGCGGGCCGCGCATTGCATCGACCGCGACGCCGCCCTTCGCACGCTCTGCCAGAACCTTGTTCCGCGCCACGCGGGCCTGCTCCAGCCGGGCTTCCCAGTCCGCCGATTTCAGCAAAGCCTCAACATGCGCCGGAGACACGTCCGTGCCCGGTTCCAGGTCCACATCGTTCTGCACAGTGCCCATCTACCCACCCCGGCAGCGGGCCGACCACACGCGATCAGCCGCGGGCTTCACCCAAGATCACTGACTTCAATCCGTTCGGAGGCTTAAACGTCAGCAGCCCCGCTAGGTTCCGATGGTATGGTGAACAAGTCGTTAACACAAACCCAAATCACCCTGCCGCAGATCACGTCGCGGCTAGTGTTGCGCTTCGATCTCCAGCGCGACCTCAGGCCAGCCGTCGATGCGGCCCAGAATCCGGTTGCCCGGCAGCACCGGTCCGACCCCGGCCGGCGTTCCCGTGAAGATCAGATCGCCCGGACCCAGGTGATACAGCCCGGACAGATGCGCAATGATATCCGCGACCTGCCAGACCATGTCCGACAGGCGACCGGTCTGCCGTTCCTGCCCGTCCACCCATAGACGCAGGGACTTCGCCGTCACCTCGCCCGCACCGGCCCGCCGTGTGATCGCCCCGACGACCGCCGATCCTTCGAAATCCTTTCCCGTGTCCCATGGCTGGCGTTTTTCCTTCGACGCCCCCTGCAGATCGCGCCGGGTCATGTCGAGGCCGACCGCATAGCCGAGGATCGCCGCGCCGGTCGCCGCTGCATCGGCGCGGAACAGCGGCGCGCCCAGCGCCACGACCAGTTCAACCTCGTGCTGATAATCCGCAGTGCCGGGCGGATAGGGCAGACGCGCGCCGGACGGGGCAAGGGCGGTCAGGGATTTGGTGAAATAGAACGGGGCCGACCGGTCGACCGTGTTGCCCATTTCCCTGGCATGATCCGCATAGTTGCGCCCGACGCAGAAGATGCGGTGGACCGGGTATTCAGCCGTCTCTCCGACAACCGGGATCGAGCGGACAGCAGGCTGCGGGAACAGATACTCCGTCATTCTCCGTACGGCACCCAGATGTTCTTGACCTGCGTCGCGCGCCGCAGGAACTCGCGCCCCTGCCCCTCGCCGCCGAGCCAGTCGCGGTTCGGCGGGCACCACGTCACTTTCAGATTGCCCGCGCTCATCGCCTCGACCGCCTTTGCGCCCTCCGCCGACCCACAGTACCACATCGCCGCCACGTCATCATGCTCGGCCAGCGTCTTGACCAGTTCCTCGCGCGCGCCGGTCACGATGTTCACCACGCCCCCCGGCACGTCGCTGGTTTCCAGCACCTGATACAGGTCTGTCGCCGCCAACGGCATGTTCTGCGACGGCACGGCGACGACCGTGTTGCCCATCGCGATGGCCGGCAGCACAAGGGACAGGAATCCCAGCAACGGCGCATCGGTCGGGCAGGCCACGCCCATCACGCCATAGGGTTCTGGCATCGCCAGCGTCACATGGCTCGATTTCGTGGAATGCACTGCCCCGTCGTATTTGTCGGCCTGCGCGGCGTACCAGAACGCCCGCCTGATGCTGATCGTGACTTCCTCGGCGGCCCTCGCCACGCCCGCTTCCTTCAGCCGAACGGCGAACTCCCCCTCCCTCTGGCTCAGGTTTTCCGCGATGTAGTACAGCACCTGCGCCCGGTTGTGCCCGGTCGCCTTGCCCCAGGCCTTGGCACCATGCGCCGCCTCGACCGCGTTGCGGATGTCCTTGCGGTTGCCGAGGCCCGCCAGACCCACGACCCGGCCCTTATGCACCACCGCATAGGAATAGCCGCTGTCGGGCCGCTTCTGCGCGCCGCCGACATACATCTTCGCCGTGCGGTCGATGGCCGCGACATTGCCCGCCGGTCCGGGAACCGGCGCGGCATCCGGCGCAACCGGCGCGGCCTCCGCCACCGCCTTCACCCCCGGCAGCGTCAGGTATTCATACATCCCCTCACGCCCGCCTTCACGGCCATAGCCGCTTTCACGGTCGCCGCCGAAACCCGCACCCGCGTCCATCACGTTGGTGCAGTTGATCCAGCAGGATCCCCGCCTTGATCTTCGATCCCACATCCAGCGCCAGATTGATGTTTTCCAACCAGACCGTCACCGCCAGCCCATGGCGCGTGTTTTCACCAGTTCGACCGCCTCATCCGGCATCCGGAAGGTCGTAAGGGTCGCCACGGGACCGTCTAGGGTATTTAAACACGCATATGCCGGCGAAGGTATAGTTTAAACTGGTTCAGCGATTTGGCCTCGACTACTTGCGAGGGCAAGGCGTTCCAGACTTTAACGACACGGCGAAAGAAAGAAAATCTGCGAACATTTAGTTTCGATTTCGCTGCTTCTAGACGGAACTGATGACCGCGCGTTACATATGCAGAGCGAGCGAGCACAGGTCGTAAACCGCATATTGTGAGGCCGTGGAGAATTTTAAACAGTTCAACTAAATCAAAATAATTACGCCTCGCGCTAAGAGTACAAAGTCCTAGCGCACGAATTCTTTCGTTATACGATAAGTTTCGTAAACCTGATACACGTTTAGTAAAACGACGCTGAACAGACTCGAACACTGCCGATGTACACAGTATACAGTAGAGAACAGAAGCGGCCAAACTACGGCTCACCAATAGGCTTGGTAAACTACGGTGTATTAGCTTATTTATTAGCATGGTGTGTTCTACTTTGTCGAAGGCCTTGCTGAAGTCCAGGTATAGTAATGTAAGTCCTTCTTCTGCTTCTCGGATACTGCGTCGACGTACCCTAGCAGCTGCGAGGTGCACGACATTTTTGCACGGAATCCGTACTGAGTTTCCGCTAATGGGCAGTGCTTTTGCAAATGATCGCGTACTGCATCACATATGAGAAATTCCAGCACTTTACAAACACAGGATGTCAAACTTATTGGGCGGTAGTTTTCCTTTAGGAGTTTGTCTCCGCTTTTGTAAATGGGCACAACGTTTGCGGTTTTCCAGTCATTCGGTAACTCACCGCTTGCTATAGATAATTTAAACAATCGAGCTAGATACTTCGATATTTCGTTGCAGGTGTTTTTTAGCACAGTATTCGAGATTCCGTCCGGGCCAGTAGCCTTTCGTATATTAATGTTTATTAATTTGTTCCGTAATGTGGTTTCGTTTACAATTGATCTGGGTTCACACCGAGGTGGGCTTTGTGCAGCGGCCGGACATCCGCCGCACGCTGGGCTCAGCCAGGTTCAGCCCTCGCGTGAAGCGGGTTCAGTCGGTGCGCCAGGTGTTCACGGAAGGGGGACAGTGGAGCACATCCAGAACACGGCGGGGCAGCTCATCACGCGCGTGGAGGCGGCGAGCTTCTCGACCGAGTTCCACCGTGGCGACCGCGTGTTCGCCAACGCATCACGCACCCACGACCGGCTCCTGACGCCGTTCCGGCTCGCGGGTGTAATCGCGCTCCACATGAAAGTGGGTCACGATGAATATTGAAAACGCCGCCGTGCTCGTCACTGGAGCCAACCGGGGGCTCGGCGCCGTCGTTGCGCAAACACTGGTCGACGCCGGGGCGAAGGTCTACGGCGCCGCCCGTGACGTCTCCACGATTACGAACCCGAACCTCATTCAGGTCACGCTCGATGTCACCAAACCTGAAGACATCGCCAACGCAGCGCAGCTCTGCTCCGACGTGTCGATCGTCATCAACAACGCTGGCATCGCACGTGCCGCATCCGCACTCTCGCCGAACGCCGCAGAGTCTGCCCGGGCGGAGCTTGAAACCAACTTTTTTGGTCAACTGCACATGGCACAAGCATTTGCTCCCGTCCTCCGTAACAACGGGGGTGGGGTATTGGTCAACATGCTGTCTGTCCTGTCGTTTGTCTCCATGCCGCAGGCAGCGACCTCACCGCGTCAAAGGCCGCAGCATGGTCGTTGACCAATGCGTTACGCATCGAACTTCGCCAGCAAGGCACCCGCGTCATTGCGGTCCACGCGGGTCTCATCGACACCGATATGGCTGCGGAGCTTGAAGGCGACAAGATCAGCCCCGTCGTCGTGGCGGAACAAATCGTTGCTGCGCTCCAGTCTGACGTTGAGGAAGTTCTTGCCGATGGCACAAGTCAAATGGTGAAAGCTGCCCTTTCGAACGATCTTGCAGCGATTTACCCGATGTTTCAGGCTCAATGGGACGCAGCGGCGGCCACTCGATGAGCAGGTCGCATGGCACTGCCTGGAAGGACGTTCCGACGCGGTTCGTCAACATCGGCGAAACTCGCTTTGCGTACCGCGACTTCGGCGCAAAATCCGAAGTGCCGGTGGTCTTTCTCCACCACTACACAGCAGTGCTTGATGACTGGGATCCACGCGTCATGGACGGTCTTGCCACGCAGCATCGGCTCATTGCGTTTGACAACCGTGGTGTCGGCTTGTCAGGGGGCAAGGTTCCTCACACCATCGAGGAGATGGGCCGCGATGCCATAGCGTTCATTGAAGCGATGGGCCTCACCAAAGTTGATCTCTTCGGATTCTCCCTCGGCGGCGGGGTCGCGCAGATGGTGGCGCTTGCGCAGCCCGGTCTGGTACGCCGAATTGTGCTGGCCGGAACAGTCCGCGCGGCGGTGAAGGCATTGACGAGATCACCAAAGTGGCGGTGAAAGCCAACCTCAAAGCGGCGGTCACCCTGAAGGACTGGAGAAACTTGTCTTTTCTTTCCCCGTACTCCTGAAGGGAACGCGCTGCTGGTGACTATTTTGCTCGCTTGGGCGAACGTACCGGCGATCGAGACAAGCGCATTTCGTTGCAAGCCCGTATCGCTCAGCTCAAAGCGATTCGCGCCGCCGGGCGGCACACGCCAGATGATCTTTCCAAGATCACTCAGCCGGTTTTGGTTGCAAATGGCGACAACGATCTGATGGTCTTGTCCAGTCACTCGGCAGACATGGCGAAACGGCTCCCGAACGCACGGCTGACTATTTACCCCGCATCAGGACACGGTGGAGTCTTCCAACATCACAAAACGTTTGTGCCTGAAGTTCTTGCATTTCTGGCAACGCCGGCAGGGGCACCGCAAACCACATCACACGAGCCAATCAACTCGAACGGACGGCCAACATGACTGACATCACCGGCCTGGTCTCGGCCAGGATCACCAACCTCATCGCTCGTCGCCGCCCCAGCATGGCGCGCGACGCAACAGCCAAACATGTGGCGAAGTTCGTCGCCAGCAACGGTCGCAAGGGTGACAAGCTTCTTGGCCGCCCGGTGTTCTTGCTCGATGTCATCGGTCGATCAAGCGGCCAGCACCGCCCTGTCATGTTGATGTACGTGCCGCGAGGTGACGACCTCATCGTGGTCGGGTCGGCCGGCGGTGCCGCCGCTACCCCCAACTGGTATCTCAATCTGATCGCAGCCGGCGGCGGGGAAGTACAGGTGGGAGCCAAACGCTGGAAGGTGTCGGCCCGCGAGCTAGACGGCTCCGAACGCGACACGTGTTGGGCACTGGCCGCTAACACGTACGGAGGCTTTGATTCCTACCAGCGCTTTACCGATCGACGGATCCCGGTCGCGTTGCTTGAGCCGCTGCCTGGAACCTGAGCCGTTACGTTCTGTTGGTCAGGCTTCTGCTTACGGTTGGCGAGTTCGCTTCCCATGAGGGCGTGCACCGTATTGAGTGCTGCAGGGGTCGGACCATTACTCGGAACTCGACGATGAGACCTGCTTCATTGACCCGAATGATGTCTACGCCGTTCACGTACTTACCATCCATCGTTGTCTCGAACTCGAGGACCGCCGTATGTCGGCGATGATTTCTTTCGTGTAGCGAAAACTTGTTTCTTTCGCTTGTCCCGGGCCACCGCTAGGCGACCCGGCGAACGTTGCCACAGCTGCGTTTAAGTACAACTTTGTGATCCGTTTCCGCGTTGCGGGGTAAACACCACCGGCGAAAAGAACACAACATCGTCCGCCAAATCTCGTCGAGTACTCCACCTCTGCCCGCCATGTGTTCATGCCAACGGGCAATGGTGGCGGCGATCCGCGGCGAGTTC